>NZ_JAERUC010000164.1 GCF_016745505.1 Streptomyces silvae | reverse complement strand
CGCTGCGGGCCCTCGCCGTGGCCGGACACCTGCGCCGCGTCCGCTGCCGGGTCGAAGGGGACGGCCAGTGCCGGTGGGTGACGCTCACCTACTGGTCACGCACCGCCCACGACAACGAGTGGTGGGCCGCCAGGCTCGCAGGCGAGTCGACCAACGCCCCGGAGCAGGCACCCGAGCCGGCGGTCGTGCCCCAGCAGCGCACTGGGGAGCGACCCAACCCGAACCTGGCTACGCTGCCCCCGGCGCCGCAGGAGGAGTCAGGCGCAGGCACCCCAGCGGCTGTCGCGACCCCTTCCCCCGCCTACCTCACCCTCGCCGAACTCGGCCGCAGCGAACCCCGCCTGGCGCTCTCCGCCGCCGACTGCGCCGCGCTGGAACCGCTCGCCGCCGCATGGTTCGCGCGAGGTGTCAGCGCCGACTACCTGACCTCGGCGCTCACCGCCGGGCTCCCCGAGCGCATCGGCTCACCCATCGGCCTGGTACGCCGCCGCCTCACCGACAAGATGCCGCCCCACCTGCCCGTGCCGGCCCCGGGCCCGCTTGCCTCTCGTCCTGCACGCGAGCTCCTGGTCGAGTGCACCGACTGCGGCCGCCCCGGCCCGGCCGAGGCGCTCCCGGACGGTCTGTGCCGCCCCTGCGCGACCACGCACCAGCCGGCGGAATCGTCAGGGACCGCAGCCCCGGCCGAGGTCGAACGCGACGTCCCGGCCCTCGTCGCAGGCCTCCGCAACCTGATGCGCACCCCCTGAGCAGTCACCCGGCAGGGCGAGCTGGGCCATCACCAGTCCGTACAGCAGCTCCGCGTCCACGAAATCCCCGTCCTGCGGGGGCCCGCACCGCCAGCTCAGCGGATACGTGTTGCCGTGGGCTGCTGGAATCCCCACGTACTGGTCGCGGGCCGCCGGGCCGAAGCACTTCGCGCCCTGCGGCCAGTCGAAGTCCTGGCTGACGCCGGGTTCCAGCAGGAAGTAAGTCCACCGCGCCCCCGCGGTCTCCCGCACGACGGGCCCCGGATCGCCGTCCGTGAGGGTGGCTAGGTGGTGCAGCACAGCCTCCCCTCGGACGCCGCGCAGCCGGATGGCATCGAAGTGGATGCCGATGAGGCGGAGTTGGAGCCCCGATGCGGGTACCCATTCGGGGAGCTTCTTGCTCGTCATGGCTATGAGCATCGCGGTGACTGCGTAGCGTGACCAGGAGGACGCGATCCACATCCATGCGATGTGGGGAGGGTGGTGATGACTGTGGGGACGAGTGGCGAGACGACGCGTGGGCGGCGGCTGGTGGGGGAGTTGATCCGCATCCACCGGGTGCGGGCGGGCTTCACGCAGAAGGAGGCGGCGGAGCGGTTGCTGATCTCGGAGTCGCTGACGGGGGCCGTCGAACGCGCCGAACGCATCCCGTCACGCGACCTGCTGCTCGACGCGGACCGGGTGTTCGGTGCGGGCGGGGCGCTGAAGGCGTGCTGCGAGTTGGTGGATGAGGAGAAGTACCCGCCGAAGTTCCTCGACTGGGCGAAGCTGGAGCGGAACGCGCGGGTGATCAGCGCGTACGAGACGATGCTGATCCCGGGCCTGCTCCAGACGGAGGCGTACGTGCACGCGCTGTACCGGTCGCGCGTACCGGCGTACACGGAGGACGAGATCGCCCGGCACGTCGGAGCGAGGCTGGAGCGGCAGACGGTGCTGTCGCGCACGCCGCCGCCGCGCATCGGGTACGTCATCGAGGAGTCGGTCCTGGACCGGACGCTCGGCGGGCCCGAGGTGCTGAAGGAGCAACTGCGGCACGTGCTCGACTGCGTGGAGCGCTTCAACCACCTGACGGTGCAGGTGATGCCGTCGGCTCAGCACACGCATGCGGGGTTGAACGGACCGATGCAGTTGATGTCCACGGGGGAGGGCCGCACATTGCTGTTCGCGGAGGGGCAGGGCGGCGATAGATTGATCTCGAAGCCGGAGCAGGTGGGCGACATGTTCGATCTCTTCGGCATCCTGCGGGCGCAGGCGCTCAACCCATGGAAGTCCGTGGAGACCATCGAGACGAAGGTGAGGCAACTGTGAGCGACGGGCCCGGACTTTCCTGGTTCAAGTCCAGCTACAGCAACAACGAGGGCGGGGCCTGCGTCGAGGTCGCCACCTGCCCCCACACCGTCCACGTCCGCGACTCCAAGGTCACCGACGGCCCCACCTTCGCCGTCGCTCCCGCTGCGTGGACGGCATTCGTGGCGGGTGCGGTCAAGGGCTGACCGACCGCCCGCCAGTCCTGGTCGCGCCGGACATCCGCAACGCCGTACCGGCGGCGGTGAGGTCCGGATGCAGGGATGGCCGGGCTTTTCCGACCCTGTACCAGTTGGGTTTCCGCCAACTGGGCAGCCCGGGAGCCAGTGCGACCACAGGGAGTGAGAGGCTGGTGACAGTCGTGGGAGTGGTGGTCGGGGGAGTGCAGAAGTGAAGTCGGGACTGACGTACGCGGACGTTGTCGATGCCCCTGTGGGCAAGTTGAAGGCTGCCGCTGATGACTGGGCGGAGATGGTCACCAAGCTGGAGATACTGGCCGACGACGCCCGTAACGGTATGAAGGCTAAGGCGGACAAGGCCGACTGGGACGGCGTGAACGCGGCTGTCACCAAGCCCTTCATATCCAAGACGGCCAAGGAGCTCGAGGACGCGGCGGCCGAGGCCAAGGGCATCAAGCTGCTGCTCGCGGACGCCCATACGTCCTTCAAGATCGCCCGGGATGAGCTCGTCAGGATCAGGGACGAGGAAGCGGGGAAGGCTGGAATCCTGATCAGCGCCGCGGGGAAGGTGACGCCCCGGCACGACCTGAAGGACGATGTCGGCGCGCGCCACGAGCCCGGCTATCCCGAGGCTCTGCACAAGCAGGAAACCGCCGTGGCTGCTTGGCAGAAGCGGATCGACCGGCTCGTCGAGGACTGCTCCGACGCCGACGAATCGCTGAAGCGGGCCCTTCTGGCCAATGTGCGGGACGCCAAGGACTTCAGTGCGCCCAAGTTCTCCAGCCTTGACGCGGAACAGGTGGACCGCGCCGCCGCCCTGATGAAGACAGTCACGGGCGAGGGCGGCACCGCCCGCAATGTGAAGGCGCTCAAGGCACTCGGAGACCTCATCGACGACAACCGCGACGATCCCGAGTTCGCCACCGCCTTCTACCGCAGACTCGGCGCGGAGGGGACTCTCGAGGCGTACACGAAGCTGTCGCTGGACGCGACGTCGCTGGGCCCCGCCGGCCAGGACCGGGCCGCCGTGGTCCGCAACATGCAGAGCGACATGGGGGCGATGCTGGGTCTCGCCACCCAGACCTCGACCCCGAACCATCTGGATGCCACCTGGACCACACAACTCCTGAAGGCCGGCCGGGAGGAGATGGACGTGTCAGCGGTCACCGGCATCGGTACCAAGGTCTACGGCTACCAGGCGCTCGGCGCGCTCCTCCGGGAGGGGACGTACGACAAGGACTTCCTCACCACGGTGGGCCGCGACATGGTGGCGCTGGACAAGAAGAACCCGGAAATCTGGGCCCAGAACCTGCCGCACGACCTGAAGATGGCCATCAACCTCGACGAGACCGGCGGCAAGGGCTTCAACCCGATGACCGGCCTCATGGAAGCGATGAGCAACAACCCTGCTGCGTCCACGGAGTTCTTCAACGAGGGAATCCGGGAGGACACCAACAAGGACGGCATCGTCACGCTGTCGGACGCCGAGATCAAGGGCAAGGACGCGCAGGGCGTGGTCGACTACATGCTCGACAAGAAGCCGATGGCCGACTGGTACGACGCTGTGGTCGACGGGGAGTCCACCCCCGGTCAGACGGCCATGGGCAACGCCCTGGAAGCGGCGGTCACCGGCCGCGTGCCAGGTGACGACGACGCACCACCGGTCTCTCACAGCAAGGCCATGGCCCAAGTGATGGAGCAGGTCGTGGAGAAGATCGGTACGGAGCCCGAGCTCGTGGCCGCCAAGCCCGGCGACCCACCGGGTCCGCTCAACGGGCTCTCCCAGCAGTTCGGCAACATGGCCGCCGAGTACATGCCGGATTTGCAGGCCACGGCGGAAAACGGTGCCGGCCAGATCAAGCCGTTCGGGAAACTGGCGGAGTTCGACAAGGGTCAGATGGCCGGTTTCCTCGGTGCGGTGGCCCAGGACCCACAGGCATACGGTGCGATCACCAACGCGCAGCAGGCTTACACCACGGCGCTCGTGAGCGATGTGTTTACGCACCCTGAGAAGCACGTGGATATGGGGGAAGCGGTGCGTAACGCGGTTCATCCCGGAGGTGAAATCGCGGGAATCATGACCGAGGCGAGAGCCTATGCGACGCACGAAATGCATGCGCACTTGGATGACGAGTACAACAAATCAACTGAGGACAATGCCAAATGGACCAATCGCATCATCTCGGCCGTCGGGGCCAAATATGTAGAAATGCTTCCCGTTGGGGGTGACGCGGTGGAGTGGATGCAGGAAGACATTACTGAATCTGCTTTGGAGCGCGCAGAAAACGACTCTACGAAAGAGGGTCGCCAGGAGGCATTGGACGGCTATGTGCGTGCGGAAGGTGCCACGAAGGATGCTGCCGTCGCTGCCGTCGCGGCAGCTGGCAGGGCGGCGGGGCTTACCTCTGATGATTACAAGGACTACATGGGCTCGGCCTCGACGGAGGCCGCCGGGGCGCACTCCATCGGGCGCGGCATGATCGATAGCTCTCATCCGAAAGGGAAGTAGGCATGCGGAAATTCGCGAAGGCGGTGGCGGGAACGTTGGTGTCGGCGGCACTGGTTGCGCCTCTCGCCGGCTGCTCCGAGGATGTGGAGACGGTCCCGGAACTTCCCGATCGATTCTGCTGGGATGTCTTCGAATCAAAAGATGTGTCGTCGCTCCTGCCGCCCGGGAAGGATGTTCAGTCCTACATACGTCCGCAGTTCCTTTCGGAGAGCTCCAAGTCCGCCACGTGTACCCTGCAAATCGACGGTCCGGCAAGATTCCAGGCTTCTGTTCGCCGGTTCGACTTCAGGGAGAATATCGACTGGAGTGGTTGGGAGAAGTCGGAACCCGAGCCGATCAAGATTGGAGAGGAGGGTATTCTCTGGTACAACGGGGCCGCCTCTTACATCGATTGCGGGCCCTCGAAAGAGGAGAGCGGTCCGGGCCGGTACGTCGAGATGGACCTCTATGCGTATGACCAGCCGAGCACGGGTGCCGAGGCGGCAGAGAACCGTCGCATTCTTCGCGGCCTGATAGCGCAGTTCGTGACCTTCGCTCAGAAGGAGTTGAGGTGCGGCTGAACAGCGAGCAGTCCGACCTGACAGAGGACTGGACGAACAACTGCAGCGGCTGACATGAAGAAGACCCCCTGGTTCGCGGATTCACGACCAGGATCACCCAGCTGCGCATGGCACTGTCGGCGGGCCAACAGTGGTGAATGGGTGGATGGGTTGAACCGAACGCGAGACGCGAGGGTGCGGCGGTTGCTGACGGCTGTGGGGGTGGCCCTGGTTCTGGGTGCCGGTGGAGTGGCATGCGGCGCCGGGGAGGAGGAGCCCGCCCAATTCGTCGGGGCCGATGAGGTGTGCGGCGGTCTATTCGCCGGTCCGACGGCGGCGATGCCACCATGGGTGTGCAGTCTTCTGCCAGGCGGGGTGGCGCATCGCTCTACTTCGCATGCGTGAGTCCGCAGTTGGACGGTTCGGACAAGACGCCGCTCCGGATCCAGGGCGGTTTCGGGCGCGGGAGAGCGACGCGCCTGACACGCGTGAGTACCGCAACATGACGATCCTCCACGCCATGGCGCTCCAGCCGGTGAAGGAACCCGATTGCCAGAACAATGGCGGTCTGCCGAAGACTCCCGTGCTCACGCCGAAGTAGCGGTCCCGGAGTCCCCCTGCCAAGGGTGACACCACGGCGGCACGCAGGAACGGCCGCCCCCGCGCCATGGGGGCGGCCGTTCCTTTCGGGTTCTCCCGCGTGGAGGCCGTGACCGGATTCGAACCGGTGTAACTCGAGTTGCAGTCGAGCCCCTGAACCTCTCGGGCACACGGCCGTGCGTTTCTTGATCTGCTGTCGACCGTACGGGCCCGCCGGGGCCCGGCCAAGGGATGCGGGCGGGCCGCAACGTGACTGCCATGCCGCGTTCATGAAACAGTCCACGGGCCTACGACGAAGGGACCAGCCGGATACCGCCCACCGACAGGGGTCATCCGGGGGTGTGGCCCTTACTCTGGGGCTCATGACTGCCCTGGAACCCAGTGACGCCGAGGTCACCGCCGCCATAGTCGAGACCTCCGTCGCCGAGCCGGCGGAAGGCGTCCTCGGGCGGACCTACCGGGCACTCAGCATCGGCATCGTCTCCGTCGTCCTGCTCATCGCCTTCGAGGCGACCGCCGTCGGTACGGCGATGCCGGTCGCGGCCCGTGAGCTGCACGGCATCCCGCTCTACGCGTTCGCGTTCTCCGCGTACTTCACCACCAGCCTCTTCGCCATGGTCCTCTCCGGGCAGTGGGCCGACCGGCGCGGGCCCCTCGCCCCGCTCGCCACCGGGATCGGGGCCTTCGGGGCGGGGCTGCTGCTCTCCGGGACCGCTGCGAACATGTGGACGTTCATCCTGGGGCGGGCCGTCCAGGGCGTCGGTGGCGGGCTCGTCATCGTGGCGCTGTACGTCGTCATCGGGCGGGCCTACCCGGAGCGGATCCGGCCGGGCATCATGGCCGGCTTCTCGGCGGCCTGGATCGTCCCGTCCGTCGTCGGCCCGCTGGCCTCGGGGACCGTGACCGAGCACCTCGGGTGGCGCTGGGTCTTCGTCGGCATCCCGGTCCTCATCCTCCTGCCGCTGGGCCTCGCGCTCCCCGCGATCCGGCGGATGGCGGGAGGGGCCGCGGACGCGGAGGCGGCGGCCGAGCCGTTCGACCGGCGCCGCATTCGGCTCGCGCTCGGGATCTCGGCGGGCGCCGGGCTGCTCCAGTACGCCGGACAGGAGCTCCGGTGGCTGTCCCTGGTCCCTGCGCTGGCCGGTGCCGCGCTGCTCGTGCCCGCCGTGCGCGGGCTGCTGCCGCCGGGGACCGTACGGGCGGCGCGGGGGCTGCCCGCGGTGATCCTGCTGCGGGGGATGTCGGCCGGCTCGTTCATCGTCGCGGAGTCCTTCGTCCCGCTGATGCTCGTGACCCAGCGCGGCCTCTCCCCGACCCTGGCCGGCCTCTCCCTGGCCGCCGGTGGCCTGACCTGGGCCCTCGGCTCGTACGTACTGGCCCGGCCCCGGCTGGAGCCGCACCGGGGGGCCCTCATGGTCGCCGGCATGGTGCTCGTGACGCTGTCGATCCTCGCCGCGCCGCCGTGCTGATCGAGTCCGTGCCGGTGTGGACGCTCGCCGTGGTCTGGGGTGTCGGATGCTTCGGCATGGGCATGGTGATCGCGTCGACGAGTGTGCTGCTGCTGAAGCTGTCGGCCCCGCAGGAGGCGGGGGCCAACTCGGCCGCCCTCCAGATCTCGGACGGCCTGTCCAACGCGCTGCTGCTCGCCGCCGGTGGCGCCGCCTTCGCCGCGCTCGGCGGCGGCTCGGTGGGCGCGGCCGCCCATGGGGCCGTGGGAAGCGGTACGGCCACGGCGCACCCCGGGGCCTTCACGGTGGTGTTCCTGCCGATGGCGGCGGTGGCGCTGGTGGGGGTGTGGGTGGCGAGTCGGGTGCAACCTCGGTAGGCGCTCATGGTACTGCTTTGGCCCCACGCGGTGGTACCGTTCTGGTATGGCTATGAACCTGCGTCTCCGTGACGACCAGACCGAGGCTCTCAAGCAGCGGGCCGAGCAGGAAGGCACCAGCATGCACGCGATACTGCTCAAGGCTGTGGACGACTACCTCGCCCGGACGGCGCAGGAGGCCATCGTCCGCAAGACCGCCAAGGAGCAGGCGGCCAAGTGGGGCGAGCTCATGGACAGGCTCAAGTGACCTGCGTCTACCTCTCCTCCGAGGACATCCTCGTCATCGCGGGATTTGCCTGCTCCGACATGCAGGTCGTCGTGCGGGACGCCGGGCTCCTGGAGTCCGCGGCGCACCGCCCTTCCGCTGCCATGTTCGGGGAGGAGGCGTACCCGGACGTGATCGACAAGGCCGCCGCGCTCCTCCAGTCCCTTGCGATCAACCATCCATTTTTCGACGGCAACAAGCGAACGGCGTGGCTGTCCTGCGTGTCGTTCCTGGCGATGAACGGAGTGGATCTGCGCCCGGACATCGATGCGGCGGAACGCCTGGTCATCGCCGTGGCAACCGGCGAGATGGACGAGGTGAAGGTCATCGCACAAGGCCTGCGGGAGCTGGTCGTCGCCGAGGTGTGACAGCTGTCGCATTATGCTCCGGGGCGGCGTCGTCCAGGGAGGGTTCCGCTCCGCCCGCCGGTAGGGTGGCCCGGTTGTCGTATCGGCAGCCGCCCACGTACCCGAGTGCCCTGAACCGGAGACCGTGACTACTACCGCCTCCCACCACCTCTCACCCGCTTTTCCCGGCCGCGCCCCCTGGGGGACGGCCGGGAAGCTGCGCGCCTGGCAGCAGGGTGCCATGGAGAAGTACATCCAGGAGCAGCCGCGCGACTTCCTCGCGGTCGCGACCCCCGGCGCCGGGAAGACCACCTTCGCGCTGACCCTCGCCTCATGGCTGCTGCACCACCATGTGGTGCAGCAGATCACCGTCGTGGCGCCCACCGAGCACCTGAAGAAGCAGTGGGCGGAGGCCGCGGCCCGCATAGGCATCAAGCTCGACCCGGACTACAGCGCCGGCCCCGTGAGCAAGGAGTACCACGGGGTCGCGATCACGTACGCCGGTGTCGGCGTGCGGCCCATGCTGCACCGCAACCGGTGCGAGCAGCGCAAGACGCTCGTGATCCTCGACGAGATCCACCACGCCGGTGACTCGAAGTCGTGGGGCGAGGCCTGCCAGGAGGCGTTCGACCCGGCGACCCGGCGGCTCGCGCTCACCGGTACGCCGTTCCGGTCCGACACCAACCCGATCCCCTTCGTCGCGTACGAGGAGGGCAACGACGGCATCCGGCGCTCCTCGGCCGACTACACCTACGGCTACGGCAACGCGCTGGCCGACGGGGTCGTCCGCCCCGTGATCTTCCTCAGCTACAGCGGCAACATGCGCTGGCGTACGAAGGCCGGGGACGAGATCGCCGCGCGGCTCGGCGAGCCGATGACCAAGGACGCCATCGGGCAGGCGTGGCGCACCGCCCTCGCGCCCACCGGCGAGTGGATCCCCAACGTGCTGTCCGCCGCCGACAAGCGGCTGACGGAGGTGCGTAAGGGCATTCCGGACGCGGGCGGGCTCGTCATCGCGACGGACCAGGAGTCGGCACGCGCGTACGCCAAGATCCTCAAGAAGGTGACGGGCGAGTCCCCGGCCGTGGTCCTCTCCGACGAGAAGGCGGCGTCGAAGAAGATCGACAAGTTCAGCCAGGACGATTCGCGCTGGATGGTCGCGGTCAGGATGGTGTCGGAGGGCGTCGACGTCCCGCGCCTCGCGGTCGGCGTGTACGCCACGACCATCTCGACGCCGCTCTTCTTCGCCCAGGCCGTCGGCCGTTTCGTACGGTCGCGGCGCCGGGGCGAGACCGCTTCCGTCTTCGTGCCGACCATCCCGATGCTCCTCGACTTCGCGAACGAGATGGAGGTCGAGCGCGACCACGTGCTCGACAAGCCGAAGAAGGGCAGCGACGAGGAGAACCCGTTCGCCGAGGAGGACCAGCTCCTCGCGGACGCGGAGAAGCTCGAGGACGAGGAGACCGAGGAGCAGCTGCCCTTCGAGGCCCTCGAGTCCGACGCGGTCTTCGACCGGGTGCTGTACGACGGCGCCGAGTTCGGCATGCAGGCGCACCCGGGGAGCGAGGAGGAGCAGGACTACCTCGGCATCCCCGGCCTCCTCGAACCCGACCAGGTGCAGCTGCTGCTCCAGAAGCGGCAGACCCGGCAGATCGCGCACAGCAGGCAGAAGCCGGCGGAAGAGGCGGACCTGCTGGAGAAGGCGGCCGAGAACCGGCCGGTGGTCACGCACAAGAAGCTGCTGGAGCTGCGCAAGCAGCTCAACACGATGGTCTCGGCGTACACGCACCAGAGCGGCAAGCCGCACGGGGTGATCCACACCGAGCTGCGCAGGGTCTGCGGCGGCCCGCCGAGCGCGGAGGCGACGGCCGGACAGATCCAGGACCGGATCAAGAAGGTCCAGGAGTGGGCCACCCGGATGCGCTGAGCCCGGCTGCCCGGCAGCCCGGCAGCCCAGCAGCCCAGCGACCTTGTGGGCCCCGGTGCGCGAGCGGATCACTTCCTGCTCGCGCACCGGGGCCGCGGTGTCGTCGGGTATCAGGGCGAGGGGCGGGTCCGTCCCTCGGGGGGCGTGCGAGAGGGTCCTGGGCGCCCTCGGCCGGAAAATTTTTGCGGCACTTATTCACAGCAAGTTAACAATCGTTCACGCGTGATGCACGGAGCGTTGCCGCGGCGTCACCCGACTTGAACGCGCGTAGATGTTCGCGTTCCGGACGGTCTTCCGCTGACCGGCGGTTATGCGGTGCCGTTCCGGAGGGAGACCGGATTCTGGACGAGGTCTTCCGCTGAGCGGACCCGCTCGCTAATGTCCCCGAAACATGAGCGCCCCGTGGCAGTGTGGCCGCGGAGCGCAGCCGGTGCCATGGCCAGTCGGCGGCCTCTCGGTGCGTCGCCGTGGGACCGGCGTCGGCATCCCGGAGAGAAACCGCCCCGCTCACCACGAGGGAGAGGGCGTCGTGACCGCGGAGACTTCTCAGACGCTCGACCGGGGACTGCGAGTCCTCAAACTGCTCGCCGACACCGATCACGGCCTGACCGTCACCGAGCTGTCGAACAAACTCGGTGTCAACCGCACCGTGGTCTACCGACTGCTCGCCACCCTGGAACAGCACGCGCTCGTACGGCGTGACCTGGGCGGCCGGGCCCGAGTGGGTCTGGGCGTGCTGCGCCTGGGCCGGCAGGTGCACCCGCTGGTCAGGGAGGCGGCCCTGCCCGCGCTGCGTTCGCTGGCCGAGGACATAGGGGCCACCGCCCACCTCACGCTCGTCGACGGGGCGGACGCGCTGGCGGTCGCCGTCGTCGAGCCGACCTGGACCGACTACCACGTGGCCTACCGGGCCGGCTTCCGTCACGCCCTGGACAGGGGCGCCGCGGGCCGGGCCATCCTCACCGCCCGGCAGAAGACGGTCGACCACCCGGGCTACACCCTCACCCAGGGCGAACTAGAAGCCGGGGCGTGCGGGGCCGCGGCGCCGCTGGTCGGGGTCTCGGGCGTGGAGGGCAGCGTGGGCGTGGTCATGCTCGCCGACGCCGTACCCGAACGGGTCGGGCCGAGGGTCCTCGACGCGGCCCGCGAGGTCGCCGACGCACTGCGCTAGGACGAGCACCCGCCGTAGGCCTCCGGCCCCGGCCGCCCCGGTGAGGACGCCGGGCCGGTCGGGGCCGGAGGCGTACGGCGGATAGATTGGGCGGGTGGCCATTCGTTTCTCCCGCCCCCGCGCCCTCGCCCTCTGTGCGCTGCCCGTCCTCGCCCTGTTCGGTACGGCCGCCTTCGCGCCGCTGCCGTTCACCGTGGCCCAGCCCGGCACCACCGCCGACGTCCTGGGGAAGGACAAGGGGACCCCGGTCATCACGATCAAGGGTGCGCCGACCCACCCCACCGACGGCAAGCTGCTGATGACCACCATCCTGGCCACCGCGCCGACCGCCGACATCGGCGTCGGGGACGTGGTGGACAGCTGGTTCAGGACGGACCGCGCGGTCATGCCGCGTGACTCCGTCTATCCGACCGGCGACTCCGAGAAGGAGATCGAGCAGCACAACCTCCAGGACATGAAGGAGTCGCAGAACGTCGCCGTCGACGCGGCCCTGAACTACCTGGACATGAAGCCCGGTTCGGTGGACGTCACCCTGCACCTCGCCGACGTCGGCGGTCCGAGCGCGGGCCTGTTCTTCTCGCTCGGCATCATCGACAAGCTCTCCGACGACGGCTCCGGCGGCGGGCTGACCGGAGGCCGCACCATCGCCGGTACGGGGACGATCGAGGCCGACGGTACGGTCGGCGCGGTCGGCGGGGTCTCCCTGAAGACACAGGCCGCCCGGCGTGACGGCGCGACCGTCTTCCTGGTGCCGAAGGCCGAGTGCAAGCAGGCGAAGGCCGAGCGGCCCGAGGGCCTGCGGCTGGTCGCCGTCACGACACTGAGGAGCGCGGTGTCCTCGCTGCGGGCCCTGGATCAGGGGGGCTCGGTTCCGGGCTGCTGACCTGCGGCTCCGGGGCCTCCATGGTGCGCCAGGCCGGGAAGACCAGCGGGCTCAGCGTCGCCAGGAAGTACACCCCGCCCATCGCCAGCAGCGCCCCGGTCGCGCCCATCCCCTCGACCAGCAGGCCCGCCGCCAGCCCGCCCACCGGCATGGCGAGCTCACAGCCGGCCGTGAGGGCACCCGAGACCCTGCTGCGCAGCTCCTCGGGGACGCGTTCGTACGTCACCGTCGTCAGGATCGGGTTGAGCATCCCGCCGGCGACCCCGCCCAGCGCCATCGTGACCGCGAGGGGCAGCGTGGTCCCGGTCAGGGCGGCGACCACGAACCTCGGTGCGCCGCACAGCACCACGCACACCGTGAACACCGCCCGCCGCGAGAAGCGGTGCCCCACCGCCCCGTACAGCAGGGCGCCGGTCAGCCCGCCCGCGCCGAACAGTGCGGTGAGCATCCCCAGATCGGTCGCCCCGCCCAGCTCGCCCTCGGCGTGCACGGGCAGCAGGACGGCGTACCAGCCCTGGTCCGTGCCGTTCATGAACATCACCATGAGGACCACGGCGAGCAGCAGCCGGTTGCCCAGCAGAAAGGAGTACCCCTCCCGCAGCTCGGTGCGGTAGGTGCGCAGTGACACCGGGGCCGCGGCCTTGTCCGGCTCCGCCGAGCGGATGCCCCGTACGCCCGCCGCGACCAGCAGCGCGGACAGCCCGAACGTGGCGGCGTCCAGCAGGAGCACGGTCTCGGCGCCCGTGGCGGCGATCAGTACGCCCGCGAGCGCGGCGCCGACCATCCGGGCGCCCCGCGACACCGCGTCGAAGAGGCTGGCGGCCCGGGCCAGCGTGGTGCCCGCCTGTTCGGCGAGGTCGGGGACCAGGACGTAACGCGCGGTGTTGCCGGGCGTGTGGGCCAGCCCGTTCACCGCCATCAGCGCGCACAGCATCCAGAAGTGGAGTGCGCCCGCCTGGTGCAGCAGCGGCACGGCCGCGACCGCGGCGCCGCAGATCGTGTCGGAGGCGACGGAGACCCGGCGCCGGCCGACCCGGTCGATGAGAGGTCCGCCGATGAGGGCGGCGACCACGATCGGCAGGGTCGCGCAGAAGGCGACGACCCCGGCCCGGCCGGCGCTCCCGGTGGTCTCCAGGACGAACCACGGTACGCCGATGAGCGTGAGCGAAGTCCCCGCCGTAGAGATGGAGTTGGCCGCCAGGACCGCGGCGAGCGGTACACGGCGCCGCGGATGCCCCGGATGTCGCGGATGCTTCCCCCCGTCCACCGTCAGGCCGTTCGCGCGGCGCGGGCGGGCTGCGGGTGCGGCCGGCTCTGTGCCAGCCGGAGGCCCAGCTCGACCAGCGTCCAGCCCATCCGGTGGCGCAGTCCGGGGCGTACGGGATTGAACTCGGCCGCCTCATGCCGGAGTTCGGCGGAGCGGTAGGTGTGGAGCAGCAGATGGATGTCGCTGTGCATGGCGGTGAACCCCCTCAGTCGGTGGGACGCGGGAACATGTGCACGTGCGTGCGGATGATGGCCGAGTCCTCGGCGTCGTCGGGAACGCGGCCCCGGTAGCTGTTCACCAGGTCCTGCATCTTCTCCGCGAGCTCCATGGAGAGTTCAGGGGTGAGCCGCAGCTTGAAGTCGCTGAGGTCGAAGGTGCGGCGCCACTCCTCGGGCCATTCGTGCATGGTCCCGAGCCAGGTGTTCAGCTCCTGGGCGTGCGTGCCGGCGATCTCGTGGAGCACGACCCCGACGGCGCCACGCACTTCGGCGTCCGGGTGTTCCAGGAAGGCGCTGGTGTTGAAGGTGGTGCCCATGTGGACGGCCCTCCACCACCGCTCACGCCCCTTGCCGCGCTCCGGGTCGTCCTCCACGAAGCCGTACGTCGCGAGCTGACGCAGGTGGTAGCTGGTCGCCCCGCTGGACTCGCCGAGCCGGTCGGCGAGTCCAGAGGCGGTCGCGGGGCCGAACTCCCGGAGGGCGTTCAGCAGCCGGATGCGCAAGGGGTGCGCGAGCCCGCGCAGAGTGCGGGCGTTGACCTGGTGGATGGTCGGGTCATCGGCGTACGGCGTCGTCGGCCGGCGCTCCGGCTCGTTCGGTGGCATGCCATGACCATAGAGTTGCAAAGACTGCTTTGCAACACGTTTTTTGCAACGACTTCTTTGGACGTCGTCAGGAAGACTCCGTTCCGCTCAGCCCTCCTTGATGAAACCTTCCTTCACCAGCCAGTCCTTGGCGACCTCGTGCGGGTCCTGCCCGTCCACGTCCACCTTGGAGTTCAGCTCCTGCGCCAGCGGCGTCGTCAGCTTCTCGGTGATGGGCGCCAGCAGCTCGGCGATCTGCGGGTACTTGTCGAGGGTCGCCGTGTGGATGGCGGGGGCGGCGTTGTAGTTGGGGAAGAACTGCTTGTCGTCCTCCAGGACGTCCAGGTTCATCGCCTTGATCCGGCCGTCGGTGGTGTACACCTCGCCCAGCAGACAGCCCCCTGAGTTCACCTGGGTGTAGATGATCCCCGCGTCCATCTTCTTGATGTTCGAGGCCGGGAGATTCATCCGGTAGTGCTTCTGCATGCCGGGCAGCCCGTCGTCACGCGAGGCGAACTCGTTCTCCACGCAGACCGTCACGGCCTTCGGGTCCTTCTTCGCGAGCGCGGCCACGTCCGAGAGGTTCTTCAGCTTGTACTTGGCGTTGTTCCCCTTGCTGATGGCCAGGGCGTACGTGTTGTCGAGGGTGGCCGGCGGCAGCCAGGTCACTCCGTTGCCCTTGTCCTCGTCGCGGACCACCTCGTACTGCTTCTGCGGGTCCACGATCGGCTTCGCGTGACCCAGGTAGGTGATCCACGCCGTACCCGTGTAGTCGTACAGCGCGTCGGCCTCGCCCTTGACGACGGCCTCACGCGCGCTGATCGACCCGGGCAGGTTCGTCCTGTCCAGGACCTCGGCGCCGGCCGCCTTGAAGACCAGGCCCATGATCTGCCCGAGGATGATGTTCTCGCTGAAGTTCTTCGAGGTCACCGTCAGAGAGGCGCCCTTCAGGGGCTGTCCCTTGCCGAGCGATCCCGGTTCCACCTCGTCCACCAGCGGTGACCCGCTCTTCAGCCCGCACCCCGTGAGCAGGAGGGCGAGAGCGGCCGCCGATGCCAGGCCCGTACGTACCCTCACGCTTCCTCCAGTCCGCGCGGCGTCAGCCACAGTTCGACCAGCGAAGCCAGCCAGTCCACCAGCAGTGCCAGCACCACCGTCAGTACGGAACCGAGCACCAGCACGGGCATGCGCTGGGTCTGGATCCCGGAGGTGATGAGGTCGCCCAGCCCGCCACCGCCGCCGAAGGTGGCGAGGGTCGCCGTGCCCACGTTGAGCACCAGGGCGGTGCGTACGCCCGCGAGGATCAGCGGGACGGCCAGCGGCAGTTCGATCCGGGTGAGGGTGCCCATCGCGGACATCCCGATGCCCTTGGACGCCTCCACGAGGGTCGGTTCGATCTGGTTCAGCCCCGCCACCGTGTTGGAGAGCACCGGCAGGACCGCGTAGATCACCATGCCGGTGATGGCCGTCGACGGGCCGATGCCCAGCCAGATCACCAGCAGCGCCAGCAGCCCGATCGCGGGCGTGGCCTGGCCGATGTTGGCGAGGGCCGTGACCGCGGGGGCGGCCTTGTTCAGACCGCGGCGGGTCAGCGCGATGCCCAGCGGAAGCGCGATGATCAGCACCCAGAAGGTGGAGATCGCGGTCAGCCTGACGTGCTGCCACCAGCGGACCTGCACGTTGTCGCCGGCCAGCGAGTTCTCCGCGATCGAGTCGAGATCGACGTTGGAGATCCACAGGTAGGTCACCACGAGCACGACCGCGCAGACGGCCGGCACCACCACGAGCTTCTTCCAGGTGATACGGCGCGCCGGTGCGGACGACGGGGTGGGCTCGGCCTCTTCGTCACGGAAGGCCTTGCCGCCCACCTCGTGTTCCCCGGGCGGCCGTTGCCCCTTGGGGGGAGCCTGATGACTGGGGGTCACAGTCCGCCGTCACCCCCTTCCAGCTCCTGCTCCGTCCGGTGGGAGCGCAGCTCCTCCAGATCGTGCTCGTGCTCCATCGCGGCGAGGCGGTCCGCCTCCAGGAGTTCCTGCACGGAGTTCATCAGGGTCTGCATGTCGACGACGCCGATGAACTCGCCGCGCCGCCCCGTCACCGCGACCCGCCCACCGCTGTCGGTCAGCACGGCCTCCAGCGCGTCGTGCAGGGTGGCGTCCCGGGTCACCGTGTCGTGCACCAGCTGTCCGGCCCTGGCCAGCGAACCCTTGGCCCGCATGAGATCGCCGCGCCGCAGCCACTTGTACGGACGGTTGCGGCGGTCCAGCATCAGCAGCTCGTTGTGCTGGCCGTCCCGCAGCTTGTTGAAGATCGACTGGAGCGGGTCCTCGACGGTCACCGTGGGGAAGTCGGCGATCCCCACGTCCCGTACGCGGGTGAGGTTGAGCCGCTTCAGGGCCGCGCCCGCGCCCACGAAGCCGGAGACGAAGTCGTCCGTCGGGTTGGTGAGGATGGCCTCGGGGGTGTCGAACTGCGCGATGTGCGACCGCTCCCGCAGTACCGCGATCCGGTCGCCCAGCTTGATGGCCTCGTCGAAGTCATGGGTGACGAAGACGATCGTCTTGTGCAGCTCGTGCTGGAGGCGGATCAGCTCGTCCTGGAGATGGTCGCGGGTGATCGGGTCGACCGCACCGAACGGCTCGTCCATCAGCAGCACCGGCGGGTCCGCGGCCAGGGCCCGCGCCACGCCCACCCGCTGCTGCTGGCCGCCGGAGAGCTGGCGCGGGTACCGGCCGTGGAACTCCCGGGGGTCGAGGCCGACCAGGTCGAGCATCTCCTCGACCCGGTCCTTCACCCCGGACTTCGACCAGCCCGTCATCTTCGGCACGAGGGCGATGTTCTCCGCGACCGTCATGTGCGGGAAGAGACCGGAGGACTGGATGGCGTAACCGATCTTGCGGCGCAGCTTCACCGGGTCCATGTCGGTGACGTCCTCGTCGCCGATCCTGATCCGCCCGGACGTCGGCTCGATCAGCCGGTTGATCATCTTCAGCGTGGTGGACTTCCCGCAGCCCGAGGGGCCCACGAGGATCACGGTCTCACCGGCCTTGATGTCCATGGACACGTCCTCCACGGCCGGGGAGGGGCTGCCGGGGTAGGACTTGGTGAGGTTCTCCAGCTGGATGGTGGCGCCCGAGGTGCTCGCCGGGCGGGCCGAGGCCGAGTCCGAGGGCGTGGTGACGGTCTCAGGCACGGATCCCCCTGGAGATGGTGAGTCGCCCGAGAAGCACGTACGCGGCGTCGAAGAGCAGGGCGAGAATGACGATGCCGATCGTGCCGGCGAGGACCTGGTTGATGGCGTTGGCGCTTCCGAGTGAGGCGAGGCCCCGGAAGATCTCGTTTCCGAGTCCGGGGCCCGAGGCGTAGGCGGCGATGGCGGCGATGCCCATCAGCATCTGGGTGGAGACCCGGATGCCGGTGAGGATCGGCGGCCATGCGAGGGGCAGTTCGACTTTCAGCAGCCGACGGGCCCGGGACATGCCGATGCCCTTCGCCGCGTCGACGAGGGCGGGGTCGACCCCGCGCAGCCCGACGATGCAGTTGCGGACGATGGGCAGCAGCCCGTACAGGGTCAGGATGATCACGGTGGGCGGGACCCCGAGACCGACGAGGGGAATCAGCAGACCGATCGCGGCGAGCGACGGAATGGTGAGGATCGCCGAGGTGGACGTGATCGCGAGCGATCCGCCCCAGCCGCTGCGGTAGCTGATCACACCGATCAGGACACCGAGCAGCGTAGCGATGACCATGCACTGGAAGACGGCGCTGGCGTGCTGATACGTGTCGGTGAGCAGTTGCTGGTGGCGAGTGCCCAAATACTCCCAGAAGTTCACATGGTGCTCCGTAGGCTCAGGCGGTGTCCTCTGCAGCCTGCTCGATCAGCGGGATAATACGCAGGGGCACCGGATTTTCCATGACGATCGCCGTGGAGGCCCGCACGATGCCATCAAAGCCGAGGACCAGGTCGATCACCCGCTGGAGATCGGCGTTGGAGCGGGCCACGAGCCGGCACAGCATGTCTCCGTGGCCGGTCGTCGTGTGCAGTTCGAGGACCTCGGGCACGCTGCTCAAATGGGCCCGCACGTCGACGCCTTGGCCCTGCTTGATCTCCAGGGTGGCGAACGCGGTGACCGGGTAGCCGAGCGCCGCCGGGTCCACGTCCGGTCCGAAGCCGCGGATGACGCCATTGGACTGAAGCCGGTCGAGGCGCGCCTGGACCGTCCCACGCGCCACTCCCAGCCGCCGCGACGCCTCCAGCACGCCGATCCGGGGCTCGCGGGCCAGCAGCACGATGAGCCGGCCGTCCAGTCGATCGATCGCCATGATCCGCCTCCCGATGGTCAGCCTGTACAGACAGCCCGCCCATCCTGGCGTCCGGGTGGTCAGATTGACCAGGGGATCCGCGAACTGTTGCGCACCTTGCGGAGCGGCGGGAACCTTCGGACATGACTGAGACTGTGCACACCACCCCCGACACCGCCCGGCAGGCCGATCCCTTCCCGGTCAAGGGAATGGACGCGGTGGTCTTCGCGGTGGGCAACGCCAAGCAGGCGGCGCACTACTACTCGACCGCCTTCGGCATGAAGCTCGTCGCCTACTCCGGACCGGAGAACGGCAGCCGCGAGACCGCGAGTTACGTCCTGACCAACGGCTCCGCCCGCTTCGTCCTCACCTCCGTCATCAAGGCGTCCACCGAATGGGGCACCTTCCTGGCCGACCATGTGCACGCCCACGGCGACGGCGTGGTCGACCTCGCGATCGAGGTGCCCGACGCCCGCGCGGCCTACGCGTACGCCGTCGAGCACGGCGCGCGGGGCATCACCGAGCCGCACGAGGTCAAGGACGAGCACGGCACGGTCGTCCTGGCCGCCATCGCCACGTACGGCAAGACCCGCCACACGCTGGTCGAGCGCGGTGGCTACGACGGCCCCTACCTCCCCGGCTACACGGCCGCCGCCCCGATCGTGGAGCCGCCGGCCAAGCGCACCTTCCAGGCCGTCGACCACTGCGTCGGCAACGTCGAGCTCGGCCGGATGAACGAGTGGGTGGCCTTCTACAACAAGGTCATGGGCTTCACCAACATGAAGGAGTTCGTGGGCGACGACATCGCCACCGAGTACTCCGCCCTCATGTCGAAGGTCGTCGCCGACGGCACCCTCAAGGTCAAGTTCCCGATCAACGAGCCGGCGATCGCGAAGAAGAAGTCGCAGATCGACGAGTACCTGGAGTTCTACGGCGGCGCGGGCGTCCAGCACATCGCGCTCGCCACGAACGACATCGTCTCGTCCGTACGCGCGATGCGGGCGGCCGGTGTGCAGTTCCTGGACACCCCGGACTCGTACTACGACACGCTGGGGGAGTGGGCGGGCGAGACCCGCGTGCCCGTGGAGACGCTGCGCGAGCTGAAGATCCTCGTCGACCGTGACGAGGACGGCTACCTGCTGCAGATCTTCACCAAGCCGGTCCAGGACCGCCCGACCGTCTTCTTCGAGATGATCGAGCGGCACGGCTCGATGGGCTTCGGCAAGGGCAACTTCAAGGCCCTGTTCGAGGCGATCGAGCGCGAGCAGGAGAAGCGCGGCAACCTGTAGCCGGCACGGCTGAGGGCCCCTCTCCGGCCGGGAGAGGGGCCCTCACGCATGCGGGTCACGGGGACGCCGTGGCCGCTCCGGGCTTCGCACGCGGGGCCGCGGAGGCGCCTGCCGCACCTGTGGAGTCGTCCGAGCCGGCAGAGCCCGTGGAACCACCCGAGCCCGCCGAACCGGTCGAGCCCGCCGAGCCCGTGGATGCCGATGGCTCCGGCCCGGAGCCCGCCCCCGGCTCCCGGCGGGGCTCCTTCTCGGCCTCCTTGTCGGCCCCCTTGTCCGGACCCCGCGAGGGTTCCTGCGACGGGCCGGGCTCCGGACCCGACGGCTGCACGGCCTCCGGGCCGCCCGCCGCCGGCTCACCCAGCGCGTCCAGGGCCTCCCGCGCCAGCGGAGCGGCCAGCGGCGAGAAGTACGGGTTCGTGCGCAGAGCCTCCTCCAGATGGCCGCGGGCCGGACCGTCCTGGCCGAGGGCGCTCTCGATCGCCCCCAGGTGATAGGCGTACGAGGCGTCCCGTACGCCCGTCTCCACCGCACGCTCCGCGTACTGCATGCCCTCCTCGCTGCGCCCCGCCCGGTGCAGCGCCCAGGCCAGGGTGTCCGAGACCGCCGCACTGCGGCGCTGTGCCGCCCACTCGGTGCGCATCAGCTCCACCGCCGCCTCCGGGTCACCGTGGTCCGCCTCGAAGCGGGCCTCGGTCAGGGACTCGTCGACCCCGGCCGTCCGTGCCCGCGTCAGCAGGTCCCGGAGCTTCGTGTACTGGGTGCGCGCGTCACCGTCGAGGCCCAGCGACTCGTACAGCTCGCCCAGTTCGAGCACGTACTCCGGGCGGGGGAGCTTCGTGGTCACCGTCCGGTACTCCGCGAGCGCCTCGTCCGTACGCTCCAGGGCCGCCAGGGCGCGCGCCCGGCCCGCCAGCGACGGGAGGTGGCCGCGGTCGGTGCGCAGCGCGGCGTCGTACTGCGCGAGGGCCTCCGCCGGCTCCCCGCGCTCGGCGGCCAGGTCCCCGAGGCGGTGCAGGGCCGCCGCCTTCGCGGCCGGGGCGCCGGCGAGGTCCGCCGCCTCCTGCGCGGTGGCCAGGGCGTCCTCGCGCCAGCCCTGGTTGCGGTACATCTCGGACGTCCTGGCCAGGGCGGGGGCACCCTTGCGCAGGGTGCCGAACTTCTCGGTCGCCCTGGCCGCCGCCGCGTACTCGCCGAGGCCGTTGTACGCGTCGATCAGCACCGGGTACGCCGTCCACTCCTTCGGCTGCCGCGAGCGGACCGTCTCGCCCCACTTCTTCCCGGCGAGGAAGTCGTTCCGGGCGTTGGCGAGCGCCCCGAGACCCACCCAGGCCTGCACGTTCCCGCGCTCACCGGGCAGCGCGGCCAGCGACCGCTGGAGGGCCTGCTCGGCCCGGGTGTAGTACGCCGAGTCCGCCGCCCGGCGCCCCCACTCCACGTACGCCGTGCCGAGCACCGCCCAGGACGGGGCGTCCGCGGGGTGCGTCTCCACCCACTTCTGCCGGTCGCCGATGAGGGCGGTCAGGTCGGACAGGGAGGCGGGGGAGCCGGCCGCCGCCGCGGACTCGGCCCGTGCGACGGGACCCTGCGCAGGCGGTGCGGCCTCCCCTTCGTCATCCGGTACGGCGATCACCGCGCCGGCCACCAGCACGGCTGCGGCCACCGCGCCGAACGCCGCCCTGCGCAGCGTGGTGCGCATCGGCGCGGGGGGCGGCGGGACGGACGTCGCACCCTGGGGCGGCAGGGTGGAGGGGGGCGGCTCCGGGTTCTGCTGCGGCTTGGCATCCATGGCCATCACTCTGCGTCAGTACGAAGATCGCATCGCGCTCCGTGATGGGTGACGCAGACGGGTTCACACCATTGGCCCCGGGTGCCACGCTTGGATCATGGACGCTCTCCTCGAACGACTGCGCGCGGGTCTCCCGGCCGAGGCACTGATCACGGACCCGGACATCACCGCCTCGTACGCCCACGACATGGCGAGCTTCTGCGACGCGGGCTCCCCCGCCGTCGTGGTGCTCCCGCGCACGGTCGAGGAGGTCCAGCACGTCATGAGGACCGCCACCGCCCTGCGGGTCCCCGTCGTCCCCCAGGGCGCGCGGACCGGCCTGTCGGGCGCCGCCAACGCCTCCGACGGCTGCATCGTGCTCTCCCTGGTGAAGATGGACCGGATCCTGGAGATCAGCCCGGTCGACCGGATCGCCGTCGTCGAGCCGGGCGTCGTCAACGCCACGCTGTCCCGCGCCGTCAACGAGCACGGCCTTTACTACCCGCCGGACCCCTCCAGCTGGGAGATGTGCACGATCGGCGGCAACATCGGCACCGCGTCCGGCGGCCTGTGCTGCGTGAAGTACGGCGTCACCGCCGAGTACGTCCTGGGCCTGGAGGTCGTCCTGGCCGACGGGCGGCTGCTGAACACCGGACGGCGCACCGCGAAGGGCGTCGCGGGCTACGACCTCACCCGGCTCTTCGTCGGTTCGGAGGGCAGCCTCGGTATCGTCGTCAAGGCGGTGCTCGCGCTGCGGCCCCAGCCCCCGCAGCAGCTGGTGCTGGCCGCCGAGTTCGCGTCGGCGGCGGCGGCCTGCGACGCGGTGTGCCGGATCATGGAGCGGGGACACACGCCGTCACTCCTCGAACTGATGGACCGTACGACGGTGCACGCCGTCAACGCGATGGCGTCCATGGGCCTCCCCGAGACCACCGAGGCGCTGCTGCTCTGCGCCTTCGACACCCCGGACCCGGCGGCCGACCTCGCCGCCGTCGGGGAGCTGTGCACGGCGGCCGGCGCCACCGAGGTGGTGCCCGCCGACGACGTCGCCGAGTCCGAACTCCTGCTCCAGGCCCGCCGGCTGTCCCTCCCCGCCCTGGAGACCGTCAAGTCCGCCACGATGATCGACGACGTGTGCGTGCCGCGCTCGAAGCTCGGCGCGATGATCGAGGGGACCGCGGCCATCGCCGAGAAGTTCGGCCTGACCATCGGTGTCTGCGCCCACGCGGGCGACGGCAACACCCACCCCGTCGTCTGCTTCGACCACACCGACGCCGACGAGTCCCGCAGGGCCCGCGAGTCCTTCGACGAGATCATGGCGCTGGGCCTCGAACTGGGCGGCACCATCACCGGTGAACACGGGGTCGGCGTACTGAAGAAGGAGTGGCTCGCCCGTGAGCTGGGCGAGGTGGGCGTCGAGGTGCAGCGCGGCATCAAGGCCGCCTTCGACCCGCTGGGGCTCCTCAACCCGGGCAAGCTGTTCTGACGCCCGCACGCCGCCGCTCAGGCCTCCCCGTCCTGCGTCTCGTCGGGCGACTGGGACCAGGGGTCGCCCAGCCACAGGTCGTCGGCCGGCAGCGGGGTGAGCAGCTCGGCGAGGGCCGCGTCCAGTCCGAGCAGCGTGCTCTCGGTCCCCGGGGGCACCACCCGCAGGGTGCGCTCCACCCAGGCGGCCACCGCGGCCGACGGCACCTCCAGGAGGGCGTTGCCGTCGGGCGAGGTGAGCGCGACGCAGATGACGCCCCGGTCCTCGACCTTGGTCGGCCAGATCCGTACGTCCCCGTGCCCGCACGGCCGGAACACGCCCTCCACCAGCAGCTCACGGGCGAACGTCCAGTGGACGGGCGACTCGGAGCCGATGTGGAACATGACGTGCACGGCGTACGGGTCGTCGGTGAAGTAGGAGAGCCGGGCCGGTACGGGGACGGACCGCTCGGGGGACAGGACCAGCTTCACTTCCAGCTCGCGTTCCACGGCGTTCTGCATGAGGATGCACGACCTTCCGATGCTCGTAGGGGCCGGTCCCTCGACCGGTCCGCAGAAGGAGAGAGCGCCCTCCTGGACGTCTATGACGCGACTTCCCAGAAAAACTTGCCCGGACCCTGAAAGTGGTCCAAACGGCAGGACAGGCCCGGGGGTGCTCGGAGGTCTGATAGATGTGGACCCTTGTATTGAGGACTCGAAGAGATACGGGACCACGGTGATGAGCGCCCCAACCCCGGCACCCGGTGACGAAAGCCCCCGCGAGGGGTACTACCCCGACCCGTCCATTCCCGGCTACGTCCGGTACTGGAACGGCGCTTCGTGGGTCCCCGGCACCAGCAGGCCCGCGCCCCGGCAGGACGGGACGACTCCCGCGACGCCCCCCGCCCCGGCGGCCGACGCGGCCCCGCAGCGGCAGGCCCCGGTGGACGAGACCGGGCCGATGTACCTCGACGAGGTCGAGGGGACGGACGCGCCCGCACCTGACGGCGGGTCCGTCGGCGGTGAGGCGGACGTGACCCCCGGAAGGCCCCTGCCGGCGACCGCCTGGCAGGCCGACACCTCCCGTCAGACCGGCTTCGGCGGCGAACGCGACCACCGCGTCTCGTGGGGCGGCAGGGATCCGCGTACGCCCGAGGCGCCCCAGCCCGAATCCGGGGCACCGGCCGCGACGCCGCCGTCCGTCCCCGCCCCGGCGGACGAACACCCCGCCGATCCCCGGCAGTCCGGCACCCAGGACCCGACGCGCGGTGCCCTGCCCGGCATGCGGGACGGCAACGACGAGGTGAGCGACGGCACCGTCACCATCCGCCGGGAGCGGCCCGGCAGCGACGACGCGGGCCGTCGTCCGCCGACCGAGGGCACGGTCACCATCCGCGCGGTCGGCCCAGGCGGCCGTCCCCCGCGCCCGCGCGAGGGGGGCCCCGCCCCCGCCGACGGCACGATGGCGATCCGCGCCGTTCCGCCGGGCGGCACCCCGCAGCCCCCCGCCCCCGCACCGTCGCCCACCCCGCCGCAGGCGCAGGCGCCGGGGCTGAACACCCCGCTGACACCGGGCCCGGGCGGCGGGTCCGCGTCCTGGGCGCAGCAGGTCCACCAGCTCGCCCAGCCCGAGCGGACGGCCCGCCCCCAGCCACCGCACCCCCAGCAGCAGAGCCCGGCCCCGGTGCCCGCGCAGCAGCACGGCCTCAGGGCGGAGCAGCAGCAGCCCGTGGTGCCGTGGAAGCCCCCGGTCGACGACCCCTTCCAGCAGCTCGCCCGGTCCCAGGCCTCGGCGAGGCCCGCGGGGCTCGGCAAGCGGCTGGCCGCCCGGATCGTCGACACGGTCGTCCTCGGCGCGCTCGTCGGCGCGGTCGGCTTCCCGCTGGTCACCCGGGCGACGGACCACATCGACCAGAAGATCGAGGCGGCGAAGCTGTCCGGTGAGACGGTCACCGTCTGGCTCCTGGACGCCACCACGGCCGGGCTGTTCGGCGGGGTGCTCGCCGCCTTCCTGGTCCTCGGCTTCCTCCTGGAGGCCCTGCCCACCGCCAAGTGGGGCCGCACCCTGGGCAAGAAGCTCTGCGGCCTGGAGGTGCGGGACATCGAGTCCCACGACTCGCCGACCGTGGGCGCGGCACTGCGCCGCTGGCTGGTGTACGGGGTGCTGGGCCTGCTCGCCGTCGGTGTGCTCAACGTCCTCTGGTGTCTGATCGACCGTCCGTGGCGCCAGTGCTGGCACGACAAGGCGGCCCGCACCTTCGTCGCGGGCTGAGAGGGGCCGGACCGGCCGCGGGAGCGGCCCGTACGCCCGTGTGCTGACGCCCCGTCCCCCGAAGAGACCCCAGCCGTTGCGGGCCTTCCCGGGCCGGGGTGCACTGCCCCCATGAGTAACGAACCACCGCCTCCGCCGCCCGACGACGACCCCTTCTCGAAGCGGCCGCCGCAGGGGCCTCCGCCCCCGCAGGGCGGTTCGCCCTACGGGAGCGGGCCGCCGCCGCCCCCGCCGCCGAACGACCCGTACGGCGGCGGTCCCTACGGCGGCGCGGACCCGCTGGCGGGCATGCCACCGCTCGCCGAACCGGGGAAGCGGATCCTGGCGCGGCTGATCGACTTCCTCATCATCTCGATCCCGCTGTATCTGATCTCGCTCCCCTTCGGCGGTGCGGTCGACGTGTCCTCGGACGACGGCAACGACGACTTCGGCAACGCCATCGGCAACACCTACACCGGTCATCAGCTGGTGTGGTCGCTGATCGGCCTGGTGGTCTACGTCGCGTACGACACGTACTTCACCCACAAGGACGGCCGGACGCTGGGCAAGCGCCTGCTGAAGATGCGCGTCGCGATGCTCAACGACGGCTCGGTCCCCGACACGAGCTCCTCGCTGATGCGGGCCGTGGTGCTCTGGCTCCCCGCGCTGCTGTGCTGCCCGTGCCTGTGGTGGCTCATCAACATCGTGCTGATGTTCACGGACAAGCCCTACCGGCAGGGTCTCCAGGACAAGGCGGGCAAGACCGTGGTCGTCAACACGTGAGCGTCGTCAACACCTGAGCACGGGAGTCAGCGGTGCAGCGAGTGCTCGCCGATGTGCTCCCGCCGGGCGGCGGCGATCTCGATGTCCTCGATCGTGCGGTGGGTGCGGGCGGCGGTGGGCGGTGCCGTCGCCGGCCGGGCCGTCCTCGTACGCGCGGGCAGGGCCAGGGCGACCAGCAGGCCGAGCAGCAGCGCCACGGTGCCGACCGCGGCGACGCCGATGCCCGACTCCGTCCGGAACAGCAGCAGCAACGCGAGGGCGGAGAACACGACGGTGGCCGAACCGTAGGAGAACTGTGCGGCAGTCGGACGCGGCATGGCGATATCCGTCCTCGGGGTGTCGGATAGGGAAGTCTCTCAACACGTTCGCACTGTCAATCGACTCTACGACGGTGGATGCCCGTGAGGAACGGGTAGTAAGCGTGACCTAACCCACGGTACCGGTGCACAGGGGGCGCACGGAGTCACGCTGATGCCCGCAGGCGTCGGCGGCGCGCCGGTCGGCGGTCCGGAAGGCCGGGATCCGCGTCCGGATAGCGGAAGAGGCCTCCCGCATAGTGCACTTGGTATGTGCAAGTCAAGATCTGTCTTTTCTCTCATAACTCCGATCGAATGTCGTCACTTGTGACGCGTTGAACGCGCGCGGCCCGCACTCACCCCCTGGCCGCGGACGCGAACGCCGGGGAGGACTGCATCAAGTGACCACTCAGAGACGGGCGCTGCGCGCCACCGCCGTAGCCGTGGCCCTGGCCGCCACCGCCGCGACGGCATCCACCTTCGCCACCGCCCAGGCGGATGACAAGGTGCCGGGATCGGGCGCCTCCATCGTGGACCGGCGCGACCCCGCGCCGGTCAAGGCGACGGAGCACGACCTGGAAGGACCCTTCAGCAAGCAGCAGGACGCACAGCGCCAGGCCGCGCTGGAGCAGGTCCTTTCCGGCGACAAGAAGGTGACCGCCAAGGGCGGTTCCAAGGTCGTCAAGCTCGGCAAGAGCAAGTACGTCGAGCTCGGCCGGGAGAAGACCGACAAGATCTTCACCATCCTCGTGGAGTTCGGCGACCAGGTCGACGACACCACGATGTACGACCCGGACGGCGACGGCCCGAAGCCGCCCGTCAAGAAGTACGGCGGCACGCCCGGCCCGCTGCACAACGAGATAGCCGAGCCCGACCCGGCGAAGGACAACAGCACCGCCTGGCAGGCCGACTACAGCCAGGAGCACTTCCAGGACCTGTACTTCGGCGAGGGCAAGAACAAGGACTCGCTCAAGACGTACTACGAGAAGACGTCCTCCGGGCGCTACTCGGTCGACGGCGAGGTCTCGGACTGGGTCAAGGTGCCCTACAACGAGGCGCGTTACGGCTCCAACTACTGCGGCTCGACCAACTGCGCCAACGTCTGGGACACGGTCCGTGACGGCGTCAACGCCTGGGTCGCCGACCAGAAGGCCAAGGGCCGCACCCTGGACCAGATCAAGGCGGACCTCGCCCAGTACGACCAGTGGGACCGCTACGACTACGACGGCGACGGCGAGTTCAACGAGCCCGACGGCTACATCGACCACTTCCAGCTGGTCCACGCCGGCGAGGACGAGTCCGCGGGCGGCGGCGCCGAGGGCACGAACGCCATCTGGGCGCACCGCTGGTACGCGTACGGCACGAACGCCGGCGCGACGGGCCCCGAGGGCAACAAGGCCGGCGGCGCCGAGATCGGTGACACCGGCATCTGGGTCGGCGACTACACCGCGCAGCCCGAGAACGGCGGACTGGGCGTCTTCGCCCACGAGTACGCCCACGACCTCGGCCTCCCGGACCTGTACGACACCTCCGGCGGCGGCGAGAACTCGGTCGGCTTCTGGTCCCTGATGTCCGCGGGCTCCTGGCTCGGCACCGGCAAGGGCGAGATAGGCAACCTCCCGGGCGACATGACCGCCTGGGACAAGCTCCAGCTCGGCTGGCTCGACTACGACACGGCCAAGGCCGCCACGAAGTCGACCCACAAGCTGGGGGTCTCGGAGTACAACACCAAGGACAAGCAGGCGCTCGTCGTCGAGCTGCCCGAGAAGGCCGTCACCACCACGGTCACGAAGCCCGCGGAGGGCTCCAAGCAGTGGTGGAGCGACATGGGTGACGACCTGTCGAACACCCTGACCCGCCCGGTCGACCTGACCGGCAAGTCGGCCGCCTCGCTGGACCTGTCCGGCTGGTACGACATCGAGGCCGACTACGACTACCTCTACACCGAGGTCTCGGACAACGGCGGCAGCAGCTGGACCGCGCTCGACGGCACCGCCGACGGCAAGGCGATCCCGCGTGACGCCAGCGACAAGCCGGCCCTGACCGACGTCTCCGGCGCGTACAAGAAGCTCTCCTTCCCGCTGGACGCCTACGCGGGCAAGAAGATCGACATCCGCTTCCGCTACCAGACGGACGGCGGCGCGGGCGGCAAGGGCTTCACGGCCGACGCCATCACCGTCACCGCCGACGGCGCCGTGCTCTTCTCGGACGACGCCGAGGGCGACGACAACGGCTGGACCGCCAAGGGCTTCTCGCGGATCGGTGAGTCGTTCACCAACGACTACCCGCAGTACTACATCGCCGAGAACCGCCAGTACGTCTCGTACGACAAGACCCTCGAGGTCGGCCCGTACAACTTCGGCTTCTCCACCACCCGCCCGGACTGGGTCGAGCACTACGCCTACCAGAACGGCCTGATGGTCTGGCTCTGGGACACCTCCCAGAAGGACAACAACACCTCGCAGCACGAGGGCACCGGCCTGATCCTGCCGGTGGACTCGCACGCGAAGCCGCTGAAGTGGAAGGACGGCACGCTCCTGCGCAACAAGATCCAGCCGTTCGACGCGCCGTTCAGCTGGTACCCGAACCAGGGCTTCACGCTGCACAACGCGGACGTCGCGCTGAAGATCAAGCCGTCGCTGGGCGTCCCGGTCTTCGACGACCGCAAGGGCACCTACTGGTACAAGGAAAACCCGACAGGCAGTGTCAAGGTTACTGACACCAACACCCGGATCACCATCGTGAACGAGCCGCTCAGCGGCTCGACGATGACCGTGAAGGTCGGCCCCTCGGGCAAGTAGTCCGAAAAACGCCTGGTCAAAGCATGATCGGCCGTCGCCCTCTAGCGGGGCGGCGGCCGATCGTGTTTAGGTGCGTCCTACCGATCCTTATTGACACGAAGTCTTACGGGGGAGCGCGAAGCATGGCAGGCGGAGGTTTCTGCAGGTTGCCCAACGGCACTGTGGTGGTGGCACTGACCCTGAACGGCCCGGCCGGCGGATCCGGCCCGGGAGAGCCGGTACGGGTGCTGGTGCACGCGGCGAACCGGGCGCGCGCCCTGACCAGGCTGCGCAACCTGGGCCTGCGTGCCGTCTACCTCAGGGGCAACGCCCACCCGCCCACCCCGGACGAGATAACGGCGGTCCTGCACCACCCCGACGGGTTGCTCTGGCGCACGGCGCCGCAGACCGGCCAGGAGCTCTGGCACCCGATACGGGCGCTGCTGGGATCCGCCGGATACGCGGGGCCGGCCCGCCCGGCGGCCTGAGGGCGCTGAGGGCGGCCAGGGCGCCGGGGACGCCGCAGGTGCGCCCCTGGGCCCGTCAGACGACGGGCTTGCCGGACAGCTCCACCCCGGCGGTGCGCATCTCCTCCAGGGCCCGCTCCGTGGTCCCCTCGGCGACACCGGCGGTCAGGTCCAGCAGGACGTGCGTGGCGAAGCCCTCGCGGGCGGCGTCCAGGGCCGTGGCCCGCACGCAGTGGTCCGTGGCGATGCCGACGACGTCGACGGCGGTCACGGAGCGGTCCCGCAGCCACTGGGCGAGGCCGGTGCCGTTCTCGTCGACCCCCTCGAAGCCGCTGTACGCCGCGTCGTACGCACCCTTGTCGAAGACGGTGTCGATCGCGCCGGAGGCGACGGCGGGCGCGAAGTTCGGGTGGAAGCCCACGCCCTCCGTGCCGGCGACGCAGTGCGGCGGCCAGGAGTGCTCGAAGTCGGGTGCCGTGGAGAAGTGGTCCCCGGGGTCGATGTGGTGGTCCCGGGTGGCCACCACATGGCTGTAGCCGGGCTGGGCCTCACCGATCAGATCGGTGATGGCGGCGGCGACATCGGCGCCGCCCGCCACCGCGAGGCTGCCGCCCTCGCAGAAGTCGTTCTGAACGTCAACGACGATCAAGGCGCGATGCATGGCGGTTGTCCTTCGGTGGGGGTCGGGCGGTCGTGCGTACGGGTGCGGTGGGGATGCCACCGAGCCTAGAGACTCGGCGGACCCTGCGGGAGGGGGCGGGCAGGCCTCACGTCTACCCGGGGGCCTCAGACGTACTCCGTGGGGAGCACCGGCTCCCCGCGGGACAGCTGCATCGCCGACATCGGCAGCCCCGACCGGGCCGCGATGTGCCGCTCCCGCGCGGCCTCCAGCGGCTCCCTGCCGACGACCTCGCCGCCCTTGACCAGCTCCACCAGCAGCTGCCGGTCCGCCAGCTCCGCCGGGACCTCGCCGCTGCCGATCACCTCGGCCTCGGCCACCCCCGCCTCGTCCAGCCGGCGCGCGGCCCACTTGCGGCCGCCCCTCGACGACTTCGCGCCCAGTGACTTCTTCGCCACCGGCAGCAGCGGGTCGGCCGGATCGGCACCGCGCCCGCGCCACCAGCTTGTAGACCATCGAGCACGTCGGGTGGCCGCTGCCGGTGACCAGCTGCGTGCCCACCCCGTAGCTGTCGACCGGCGCGGCGGCCAGCGAGGCGATCGCGTACTCGTCCAGGTCGGACGTCACCACGATCTTCGTCTCCGTGGCACCCAGCTCGTCCAGCTGCTGCCGGACCCGGTGCGCGACGAGCAGCAGGTCGCCCGAGTCGATGCGTACGGCGCCGAGCTCCGGCCCCGCGATCTCCACCGCCGTACGGACCGCCTCGGTCACGTCGTACGTGTCGACGAGCAGCGAGGTGCCCCGGCCCAGCGAGTCCACCTGCGCCTGGAAGGCGTCCCGCTCGCTGTCGTGCAGCAGCGTGAAGGCGTGCGCGCTCGTCCCGACGGTCGGGATGTTGTAGCGGAAGCCGGCGGCCAGGTCCGAGGTGGTGTGGAAGCCGCCGACGTACGCGGCGCGGGCCGAGGCCACCGCCGACAGCTCGTGGGTGCGGCGCGCGCCCATCTCGATGAGCCTGCGGCCGCCCGCGGCGGCCGACATCCGGGACGCGGCGGCCGCGATCGCCGAGTCGTGGTTCAGGATCGAGAGGATCACGGTCTCCAGCAGCACGCACTCGGCGAAGGAGCCCTCGACCCGCAGGAGCGGCGAGCCCGGGAAGTACACCTCGCCCTCCGGGTAGCCCCAGATGTCACCGCTGAAGCGGTAGTCGGCGAGCCAGTCCACGGTGGGGGAGTCCACGACGTCCTGGTCACGCAGGAAGGTGAGCATCTCGTCGTCGAAGTGGAAGTTCTCCACCGCGTCCAGCACCCGGCCCGTGCCGGCGACGACGCCGTAGCGCCGTCCCTCGGGCAGCCGGCGGGTGAAGGCCTCGAAGACGGAGCGCCGGCCGGCCGTGCCCGCCTTCAGTGCGGCCTGCACCATCGTGAGCTCGTACTGGTCGGTGAAGAGTGCGGTCGACGGCACACCGACCCGTCGCCCAAGGTCCGCTGAGTTCATGCCGGGGATGCTACTCCCTATTCGTCAAAGTGACGAGATGGGGGCGCCGTTTGTGCGCGGACCCCTCTCTGGTGGCAGCATGGGGTAGGTGAGCGTTGCTGCCCCCGTAGAGATCGAACGTCCCGAATCGGCCGAGGAGACCTTCGCCGTCCCCGAGCCCGATGTCCCCTGGGTGACGCTGGTGCACAACGACCCGGTCAACCTCATGAGCTATGTGACGTATGTCTTCCAGGCCTACTTCGGCTACTCCAAGGACAAGGCCCACAAGCTGATGCTCGACGTCCATCAGAAGGGCCGCGCGGTCGTCTCCAGCGGCAGCCGCGAGGAGATGGAGCGCGACGTCCAGGCCATGCACGGTTACGGGCTCTGGGCCACGCTGACCCAGGACCGGAACTGACCCACCGCTGCCCCTCCGTCCGACCCATCATCGGAGAATTCATGGCCGGCCACTTCGAGGCCACCCCAGGCGGCGGCGCGTCCGTCGCGCTCGACGAGGTCGAGATCGCCATCCTGCGCTCCCTCGCCGTCCAGCTGCTCGAACTGATCGGCCCCGGCGACCAGCCGGCCGAGGGCGAGGACCCGCTCGCCGCGCTCTTCGCCGAGGGGCCCAGCGAACCGCCCTCCGACCCCGCCCTGGCCCGCCTCTTCCCCGAGGCGTACGGCGACGAGGACAAGGAGCTGCGCGAGGCGTCCGCCGAGTTCCGCCGCTTCACCGAGAACGACCTGCGCACCCGCAAGCGCGAGGACGCCCTCGCCGTCGTACGGTCGCTCGACGCGCTCGCGCCCGTCGCGGACAGCGGGGCGGTGCTCACCCTCACTCCCGAGGAGTGCCACCACTGGCTGGGCTCCCTCAACGACCTCCGGCTCACCATCGGCACCCGCCTGGAGGTGTCCGACGAGGACGAGGGCCAGGACGGCTCGCTCTACCGGCTCCCCGACAGCGACCCGCGCAAACCGATGGTGATGGCTTATCTCTGGCTCGGGGCACTCCAGGAAACCCTCGTCGAAACGCTGATGCCCGACTGAGGGCGGGCCGCTCCGGCGGCCCGGCGGGTTCGCTCAACGGATGCTCAAATCCGAATAACGATCCCGTCACCTGAATGGCTCTCTTTGCAGCGGCTGGAAACGCTTGTCCGCTTTTTCCTGTGGCGTGCGCCACATAATGTCCGGTGGCCTCATCCGGCGCCCGTGATAAATCTTCACGACCGCCCGGGGACGCCACCCCTGTCCCCGGGGGCGCTACAAGCCGGCCGAACGCCGGCGGCACTCCATCCATATCCGGGGGGATCAGGACCTGATCCGACGCCGACGACGGCGCGGATCGGCGTGGAGAAAGGCGCAGCAACATGACATCGGCGCAGGTCGACAACGGGCAGCCGGACGGCCAGGAGGCCGTCGACGCCCCGGCGGGCGAGGGTTACCAGCGCGGGCTGGGAGCCCGCCAGATCCAGATGATCGCCATCGGCGGAGCCATCGGGACGGGACTCTTCCTCGGCGCGGGCAAAGCCATCGACAGGGCCGGCCCCAGCCTCATCCTGGCGTACGCAATCGCGGGCCTGGTCATCTTCTTCATCATGCGCGCCCTGGGCGAACTCCTCATGTACCGCCCGGTGTCGGGCTCCTTCTCGGAGTACGCGCGTGAATTCCTGGGCCCGTTCTTCGGATTCGTGACCGGCTGGACGTACTGGCTCTTCTGGGTCGTCACCGGAATCACCGAAGTCACCGCCGCGGCCACCTATATGACGTACTGGTGGGATATCCCGCAATGGCTGTCCGCACTGGTGTTCACCATCATTCTGTACGGTGCCAACCTGATCTCGGTGAAGCTCTTCGGTGAGCTGGAGTTCTGGTTCTCGATGGTCAAGGTCACCGCGATCCTCGGCATGATCCTCATCTGTGCCGGCGTGCTCACCGTCGGCTTCTCCGACGCCGGGGACACCGCGACCGTCGCCAACCTGTGGAACGACGGCGGCTTCTTCCCCGAAGGCATCAGCGGCACGCTGATGACGCTCCAGATCGTCATGTTCGCCTTCCTCGCCGTCGAGCTCGTCGGCGTCACCGCCGGTGAGTCCAAGGACCCGAAGACCGTCCTGCCCAAGGCCATCAACACCGTGCCGTGGCGCATCGCCGTCTTCTACGTCGGCGCGCTGATCATGATCCTGTCCGTCGTCCCGTGGAGCACCTTCAAGCCCGGCGTCTCCCCGTTCGTCGCCGCCTTCGAGGAGATGGGCCTCGGCATCGGTGCCGCGATCGTCAACTTCGTCGTGCTCACCGCGGCCCTCTCCTCCTGCAACTCCGGCATGTACTCCACCGGGCGCATGCTGCGGGACCTCGCGCTCAACGGCCAGGGCCCCAAGGCCTTCACCAAGCTGACGAGCAACGGACTCCCGCTGATCGGCACCACTTTCTCCGCCGCGCTGATGCTCGTCGGCGTCTGGATCAACTACCAGTGGCCCGGCGACGCGTTCACCTACGTCGTCTCCTTCGCGACCATCTCCGGCATGTGGGCCTGGATCATGATCCTGATCTGCCAGATCCGCTACCGCGCCAAGGCCGACCGCGGCGTCCTGCCCCACTCCACCTTCAAGGCACCCGGGGCGCCCTACACCAGCTGGTTCGCCCTCGCCTTCATCGGCCTCGTCATCATCATGATGGCCATCGACAAGGACGCCAGGATCTCGCTCTACTGCGCACCGGTGTGGGGCCTGATCCTCGGTGTCTCCTACCTGGTGCTCAAGGCCCGTAACCCCGAGGGCGCCGCCTTCACCAAGCGCTGAACCCCCTCACGGCGCCTCCGGGACACCGGCCGCCCCAACGGCCGTGTCCGGCATCCGGGCCCTCCCGTACCACCCCTCGGTACGGGAGGGCCCGTCTGCTTATCCTGGGCCCCATGCTGACCCTCACCCAGGCGCTCCACGACCAGATCGTCGCGCACTCCCGCGCCGACCACCCCGACGAGGCGTGCGGCGTGGTCGCCGGTCCGGCCGGGACGGGCCGCGCCGAACGCTTCATCCCCATGCTCAACGCCGCGCGCTCGCCCACGTTCTACGAGTTCGACTCCGCGGACCTGCTGAAGCTCTACCGCGAGATGGACGACCGCGACGAGGAGCCGGTGATCATCTACCACTCCCACACCGCGACCGAGGCCTACCCCTCCCGCACCGACGTCACGTATGCCAACGAGCCCGGCGCCCACTACGTCCTGGTCTCCACCGCGGACACCGACGACGCGGGCCCCTTCCAGTTCCGCTCGTACCGCATCGTGGACGGCGAGATCACCGAGGAAGAGGTCGAGATCGTCGAGGCGTACCCCCCGGCCGTCTGACCCACGGGGCGGCAGGACCGCGCGGACCTGACAGGCTGTCCCACATCGTGAACGCTCAGCATCCATCATGTGGGATCACACTCCGGATCCCGGGTGGGGAATCGATACGATGAGCGCATGGTTCCCCATGACGTGAGCGAAAAGGCCCCGGGCACACTGCTCGTCGCGCGGCTGCACGTCGACCTGTGCAGGCTGTCCAGCGCGATGTGTCCGGCCGCCGCCTGCCCGTGAACCGCACGGCCTGAGCCGCGGTCCGAGCGCAATCACGTACGCACCACCCCCGCGCGGGGGCACCAACGCGCGCCCCACGCCACCTCCCCGCTTTCGACAGGAGCCCACGCCATGGCCATCGAGGTCCGCATCCCGACCATCCTCCGCACCTACACCGACGGCGCCAAGGCGGTCGAAGGCAGCGGGGAGACCCTCGCCGACCTCTTCGCCGACCTGGAGAGCCGCCACACCGGCATCCGTGAGCGCATCGTCGACGGGGACCAGCTCCGCCGCTTCGTGAACGTCTACCTCAACGACGAGGACGTCCGCTTCCTCGACGGCATCTCCACCAAGCTCGCCGACGGCGACAACGTCACGATCCTCCCGGCCGTCGCAGGCGGCATGCGCTGATGCGGTACGACTCCCCGCTGGCGGCCGTGGGCAACACGCCCCTGGTCCGCCTCCCGCGGCTGTCCCCGTCCGAGGACGTCCGTATCTGGGCCAAGCTCGAGGACCGCAACCCCACCGGCTCGATCAAGGACCGCCCCGCGCTCCACATGGTCGAGCAGGCGGAGAAGGACGGCCGGCTGACACCCGGCTGCACCATCCTCGAACCCACCAGCGGCAACACCGGCATCTCGCTCGCCATGGCGGCCACCCTCAAGGGCTACCGCATCGTCTGCGTCATGCCGGAGAACACCTCGCAGGAGCGGCGCGACCTGCTCACCATGTGGGGCGCCGAGATCATCTCGTCCCCCGCCGCCGGCGGCTCCAACACCGCCGTACGCGTGGCCAAGGAGCTCTCCGCCGAGCACCCCGACTGGGTCATGCTCTACCAGTACGGCAACCCGGACAACGCCGGCGCCCACTACGCCACCACCGGACCGGAGATCCTCACCGACCTCCCCTCCATCACCCACTTCGTGGCCGGCCTCGGCACCACCGGCACCCTCATGGGCGTCGGCCGCTACCTCCGGGAGAACAAGCCGGACGTCGCCGTCGTCGCCGCCGAACCGCGCTACGACGACCTCGTCTACGGCCTGCGCAACCTCGACGAGGGCTTCGTCCCCGAGCTGTACGACGCCTCCGTCCTCACCACCCGCTTCTCCGTCGGCTCCGCCGACGCCGTCACCCGCACCCGCGAGCTCCTCCAGCAGGAGGGCATCTTCGCCGGTGTCTCCACCGGAGCCGCACTCCACGCCGCCATCGGCGTCGGCCGCAAGGCCGTCAAGGCCGGCGAGACCGCGGACATCGTCTTCGTCGTCGCCGACGGCGGCTGGAAGTACCTGTCGACCGGCGTCTACACCGCCCCCACGACAGAGGCCGCCATCGAGACCCTCCAGGGCCAGCTCTGGGCCTGAGGGACCATCGGGCCGCCCGGACCGCGGCGGCCGCGCACCCAGGAGGCGCGGGACGGGAGTGAAACCCGGCCCGCGCCTCCCGCACGCTCACCCCAGCCCGCGCACCCGCCCCCACACCTCGCCGTCCAGCTCGCCCGCCTTCCGGCGGAACCCCGCCACCGCCACGTCCCGCAGCTCGTCCGTCTCCAGGAAGCTCTGCCGGCCCCGCGCGTCCCCCACCGAACCCGGCGGCAGAGCGATCACCCCCGGCCGCTCCTCATGGTGCTTGCTGGTGATCTTGGCGACGACCGCCGTGCCACCCCGCACCGACAGCACCAGACACGGCCGGTCCTTGGACCCGGGACCGTCCTCGAACGGCACGTCGGCCCACCAGATCTCCCCCGGCCGCGGCACCCCGTGCGGGCGCCCCTTCTTCCGCCCGGGAGCCCGCTCCGGAGCCCGCCCCGGCGGACGCGTACGCCCGCCCGGCCGCCGCGGACCGCGCCCGCCTCTGCCCCGCGCGTCGGAGACCGTCGCCACGAGCGCCAGCAGGACGACGGCGGCCAGTGCCACCCACCACCACGTGTTCATGACCCGACCGTACCGGCGCCCGCCGACACCCGGGGCTTCCATCGAACCGGTGACAGCACAGGTGAGTTCCCCCACAACGGCAGGCGGTGGAGGAGCGACCAGCGGTTTCGCGCCTTACGCTCGACGGACCGCACGAACCCTCCCCGTTCCCACGCCTCGGAGGTTCACGCTCCATGAAGCTCACCGTCGTCGGCTGCTCCGGCTCGTTCCCGTCCGCGGGTTCGGCATGCTCGAGCTACCTCGTAGAGGCCGACGGCTTCCGGCTGCTCCTCGACATGGGCAACGGCGCCCTGGGCGAGCTGCAGCGCCATGTAGGTCTCTACGACCTCGACGCCATCTTCCTCAGCCACCTCCATGCCGATCACTGCATCGACATGTGCGCGTACTTCGTCGTCCGCTACTACCGCTTCGACGGCGGACGCCCCGCCCCGATCCCCGTGTACGGCCCCGAAGGCACCGAGCGCCGGCTCACCACGGCCCACGCCGACACCCCGTCCGACCACGCGATGGGCGAAGTCTTCGACTTCCACACGCTGAAGTCCGGCTCGTTCGAGATCGGCCCCTTCTCGGTCCGTACGGAGAAGCTCTGCCACCCCGTCGACACCTTCGGCATCCGGGTCGAGCACAACGGGCGCGCCCTCACCTACTCCGGCGACACCGGCACCTGTGAGGCGCTGGCCGAACTCGCCGAGGGATCCGACCTGTTCCTCTGTGAAGCATCGTTCATCCACGGCAAGGAGGACATCCCGGACCTCCACCTCAACGGCCGCGAAGCAGGCGAGTACGCCGCGCGCGCCGGAGCGGGACGCCTGGTCCTCACCCACATCCCGCCGTGGACGGACGCCGAACGCAACCTCGCGGACGCACGCGAGGTCTACGACGGCCCGGTCGAGCTGGCCGTCCCCGGCGCGGTGTACGAGATCTAGGGCCCGGCCACGGGCCCGGCCGCGACGGCACGGCGA
>NZ_JAERUC010000163.1 GCF_016745505.1 Streptomyces silvae | reverse complement strand
ACGCGAACGGACTGCCCCTCCTCGTCGGCCTCTCCGCGGCCAACACCCACGACAGCCTCGCCCTGAAGCCGATGGTCGAGGGTCACCAAACGAGACACGACCCCCACCGCGGCCACTACTTCAAGCCCCAGCGTCTCCACGCGGACAAGGCATACGACGTCCCTCACCTGCGCAAATGGCTCTGGGGCAAGCACATCGGCGTGCGCATCGCCCGCAAGAGAGTCGAGTCCAGCGAACGCTTAGGACGCCGCAGATGGGTCATCGAGCGCACCATGTCCTGGCTCACCGGATACCGCAGACTCAACCACCGATACGAACGCCACCCCCGCAACTACCTGGCCTTTCTCGGCCTCGCCGCAGCCCTCTGCTGCTACAAGCGACTCCTCCGACTCACCACATAGGACACGGTCTAAGTCGAGGCAGGTCAGAGCGAGTTGCTGGGCTGTGGGGCGGCACCAGAATGTGACAATCAGGGACGGCGCATCGCTGGTTGGCGCTGACCTCTTGTGGCTTACCGGGCAGCAGCCATGATCCACCGGACAGCTCATAGGCGACATCAGGTGCGGGGAAGGCTTCGGCCCCGCTCAGCTACTCACCACACCGAGCAGGACCCGGACCGTCTCCGCCATCGTCTCCCGACCCTGGGCGACGTAGGGGCGGGGGTCGGTCAGGCCGGGGCGCTCCGTCAGCGTCTCGCGGACCGCGCCCGTGAACGCGACGTTGAGAGCGGTACCGATGTTGATCTTCACGATGCCCGCCTGAACGGCTTGTCGCAGATCGTCGTCACCGACGCCCGACGAACCGTGCAGCACCAGAGGTACGGGCACGGCCTCCCGCAGGCGTTCGATGAGCGCGTGGTCCAGGGTCGCGGAGCGTTCGGTCATCGCGTGGCTGCTGCCGACTGCGACGGCCAGGGCGTCCACGCCGGTGTCCGCGACATAACGCGCCGCTTCCCGCGGGTCGGTGCGCACCCCGGCCGCGTGGGCGCTCGCGGGAGCGTCGGGCTTGCCGCCCACATAGCCGAGTTCGGCCTCCAGCCACAGGCCCGCGCCGTGGGCCCACCGGGCTGCGGCGCGGGTGGCGGCGAGGTTCTCGGCGTACGGCTGCGCCCCGGCGTCGAACATCGCGGAGGAGAACCCCGCGTCGGCCGCCGTGTGCAGCAGCCGCATGTCCGTCACGTGGTCCATGTGCAGTGCGACGTCGACGTCACAGGCCTTGCCGACCTCGGCCGCGGCCCGCGCGATCGGCTTGACCCGGCCGCCGTGGAACCGTACGGCGTTCTCGCTGATCTGCAGGATCACCCCCGGGGCGCCCGCGGCGGCCGCGCCGGCGGTGATCGCCTCGGCGTGCTCCAGCGTGATCACGTTGAACGCCGCGACGGCCCGGCCCGTGGCGGCGGCCTTCGAGACGAGTTCGCGCGTGGGAACCAGGGGCATAGAGGTGTCCCCTCGCTTTCATGTCGGTTCGGTGGGTACGGGCCGGTGTCGGCCCGTACCGCTACGTGGTTCGGCCGGCACGGGTATGTGGGCGATCAGGACTTCTGCGGGGCCGGAAGCACGCCCCCGCCGTCGTCCGCCGCGTCCGGGGCCACGGAGTTCTCGCCCCTCTTCTCGTCGCTGTAGACCATCAGGGTCGAGCCCGCGAGGGCCAGCACGATACCGAGGGCGCCCCACACGTTCGGGAGCGTCCGGTAGACCGCCAGGGACAGCACGATGGTCAGCACCGGGGCCAGCGCGTTGGTGATGGGGGCGACGACCGTGGCCTTGCCCCGGCTGAAAGCCATGACCAGAAACAGCGCGCCGACCGCGTTGAGGACCTGCGTCACGGCGGTGAGTGCCGGCGCCTGCCATGGAGCGTCGGACGGGAAATCGCCCATCATCACGAACGCCACCGGAACCAGCAGCAGTCCGCTGATGGTCATCCAGCCGAAGGTCGTCGCGTCGTTGACCCCGACCACTGCGGCCTTGCGCATGCAGAACGCCTGCACGCCCCAGGCAACACAGATCAGGATGGCCATCAGCAGCCATGGGCCGTGCGAGTTCGAGTCGTCCTTGCCGCTGGGAATGCTGAGCAGCACGATCGCCGCCAGCGCAGCGACGACACCCACCAGGGCGAGCCGGTTGATCCGCTCCCGCAGCAGCGCCATCGCCATGAGGACGGTGATCACCGGGGAGAGCGACACCAGGGGGAAGATCAGGTACGCCGGGCCGTTGGCGAGCGCGTGGAACAGCAGGAGTTGGCCGCCGGCGCCGGTCAGTCCCGCGATCAGTCCGTACACGGCGGCGATCGGCCGGCGGTCGAACTTCTTGCCGCGCATCGCGAAGTACGCGGGTATGAGCATCGTGAGGGCCCAGATGATGTAGATCATCTCGTTGGGGTAGCCGTACCTGTTGTTCGGCTCGCTGGAGAAGGCGCCCCACACACCCCAGAACAGGACCAGCAGCGACGCGTACAGGATCCAGCTCTTCGTGCCTCTGTTCATCGGTCTTTCCCTTCTGAGGCAGAGATCCCGGAGGCCATGCGCAGCGCGTCGAGCGCGGGCTGGTCGAGCGGGGTTCCGGCGATTTTCGCCGCGTACAGGGCGGCACCTACGACGGGCTCGTACAGGGGGTGCTGCAGTTCGTAGTGGGTGAAACGGCTCTTCAGTCCGGTGGCGAACTCCTCCAGAACCGCCTCCGCACCGAAGGTGCCGCCCGAGTAAGAGACCGGTACGGTCTCGTCCGGGCCGAACTCCAGTTGCTCGCGGGTGACTTCGACGAGCAGGGCGAGTTCCCGGCCGGCCTCGGCGAGGATCGCCGAGGCCGCCTCGTCGCCCAGACCGGCCGCCTCGGTCACCGAGCGGCTGAGCGCGGCGATCCGGCCGCGGTCGCCCTGCCACTGGTTGTGGACGACGTCGATCACGTCGAGGTCGGACGCGAGATCCAGGTGGCGTCGGAACACCTCGGCCAGGGGGCCCTCGGGGAGCCGCCCGTCGCCCATCCGCGAGAAGGCGTTGAGGCCGCGGACCGCGATCCAGTGCGCCGATCCCTCATCGCCGAACATCTCGCTCCAGCCACCGACGCGCACGCCCCGGCCCAGCCGCTCGCCGTAGGTCATGGAGCCGGTGCCGCTGATGACGTTGATGCCGTCGACCGCGCCCAGTGAACCGGCCCAGCCGCAGACCATGTCGTTATCGCAGGCGTAGCGGTCGTGTCCGAGTACGGCTCGCGGGGTCGCGTTCAGTACGGGCAGATCGCGGGCCGCCTCCCCGTAACCGGGCAAGCCGAAAAAGGCGTACTCGATGTCGGCTGGGGTCAGCTCGGCCGCCGTACAGACAGCGTCGACGCCTTCCCCCAGCACACGCTCGACGAGCTCGATGCCGTGGGAGAAGTAGTACGAACTTGCCGCCTGCGCTCGCGCCACGACTTGTCCGCCTCGGTCGACCAGGCAGAAGGCGGTTTTCGTACCGCCACCGTCGACACCTAGGAACATCGTTGTACCTCCGTCTGGCGCCCTGGATCCACGCCGTTTGATGCCTTTGATCAGTTGTGCAAGGGGTGCAGGGTCACGCCCTGCACGACGCGGTTGACCTCACCCGAGGGGAACGGGTTGTCGGCCCGCAGACCCCGGGCCTGGGAGGAGCGCAGGGCGATGAGCTGGGCGTACACCACAGCGGACAGCGCCAGGGCGACGTCCTCGACCCCATCGAGGCCCGGCAGCGGCCAGGCGTCGTTGCGGTCCGCTTCCGCGTCGGGGCCCGCGGAGACGGTGACGACGCTGCCGGCGGGAAGATTTCCGCGCAGCTCCGCGGAGATGTCCTGGTCGTACTTGCGGGTGTAGGGGTCGTTCGACATGTACACCACGACGACCGAACGGTCGTTGAGCACCGCCTTGGGACCGTGCCGGAATCCCAGCGAGGTCTCCGAGACGGCCATGAGTCGCCCACCGGTGAGTTCGAGCACCTTCAGCGCCGACTCCGCGGCGAGGCCCTTCAGCGGCCCGCTGCCCAGGAAGACGATGCGCTCGGGCCCGCGGGCCACGAGGGCGCCGACGGTGCGGTCCACGGCGTCGCTCTCGCAGATCGACTCGACCGCCTCGGCCAGGCGTTCGGCGACCCCGTCGTAGGCGCTGCCGCCGAGAGCGAGCAGTGCCGCGAGCGTCATGCACGTGAAGCTCGACGTCATGGCGAAACCGCGGTCGTTGGACGCTGCCGGCATCAGCAGCACGTGGGACTTCGGCAGCTCCGCGTGCTCGCGGGCCAGGCGGCCCTGCTCGTTGCAGGTGATCACGAGGTGGTGCACCTCGGAGAGGACCTGGTCGGCCAGGGCGGTGGCGGCCACAGACTCCGGACTGTCGCCCGAGCGCGCGAAGGACACCAGCAGCGTGGGAACGTCCTCGGCGAAGCAGCCGCGGGGGTCGGCGACGAGGTCCGTGGTGGCGACCGCGTCGACGCGGCGTCCCAGGCGCCGGGCCAGGGCGGGCTGGAGCACCTGGCCAGCGAACGCGGAGGTGCCGGCACCGGTGAGTACGACGCGCAGGTCACCGCGGGCGACGAGCGGACGCACGAAGGCGTCCAGCGACTCTCGGGAGGCCGCGACGATCCGGTCGACCTCCCGCCACAGGGCGGACTGCTGGACGATCTCGCGGACGGTGTGGGCGGCGCCGTCGTCCAGGGACAGGGCGCCGGAGGGCGTGGTCACACGTGCTCCATCAAGTGGGGGTGGGAGGCGCGGTCGTAGTCGCGCAGAACGTCGCGGACGTGGTCCACGGCCAGGTCGCGCGGCCGGGCGGCGAGCCCGCCGTGGCGGATGCGGGCGTACTGGAGTGGGAGGTGGGCGCTGAGTAGCGGCAAGGGGATGTCCACGGCCGAGAGGTTGTCCATCAGCCGTGCCTGGGCCTTTTCGATCTCAGGGTCGGGCCAGTAGTAACGCATCCGGTCGCTGTAACTGAAGCGGCGTGCGAGGCGCTGCCCGGCAGCGCTGCCCGGGTAGTAGCCCTCCCACTTGGCGGGCTCGGCGAGCATCCGCTCCTCGACGACCTCGGGAAGGCGTGACCGCTCGGCGGCCGGGACCAGCTCGTCCTCGATCGCGGCGAGGGCGAACAGCGCCTCGCGCAGGGCGAAGGTGAGCCCGGGGCCCACCTTGAGGACCGCCCAGTGGTCCTCGACCAGCGCGGTGAGCGCCTCGGCGGTCTGGTAGTCGGTCGAGTGGGCCTCGTAGACCATGGTTGGCTCGTCGTCGAGGACCTTGCGCAGCTCCTCGGTCAGCTCGCGCCGGTAGTCGACGATCTGCACATGGTCGAACTCGACGGCCGGCTGGACCACGAGGGCCATGACTCGCGGCCAGACCTCGTCGATGCCGTGCTGGGCGAACGCCTTGCGGTGCTGCTCCAGAGTGGTGCGCGCCGCCTCGGGCGTGGTCGGGACGAGCGCGTCGAGCGTCTCGTGCGCGCCGCCGGGTGTGGGCACCTCGGTACCGATCACGTACCGGATACGCTCGGCCCGCTCGGGGCCGGCCGTCTCCTCGGCCGTCCGGATCAGCCGCGCGGCGCGTTCGGCGACCACGCCGTCGGTCAGCGGGACCGGGTCACCGGCGCAGGCGAAGCTGCAGTCCAGGTGGATCTTGGTGAAGTCCGCCGCCACGTAGGCGGCGACCAGGGCGTCGGCTCGCTGCATCGCCTCGTCGGGAGTCAGGGCCTGCCACCGGTTCGGTCCGAGGTGGTCGCCGCCGAGAATCACGCGGTCCAGTGGCAGACCACTTTCGGCGGCGATGCCGTACACGAGGTCGCGGAAGTCCGCGGGCCGCATGCCCGTGTAACCGCCGTACTGGTCGACCTGGTTCGAGGTCGCCTCCACCAGTACATGACCGCCGGTCTCCCGTGCTTGCACCACGGCTGCCTCGATGACCAGCGGATGAGCCGAACACACTGAGGTGATGCCCTGCGGCTGTCCGGCCTTCTGACGCCGGACCACCTCTGTCAATGGGCTCTCCATTGCCAACCCCTTACGCAACGTTTATTCCAAGCCAATTGCCGTCATGGCCTGCGGCTCATTGCGGACAGTACTGGTCTTACACAGGGGCGTCAATAGTCTTATTCTGGTATGCATCTGGTATTGCACGCCTGACCGGCAGGCAGATCCAGGGTGATCGTCCAAGTCCGGCTGGTGATCGCTCAAGTCTGGTTGGTGATAGAGGCCCGGAACCGGTAGCGGTCCCCCCGGTAGACCTGGACGGTCAGTTCGATCGGGCGTGATTCCTGGTTCGACGTCAGCTGGGTCGCGACGAGCATCGGCATGGTCTCCCCGATCTCGAACAGCTCGATCTCATGTGGCATCGGATGGCGGGCCTCGACCGAGTAGTCGGCGATGCGGGGCAGCTGCGGCGGGTCGGCGGCGCGCAGGGTGGCATAGAGCGAGGCCGTACGGAAGTCGGTCTCGGCCAGGGCAGGGCAGGCCGCCAACGGAAGCCGGTTGTGCTCGAGCACGACGAGCAGACCGTCGAGGAAGCGCAGCCGGCGGAGGTCGAAGAGGTCGGCGCCCGGTGCGATCCGGAGCTGCTCGGCCTCGGACACCGTGGCCGGGCGAACGGTGGACGAGAGCACCTTGCCGGTTGTCGTCAAGCCGTTGGCCTGCGCATAGTCGGCGAACCCCTGGACCTGCGGGGCCGCCGAGGCGGACGCCATCGTCGCCTCGGGGGGCAGGCCGAGCTCGGCGACGAACCACCCGCGCGACGACGACGGCCGCACGATGCCCCGCGACTCCAATTGCGCGAGGGCCGCTCGCAGCGTCACGCGCGACACGGCGTACCGGTCGACCAGAGCCCGCTCGGAGGGCAGTCGGTCACCGGGGCGGGCGGCAGCGGTGCGCAGGTCGTCGAGCAACTGCGTGGCTGTGCGCTCGTACAACGGGAGGACGTCGTCACCGAACAGGCCTCTGGGCATCGAGGTACTCGCATCTGTCATACCAGAAGCATACCAATCCGAACGGCGGTGCGATCCCTCGTCCAGGAGGCCCACCCGTTGACATGCCACTCGAATACCACTTACGTTCTCGAGGCAGGCCACCCGATGATGAAGAAGCCGCCCGTGAGCGACCTTCCGTTCCGCCGTACCCCGGTGGCCGAGGCGGCGTTGTCGCAGATCACCGAGGATGCCCGCCCGTTACCGCCGGAGGCGACCTCACACCGGGGCGCCCGTTCGGACGATACGCCGTCCCCCACCCCAGCCGACCCACTGCGAAAACCGATAGCAGACCAGGCACCGATCAGCCTTACGGACAGTCGCATTGTCGCGAGCGTGCGGCTCGACTTTGACGATCCCCAACGACGGACAAAAGACGGCTGCCCCAGTCGGGCACGCACGACCGAAAGAGAGTTCGACATGACGGACAAGAGCCGGCGAAGCGTACTGAAGGTGGCGCTGGGGGGTGTCGGCCTGGCCGCCTTCCCCGCCGTGGCCCTGGGCACCTCACCCGCGGCCGCCGCACCGAACTCGGATCCTGACCTCGTCGGAGTCGGCGACACCTCCATCACCCTGGAGTTCGACGACCAACTGCGCAGCAGGGTGGCACTCCAGGGCCTCGACCTCACCCGCTTCGACGCCGGCGAAGCCCTGCTGGTGGGCGGTAAAACCATTGAGGCGTTCGCCTACCGCGGGCACACGACCCGCGACACCCGCCACCCCCGCCACGGCGCGGGCGTCCGGGTGACGATCGAGGGCACGTCAAAGGAAGGCGTACAGAAGACGGTCGTGCTGACCTCCTTCGAGCGTCTTACCGGCATGATCGTGATGAAGGTGACCTACACCAACAAGTCCTCCACCGCGCTGAAGGTGACCGGGTGGCGCAACGGAGCCCACGAACTCCTGGAGGCTCCCGGCGGCTTCTACACCTTCTCCGGTACCACGTACACGGACCGCCGTGACTGGGTGATGCCGGTGAAGGACGGCTATGCCCAGGAGAACTCGTTGGGGATGGACTCCTCCGACTACGGCGGCGGCACCCCGCTGGCGACCGTCTGGCGCCGGGACGCGGGCCTCTCCGTCGGACATGTCGAGCCCGTGGCGACGGTCCTGCGCATGCCGGTCCGCAGGACGGGCGCCGGAGCGAGCATCGCCATCCAGGACGACACCGCCCGCACCCTGAAGCCGGGCCGTCGGCTCAGCACCGACACCACGTTCCTGACCGCCCTCCCTGGCGACCACTTCGTGCCGCTCCAGCGGTACCGCGACTACATGAGCGACATCGGCCAGCGCGCTCCCAAGGCCCCCGCCTCGGCCTTCGAGCCCATCTGGTGTGCCTGGGGCTATGAGCGCGGCTTCGCCACCGAGCAGGTCACCGGAGCGCTGCCCAAGGCGCACGAGATCGGTCTGCGCTGGGCCGCGCTCGACGACGGCTGGCAGACCAACGAGGGTGACTGGGACATCAACACGGCGAAGTTCCCGCGCGGCGAAGCGGACATGCGGGCCTTCACCAAGAAGATACGAGACGCTGGTCTGCGGCCGCGCCTGTGGTGGGCCCCGCTGGCGGCGGACCCCGACAGCAACCTGTTCCGGGACCGGCCCGACATGCTGCTCCTGGACCGCGACGGCAACAAGCAGGACGTCACCTGGTGGGACGCCTACACCCTCTGTCCGGCCTACCAGCCGACGGTGGACTACTTCGTCGAGCAGGCGAAGAGGTTCATCGACGACTGGGGTTACGAGGGGCTCAAGATCGACGGCCAGCACCTCAACAGCGTCGCGCCCTGCTACAACCCGAAGCACCGCCACGCCCGCCCCGAGGAATCCGTCGAGGGCGTGGCCCTGTTCTGGAAGGCGATCCGCGAAGCCGCGCACGAGGCGAACCCCGACGCCCTCGTCGAGCTCTGCCCCTGCGGCACCGCATTCGCTTTCCACAACCTGCCCTACGTCGACCAGTACCCCAGCTCGGACCCGGAGTCCTCCTACCAGGTCCGGAGCAAGGGCAAGTCGATGAAGGCGCTGATGGGCGCGGGCAGCAGCTACGCCGGCGACCACGTCGAACTGAGCGACGGCGGAGACGACTTCGCGTCCTCTTACGGGGTCGGAGCCGTCCTGTCGACCAAGTTCACCCTCCCCGGAACCGGAGCCCCGGACAAGGCGACCGACCTCACCCCGGAGAAAGAGGTCCTCTGGCGCAAGTGGGTGTCCCTGTACGAGAAGAACATGCTGTCCACCGGCGAGTACCGCGGTGAGCTGTACGACATCGGCTTCGACAAGCCCGAGGCGCATGTCGTGGCCAAGAAGCGGACCCTCCACTACGCCTTCTACGCCGACCAGTGGGACGGGACGGTCGAGTTGCGCGGTCTGGGCCGCACGCGGTACCGCCTCACCGACCCGTTCACCGGCAAGTCACTCGGAACTGCCACTGCTCAGCACAACACCGTGAACCTGTCCTTCGAGCGGTTCCAGCTCATTGTGGCCGAGCCCATCGGCTGATCAGCCGGGACGGGCCGGGCAGCCGGGCAGCCGGGGCAACACTCTCGATCATGCGAGTGGCGTGCCACAGGCTTGCGGGACCCCCCGCTTCTCCACCTGTGACGTGGGGTCCCGCATGCCCCGCCTCGTACCGGACACCCCGCCGCAGCGCGTCCTCGCGGGCACGAACTTCGTCTACACCACGGGCTACGGCCTCTCTTGTGCAGATCCCCACCTCAGCCATTGAAGATTTCTGGACGTTTTGGTCCGCCGTCGAACGGGGCTCGCATGTCAGGGTGTCGAGGATGGGGATTTGGCTTCCAATGATGCCGTGCGATTCCGTAGGCGGGCGCTGCGAGGATGTCTTCCTGGGAATTTTGACCTGACTCGGGACGGCCGGAGCGAGGAAGCTGCTGTGGCCGGGTCTGTCAAACGAGTGCTCTTTCTCAGCTTGTTGAGGGTTACTGGCGGGCTGCGGGGCGTCGCCCGTCGAAGGTGATGTCGAAGGTGTTGAGGGCGGTTTTCCAGCGCATGGTCCAGCGGGCTTGGCCCTGCCGGTGGTCGAGCGACATGATTGCCATGTAGACGCAGTTCAACGCGGCGTGCTCGTTGGGGAAGTGACCGCGGGCCGTGACCGCCCGTCGGATCCGCGCGTTGACGGACTCGATCGCGTTGGTCGTGCAGACGATGCGGCGGATCTCGGTGTCGAAGCGGAGGAACGGGGTGAACTGCCCCACGCGTTCTTCCATAGCCGCACGATCGTTGTTCACCTTGACGGCGAGGGCCTCGCCGTTGCGCAGGACCGTGCCGGCCATGAGGTCGACGACGAGGCGGAAGGCGTCGCGGTCGCGGGCCGCACGCAGGTGGCGGACCTGTTCCTTGGTGGGGATCACGGTGAGGACCGGGCGGTACTCGGGCGGGCTGACGTCGAGCAGCGGGTCGAGGCCGATGATTCCGCGCCGGTGTGGGCCCTTGAGGATTCCCTTCACCCGCAGGAATACCTGTGCCTGGGTCGCGGCACCGACGTCGCCGCGTTCCACGGCGGTGATGAAGCGCTCCACCACGAAGCTGTCGAGGGTGTGCAGCCCCCGTGAGCCGATCTCGGGATAGTCGTGGGTGCGTATCCGGAACTCGGTCGCGGCCTTCGTGCTGCCGGTGAGACCGCGCTTGCGGGCGAATCACGCCTTCGCGTACTTCTCGAAGGTCATCTCGCCGAGGATTCCTGCTGTTCGGCGATGCTCCGGGGATTGGTTTTGCGGGCCGCGTAGAGCTCGGTCAGGTGCTCGATGGCGGCGTCCTGTGTGGGGAAGCCGGACTCCTCGGCCTCCTTGCCCCGGGTGTTGCGGAAGCGGATTGTGCAGAGGTGCGGGCAGCCGGAGGGTCTGCGGCACCGGCAGGGCTCGAAGAAGATGCCCATACCCCGCGCAAGCTTGTTCGACATGGTTGGAGCGGTTCCTTCTCCGGGTTCGGTCGCGACCGGGTAATCGGGTGCTGACCTGGGGTTATTGCTGACCTTTTGCTGACTCGCCGACCAGCAGCAGGCATCTGGCCTGCATGAACCCTCAAGCGGGGCCATAACAGCCTGATCACGTGATGGCATCGGGAAGCTCCGCCCGTCATTTCGGCAGCCGGGGCCGTGCCATCATCGAGCATCGATCGACCAGTGGAGTCCGAGTTGGGAGGGCGCGTGGCGATGGAGGCCGGCCCTCGCGACACAGACAGAGACGCACCGGACACGCAGCACCTGGCAGGACGGCTGAGCCCTGACGGTCCGGACGAGCACGACGTGGCACCCGAGGTCGAGGTCGAGCTGCGCCCCGCCCGCCGGCTGCGGATCTGGCAGCTCGCACCCATCGTGATGCTGGCCGCGGTCGGCTCCCTGATGTTCGCCTTCCCGCTCGCGTTCGAGTTCGGCGGCGGTGGTGCCGTCGTCGCGATGCTGGGGCTGCTGATCAGCTGCTGCGCGGCGGGCTGGGGCATGATGGCCGCCCGCCGTGTCGGCCACACCTGGCCCGCCCTGCCCGCCAGGGGATCGAACGAGCGTCCCGACTGGCGTGTGGCCGCGCTGTACGCGGCCGTCTGCACGTCCCTGGTCGCCCTGGCCGTCTGGCGCGTCGCCCGGCTCCGCTGACCGGCGCGTTCACCCGGCCCGTCACCCCGGTCCAGGACGCGGACCGGCGCCGCGCGCTGTCGGTGGGGCCTCGTACAGTTGGACCGTGAGCACTTCGCGGATCACCTTCCTCAAGGGGCACGGCACCGAGAACGACTTCGTGATCGTTCCGGACCCGGACAACGCCCTCGACCTGCCGGTCCCCGTCGTCGCCCGGCTGTGCGACCGCAGGGCGGGCATCGGCGGCGACGGACTGCTGCACGTCGTGCGGTCCGCGGCGCACCCCGAGGCGCGCGGGATGGCCGGACAGGCCGAGTGGTTCATGGACTACCGCAACGCCGACGGCTCGGTCGCCGAGATGTGCGGCAACGGGGTGCGTGTCTTCGCTCGCTACCTCCAGCGCGCCGGGCATGTCGCCGAGGGCGATCTGGACGTCGCGACCCGGGGCGGGATCAAGCGGGTCCACATCGCCAAGGGCGGCGACGTCACGGTCTCCATGGGGCGGGCCGTGCTCCCCGAGGACGGGGTCACCGTCACCGTGGACGGCCGCAGCTGGGACGCGCGCAACGTGAACATGGGCAATCCGCACGCCGTCGCGTTCGTCGAGGACCTGGCCCACGCCGGAGAGCTCCGCTCCGTACCGCCGTTCGGCCCGCAGTCCGTCTACCCCGACGGGGTCAACATCGAGTTCGTCGTGGACCGCGGGCCCCGGCACGTCGCGATGCGCGTCCACGAGCGCGGTTCCGGCGAGACCCGGTCCTGTGGCACCGGAGCCTGCGCGGTGGCCGTCGCCGCCGCACGCAGGGACGGCGCGGACCCGGCGGTGACCGGCGCCCCGGCGACGTACACCGTGGACCTGCCCGGCGGCACGCTGGTGATCACCGAATATCCCGACGGCGGGATCGACATGACGGGGCCCGCGGTGATCGTCGCGGAAGGCGTGATCGACCCCTCCTGGCTCGAAACGGTGATCGGTTAGAGCTTCGCTCGAATGGGTGATCCGTTTCACGCTGAGCGAGAGGTGGACTGCGCCACGTGGTGGGGTCGATAGCATCAAGCACCGGCCCGGGGGTGTATCCGCACCCACCGCCGGTCGACGTTGCCGGAGGTGCCCCATGAGCGCAGAGGCCACCAATCCAGGTGCTCCCCTTCGCAAGCGCGGTCGTCCACGGATCGATCTGCGCAGGCTGGGCCGTGTCGCCCTGCTCGGGCCGGTCTCCCGTGACCGGCTGCCCGACGCCATCGGGCATGTCGCCGAGGCCCATCGGGCGCACTACCCGGACGCCGACCTCGCCATCCTGCGCAAGGCGTACGTCCTGGCCGAGTCCTCCCACCGCGGCCAGATGCGCAAGAGCGGCGAGCCGTACATCACTCACCCCCTCGCGGTGACCCTGATCCTCGCCGAGCTGGGCGCGGAGACGACGACCCTGACCGCCTCGCTGCTCCACGACACGGTCGAGGACACCGAGGTGACCCTCGATCAGGTACGGGACGAGTTCGGCGACGAGGTCTGCTATCTGGTCGACGGCGTCACCAAGCTGGAGAAGGTCGACTACGGCGCCGCCGCCGAGCCCGAGACCTTCCGCAAGATGCTCGTCGCCACCGGGAACGACGTCCGTGTGATGTCGATCAAGCTGGCCGACCGGCTGCACAACATGCGCACCCTCGGTGTCATGCGCCCCGAGAAGCAGGCCAGGATCGCCAAGGTCACCCGGGACGTGCTCATCCCGCTCGCCGAACGCCTCGGCGTGCAGGCCCTCAAGACGGAGCTGGAGGACCTCGTCTTCGCGATCCTCCATCCCGACGAGTACGAGCGCACCCAGGCCCTGATCTCCTCCTGGAGCGGCGCGCAGGACCCGCTCACCGACATCGCCGACAGCGTCAGAGCGACCCTGCGGGACGCCGGCATCAGCGCCGAAGTGCTCATCAGGCCGCGCCACTTCGTCTCGGTGCACCGGGTGCGGATCAAACGCGGCGAGATGCGGGGCACCGACTTCGGACGGCTGCTGGTGCTGGTCGGGGAGGACGCCGACTGTTACGCGGTCCTGGGTGAGCTGCACACCTGTTTCACCCCGGTCATCTCGGAGTTCAAGGACTTCATCGCCGCCCCCAAGTTCAACCTCTACCAGTCGCTGCACACGGCGGTCGTCGGCCCCGAGGGCGCGGTCGCCGAAGTGCTGATCCGTACGCACCGGATGCACAAGGTCGCCGAGGCGGGCGTCGTCGCCCTGGGCAACCCGTACACCCAGGACGGCACCACCGCCGCGCACCAGGCCGAACCCGCGGACGGGGAGCGCGCCGACCCGACCAGGCCCGGCTGGCTCTCCCGCCTCCTGGACTGGCAGGAGTCGGCCACCGACTCCGACCAGTTCTGGGCCACGCTCCGCGACGACCTCGCGCAGGACCGGGAGATCACCGTCTTCCGCACCGACGGCGGGACGCTCGGCCTCCCCGCCGGCGCCAGCTGCGTCGACGCCGCCTACGCGCAGTACGGCGACGAGGCGCACGGCTGCATCGGAGCCCGGGTCAACGGCCGGCTGGCCACCCTGAGCACCGTGCTGAACGACGGTGACACCGTGCAGCTGCTGCTCGCCCAGGACGCCTCGTCGGGGCCCTCCCCGGAGTGGCTGGAGCACGCCCGTACCCCGGCCGCCAGGATCGCCATCTCGGCATGGCTCGACGCCCACCCGGACGGCGCGCAAGGGCCTCACAAGAGCCGGCCCGACGCACCGAGGCCCCAGGTCCAGCCCGCGGACGAGCCGTCGGGCAGCAGGGGCAGGCCGGCCGGGCGGGCCCCCACCGTGGCCGTCGACACTCCGGGCGCGCCCGTCCGGCTCGCCGGCTGCTGCACCCCCGTCCCGCCGGACGGCATCGTCGGGTTCACCGTGCGCGGGGGGTCCGTCACCGTGCACCGCGAGGAGTGTCCCGCGGTGGCCAGGATGCGGGCGATCGGCCGGGCGGCCGTCGGGGCCCGCTGGAACACCCCGGACGACCGGAGCGACACCCCCGACTACCGGGTCACCCTCGTCGCCGAGTCCTTCGGACGGCCCCGGCTCCTCGCCGACCTCACCGAGGCCATCGCGACGGCTGAGGCCGCCATCGTCTCGGCGACCGTCGAGCCGCCGAGCGAACAGCGCGTCCGGCACACCTACACGCTCCAGCTGCCGGACGCGGCAGGGCTGCCGGGCCTCATGCGGGCGATGCGCGACGTGCCCGGGGTGTACGACGTGAGCCGCGCCCAGCAGCCCGCCGCCACGGGCTGACCACCCGCCCCCTGGCTCTCCCTGCCGCTCCCCGGCGACCCCGTTCGGGTGGTGCGGCGCGCGCCGCCCCTGTGCGACCGGTGCGCGCTGGTAGCCGTAGTCCATGCCGCTCACCTCCCGCCGACTGCGCGCCGCTCTGCTGGCCACCGCGTCGGTCACCCTCGTCGCCGCCACCCTGCCCGCGCCGCAACCGCTCGGCATCGGGGACCGTCTCTTCCCTCACCTCGGCAACCCGGGCTACGACGTCCTCTCGTACGACATCTCGCTCACCTACAAGGGCCGCAACACCGAGCCCCTCGACGCCGTCACCACCATCGACGCGCGGACCACCGCACCGCTGGAGCGGATCAACCTCGACTTCGCGCGGGGTGCCGTCCGCTCGGTCGAAGTCAACGGTCTGCACGCGGACTTCGCCACCGCGGGGGAGGACCTGGTCGTCGAGACACCCTCCCGCCTCCCGGCCGGGATGCCCGTGCGCATCACCGTCCGGCACACGAGCGATCCCTCGGGCGACAAGGCCAACGGGGGCTGGGTGCCGACCGCCGACGGTCTCGCCATGGCGAACCAGGCCGACGCCGCGCACCGGGTGTTCCCCGGCAACGACCACCCCGCCGACAAGGCGTTCTTCACCTTCCGGGTGACCGCGCCGAAGAACCTCACGGTCGTGGCGGGAGGTCTTCCCGGCGGCAAGCGGGACGACGGGGACACGACCACCTGGACCTACCGCACCGAGCACCCCATGGCGACGGAGCTCGCCCAGGTGTCCATCGGCCGTTCCGCCGTCCTCCACCGCACCGGGCCGCGCGGACTGCCGGTACGCGACGTGGTGCCCACCGCCGACCGCGCGAAGCTGGAGCCCTGGCTGAAGAAGACCCCGGCACAGCTGGACTGGATGGAGAAGCAGGTCGGTCCGTACCCCTTCGAGACGTACGGACTCCTGGTCGCCGACACCGAGACGGGCTTCGAGCTGGAGACACAGACCCTCTCGCTCTTCGAACGCTCCCTGTTCACCGGGACCGGATACCCGGAGTGGTACGTCGACTCCGTCATGGTGCACGAGCTCGCCCACCAGTGGTTCGGCAACAGCGTCTCCCCGCAGTCCTGGTCCGACCTCTGGCTCAACGAGGGACACGCCACCTGGTACGAGGCCCGCTACGCCGAGGAGCACGCCCAGAAGCCCATGGAGCGGCGGATGCGCGAGGCGTACGCCCGCTCCGACACCTGGCGCGCGGCGGGCGGCCCGCCCGCCCGCCCCGACGCGCCCACCCCCGACCACAAGATCAGCCTGTTCAGGCCGGTCGTCTACGACGGGAGCGCGCTCATCCTGTACGCGCTGCGTGAGGAGATCGGCGAAGCGGCCTTCGACCGGCTGGAGCGGACCTGGGTGCGGGTCCACCGCGACGGTTCGGCGACCACCCGGCAGTTCACGGAGCTGGCGTCGAGGGTTGCGGGGCGGGACCTGACGGCGTTCTTCGACGGCTGGCTGTACGGCACGAAGACCCCGCCGATGCCCGGACACCCGGACTGGCGCACCGAGACACCCCGGAGCGCCGCGGGCGGGCAGGGGCCCGCGCGGGCACCGAAACCCGAGTGACGATCCGGGCGGGGACATGCCACTATCGACGTCGTCGGCACGGCGGCCGGCCGGTGGTCCCCCCAGGGGAATCTTCCGGCGGGATCACGCGTTGTGACTGACGAAGCAGACTTCTATCGACGTAAGGATCCAATGACCTCCTCTTCTTCTCTTCCCCAGGACGCGCAGGACGCGCAGAGCGCCACGGAAGCCACCTCCGAGAGCCTCACCGAGAGCCTTCGGGCCGACGCCCTGATGGAAGAGGACGTCGCCTGGAGCCAGGAGATCGACGGAGAGCGGGACGGCGAGCAGCTCGACCGTTCCGAGCGCGCGGCACTGCGCCGCGTGGCGGGCCTCTCCACCGAGCTCGAGGACGTCACCGAGGTCGAGTACCGGCAGCTGCGCCTGGAGCGTGTGGTGCTCGTCGGTGTCTGGACATCGGGGACCGTCCACGACGCGGAGATCTCCCTCGCGGAGCTCGCGGCCCTCGCCGAGACGGCGGGCGCGCAGGTGCTCGACGCCGTGTTCCAGCGGCGCGACAAGCCCGACCCGGCGACCTACATCGGCTCGGGCAAGGCGCTGGAGCTGCGTGACATCGTTCTCGAATCCGGGGCCGACACCGTCGTCTGCGACGGTGAGCTCAGCCCCGGCCAGCTGATCCACCTGGAAGACGTCGTCAAGGTCAAGGTGGTCGACAGGACCGCGCTGATCCTCGACATCTTCGCCCAGCACGCCAAGTCCCGTGAGGGCAAGGCGCAAGTGTCGCTGGCACAGATGCAGTACATGCTCCCGCGCCTGCGCGGCTGGGGTCAGTCGCTCTCCCGGCAGATGGGCGGCGGCGGTTCCAGCGGCGGTGGCGGCATGGCCACCCGTGGTCCCGGTGAGACCAAGATCGAGACGGACCGGCGTCGGATCCGCGAGAAGATGGCGAAGATGCGCCGGGAGATCGCGGAGATGAAGACCGGCCGGGAGATCAAGCGCCAGGAACGCAAGCGCAACAAGGTGCCCTCGGTGGCGATCGCCGGATACACCAACGCGGGGAAGTCCTCGCTGCTCAACCGGCTCACCGGCGCGGGTGTCCTCGTGGAGAACGCCCTGTTCGCGACCCTCGACCCGACCGTGCGCCGGGCCGAGACGCCGAGCGGCCGGATCTACACCCTGGCCGACACCGTCGGGTTCGTGCGGCACCTGCCGCACCACCTGGTCGAGGCGTTCCGCTCCACCATGGAGGAGGTCGGCGAGTCCGACCTGATCCTGCACGTGGTGGATGGCTCCCACCCGGTGCCGGAGGAGCAGCTCGCCGCCGTACGCCAGGTGATCCGGGAGGTCGGCGCGGTCGACGTACGCGAGATCGTCGTGATCAACAAGGCGGACGCGGCCGACCCGCTCGTGCTGCAGCGCCTGCTGCGCACGGAGAAGCACGCGATCGCGGTGTCGGCGCGGACCGGCGCCGGTATCGACGAGCTGCTCGCGCTCATCGACGCCGAACTGCCCCGGCCGTCCGTGGAGATCGAGGCGCTCGTGCCCTACATCCAGGGTGCGCTCGTCTCCCGGGTGCACGCCGAGGGCGAGGTGATCTCCGAGGAGCACACCCCGGAGGGCACCCTGCTCAAGGCACGGGTCCACGAGGAGCTCGCCGCGGAGCTCGCGGTCTTCGTGCCGGTGGCCCACTGACGCCGTAGGTACACAGCGGTAGGTACACACAGGAGGCCGGGTTCCCCGCGCGGGGAACCCGGCCTCC
>NZ_JAERUC010000162.1 GCF_016745505.1 Streptomyces silvae | reverse complement strand
GCACTCTCCGCCATCGCCTCCCGCTGCACCGTCCCCGTGAAGGTGGTGGTGGACCTGGAGTCGCGGCCCGCGCAGGCCATCGAGGGCATCGCGTACTTCACCGTCTCCGAGCTCCTCCAGAACGTCAGCAAGCACGCCCGGGCCACCCGTGCCTCGGTCGACGTGTGGCGGGCGGCGGACCGGCTGATGCTCCAGGTCACGGACGACGGGCGCGGCGGTGCCGGGGTGTCGACGGGCAGCGGTCTGGCCGGCCTGACGGAGCGGCTGGACGCGGTGGACGGCATCCTCGTCGTCGAGTCACCCGCCGGCGGTCCGACGACCGTCACAGCCGAGCTGCCCTGGCGAGGCTGAACCTCCGAAGCCGCAGTGCCCCGGCCGCCCTCACCCGGCGGCCGGGGCACTGCGGCGCGTCCGCCGGGGACGGAACCGCTGGTGCGGGCCCATACGGGCGCCGATGCTGGAATGCTGGACAGACACGCGCCCGCGCAGAGCGTCGGGCAGGAACACCGACAGTGGGGGACACAACGTCGTGGAGGAAAGAGTGCGGGTCGTCATCGCCGAGGACTCGGTGCTGCTCCGGGAGGGACTCACCCGGCTGCTGACCGACCTCGGGCACGATGTCGTCGCCGGGGTCGGGGACGCGGAGGCGCTGCTCAAGACGGTGAGCGACCTCGCGGGGCAGGACGCGCTGCCGGACGTGGTGGTCGCCGACGTGCGGATGCCGCCGACCCACACCGACGAAGGCGTACGGGCGGCGGTGCGGCTGCGCAAGGACTACCCGGACATCGGGGTGCTGGTGCTCTCGCAGTACGTCGAGGAGCAGTACGCCACCGAGCTGCTGGCCGGCAGCAGCCGTGGGGTGGGCTACCTCCTGAAGGACCGGGTCGCCGAGGTCCGGGAGTTCGTGGACGCCGTCGTGCGGGTGGCGAAGGGCGGGACCGCCCTGGACCCCGAGGTGGTGGCCCAGCTGCTGGGCCGCAGCCGCAAGCAGGACGTGCTGGCGGGGCTCACGCCGCGCGAGCGGGAGGTCCTCGGTCTGATGGCGGAGGGGCGTACGAATTCGGCCGTCGCCCGACAGCTGGTCGTCAGTGACGGAGCCGTGGAGAAGCACGTCAGCAACATCTTTCTGAAACTCGGCCTGTCACCCAGTGACGGGGATCACCGGCGTGTTCTCGCCGTTCTCACTTATCTGAACTCATGACAACGCGATGATCGACTCGCGATGATCTGGATGATCCGCCGGCGGGGTGGCGAAGGCTTCCCCGATGCCTAGGACGAAAGGATGAGAGCCGGACGGCTCGCCCAGTGACCGAAGGGTCCGGAAAAATATGGCAAAGCGTGACGCATTCATGTCCCGAAAACGCGTCCACCATATGACCGGTCCGAGGAAGGCGACCCTTACAGAAGTAGGGTGGGGCCTGGACCGCCGGCGGGTCGGCGGGTCCCGAGCCGCCGCCCCGAGGGAGGTCCAGTTCAGTGACCAGCCAGGTCAGTAGCCCAGCCGGAAAGTCCGATGAGGCCAGCGAGGCTGTCGTCGGGGAGCAGCGCGCCCCGCACATTGATCGTACGGGTGCCACCGAGAAGGAAATCCGCCGCCTGGACCGGGTGATCATCCGTTTCGCGGGTGACTCGGGCGACGGCATGCAGTTGACGGGTGACCGGTTCACGTCGGAGACCGCGTCGTTCGGCAACGACCTGTCCACGCTGCCCAACTTCCCGGCCGAGATCCGGGCGCCCGCAGGCACGCTGCCGGGTGTGTCCTCGTTCCAGCTGCATTTCGCGGACCACGACATCCTGACCCCGGGCGACGCGCCCAATGTGCTGGTCGCGATGAATCCCGCGGCGCTGAAGGCGAATATCGCCGATGTGCCGCGCGGGGCCGACATCATCGTGAACACGGACGAGTTCACGAAACGCCCGATGGCGAAAGTCGGTTACGCCGAATCGCCGCTCGAGGACGGTTCGCTCGATGCGTACAACGTGCATCCTGTGCCGTTGACGACCTTGACCATCGAGGCATTGAAGGAGTTCGGGCTTTCCCGTAAGGAGGCCGAGCGGTCGAAGAACATGTTCGCGCTCGGGCTGTTGTCCTGGATGTACAACCGTCCGACCGAGGGGACGGAGACATTCCTCCGGTCGAAGTTCGCCAGGAAGCCGGAGATCGCCGAGGCGAATGTGGCGGCTTTCCGCGCGGGCTGGAATTTCGGGGAGACGACGGAGGATTTCGCCGTCTCGTACGAGGTGGCTCCCGCGTCGCAGGCTTTCCCGACGGGCACGTACCGCAATATCTCGGGGAACCTGGCTTTGTCGTACGGGCTGATCGCGGCGGGCCGGCTGGCCGATCTGCCGGTGTATCTGGGGTCGTATCCGATCACTCCGGCGTCCGACATCCTGCACGAGCTCAGCAAGCACAAGAACTTCGGTGTGCGGACGTTCCAGGCGGAGGACGAGATCGCCGGGATCGGGGCGGCGCTCGGTGCGGCGTTCGGCGGATCCCTGGGGGTGACGACCACGTCGGGTCCGGGTGTGGCGCTGAAGTCGGAGACGATCGGTCTCGCGGTGTCGCTGGAGCTGCCGCTGCTGATCATCGACATCCAGCGCGGCGGCCCCTCGACGGGTCTGCCGACCAAGACCGAGCAGGCCGACCTGCTCCAGGCCATGTACGGGCGCAACGGTGAGGCGCCGGTCCCGATCGTGGCGCCGAGGACCCCGGCGGACTGCTTCGACGCGGCTCTGGACGCCGCCCGGATCGCGCTGACCTACCGGACCCCGGTGTTCCTGCTCTCGGACGGCTACCTGGCGAACGGCTCCGAGCCGTGGCGGATCCCGGAGATCGACAGCCTCCCGGATCTGCGGACACAGTTCGCGACCGGGCCGAACCACGAACTGGCCGACGGCACCGAGGTGTTCTGGCCGTACAAGCGCGACCCGGAGACGCTGGCCCGCCCCTGGGCGGTGCCCGGCACCCCCGGTCTGGAGCACCGGATCGGCGGGATCGAGAAGCAGGACGGCACGGGGAACATCTCGTACGACCCGGCCAACCACGACTTCATGGTCCGCACCCGGCAGGCGAAGGTCGACGGCATCCAGGTCCCCGACGTGGAGGTCGACGACCCGGCCGGCGCGACGACGCTGGTCCTGGGCTGGGGTTCGACGTACGGGCCGATCACGGCGGCCGTGCGCCGGCTCCGCGCGGCCGGGGAGACGATCGCGCAGGCCCATCTGCGCCATCTCAACCCGTTCCCGCGGAATCTCGGTGAGGTGCTGAGGCGTTACGACAAGGTCGTGGTCCCGGAGATGAACCTCGGGCAGCTGGCCCTGCTGCTGCGGGCCGAGTACCTCGTGGACGCCCGGAGTTACAACCAGGTCAACGGAATGCCCTTCAAGGCCGAGCAGCTCGCCACCGCCCTCAAGGAGGCCATCGATGCCTGACGCCAACGAACTCCTCCAGCTCGTCCCCAAGGCCGAGGGCAAGCAGTCCATGAAGGACTTCAAGTCCGACCAGGAGGTGCGCTGGTGCCCGGGCTGCGGTGACTACGCGGTCCTCGCGGCGGTGCAGGGCTTCATGCCCGAACTGGGGCTGGCCAAGGAGAACATCACGTTCGTCTCCGGCATCGGCTGCTCGTCCCGCTTCCCGTACTACATGAACACGTACGGGATGCACTCCATCCACGGCCGCGCCCCGTCCATCGCGACGGGCCTGGCCACCTCACGCCGCGATCTGTCCGTCTGGGTCGTCACCGGTGACGGCGACGCGCTGTCCATCGGCGGGAACCACCTGATCCACGCCCTGCGCCGCAACGTCAACCTCAAGATCCTGCTGTTCAACAACCGGATCTACGGGCTCACCAAGGGGCAGTACAGCCCGACCTCCGAGGTCGGCAAGATCACCAAGTCGACGCCGATGGGCTCGCTCGACGCCCCCTTCAACCCGGTCTCCCTCGCCCTGGGCGCCGAAGCCTCCTTCGTCGCCCGCACGGTGGACTCCGACCGCAAGCACCTCACGAGCGTGCTGCGCGCGGCCGCCGACCATCCGGGCACCGCGCTGGTGGAGATCTACCAGAACTGCAACATCTTCAACGACGGCGCCTTCGAGGTGCTCAAGGACAAGGAGCGGGCGGAGGAGGCGGTCATCCGCCTGGAGCACGGCCGGCCGATCCTGTTCGGCGCGGACAACTCCAAGGGGGTCGTGCGCGACGCGATCACGGGCGACCTGAGCGTCGTCGCCGTCACCGAGGAGAACCAGTCGCAGGTCCTCGTCCACGACGCCCACAACCCCAGCCCCACGACGGCGTTCGCGCTGTCCCGGCTGGCCGATGCCGACACCCTGCACCACACGCCCATCGGCGTGCTGCGCAGTGTGGAGCGCCCGGTGTACGACGCCCTCATGTCCGATCAGCTCGACGCCGCGATCGAGCAGCACGGCAAGGGTGATCTGAGCACGCTGCTGGCGGGCAGTGACACCTGGACCGTGGTCGGCTGAGCCGCCGTCACACCCGCACGCCGGGGCCCGGAGCCGACTGGTTCCGGGCCTCGTCGTATGCCCGGCGGGAGTCCTCCACCGTGTCCAGCCGCTGCTCCGCCCAGCGGGCCAGCGCCCAGACCTGGTCGGCGGCCTCCCTGCCGAGGGGGGTCAGCGAGTAGTCCACGCGGGGCGGGATCACCGGCTTCGCGTCCCGGTGCACGAACCCGTCGCGCTCCAGCGTCTGGAGGGTCTGGGCCAGCATCTTCTCGCTGACGCCGCCGACGGTGCGGCGCAGTTCGCTGAACCGGTACGAGCGCTCCAGCAGCGCGGCCAGCACGAGCACACCCCACCGGCTGGTGACGTGTTCGAGGACCAGCCGGGAGGGACAGTTCTGCTGGTTGACGTCCGGGCGGCGGCCGCCCACTTCGTCCAGGATACTTACGATCATACCAGTACCTTACTTCAAAGTGGGTACTTTCGCAGAGTTAGTACACCTCCTAGGGTGAGTCCTGTTCCACTCGCAGCATGATCAGCGCCCCCCAGGAGAGAACCCCATGAGCATCGTCGTCACGGGAGCCACCGGAGCCCTCGGCCGCCTCGTCATCGAGCAGCTGCTCGACGCGGTCCCGGCCGACCAGGTCGTCGCCGTCGTCCGCGACAAGGAGAAGGCCGCCCCGCTCGCCGCCCGCGGCGTCGAGCTCCGTGTCGCCGACTACGACCGCCCCGAGACGCTCGCCGGCACGTTCCGGTCCGGTGACCGCGTCCTGCTGATCTCGGGCAGCGAGGTCGGAAAGCGGGTCGCGCAGCACACCGCGGTGATCGACGCCGCGAACGAGGCCGGGGTCGCGCAGCTCGCGTACACCGGGATCCTGGGCGGCCCCGACGCCGACTTCCTGCTGGCCGAGGAGCACAAGGCCACCGAGCAGCTGATCCTCGACTCGGGACTCCCCCACACCTTCCTGCGCAACGGCTGGTACACCGAGAACTACACGGCGAACCTGGGCCCGGTCCTGGAGCACGGCGCCGTCATCGGCAACGCGGGTGACGGGCGCATCGCCTCCGCCACCCGGGCGGACTACGCAGCCGCGGCCGTCGCCGTCCTCACCGGCGAGGGCCACCTCGGCGCGGCGTACGAGCTGAGCGGTGACACCGCCTGGTCTCTGGACGAGTACGCGGCGACGGTCGCCGAGGCCACCGGCAAGGAGATCACGTACAACCGGGTCCCGGCCGCCGTGCACCAGGAGGTCCTCGTCGGGGCCGGGCTGCCCGAGTCCTTCGCCGCGATCCTCGTCGACGTCGACGAGGCCGTCGCACGCGGCCTGCTCGCCGGCACCAGCGGCGACCTGGCCCGCCTGATCGGCCGGCCGACCACCCCGCTGGCCGAGACGGTCGCCTCGGCGGTCGCCGCCGCCTGAGCGGGCACCCCTCGGCCCGTCACGACCGTTTCCATGAGACGGCAATGACAGGGGGCTCTTCCGGCGCTACCGTCGTGCAGTCGGCGGCTCGCCGTCGCAGAAGCCGCAGGAACGCCGGGAGGGCCCGTGAAGGGGAAGAACGAACAGCGGGCCGGCCTGCTGTACGGAATCGGCGCGTACGGGATGTGGGGCCTCGTGCCCCTGTTCTGGCCGCTGCTGGAACCGTCGGGGGCGGTGGAGATCCTCGCCCACCGGATGGTGTGGTCGCTGGGCGTCGTCGGCATCGCCCTGCTGTTCCTGCGCCGCTGGGCGTGGATCGGCGAGCTGATACGGCAGCCCCGCAGGCTGGGGCTGATCGCGCTCGCCGCGACGGTCATCTCGGTCAACTGGGGCCTCTACATCTGGTCCGTCAACAACGGGCATGTCGTCGAGGCGTCCCTCGGCTACTTCATCAACCCGCTGGTCACGATCGCCATGGGTGTCCTGCTGCTCGGTGAGCGGCTGAGGCCGGTGCAGTGGACGGCGGTGGCGACCGGCTTCGCGGCGGTGCTCGTGCTGGCGATCGGCTACGGGCAGCCGCCGTGGATCTCGCTGGTGCTGGCGTTCTCCTTCGCGACGTACGGCCTGGTGAAGAAGAAGGTCAACATGGGCGGCCTGGAGTCGCTGGCCGCCGAGACCGCCGTGCTGTTCCTGCCCGCGCTCGGGTTCCTGCTGTGGCTCGGGGCGAGCGGTGACGCCACGTTCCTGGCCGGGGGCGCGGGGCACGGGGCCCTGCTCGCCGCGACCGGGCTCGTCACGGCGATCCCGCTGGTCTGCTTCGGCGCCGCGGCGATCCGGGTGCCGCTCTCCGTCCTGGGGCTGCTGCAGTATCTGGCGCCGGTGTTCCAGTTCGCGCTCGGCATCCTCTACTTCCATGAGGAGATGCCGCCCGAGCGCTGGGCCGGCTTCGCCCTGGTCTGGGTGGCGCTGATGCTGCTGACCTGGGACGCGCTGCGGACGGCTCGGCGCACGAGGGCGGAGGCCCTGCGGCTGGCCGTACGGGCGGCGGAGGCGGGAGCGCCCGTCGGAACGGCTTCCGCTTCGGCGCCGGACGCGGACACTCCGGCCATCAAATAGTTACTCGGTTGCTTTTTTAACTCGGTTGCGTTCTCCTGGGGTGCCAGGAGACGCGACCGAGGAGCAGGCATGACCGACGTACTGATCGTGGGCGCGGGCCCGACCGGACTGACCCTGGCCTGCGATCTGGCCAGGCGCGGCATCGCCGTCCGGGTCGTGGACAAGGCGCCTCAGTACCCGCGCAGTTCGCGCGCCAAGGGCCCCGACCCCCGCTCCCTGGAGGTGCTGGAGGACCTGGGGGTGCTCGACGCGGTGCTGGCGGCGGGTTCGCCGCCGCTGCCGATGCGCAAGTACCGCGACGGTGTGCCGGTCGCCGACGCCGACCCGTACGCCGGTTCCTCGCCGACGCCGGACGCGCCGTACGACCGGGGGCAGCTGATCGCCCAGTGGCGGCTGGAGGAGATCCTGCGCGACCGTCTGGCCGGGTACGGCGTGGCGGTGGAGACGGGCACCGAGGTCCTGGGCCTCACCGACGACGGCGCCGCGGTGACCGTCACCTTCGCCGACGGATCCGTAGCCGGCGCGCGGTACGTGGTGGGCTGCGACGGCGCCCACAGCCGCGTACGGAAGCTGCTCGGCGTCCCGTTCGACGGGGAGACGGACGAGGAGCAGGCCATGGTCTGCGGCGACGTCGAGATCACCCCGGGCGTCCTGGACCGGGGCATCTGGCACCAGTGGTTCGACGAGGACGGCGCGGTCATGCTCTGCCCCATCCCCGGCACCCGGGCGGGCTGGTGGTTCCAGGCGGGCCCGGAGCGCGGCGCGGACGGCCGGCCGCTCGCCCCCACCCCCGAAGGTTTCCGGCGGCTCTTCGCCCGGCACACCCGGCTCCCGGCGGCGCACCTCACCGAGGCAACGCTGCTCTCGACGTACCGGGTCAACGTGCGTCTGGCGGAGCGCTACCGGGTGGGCCGGGTCCTGCTGGCCGGGGACGCCGCCCATGTGCACGCCATCGCGGGCGGGCTGGGCATGAACACCGGCATCCAGGACGCCTTCAACCTCGGCTGGAAGCTCGCCCAGGTGCTGCGCGGACGGGCGGGCACCGCGCTGCTGGACACCTACGAGGAGGAGCGGCTGCCGGTCGCGGCGCAGACGCTGGACCTCACCTCGGAGCGGCTGCGGGCCACGCTGGAGGCGATCAGGAAGCCGGGCGGCGGGCTGGACACCGCGGTCACCCCGTCGGCGGCCGGGCCCGGCCGCGGCTACCGGTGGAGCTCCCTGGCGCGGTCCGGCGACACCGGCCCCGTACGGTCGGGCGACCGCGCCCCGGACGCGCCCTGCGCGGAGGCGGCGACCGGTGCGCCCACCCGCCTGTTCCGCGCCTTCGCGGGCCCGCACATCACGGTGCTGGGCTTCGGGGCGGGCACGGAACGCGCACTGCGGGAGGCGGCCGCCGCGCACGGCGACGCGGTGCGGACCTTCCAGGTGTACGGGCCCGACGCCCCGGAACCCGGAACGGCGGCCGCCGCACAGGGCGCCCTGCACGACCGGGAGGGGCTCGCCCGTGCGGCGTACGGCGTCGACGGGGACACCGTCGTCGTGGTCCGGCCCGACAACCATGTGGGGCTGATCGCACACGCCGGTGACGGCGACGCGGTGCGGCGGTGTCTGGCGGTGCTGAACGGGCCGGTGGAAGCCGATCCGATGAGTACCGCAGGCATGGTGGACGGCACCCGCAAAGGCTGATTGAGTGCCCGGATGGGGACGATCCTGAAGGACATGAGGCACGTTCCGTGGCATGAGCTCCGCCATGCCCAGGGCTCCGCGTCCCAGGTCCCCGGGACGCTGTCACGGATCGCGTGGGGCGACAGCGAGTCGGCCGAGGACGCGCTGAGCGACCTGGGGCGGTGGATCGGCGCGATGGCCGCGTTCGACGCGACGGTCGCCACGGTGCCGTTCCTGTGGGAACTCGCCGCCATGGAGACCGTGAAGGACCGCGCCGGGGTGCTGGCGCTGCTGGGGACGATCCTGGCGCACGGTCACGCGCACCACCCGGAGTGGACCAGGGACGCGCACCGGGCGGTCCTGGCCGGCCGGGCGACGGCCGAGCGGCTGGCCGCGGACGCCGATCCGGCGGTGAGCGCGGCGGCCGGGAAACTGCTGGCCGCGTGCGGCGAACACGTCTGCGCGGCCTGCCCGCCGCGCTGAACCCGGAGGGCCGGCGTGACGGCTCTCCCCTCACTCCCCGGCGTCGCCGGGCCCGGCCGTCCGGGCGCGGTGCGCCCGTACCTTGTTGCGGTTCCCGCAGCGGCCCATCGCGCACCAGCGGCGCCGGCCGGGGCGTGAGGTGTCGACGAAGTGCAGGGCGCAGTTGTGGGCCTCGCAGACCCTGATCCGGTGGGCGTACGGCCCGGTGAACAGGTCCACCGCGTCCCGCGCGACCACCGACAGCATCGCGGTGCCTGTCGCTCCGGCCGCAGCCCAGGTCCGCTCCCCGCCGGGGGTCATGGCGGGCACCAGCGGGGTCCTGGCCGCCGCCTCGTTCACCACGTCCGTGTCGCCCGGCGCGAGCTCCTCGCCCCGGGCGCGGGCGATCGTCATCCGCCAGAGCGCGCCCCGCAGCTCACGGGCGCGGTCCAGATCCGCGGCGTCCACGGAGAGCCGGGGCCCGTCCGGCAGCCGGCTCTCCCCCGCCCACCGCAGCAGGTCGGCGGGTTCGCGCAGGGTCTCCAGGCTCCACGGCAGCCCGCCGGGATCGCTGGTGAGCAGCAGCTCCAGACAGAGGGCGCCCGGGTCGAAGCGGAAAGCACGGCCCCTGGGTGTACGAAGAATCAGTCCCGGTTCCGGCGTGCCCGTTGCCCCCTCATTCATGTAACCAGTATAAACGGTTTCCATGACTCTGCACTGGAAGCTCGTCATCGATGCCGGAGACCCGCACGCCCAGGCCGACTTCTGGGCCGAGGCCCTCGGTTACGTCGTGGAGGACAACAGCCCGCTGATCGTGGAACTGCTCGGCGCCGGGGCGGTGCCCGAGGCCCTCACGGTCGAGTCGCACGGGCGCCGCGCGTGGCGCGATCTCGCCGCGGTGCGGCACCCGGACGACCCGTACGACGAGAAGAGCGGCGCCGGACACGGCCGCAGGCTGCTCTTCCAGCGCGTACCGGAGGTCAAGACGGTGAAGAACCGCCTGCACCTGGACGTCCACGCGGCCCCCGGGCAGCGCGACGCGGAGGCGGAACGGCTGGTCCGGCTGGGCGCGAGCGCGCTGCGGACCGTCGAGGAGCCCGGCGGGACGTGGCACGTGCTCCTGGACCCGGAGGGCAACGAATTCTGCGTCCAGTGACGGGAGCCGACCGTCCGCGCAGGTCAGCGGCGTACGACGGAAAGGCGATCTCTCTAGGCTGACCCCATGGTCACGCCACCCGCCGCACACACCCTCGTCGCCACCGATCTGGACGGCACACTGCTGCGTTCCGACGACACCGTGAGCGCCCGCTCCCGCGCCGCTCTCGCCCGCGCCGCGTCGGCCGGCGCACAGCACCTGATCGTCACGGGCCGCGCGGTGCCCGGCATACGCGCCCTGCTCGCGGACCTCGGCTACGACGGGCTGGTGGTCTGCGGGCAGGGCGCGCAGGTCTACGACGCCGGGGCGGGCCGGATGGTGCGCTCGGTGACGCTGGACCGGGAGCTGGCCGACACCGCGCTCGGCAAGATCGAGGCCGAGGTGGGCCAGGTGTTCGCGGCGGTCGACCAGGACGGCGCCGACGGCCGGACCCTGATCGAGCCCGGCTACCGCATGCCGCACCCCTCGCTCCCCGCCCAGCGCGCCGGGCATCGGGCGGAGCTGTGGGCGGCGCCCGTCATCAAGGTCCTGATACGCCACCCGGAGCTGACGGACGACGAACTGGCGGGCGCGGCCCGTGGCGCGGTGGGCGATCTGGCGTCCGTCACGATGGCCGGCCCGGGCACGGTGGAGCTGGCGCCGTTCGGCGTGGACAAGGGCACCGGCATCGACCTGGCGGCGGGGCTGCTGGACCGCAATCCGGCCGGTGCGGTGGCGTTCGGCGACATGCCCAACGACCTGCCCATGTTCCGCCGCGCGGGCCACGGGGTGGCGATGGCGAACGCGCACGCGGAGCTGCGGGCCGCCGCCGACGAGATCACCCTCTCGAACGCGGACGACGGTGTCGCGGTGGTCCTGGAGCGGCTGTTCGCCTGAGCGCGGGGCACCGGCCTGAGCGACCCACGGGGCGGACGTCCGAAAAACATCTGCCAAAACTTCATGCACATGCATATGATGCGTACGCCGGTAAAAGCCGTATGCATTCAATTGGGGGCATGGCATGACCACGCGCAACTTCCTCTTCCTGCTCGGCAGCAGCCGCACCGGCGGCAACACCGAGACGCTGGCCAGGCTCGCGGCCGAGCAGCTCCCCGCCGGTACGGAGCAGCAGTGGCTGGATCTGCGGGAACTGCCGCTGCCCGACTTCGAGGACCGGCGGCACGCGGACGGCCACTACACCCCGACGGGCAACGCGGCGACGCTGCTTGAGGCCACGCTGGCCGCCACCGACGTGGTCATCGCCTCACCGCTGTACTGGTACGCGGTCTCCACCTCCACCAAGCGCTACCTGGACCACTGGTCGGGCTGGCTGGAGGCCCCGGGCGTCGACTTCAAGCAGCGGATGGCCGGGAAGACCCTGTGGGGCGTCACCGCGCTCGCGGACACCGAACCGGAGGTCGCCGACCCCCTGGCCGGAACCCTGCGGAACTCGGCGCGCTACCTCGGGATGCACTGGGGCGGGGTGCTGCTGGGCAACGGCACCAGGCCGGGCGACGTGCTGACCGACACCGGGGCGGCGGCCCGGGCGAAGGTCTTCTTCAGCTGACGCGCCCCTGACCGGGAGCGCGCCCCTGACCGGGGACGCGGCCGGGGCTGCCCTCCGGAGCGTCCGCCGGAGGGTCACCGGCGGTGAGGGACCGCAGGACGTGGGCCACCAGCGCGGCGACGGTCGACTCGTCCTGCGGCGGCTTGCGCAGCACATGGCGGTAGTAGACCGGGCCGTAGAGCAGCTCCACCGCGAGCGGCAGATCGGCGCCGGCCGGCACCTGCCCCTGCTCCTGCGCGCGCCGCAGGCGCTCCACGGCCGCCTCGAAGCGGGGGGTGACCAGCTGCTCACGGACCGCCCGGGCGAGCCCCTCGTCGTGATGCATCTCCGACAGGATCCCGGAGTAGGCCGGGCCGTACGGCGGTGTCGACAGCAGCCTCACCAGACCGTTGATGTGCGCCCGGAGGTCGGCGGCGATGTCACCCGTCTCCACGAACGGCGTGACACCCACGACCACCCGGGTGAAGGCCTCCAGTATCACGGCGACCTTCGACGGCCACCAGCGGTAGATCGTCTTCTTGCTCACGCCGGCCCGGGCCGCGATGGCCTCCACGGTGACCCGGCCGTACCCCTTCTCCGTGCACAGTTCCAGGGCAGCGTCCAGGGTCGCCCGTCGTGACCTCTCGCTACGACGCAGGGAACTCGGCGATGTGATCATTCGGTGAGCATAGGGGGATTCCGCCCACCGCTTATTGACAGGTCGTCGCCAAAAGTCGAACAATGACCAGGCTGGAAACGGAACGTACCGTGTCGTGACGTTCCGCGCAGCGCACCGTTCGTGCCGTTCGTGCCGCGACGAGCCGATCGGGGGACGGCTCGACCGGCCGACGGTACGGACGGACCGTGCCGGGCCCCTCGGACGCCGGCGTCCCTCGCACCGGAGAACGACGTCCCCCGTCTCAGACGGTGATGTCCTTCGTCGTGAAGCGCGCCCAGGCCGCGGAGCCGAACACCGCCGCGTACAGGGCCTGAAGGCCCAGGTTCCTGGCCACCTCGTCCCCGTACACCGGGTCGCGGAGCAGGTCCGTGAAGGACATCCAGTAGTGCGGGAAGAGATACGGGTGCACCGCGTCCAGCTGCGGCATCGCGTCCAGGATCTGCACGGTGATCAGCACCCCGACGGTGGCCGCCATCGCCGCGATCCCGCTGTCGGTGAGCGTCGAGACGAAGAGGCCCAGCGCCGCGAAGCCGGTGAGGGAGACCGCCACCGCGACCGCGATCAGCCCGGCCCTCACGAGTCCCTCGCCGAAGCCGATCCGGGTCCCCGAGATCGTCGTGACGTCACCGACGGGGAAGAGCAGCGCGCCGGCCGCGAGCGCGGATGCCGCCACGACCAGGGTGGCGACCAGGCAGAACACCAGCACGGACGCGTACTTCGCGAGCAGCAGCCGGGTGCGGCCCGCCGGGGCCACCAGCAGATAGCGCAGCGTGCCGCCGCTCGCCTCGCCCGCGACGGAGTCCCCCGCGATGACGCCGACGGCCATCGGGAGGAAGACGGGGAGCGTCGCGGAGAGGGCCGCGAAGACCAGGAACAGCCCGTTGTTGGTGACCTGGGAGAGGAAGGCGGGGCCGCCCCCGCCGCCGGGCCCGCCGCGCGCACCGTCGCCCGTCTCGATCCGGACGGCGATCCCGATGAGGACGGGCACGGCCGCGAGCACCCCGAGCAGGGACAGCGTGCGCCAGCGGCGGAAGGTGGTGGCCAGTTCGGAGCGGAGGATCCCGAGGCTCCACAGCGCGCGGCGCGGTGCGCGGGATACCGGGACCGCCGTGAGTTCAGCCTGCGACATCGAATCCCTCTCCGGTGAGTGCGACGAAGGCGTCCTCCAGCGAGGCACGTTCGACGCCGAAGGCCCGTACGCGTACACCGGCGCGCACCAGCGCCGCGTTGACGTCCCCGAGCTCCACCCCGGCCTGCGGTGCGTCGGTGCTCACCCGGTCCCCGTCGGTCACGAGGACCGTCGCCCCGTGTTCCGCGAGGACCCGGGCCGCGTCGGCGGGGTCGGGGGTGGTCACCGTGAGCCGTCCCCGGGCACCGGCGGAGAGCGCGGCGACCGGTCCCTGGACGAGGAGCCGGCCACGGGCCATCACCGCCGCGTGGGTGCAGACCTGTTCGATCTCGTCGAGCAGATGGGAGGAGAGGAAGACGGTGGTGCCCTCGCCCGCCAGCTCCCGGACCAGGGTGCGGATCTCGCGCATGCCCTGCGGGTCGAGGCCGTTGGTCGGCTCGTCCAGCACCAGCAGGCTGCGCGGCTGGAGGAGGGCGGCGGCCAGCCCGAGGCGCTGCTTCATCCCGAGCGAGTACGCCTTGGCCTTCCGGCCCGCCGCTGCGGCGAGCCCCACCCGGTCCAGGGCGTCCTCCACCCGTGCGCGCCGGGTGCGCGGATCGGCCGTCGGGTCGGCGGAGTCGAAGCGTACGAGGTTGTCGCGGCCGGTCAGGAACCCGTACAGCGCGGGTCCTTCGATGAGCGCGCCGACCTGCGGGAGCACCGTACGGGCGGCGGCGGGCATGGGGCGGCCGAGGACGTGCGCGGTGCCGGACGTCGGGTCGATGAGCCCCAGGAGCATCCGGATCGTGGTGGTCTTCCCGGAGCCGTTGGGGCCCAGGAAGCCGAAGACGCTTCCGGCCGGCACGGCGAGGTCGAGCCCGTCCACGGCCAACTGCCCGCCGCGGTAGCGCTTGGTGAGCCCTCGCGTCCGGATCACCGTGCCGGGCTCCGGTCCCGTGTCCGGCCCCGTGTCCGGCGCCGCTGCCGCGGCCGCTGTGTCGGTCATGCGCACTCCCGGTCCTCTCCCGCCGTCTCCGGCGCCCGCGCCCCGCAGCAACGGCTCCGCCCCGCCGTACGGAGCGTACGACGGGGCGGGGCGGACGGTGCGTCCTGACCGGGCGGTGTCGGCCGCCTTCACCGGCGGGGTCCGGCCGGTCGGTCCTACTTGGCGGTACCGGCCGCCTTCACCAGCGCGTCCTCGGTGACCGCGCCGACGTAGACCTTGCCGTCGTCGGTCAGCAGGGCGTTGACCAGGCGCGTCTTGAAGACCGTGCCCGAGCCGAAGTCACCGGTGACCTTGTCGCCGAGCGCGTCCAGGAACTGCTGCGCCTGGGCCGGTGCGTCGCCGGAGCCCTCGGTGGGCAGCCCCGCCCCGCCCGGGACCTCGATCCGCGCGACGGCGTTCCAGCCCTCGCCGATGACGTTGAGGCCCTTGAAGTCCTCCAGCGCGCCGAGGTCCTTCCGCGCCTTGTCCGCCGAGCCGCTCCTGCCCGCCTCGGCCTCCAGCTCGTCGGCCTCGGTCACCTCGGCGCCCTTGGGCGGGGTGAAGGAGAACGACGAGGCGTCGGGCTTGCCGAAGTCGACCTTCGTGAAGCCGGCGTCGACCGCGGCCTTGCCGCCGCTGCTCGGGGCCAGCGTGAACTTCAGCGGTACGCCGGTCGAGGCGTCGACCGCGACGGTGACGGAGCCGATCGTCGAACCGGACTGCTTGGGCTTGATCACGAGCTTGTAGGCGTCGCGTCCCGCCACCTGCGCCGTGCCGTCGACGGTGACCGACGTGGTGTCGCCGGCGGCGGCGAGTGCCTCCTCGGCGAGCTCCTTCGGGGTGGCCGGGACGCCCTTCGGGGCCTTGTGCTCCCCGGCCTTGCCGCTGCCGTCGGACTCCGCGTGGTAGACCTCGTTGCTCTCGCTGTCGTAGCCCCAGACGTCGTCGCCGTTGTGGACGAGGCTGTACTCGGAGCCGTCGCCGAGGATCGAGAGGCGCTGCTTGTCGGGGCCGTCGGCCGCGACGCGGAGCGTGTGCGTCCCGGACGCCAGCTCCATCAGCTTGGCGTCGGGGGACGCGCCCGACCCGCCCGATCCGGAGCCGGCGCCCGGTGCGAAGGAGCCGGCGAGCCCGCCGAGCGACGGGATGCCGAGGTCGGTGGTGACCTTCACCGTGCCGGAGAGCTGCTCCTGGTCCGACGCGGCGATCTTCTCGATGAGTTCCTGCGCGGTGATGTCCGGGAGCTCCGGGTCGCCGGAGTCCGCCAGTGCCGGGACGAGTCCGATCGTCGCCGCCGCCACGCCCGCCACCGCGAACGGGACGATGTAGCGTGCCGCCTTCCGACGGCCCACGACAGTGCCCGTGGCCTCGCCGTTGGTCTCTGCGCTGTCGTTCGGTGCCATGTGTGCTCTACCTCCGTGGTCGGCGGCTGCCATCCCGTTGCACGTCCACTCCCCGCCGCCATTCTCACCCGATGTGGTCAGGAGTGGTTGATATCCATCTGACCAAATCGGGCGGTGACAAGCGTCAGCCCACGGGAGCAACTGGGCGTACCTCTCCGGGATGACCCCGGGGGCGCACGGTCCGCCGGGCCCTTAGGGGTCAGCCCGCCCGGTGCACCACAGCGTCGCACAGCTCCTCGAGCGCGGCCTTCGCGTAGCACTCGGGCAGCGGTGCCAGCGTGGCCCGTGCCTCCTCGGCGTAGCGGACGGTGTCGCGGCGGGCCTGCTCCAGGGCCGGGTGGGCGCGCAGGGCACCCAGGGCCTCGGCGAGCCGGGCGTCGTCGGCGAGGTCGCCGTCGAGCAGCTCCACGAGCTCCTTGTCCTCCGGACGGCCCTCGGCCGCCGCCCGCGCGCGCAGGTGGAGGACCGGCAGGGTGGGGATGCCCTCGCGGAGGTCGGTGCCGGGCGTCTTGCCCGACTCGTGGGAGTCGGAGGCGATGTCCAGGACGTCGTCGGCGAGCTGGAAGGCGATGCCGAGCCGTTCGCCGTACTGGGTGAGGATGTCGACGACCGACTCGTCGGCCCCCGCCATCAGCGCGCCGAACCGGCCGGACACGGCGACCAGCGAGCCGGTCTTGCCGCCGAGCACGTCCATGTAGTGGTCGACGGGGTCGCGTCCGTCGCGCGGGCCCGCGGTCTCCAGGATCTGACCGGTGACCAGGCGCTCGAACGCCTCCGCCTGGATGCGGACGGCCTCCGGCCCGAGGTCGGCCAGGATGTGCGAGGCGCGGGCGAAGAGGAAGTCGCCCGTCAGGACGGCGACGGAGTTGCCCCAGCGGGTGTTGGCGCTGTCCACCCCGCGGCGTACGTCCGCCTCGTCCATCACGTCGTCGTGGTACAGCGTCGCCAGGTGCGTCAGCTCGACGACCACGGCCGAGGGGACGACGCCCGGCGCGTCGGGGTCACCGAACTGCGACGCGAGCATCACCAGCAGCGGCCGGAAGCGCTTGCCCCCCGCGCTGACGAGGTGCTGCGCGGCCTCCGTGATGAACGGGACCTCGCTTTTGGTGGCATCCAGCAGCCCCGCCTCGACAGCGGCCAAACCGGCCTGGACATCGGCCTCAAGAGCCTGGTCCCGCACGCTCAGTCCGAACGGCCCGACGACGGTCACGAGGGGATCTCCTGTCTGCTGACGATCACACGGAATGTCGATGTGTCGCTGTCCTCACTCAACTCAGCGTATCCGGTCCCCTTTGGATCACCGTGGGCGCCTTCCCGCCACCGCCGGTATGTTCGGCATCAGCTCATACGATCAGGAGTTGCCGCTTTGTCCCACGCCCCGGCCGGTACCGAACCGGCCCAGCCGCCGCCCGGAGACGATCACGCCTTCTTCGGCCAGCCACGGGGTCTGATGACCCTGTCCGGCCTGGAGGTCTGGGAGCGTTTCTCGTTCCTCGGGATGCAGGCGATCCTGGTCCTCTTCTTCGCCGACAAGGTCTCGAACGACGGCCTGGGCATGGACCCGGGCACCGCCGCGTCGGTCTCCGCCGCCTACGGCACGCTCGTCTATCTGGTGTCCGTCGCGGGCGGCTGGCTGGCCGACCGGATCCTCGGCTCGTACCGCGCCGTCCTGTACGGCGGCATCCTCATCGCCTGCGGCCACTACGCCATGGCGGTGCCGACCGCCACGATGACCTGGGTGGGCCTCGGCCTGATCAGCGCGGGAACGGGACTGCTCAAGCCCAATGTCGCCTCGATGGTCGGCAAGCTCTACCGCACGGAGGACCAGCGCCGCGACGCCGGCTTCGCGCTCTACTACATGGGCATCAACATCGGTGCCTTCGCCGGTCCGCTGGTCACCGGCTGGCTCGGTGACCACGCGGGCTGGCACTGGGGCTTCTCGGCCGCCGCGTTCGGTATGACGCTCGGCCTGATCCAGTACGTCGCGGGCCGGCGTCACCTGGCCGGGCGAAAGCACACGGCGGAGTACGCGCTCGCGCCCGGCCCGATGCGCCGCGCCGTCCTGGTGATCGTGGGCGGCATCGTGGTGGCCGCCCTGGTGGCGACGGCCCTGGCACTGGCCGGCTGGCTCACGATGGACCGTTTCGTCGACCTGCTCACCCTCGTCTCGGTGATCGCGCCGGTCGTGTACTTCGCCGTGATGTTCAGGAGCCCCCGGGTCACCCCGGAGGAGCGCGGCAGGCTCCGGCCGTACGTCGTGCTGTTCCTGGCCTCCGTCGTCTTCAACTTCATCCTCTTCCAGGCGTACTCGACGATGATGCTGCTGGCCTCGACGAACGCCCGTACGGAGATCTTCGGCTTCCACTTCCCGGCGAGCTGGTACGCCTCCGCGCTGGGCGCCTTCGAGGTCGCGCTGGCGCCCGTGGTGGCCGCGGTCTGGGTCCGGATGGGGCCGCGCCAGCCCCATGTCTCCAACAAGATCGCGATCGGGGTGATCCTCGGCGGCCTCTCCTTCCTGCTGATGGTGATTCCCACCTCGGGCCACTCCGGCGAGACGTACCGGATGGCCGCCTGGTGGATCGTCGGCTCCTATCTGCTGCTCGGTCTCGGCGACATCCTGCTGGAGACCTCCGGCATGTCGGCCACCACCAAGCTCGCCCCCCAGGCCTTCGCCAGCCAGACGATGGCGCTGTGGTTCCTGTCGCTGGCCCTGGCCAACGGCATCCAGGCACAGATCGTGAAGCTCTACGGCGAGGTCTCCAACCCCGCCTACTTCGGTGTCAATGGCGCTATCGCGGTGGCGGCCGGTGTGGCCGTCATCGCCGCCGCTCCCTGGCTCAAGCGCACCATGCACCCCGTCCACTGAGGTACCGCCATGCACATCCGCACCGATTTCCCGTACGAGACCACCCACGAGGACCTCTACATCCCGCTGGCGGACGGCACCGAGCTGTACGCCCGGATCTGGCGGCCGGTCACCGACGAACCGGTGCCGGCGCTGCTGGAGTACCTGCCCTACCGGCTCAGCGACTGGACGGCGCCGCGCGACTGGCAGCGCCACCCCTGGTACGCGGGCCACGGTTACGCCTCCGTACGCGTCGATGTCCGCGGGCACGGCAACAGCGAGGGCATGCCGGGCGACGAGTACGACGCGCAGGAGCTCGCCGACGGGGTCGCGGTCGTGCACTGGCTGGCGCAGCAGGAGTGGTGCTCGGGCCGGGTCGGCATGTTCGGCATCTCCTGGGGCGGCTTCAACTCGCTCCAGATCGCGGCGCTCGCCCCGGAGCCGCTGAAGGCGATCGTCACCGTGTGCTCGGCCGACGACCGCTACGACAACGACGTCCACTACATGGGCGGATCCGTCCTCGGTGTGGACATGCACGCCTGGGCCTCCACCATGCTGGCGTTCGTCTGCCGGCCCCCGGACCCGGCGGACGTCGGTGACGACTGGCGGGAGATGTGGCTGCGGCGGCTGGAGAAGGTGGAGCCGTTCATCCACACGTGGCTGGCGCACCAGACCCGCGACGACTACTGGAAGCACGGCAGCGTCTGCGAGGACTACGGCGCCGTCAAGGCGAAGGTCCTGGCGGTGGGCGGCTGGCACGACCCGTACCGCGACACGGTGCTGCGGCTGGTCGAGCATCTGGACCCGGGGCAGGTGCGCGGGCTGATCGGCCCCTGGTCGCACCAGTACCCGGACCGCGGGCTGCCGCCGGGGCCGGCGATCGGCTTCCTCCAGGAGACGCTGCGCTGGTGGGACCAGCACCTGAAGGACAAGGACACCGGGGTGATGAACGAGCCCCTGCTGCGGTCCTGGATCACCGGCTCGCACCCCCCTGCCACGGTCTACGAGACGCTGCCCGGCCGCTGGGTCGGTGACGCGTCCTGGCCGTCGGAGAACGTCGCCGCGGTCACGTACGCCCTGGGGGGCGGGTCGCAGATCGTCCGTTCGCCGCAGCAGACGGGGCTCGACGCGGGCCGCTTCTTCCCGTTCGGCAACGACGCCGACCTGCCGCCCGACCAGCGGGACGAGGACGCCAAGTCGGTGTGCTTCGAGTTCCCCGTCGAGGACGCGCCGATCGAGATCCTCGGCCGCCCCGGGGTGACGCTCCTGCTCCGGATGGACGTACCGCGCGGCCAGGTGATCGCCCGGCTCTGCGATGTGGCCCCGGACGGGGCCTCCACCCTGGTGACCCGTGGGGCCCTCAACCTGGCCACCCGTCACGGGCGCGACCGGGCGGAGGACTGGCCCGTCGGGGAGGCCGAGTACGTGACCTTCGAGCTGAACGGCATCGGGCACACCTTCCCGCCCGGCCACCGGATCAGGATCGCCCTCTCGTCCTCGTACTGGCCGTGGATCTGGCCCCAGGCCGGTTCGGCGGGCTTCACGCTGGAGGCGGAGGGCAGCCTCGTCGAGCTTCCGGTGCGCAGGCACACCGAGGACCCGGGCATCACCTTCGGCGAACCGGAGCAGGCCGAGCCGCTCGGCGTCGCCTACCCGGTCACGCTCGACGAGCAGCGCCCCGAGCGCCTGGTGGTCCGGGACGTCGCCAAGGGCGAGTGGCGGCTGGAGGTCGATCCGCGCTACGGCGGCACGCGGGTCTACCCCGACGGGCTGGAGTTCACCGAGGACGCCCTGGAGACGTACACGATCCAGGAGGACGACCCGCTCTCGGCGAGAGCCCGTTCGGACTGGACGATCAGGCTGCACCGGCCCGAGATGTCCTGGGACGTACGGATCGAGACGCGTTCGGAGACGAGCGCGGACGCGGACGACTTCATCACGTCCAACGAGGTCGTGTGCCGGGACGGCGAGGAGATCGTCTTCCACCGGACCTGGGAGAAGAGGATCCCCCGCACGGCGGGCTGACCAGGGTTATCGCGTAACTTTCCGGGCATTACGCCTACTTGAGGCACTGCCGCCGACCGGCGACGCCGACGTACCGTGTTCCTCAAGCGACTGGAAAGGGGCAGCGACAGATGCCCGAGCAGAGCAGCCCGCTCGACCTGGCCGAGGGCGATCCCTTCGGTCCGCACAACCTTCCGTACGGCGTGTTCTCCACCCCCGGACACCCCGAGGACCGAAGGATCGGAGTCCGTGTAGGAAAACACGTGCTGGACGCGGGGGCGGCGGCCCACGCGCTCGGCTCGCCGTACGCCAGACTGCTCGCGCAGCCGAGCCTGACGCCGCTGCTGGCGGCGGGGCGCACCGCGTGGCGTGACGTGCGGCGGGCCCTGACGGCGTGGGTGACGGTGCCGTCCCACCGGCCGGACCTGGAGCCGCTGCTGTATCCGCTCGACGAGGTGACCCTGCACCTGCCGTACGAGGTCGCGGACTACGTCGACTTCTACGCCAGCGAGCACCACGCGACCAACGTGGGCAGGATCTTCCGTCCGGACGGCGCGGCGCTCACGCCCAACTGGAAGCACCTGCCGATCGGTTACCACGGGCGGGCCGGCACGGTCGTCGTCTCCGGCACGGACGTGGTGCGCCCCTCCGGGCAGCGCAAGGCGCCGTCCGACCCCGTCCCGGTGTTCGGGCCGTCGGTGAAGCTGGACATCGAGGCCGAGGTCGGCTTCGTCGTCGGCGTCCCCTCGGAGCAGGGCTCCCCGGTGGCGCTCGGCGACTTCCGCGACCATGTCTTCGGGCTGTCCCTGCTGAACGACTGGTCGGCGCGGGACATCCAGGCCTGGGAGTACGTGCCGCTGGGCCCGTTCCTCGGCAAGTCCTTCGCCACCTCCGTGTCGGCGTGGGTGACCCCGCTGGAGGCCCTGGACGCGGCCCGCACGGCGCCGCCCGCGCGGGACGCCGAGCTGCTCCCGTATCTGGAGGACGCGGACGACGAGGAGCCGGGCGGCTTCGACATCCGGATCTCGGTGGAGATCAACGGCCAGGCCGTCTCGGAGCCGCCGTTCGCCTCCATGTACTGGACGGCGGCGCAGCAGCTGGCGCAGATGACCGTGAACGGCGCCTCGCTGCGCACGGGCGACCTGTACGGCTCCGGCACGGTCAGCGGCGCGGAGCCCGGCCAGCGCGGCTCCCTGCTCGAACTCACCTGGAACGGCCGCGATCCGCTGGACCTGCCCGAGGGCAAGCGGACGTTCCTGGAGGACGGCGACACCGTCACCCTGACCGCCTGGGCGCCCGGCCCGCACGGCACCAGGGTCGGCCTCGGCGAGGTCACCGGCCGGATCGTCCCGGCGCCGTGAGCGGGGCCGCGCTCACGCTCCCCGAGGAGCTGCTGCTGCTCGCCCTCGATCCCGTACGCGGCAAGCCGTACTGCCGGGGCCGGTTCCTGGAGTACGGGATCGCGGGGGCGGCCCTGGCGGAGCTGGAGCTCCAGGGGTGGATAGCCGAGGAGCGCGGCCGGGTGGTGGTCGTGAAGCCGCTGGACCCGCCGGACCCGCTGCTGGCGGTGTTCCTGCGGAGCCTTCCGCCGGCGGGCAAGGGCAGATCCGGGTCGGGGGTCCCGGCCCGGCGGTGGGTGCGGCGGTCCGCGCGGCAGGCGGAGGGGCTGTATCTGGACGCCCTGGTGGAGCGCGGTGTCCTGCGCAGGGAGACCCGCCGCTTCCTCGGCCTGTTCCCGTACCACCGCCACCCGGCGGGCGCCGCGTCCCCGGCGCAGGAGGTGCGGCAGCGGTTCGAGGCGTCCCGTGCGGCGGGCCGTCCGGACCCGCGGGGCCGGATGCTCGCGGCGCTGGCGGCGGCGGTGGAGCTGCCGTCGGTGGTGCGGCAGGGCGACCGCCGCACGCGGAGGGCGGCGAGGGCCCTGGCCCGTGAGGAGTGGCCGGCGCTGGCCGTGCACCGCAATGTGCGCCAGGACAAGGCGGCACAGGCCGGGGGCGGCGACGGGGGTGCCGGGAGCTGAGTCCCCTGGCGTCCGAGGCCGCCGGGCGTCCGAGGGGCGGTCGTCCCGGTGGCAGATCTTCGTCGCCCGGACGGAACGCCCCTGGTCACAGCGGTGGGCGCGGCCGCCTCAGGTGGCGCAACACTGCGGCAACACCATCGCGCGGACCCCGTCGGTATGGTCCAGCGCATGCCAGCCGAACGCACCCGTGAGCACACCGTGCCCGTCGCCGCCGCCCGCCGGCGCCGGCTGCGCGCGGACCATGCCCGGCTGCTCGCCGACCTGCTGCGCCACCAGGTGCGCGTCTCGCGCCGCCGGGCGGCGAAGCCGGAATAGACCCGGCCCCCCGCTCAGTCGAACTCCGGCGGCTCCTCGTCCCAGCCGAACTCCGGGTCCGCGTCCTGGACCGGGGTCCGGGCGGGCGGCATCGGTGCGGGGGACGCCTCGGGCCTCGGCTCCGGCTTCGGGGCGGACGCCTGGGGCTGCGGCTCCGGAGCGGCGTCCGGGGCCGTGTCTCCCAGCCCTGCCAGCACCTCCAGCACCCCCTCGCCGTACGTCGCGAGCTTCTTCTCGCCGAGCCCGCTGACCCCGCCCAGCTCCGCCAGGGTCGCCGGGCGCAGCGCGGCGATCTCCCGCAGCGTCGCGTCGTGGAAGATCACGTACGCCGGGAGGCCCAGCTCCTTGGCCGTGGCGCCGCGCCAGGCGCGCAGCGCCTCGAAGACCGGGACGGCCTCGGCGGGGAGGTCGGCCACCGCGGCGGCCGACTTGGCCTTGCGCTCGCCCGACCCGCCGGACCGCGTCGTCGGCCGCTTCGGCTCCTTGCGCAGCAGCACCTCGCGCTCCCGGCCGAGCACGGAACCGCTCTCCTCGGTCAGCACCAGCGTGCCGTACTCGCCCTCGACGGCCAGCAGCCCCTGCGCCAGCAGCTGGCGCACCACGCCCCGCCACTCCGCCTCGGCCAGCTCCTCGCCGATGCCGAAGACCGAGAGCTGGTCGTGGTCGAACTGGATGACCTTCGCCGTCCGGCGGCCCAGCAGGATGTCGATGATCTGGCCGGCCCCGAACTTCTGGTTCCGCTCGCGCTTCAGCCGGACCACGGTGGACAGCAGCTTCTGGGCGACGACCGTGCCGTCCCAGGTCTCGGGCGGGCTCAGGCAGGTGTCGCAGTTCCCGCAGGTCTGCTCGCCGGGCTCCTGGCCGAAGTACGTCAGGAGCTGGGCCCGGCGGCACTGGACGGTCTCGCAGAGCGCCAGCATCGAGTCGAGGTGCGAGGCGGCCCGGCGCCGGAACGCCTCGTCCCCCTCGCCGCCCTGGATCAGCTTGCGCTGCTGGACGACGTCCTGGAGTCCGTACGCCATCCAGGCCGTGGACGGTGCCCCGTCACGCCCGGCGCGGCCCGTCTCCTGGTAGTACCCCTCGACGGACTTGGGGAGGTCCAGGTGGGCGACGAAGCGCACGTCCGGCTTGTCGATGCCCATGCCGAAGGCGATCGTCGCGACGACGACCAGGCCCTCCTCGCGCAGGAACCGCGACTGGTGGGCGGCGCGCGTGGAGGCGTCCAGCCCCGCGTGGTACGGCACGGCCTCGATGCCGTTGCGGCAGAGGTACTCGGCGGTCTTCTCCGTGGAGTTGCGCGAGAGGCAGTAGACGATCCCGGCGTCCCCCGCGTGCTCCTCCTTGAGGAAGGTCAGCAGCTGCTTCTTCGGGTCGGACTTCCCCACGATGCGGTACTGGATGTTCGGCCGGTCGAAGCTGGCCACGAAGTGACGGGCCTCGGGCATGCCCAGGCGCTGGGTGATCTCCTGGTGCGTGGCGTCGGTCGCCGTGGCCGTCAGCGCGATGCGGGGGACGCCGGGCCAGCGCTCGCCCAGCACCGACAGGGCCAGGTAGTCGGGGCGGAAGTCGTGGCCCCACTGGGCGACGCAGTGCGCCTCGTCGATGGCGAAGACGGAGATCTCCCCGCGGGCCAGCAGCGAGAGCGTGGAGTCGAGGCGCAGCCGCTCGGGGGCCAGATACAGCACGTCGAGCTCACCGGCGAGGAACTGGGCCTCCATCGAGCGGCGCTCGTCGAAGTCCTGCGTGGAGTTCATGAAGCCGGCGCGGACACCGAGGGCGCGCAGGGCGTCCACCTGGTCCTGCATGAGCGCGATCAGCGGGGAGATCACGACGCCGGTACCGGGCCTGACCAGGGCGGGGATCTGGTAGCAGAGGGACTTGCCGCCGCCGGTGGGCATGAGCACGACGGCGTCGCCGCCGTCGACGACATGGTCGATCACCGCGCCCTGCTCGCCGCGGAACGCCTCGTACCCGAACACCCGGTGCAGTGTCTGCTGCGCCGCACTCTCGGTCGTCACACTCATGGTCGCGCCCGTCCGTCCGTCTTCACCCGTCACCGGCAACCATAGGCGCCGCCTACGACAACGCCGGACGGGCTTGACTTTCCAAGGCCCGTCCGGCGTCGCGGTGTGCTCGTGCCGTTACCGCACGAACACCCCCGCCTGGCTCGCCAGGTCGAGGAAGTACTGCGGGGCCAGGCCCAGCACCAGGGTCACGGCGACGCCGACCGCGATCGTGGTCATCGTCAGCGGGGACGGGACGGCGACCGTGGGGCCGTCCGCCTTCGGCTCGCTGAAGAACATCAGGACGATGACCCGGATGTAGAAGAACGCGGCGATGGCCGACGAGATCACACCGACCACGACGAGACCGCCCGCCCCGCCGTCCGCCGCCGCCTTGAAGACGGCGAACTTGCCGGAGAAGCCCGAGGTGAGCGGGATCCCGGCGAAGGACAGCAGGAACACGGCGAAGACCGCCGCGGTCAGCGGTGAGCGCCGGCCGAGACCGGCCCACTTCGAGAGGTGGGTGGCCTCGCCGCCCGCGTCCCGCACCAGGGTGACGACGGCGAAGGCGCCGACGGTCACGAAGGAGTACACCCCCAGGTAGAAGAGGACCGAGGAGATGCCCTCCGGGCTCGCCGCGATGACACCGGCGAGGATGAATCCCGCGTGGGCGATCGAGGAGTAGGCCAGGAGCCGCTTGATGTCGGTCTGGGTGATCGCGACGACCGCCCCGCCCAGCATCGTGACGATCGCCACGCCCCACATGACGGGGCGCAGGTCCCAGGTGAGGCCGGGCAGCACCACGTACAGCAGGCGGAGCAGCGCGCCGAACGCGGCGACCTTCGTGGCGGCGGCCATGAAGCCGGTGACCGGGGTCGGGGCTCCCTGGTAGACGTCCGGGGTCCACATGTGGAACGGGACGGCGCCGACCTTGAACAGCAGCCCCATCAGGAGCAGCGCCCCGCCGATCAGCAGCAGCGCGTCGTTGCCCATGGTCCCGGCGAGGGCCGGGTCGATCTGCTGGACGGAGCCGTCGACGACGTTCGCGATGCCCGCGTACGAGACGGTGCCCGCGTATCCGTAGAGCAGAGCGATCCCGAAGAGCAGGAACGCCGAGGAGAACGCGCCGAGCAGGAAGTACTTCACGGCGGCTTCCTGCGACATCAGCCGCTTGCGGCGGGCGACGGCGCACAGGAGGTACAGCGGGAGCGAGAAGACCTCCAGCGCGATGAACAGCGTCAGCAGGTCGTTGGCCGCCGGGAAGACCAGCATCCCCGCCACGGAGAAGAGGGCCAGCGGGAAGACCTCGGTCGTGGTGAACCCGGCCTTGACCGCCGCCTTCTCGCTGTCGCTGCCGGGCACCGAACCGGCCTGCGCGGCGAAGGAGTCCACCCGGTTGCCGCCGGCGGCGGGGTCGAGGCGCCGCTCGGCGAACGTGAAGACGGAGACCATGGAGACCAGCAGGATGGTGCCCTGGAGGAACAGGGCGGGTCCGTCGACGGCTACGGCGCCCATCGCGGCGATGTGGGCGTTCTTCGTGGCGTACCCGTCGGCGGCGAGCCCCACCACCGCGGCGAACGCGGCGGCGATCGCGACGATCGTCAGGAACACCTGGGTGGTGTAGCGGGCCCGTCGCGGGACGAAGGCCTCCACCAGGATCCCGAGGACGGCGGCACCGACGACGATGAGGACGGGCGCCAGTTGGGCGTACTCGATTGTCGGAGCGGTGAACCTGTCGCCCGGGGCGGCCGATGTCACCCCGCCCGCCGTCGTCCACAGGCTGTGGACAGCTGTTGCGCTCACTTGGCGGCCTCCACCTCGGGCTGGGGGTCCTTCTTCTGTACGTCGTGCATGGTGTGCTGGACCGCCGGGTTGACGACCTCGGTGAGCGGCTTCGGGAAGACGCCCAGGAAGATCAGCAGGGCGATCAGCGGAAGGGCCACCGCCAGCTCACGGACCTTGAGGTCGGGCATGGACCCGATCCCCTCCCTGACCGGTCCCGTCATCGTCCGCTGGTAGAGGACGAGGACGTAGAGCGCGGCGAGCACGATGCCGACGGTCGCGATGATCCCCGCCACCGGGTACGCGCTGAACGCCCCGACCAGGACCAGGAACTCACTGACGAACGGCGCGAGTCCGGGCAGCGAGAGGGTGGCCAGACCGCCGATGAGGAAGGTCCCCGCCAGGACGGGCGCCACCTTCTGCACCCCGCCGTAGTCGGCGATGAGCCGCGAGCCCCGCCGGGTGATCAGGAATCCGGCGACCAGCATCAGCGCGGCCGTCGAGATCCCGTGGTTGACCATGTAGAGCGTGGCGCCCGACTGGCCCTGGCTGGTCATCGCGAAGATGCCGAGCACGATGAACCCGAAGTGCGAGATCGACGCGTAGGCGATGAGCCGCTTGATGTCGCGCTGGCCGACGGCGAGCAGCGCGCCGTAGACGATGGAGATCAGCGCCAGGACGAGGATCACCGGCGTGGCCCACTTGCTGGCCTCCGGGAACAGCTGGAGGCAGAAGCGGAGCATCGCGAAGGTGCCGACCTTGTCGACGACCGCGGTGATCAGGACGGCCACCGGGGTGGTCGCCTCCCCCATGGCGTTGGGCAGCCAGGTGTGCAGCGGCCACAGCGGGGCCTTCACCGCGAAGGCGAAGAAGAACCCGAGGAACAGCCAGCGCTCGGTGGAGGTCGCCATGTCCAGCGAGCCGTTGGCCCGGGCCTCGGCGATCTCCGAGAGCGAGAAGCTCCCCGCGACGACGTACAGCCCGATGACGGCGGCCAGCATGATGAGGCCGCCGGCCAGGTTGTAGAGGAGGAACTTCACGGCCGCGTAGCTGCGCTGCGCCGCCGCGTTCTCGTCGCTGCCCGCGTGCGCCCGGTCCCCGAAGCCTCCGATGAGGAAGTACATCGGGATGAGCATGGCTTCGAAGAGGATGTAGAAGAGGAAGACGTCGGTGGCCGTGAAGGAGAGGATCACCATCGCTTCCACCATGAGGATCAGGGCGAAGAAGCCCTGGGTGGGGCGCCAGCGGCTGGAGTTGGTCTCCAGGGGATCGGCGTCGTGCCAGCCGGCCAGGATCACGAACGGGATCAGCAGCGCGGTGAGCGCGAGGAGCGCCACCCCGATGCCGTCGACGCCCAGTTCGTACCGGACACCGAAGTCCTTGATCCAGGCGTGGGATTCGGTGAGCTGGTAGCGGTCTCCGCCCGGTTCGAAACGGGCGAAGACGATGCCGGCCAGGACCAGCGTCGCCAGCGAGACGGCCAGGGCGAGCCACTTGGCCGCGGTACGCCGGGCGGCCGGGACGGCGGCGGTGGCGATCGCGCCGATCGCCGGGAGCGCCGCCGTCGCTGTCAGGAGGGGAAAGGACATGGGATCAGACCGCCCTCATCAGCAGGGTCGCGGCGATGAGGACCGCCGCACCGCCGAACATCGAGACCGCGTAGGAGCGGGCGTAGCCGTTCTGCAGCTTGCGCAGCCGGCCGGAGAGCCCGCCCATGGAAGCGGCCGTGCCGTTGACGACGCCGTCGACCAGGGTGTGGTCGACGTAGACCAGGGAGCGGGTGAGGTGTTCGCCGCCGCGGACCAGGACCACATGGTTGAAGTCGTCCTGGAGGAGGTCCCGGCGGGCCGCCCTGGTGAGCAGGGAGCCGCGCGGGGCGACGGCGGGGACGGGCCTGCGCCCGTACATCGCCCAGGCGATGGCGACACCGATGACCAGCACCACCATGGTGGCGGCGGTGACGGTGGTCGCGCTGACCGGGGCGTGTCCGTGGTCGTGGCCGGTGACGGGCTCCAGCCAGTGCAGGAAGCGGTCCCCGATGGAGAAGAACCCACCGGCGAAGACCGACCCGAAGGCCAGCACGATCATCGGGATCGTCATGGACTTCGGTGACTCGTGCGGATGCGGCTCGTGGCCCCCCGCGTCCGGCTGCCAGCGCTTCTCGCCGAAGAACGTCATCAGCATCACGCGCGTCATGTAGAACGCGGTGATCGCGGCGCCCAGCAGGGTGACCGCGCCGAGGATCCAGCCCTCGGTGCCGCCCTTGGCGAAGGCCGCCTCGATGATCTTGTCCTTGGAGAAGAAGCCGGACAGGCCGGGGAAGCCGATGATCGCGAGGTAGCCGAGGCCGAAGGTGACGAAGGTGACCGGCATGAACTTCCGCAGACCGCCGTACTTCCGCATGTCCACCTCGTCGTTCATGCCGTGCATGACCGAACCGGCGCCGAGGAAGAGCCCGGCCTTGAAGAAGCCGTGCGTCACCAGGTGCATGATCGCGAAGACGTAGCCGATGGGGCCGAGGCCCGCGGCGAGGATCATGTAGCCGATCTGCGACATCGTCGACCCGGCGAGGGCCTTCTTGATGTCGTCCTTCGCGCAACCGACGATCGCACCGAAGAGGAGCGTGACGGCACCGACGACCACGACGACCAGCTGGGCGTCGGGCGCCGCGTTGAAGATGGCGCCCGAGCGGACGATGAGGTAGACGCCCGCGGTCACCATCGTGGCGGCGTGGATGAGGGCCGAGACCGGGGTCGGGCCCTCCATCGCGTCACCGAGCCAGGACTGCAGCGGCACCTGGGCCGACTTGCCGCAGGCGGCGAGGAGCAGCATCAGGCCGATCGCCGTCAGCTTGCCCTCGCTCGTCTCCCCGGTCGCTTCGAGCACCGGCCCGAAGGCGAACGTGCCGAAGGTGGTGAACATCAGCATGATCGCGATCGACAGGCCCATGTCACCGACCCGGTTGACCAGGAAGGCCTTCTTGGCGGCGGTCGCCGCGCTGGGCTTGTGCTGCCAGAAGCCGATGAGCAGGTACGACGCCAGACCGACGCCCTCCCACCCGACGTACAGCAGGAGGTAGTTGTCGGCGATGACCAGGATGAGCATCGCCGCGAGGAACAGATTCAGATAGCCGAAGAAGCGGCGGCGCCGCTCGTCGTGCTCCATGTAGCCGATGGAGTAGATGTGGATCAGCGTGCCCACACCCGTGATCAGCAGGACGAACGTCATCGACAGCTGGTCGAGCTGGAAGGCCACGTCGGCCTGGAACCCCTCGACGGGGATCCAGCTGAACAGCTTCTGGTGCAGGGCGCGGTCCTCCGCACCCTTGCCGAGCATGTCGGTGAAGAGCACGACGCCGACGACGAACGACGCGGCGGCGAGCACCGTGCCGATCCAGTGTCCGGCGCGGTCCAGCCGGCGGCCGCCGCAGAGCAGGACCGCCGCTCCGAGCAGGGGCGCCGCGACCAGCAGCGCAATCAGGTTTTCCACGATTCCGACCCCTTACAGCTTCATCAGGCTGGCGTCGTCGACCGAGGCCGAGTGGCGGGAGCGGAACAGCGACACGATGATCGCGAGCCCGATGACGACCTCCGCGGCGGCGACGACCATCGTGAAGAAGGCGATGATCTGGCCGTCGAGGTTGCCGTGCATCCGGGAGAAGGCGACGAGCGTGAGGTTGCAGGCGTTGAGCATCAGCTCGATGCACATGAACACCACGATCGCGTTCCGCCTGATCAGCACACCGGAGGCGCCGATCGTGAACAGAAGGGCCGCGAGGTAGAGGTAGTTGACGGGATTCACTGGGTGACCTCCTCCTCTTCTTCCGCCTGGTCACGGGCCGGTCCGCGGTCGGGGGCCGGTCCGCGGCCGAGCCGCTCCCCCGAACGCTGCTCCAGCGCCTTGAGGTCGGCGAGCGACTCGTCCGACACATCGCGGATCTGACCGCGCTGCCGCAGGGTCTGCATGACGGTGAGCTCGGACGGGGTGCCGTCCGGGAGCAGTCCCGCGATGTCCACGGCGTTGTGCCGGGCGTAGACACCGGGGGCGGGCAGCGGCGGTACGTGGCTGCTGCGCACCCGGTCCTGGGACAGCTCGCGCTGTGTCCTGGCGCGTTCGGTGCGCTCGCGGTGCGTGAGCAGCATCGCGCCGACGGTCGCCGTGATCAGCAGGGCGCCGGTGATCTCGAACGCGAAGACGTACTTGGTGAAGATGAGGTTGGCGAGGCCCTCGACGTTGCCGCCGTGCCGGGCGTTCGCCGTCCCCAGGCCGTTGAAGGTCTTCAGAGAGGCCTGCCCGATGCCGGCGATCAGCAGGATGCCGAAGCCGATTCCGCAGGCGGCGGCCAGCCAGCGCTGCCCCTTGAGCGTCTCTTTCAGGGAGTCCGCCGCGGTGACGCCGACGAGCATGACCACGAAGAGGAAGAGCATCATGATCGCGCCGGTGTAGACGACGACCTGGACGATGCCCAGGAAGTAGGCGCCGTTGGCGAGGTAGAAGACCGCCAGCACGATCATGGTGCCGGCCAGCGACAGCGCGCTGTGCACCGCCTTCTTCATCAGGACGGTGGAGAGGGCGCCGATGACGGCGACGGTGCCGAGGATCCAGAACTGGACGGCCTCGCCGGTCGAGGTGGTGGTGGCCGCTGCGGCCAGGCCGGCGGTCATGCGTCCACCTCCTTGTCCGCTTCTCCCTTGGACACGGCGACCTGGCGCTCCGTACCGGGAGCGGCCTCGGTCACCAGGCCCCGGTAGTAGTCCTGTTCGTCCATGCCGGGGAAGATCGCGTGCGGGCTGTCGACCATGCCTTCCTCCAGCCCCGCGAGCAGCTCGTCCTTGGTGTAGATGAGGCTCTCGCGGGTGGTGTTGGCGAGCTCGAACTCGTTGGTCATGGTCAGTGCCCGGGTGGGGCACGCCTCGATGCAGAGCCCGCACAGGATGCAGCGCGCGTAGTTGATCTGGTAGACGCGGCCGTAGCGCTCACCCGGGGAGTAGCGCTCCTCCTCGGTGTTGTCCGCGCCCTCGACGTAGATGGCGTCCGCCGGACACGCCCAGGCGCAGAGCTCGCAGCCGACGCACTTCTCCAGCCCGTCCGGGTGACGGTTGAGCTGGTGCCGGCCGTGGAAGCGCGGTGCTGTCACCTTCTGCGTTTCCGGGTACTGCTCGGTGAGCCGCTTCTTGAACATGGCCTTGAAGGTCACGCCGAAGCCGGCCACAGGATTCTGGAACTTCTCCCCTGAGGGGTCTGATGGCTCAGACACCGTCGGCCTCCCTTCCGTCACTCGCACTTCCGGCACCCACATGGTCGTCACTCTGAGCATCCGGCCCGCCACTGACAACGAGCTCCCGCTCGCGTCGCGGTCCCCGCCGGGGCACCGGCGGCAGCGTCTGGCCGGGCAGCGGCGGCACGGGGAACCCGCCCGCCATCGGGTCGAACGCCGGCTCCGGTCCGGCTGCCTCCTCGGCGGCCTTGGCCTTGCGGTCGCGGAACGTGTCGGCGACGAAGGAGATCAGCAGGACCGCGATCACGGCTCCGGCGACGTACAGCAGGATCTTCGAGTAGTCGTAGCCCTCGTTGTTCAGCGCCCTGACCGTGGCGACCAGCATCAGCCAGACCACGGAGACCGGGATCAGGACCTTCCAGCCGAGCTTCATCAGCTGGTCGTAGCGGACGCGGGGCAGCGTGCCGCGCAGCCAGATGAAGAAGAAGAGGAGCAGCTGCACCTTGACGACGAACCAGAGCATCGGCCACCAGCCGTGGTTCGCGCCCTCCCAGAAGGTGCTGATCGGGTACGGAGCCCGCCAGCCGCCCAGGAAGAGGGTCACGGAGACCGCGGAGACGGTGACCATGTTGACGTACTCGGCGAGCATGAACATCGCGAACTTGATCGACGAGTACTCGGTGTTGAAGCCGCCGACCAGGTCGCCCTCGGACTCCGGCATGTCGAACGGGGCGCGGTTGGTCTCCCCGACCATCGTGACGATGTAGATGATGAAGGAGACCGGCAGCAGCAGGACGAACCAGCGGTCCTCCTGCGCGGCCACGATCTCCGACGTCGACATCGAGCCCGAGTAGAGGAACACCGAGGCGAACGCGGCGCCCATCGCGATCTCGTAGCTGATCATCTGGGCGCAGGAGCGCAGACCGCCGAGCAGCGGGTACGTCGATCCGGAGGACCAGCCGGCCAGCACGATGCCGTAGATGCCGACCGAAGCAACGGCGAGGATGTACAGCATCGCGATCGGCAGGTCGGTCAGCTGCATCGTCGTACGGTGGCCGAAGATCGAGACCTCGTTGCCGGCCGGGCCGAACGGGATCACCGCGATCGCCATGAACGCCGGTGCGGCGGCGACGATCGGGGCCAGGATGTAGACGACCTTGTCGGCGCGCTTGACGACGACGTCTTCCTTGAGCATCAGCTTGATGCCGTCGGCGAGCGACTGGAGCATGCCCCAGGGGCCGTGCCGGTTGGGGCCGATGCGCAGTTGCATCCAGGCGACGACCTTGCGCTCCCACACGATGGAGAAGAGCACCGTCACCATCAGGAACGCGAAGCAGAACACCGCCTTGACGACGACGAGCCACCAGGGGTCCGTGCCGAACATCGAGAGGTCCTCGGCTGCGAGGACGGCACCCTGCGGCGCCGCGGCGAGTTGGGCGAGGCCGGTCACTCTCCTACCTCCGTTGTCACGACGTGGGAGCCCGGGGCGGCGGGACCGATCCGGACCAGTCCGCCCGGCTGGGCGCCGGTGTCGGCGGGAACGCCCCGGCCGACGGAGTTGAGCGGCACCCACACCACCCGGTCCGGCATCTCGGTGACGGCCAGCGTGAGTTCGGTGGTGCCGGCGGGGCCGGTGACGGCCAGCAGATCGCCGTCCTTCACCCCGGACTCGGCCGCGGTGGCCGGGGAGAGCCGGGCGACGGCCGCGTGCCGGGTGCCTGCCAGCGCCTCGTCGCCCTCCTGGAGCCGGCCCCGGTCGAGCAGCATCCGGTGGCCCGCGAGGACCGCCTCGCCGTCACCGGGCCGGGGCACCGGGCGGGACGCCGCACGCGGGTCGTCGGCGAAGCCGTCCTGCCGTCCGCCGAGCCGGTCGAGCTCGCGCCGGGCCGCCTTCAGGTCGGGCAGCGCGAGGCGTACGTCGAGTGCGTCGGCCAGCATGTGCAGCACCCGCGCGTCGGTCGGGCAGAGCGTCCTCGGCAGCTGCTCGGGCTTCAGCGCGGCCTCGAACATCCGCGCCCTGCCCTCCCAGTTGAGGAAGGTGCCGGATTTCTCCGCGACGGCCGCGACGGGAAGGACCACGTCGGCGCGCTCGGTGACCGCGCCGGGCCGCAGCTCCAGCGAGACCAGGAAGCCGACCTCGTCCAGCGCGCGCAGTGCGCCCGCCGGGTCGGGCAGGTCCTCCGGGTCGACGCCCGCGACCAGCAGCGCCGCCAGCTCACCGGAGGCCGCGGCCTCCAGGATCTGGCCGGTGTCGCGGCCGAAACCGGTGGGGAGTTCGGCGACGCCCCAGACGGACGCCACCTCCTCCCGGGCCCGCGGGTCCGTCGCGGGACGGCCGCCGGGCAGCAGCGACGGGAGCGCGCCCGCCTCCAGCGCGCCGCGCTCGCCGGCCCGGCGCGGGATCCACACGAGTGCGGCCCCGGTCGCCGTGGCGGTGCGCAGCGCGGCGGTCAGCCCGCCGGGCACGGCGGCGAGCCGCTCGCCCACCACGATCACGGCGCCCTCGCCGCGCAGCGCCTCGGCCGCGGCGGCCCCTTCGGCCTCCAGGCCGACACCGCCCGCGAGGGCGTCCAGCCACTCGGTCTCGGTGCCCGGTGCGGCGGGGAGCAGGGTGCCGCCCGCCTTCTCCAGGCCCCGGCTGGTGTGCGAGGCGAGGGCGAAGGTCCGCTGCCCGTGCTTGCGGAACGCCTTGCGGAGCCTCAGGAAGACGCCGGGCGCCTCCTCCTCGGACTCGAAGCCGGCCAGCAGGACGGCCGGGGCCTTCTCCAGCGCGGTGTAGGTGACGCCGCTGCCGTCGAGGTCACGGCCGCGGCCGGCCACCCGCGCGGCGAGGAAGTCGGCCTCCTCGGCGCTGTGGACCCGGGCCCGGAAGTCGATGTCGTTGGTGTCGAGGGCGACCCGCGCGAACTTGCTGTACGCGTAGGCGTCCTCGACGGTCAGCCGGCCGCCGGTGAGCACCCCGGACCTGCCGCGCGCCCCCGAGAGTCCGGCCGCCGCGGCTTCCAGCGCCTCGGGCCAGCTCGCCGGCTCCAGCACACCGTCCGCGTTGCGTACGAGCGGAGTGGTGAGCCGGTCGCGCTGCTGGGCGTAGCGGAAGCCGAAGCGGCCCTTGTCGCAGAGCCACTCCTCGTTGACCTCGGGGTCGTTGGCGGCGAGCCGCCGCATGACCTTGCCGCGCCGGTGGTCGGTCCGGGTGGCGCAGCCGCCGGCGCAGTGCTCGCACACGGAGGGCGTCGACACCAGGTCGAAGGGCCGGGAGCGGAAGCGGTACGCCGCCGAGGTCAGCGCCCCGACCGGGCAGATCTGGATGGTGTTCCCGGAGAAGTACGACTCGAAGGGGTCGCCCTCGCCGGTGCCGACCTGCTGGAGCGCGCCGCGCTCGATCAGCTCGATCATCGGGTCGCCCGCCACCTGGTTGGAGAACCGGGTGCAGCGCGCGCAGAGCACGCACCGCTCGCGGTCCAGCAGCACCTGGGTGGAGATGGGGACGGGCTTCTCGAAGGTGCGCTTCTTCCCGTCGAAGCGGGAGTCGGCGCCGCCGTGCGACATCGCCTGGTTCTGCAGGGGGCACTCGCCGCCCTTGTCGCAGACCGGGCAGTCCAGCGGGTGGTTGATGAGCAGGAGCTCCATCACCCCCTTCTGGGCCTTCTCCGCGACGGGCGAGGTGATCTGCGACTTCACGACCATGCCGTCGGTGCACGTGATGGTGCAGGACGCCATCGGCTTGCGCTGGCCCTCGACCTCGACGATGCACTGCCGGCAGGCGCCGGCCGGGTCGAGGAGCGGGTGATCGCAGAAGCGCGGGATCTCGATGCCCAGGAGCTCGGCGGCGCGGATGACCAGGGTGCCCTTGGGCACGCTGATCTCGATGCCGTCGATCGTGAGCGTGACGAGGTCCTCGGGCGGAACGGCCGCCTCGCCGCCCCCGGAGGGCGCACTCGTGGTGACTGTCATGCGTTCACCCCCCGGTGAGCGTTCTTGTCGTCTGTGCCGTCGGCCCAGAGGGTCGACCTGGCCGGGTCGAAGGGGCAGCCCTTGCCGGTGATGTGCTGCTCGTACTCCTCCCGGAAGTACTTCAGCGAGGAGAAGATCGGCGAGGCGGCGCCGTCGCCGAGCGCGCAGAAGGACTTGCCGTTGATGTTGTCCGCGATGTCGTTGAGCTTGTCGAGGTCGGCCATCTGTCCCTTGCCGGCCTCGATGTCGCGGAGCAGCTGGACGAGCCAGTACGTCCCCTCGCGGCAGGGTGTGCACTTGCCGCAGGACTCATGGGCGTAGAACTCGGTCCAGCGGGTGACGGCGCGCACCACGCAGGTGGTCTCGTCGAAGCACTGCAGCGCCTTGGTGCCGAGCATGGATCCGGCGGCGCCGACGCCCTCGTAGTCCAGGGGGACGTCGAGGTGCTCGTCGGTGAACATCGGGGTGGAGGAGCCGCCCGGTGTCCAGAACTTGAGGCGGTGCCCGGCCCGGATGCCGCCGCTCATGTCGAGCAGCTGGCGCAGGGTGATGCCGAGCGGGGCCTCGTACTGGCCGGGGCTGGTGACGTGTCCGCTGAGCGAGTACAGCGTGAAGCCCGGGGACTTCTCGCTGCCCATCGACTTGAACCAGTCCTTGCCCTTGTTCAGGATCGCGGGAACCGAGGCGATGGACTCGACGTTGTTCACCACGGTGGGGCAGGCGTACAGACCGGCGACCGCGGGGAAGGGCGGGCGCAGCCGGGGCTGGCCGCGCCGTCCTTCGAGCGAGTCGAGCAGCGCGGTCTCCTCACCGCAGATGTAGGCGCCCGCGCCCGCGTGCACGGTGAGTTCCAGGTCGAGCCCGGAACCCAGGATGTTCGTCCCGAGGTAGCCCGCCTCGTACGCCTCGCGCACGGCCTCGTGCAGCCGCCGCAGTACGGGGACGACCTCACCGCGCAGATAGATGAAGGCGTGGGAGGAGCGGATCGCGTAACAGGCGATCACGATGCCCTCGATGAGGCTGTGCGGGTTGGCGAAGAGGAGCGGGATGTCCTTGCAGGTCCCGGGCTCCGACTCGTCGGCGTTGACCACGAGGTAGTGCGGCTTGCCGTCGCCCTGCGGGATGAACTGCCACTTCATCCCGGTGGGGAAGCCCGCGCCCCCGCGTCCGCGCAGACCGGAGTCCTTGACGTACGCGATGAGGTCGTCGGGCTCCATGGCCAGGGCCTTGCGCAGGCCCTCGTACCCCTCGTGGCGGCGGTAGGTGTCCAGCGTCCAGGACTCGGGCTCGTCCCAGAAGGAGGAGAGGACGGGGGCCAGGAGCTTCTCCGGGCTGGTCCCGTTCTTGTCGATCTCGGCTGCCAAGGTCATCACTCCCCCTCCTCGGCGGCGGGCCCGGCCGGGTTGTCCGGGTCGGAGGCCGAGGTCTGCTGTGGCGCGTCATGGGAGCTGAGGTGCTCGGCGCCCTTCTGCGGTTCGTCGCGCGGTGCCTCGTCGCCCGCCCGCTCGCCCCGCTGTCCGACCACGCGTGCCTGCGGTCCGGCCTCGCCCCGGGCGAGCTTCAGCCCGACCAGCGAGGCGGCCCCCGCCCCGCCGCTCGCCTCGACGGCGCCGGGGCGCGTGTCGGGGAAGCCGGCCAGGATCCGGGCGGTCTCCTTGTACGTGCAGAGGGGCGCGCCACGGGTGGGCTCGACGGTGCGGCCGGCGATCAGGTCGTCGACCAGGCGGGTCGCGCTCTCGGGCGTCTGGTTGTCGAAGAACTCCCAGTTGACCATCACGACGGGTGCGAAGTCGCAGGCCGCGTTGCACTCGATGTGTTCGAGGGTGACCTTGCCGTCCTCGGTGGTCTCGTCGTTGCCGACGCCCAGGTGATCCTTGAGCTGGTCGAAGATGGCGTCGCCGCCCATGACCGCGCACAGGGTGTTGGTGCAGACCCCGACCTGGTAGTCGCCGCTCGGCCGGCGGCGGTACATCGTGTAGAAGGTGGCGACCGCGGTGACCTCGGCGGTGGTGAGGCCGAGTTGGTCGGCGCAGAACGCCATGCCCGTACGGGAGACGTATCCCTCCTCGGACTGCACCAGGTGCAGCAGGGGCAGGAGCGCGGAACGGCTGCCGGGGTAGCGGGCGATCACCTCCTTCGCGTCCGCCTCGAGCCGGGCGAGGACCTCGGCCGGGTAGGCGGGGGCGGGGAGCTGCGGCATCCCCAGGCTGACTTCTTGGTTGGATGCGGTCACCGGTCGACGCCTCCCATCACGGGGTCGATGGACGCGACGGCGACGATGACGTCGGCGACCTGGCCGCCCTCGCACATCGCCGCCATGGCCTGCAGATTGGTGAAGGACGGGTCGCGGAAGTGGACCCGGAAGGGGCGCGTGCCGCCGTCCGAGACGACGTGCACGCCGAGTTCGCCCTTGGGGGACTCTATGGCGGTGTACGTCTGCCCGGCCGGGACCCGGAAGCCCTCGGTCACCAGCTTGAAGTGGTGGATCAGGGCCTCCATGGAGGTGCCCATGATCTTCTTGATGTGGTCCAGCGAGTTGCCGAGTCCGTCGGGTCCCAGCGCGAGCTGCGCGGGCCAGGCGATCTTCTTGTCGGCGACCATGACCGGGCCCGGCTCCAGCCGTTCCAGGCACTGCTCGACGATCCTGAGCGACTGGCGCATCTCCTCCAGCCGGATGAGGAAGCGGCCGTAGGCGTCGCAGGTGTCCGCGGTGGGGACGTCGAAGTCGTACGTCTCGTAGCCGCAGTACGGATCGGTCTTGCGCAGGTCGTGCGGGAGGCCGGCGGACCTGAGGACCGGACCGGTGGCGCCGAGCGCCATGCAGCCGGTCAGGTCGAGATAGCCGACGTCCTGCATGCGGGCCTTGAAGATGGGGTTGCCGGTCGCGAGCTTGTCGTACTCCGGCAGGTTCTTCTTCATGGTCTTCACGAACTCGCGGAGCCGGTCGATCGCGCCCATGGGCAGGTCCTGGGCGAGGCCGCCGGGCCGGATGAACGCGTGGTTCATCCGCAGGCCGGTGATCAGCTCGAAGAGGTCGAGGACGAGTTCACGGTCGCGGAACCCGTAGATCATGATCGTCGTGGCGCCGAGCTCCATGCCGCCGGTGGCGATGCACACCAGGTGCGAGGAGATCCGGTTGAGCTCCATCAGGAGCACGCGCAGGACGGTGGCCCGGTCCGGGATCTGGTCCTCGATGCCGAGGAGCTTCTCGACCCCGAGGCAGTACGCCGCCTCGTTGAAGAACGGGGTCAGGTAGTCCATGCGGGTCACGAAGGTGGTGCCCTGCGTCCAGTTCCGGAATTCGAGGTTCTTCTCGATGCCGGTGTGGAGGTAGCCGATGCCGCAGCGGGCCTCGGTGACGGTCTCGCCGTCGATCTCCAGGATCAGCCGCAGCACGCCGTGCGTGGACGGGTGCTGGGGACCCATGTTGACGATGATGCGTTCGTCGTCCGACGTGGCGGCGGACTCGACGACCTCGTCCCAGTCGCCGCCGGTGACCGTATATACAGTCCCCTCGGTCGTGGCGCGGGGCGTGGCGTGGGGAGTTGCGTGGGGAGTGGTCATCAGCTGTACGACCTCCGCTGGTCCGGAGCCGGGATCTGGGCGCCCTTGTACTCGACGGCGATGCCGCCGAGCGGGTAGTCCTTGCGCTGCGGGAAGCCCTGCCAGTCGTCCGGCATCATGATCCGCGTCAGGGCGGGGTGCCCGTCGAAGATCAGCCCGAAGAAGTCGTAGGTCTCGCGCTCGTGCCAGTCGTTGGTCGGGTAGACCCCGACGAGGGACGGGATGTGCGGGTCGCTGTCCGGCGCCGACACCTCCAGGCGGATCAGCCGCCCGTGGGTGAGCGAGCGCAGGTGGTAGACCGCGTGCAGTTCGCGTCCCTTGTCGCCCAGGTAGTGGACGCCGCTGACACCCGTACAGAGCTCGAAGCGCAGGGCGGGGTCGTCGCGCAGGGTGCGGGCGACCTGGACCAGGTGCTCGCGGGCGACGAAGAAGGTGATCTCGCCCCGGTCGACGACCGTCTTCCCGATGGCGTTGGCCGGCAGCAGGTCCTGTTCCTCCAGGGCCCCTTCCAGCTCGTCGGCGACCTCGTCGAACCAGCCGCCGTACGGCCGGGAGGTGGCCCCCGGCAGGGTCACCGTGCGGACGAGTCCGCCGTAGCCGGAGGTGTCACCGCCGTTGTTGGCGCCGAACATGCCCTTGCGTACGCCGATGACCTCACCGGAGTCGTCGCGCGGGACGGGCACCTGCCCGCTGTTGTCGTTCTGCTCGTCGCTCATCGCAGCAGCCCCTTCATCTCGATCAGGGGGAGTGCGTTGAGCGCCGCCTCCTCCGCCTCGCGGGCGGCCTCCTCCGCGTTGACCCCGAGCTTGGAGCCCTGGATCTTCTGGTGGAGCTTGAGAATGGCGTCGATCAGCATCTCGGGGCGCGGCGGGCACCCCGGCAGATAGATGTCTACCGGGACAATATGATCAACACCCTGAACAATGGCGTAATTGTTGAACATTCCACCCGATGACGCGCAAACCCCCATGGAAATGACCCACTTGGGGCTGGGCATCTGGTCGTAGACCTGCCGCAGGACGGGTGCCATCTTCTGGCTGACCCGCCCTGCCACGATCATCAGATCCGCCTGCCGCGGCGATCCGCGGAAGACCTCCATCCCGAAACGGGCCAGGTCGTACCGTCCCGCGCCGGTCGTCATCATCTCGATGGCGCAGCAGGCGAGGCCGAAGGTGGCGGGGAAGACGGAGGATTTCCGTACCCAGCCGGCGGCCTGCTCGACGGTGGTCAGCACGAAGCCGCTCGGCAGCTTCTCTTCGAGTCCCATGGTGTGCCCCTCAGCCCCTCAGTCCCATTCCAGGCCGCCCCGGCGCCACACATACGCGTAGGCGACGAAGACGGTGAGCACGAAGAGCAGCATCTCCACGAGCCCGAAGATCCCCAGGGCGTCGAAGGTGACCGCCCAGGGATAGAGGAAGACGATCTCGATGTCGAAGACGATGAACAGCATCGCCGTCAGGTAGTACTTGATGGGGAAACGGCCGCCTCCGGCTGGAGTGGGGGTGGGTTCGATACCGCACTCGTACGCTTCGAGCTTTGCCCGGTTGTACCGCTTGGGGCCGATAAGCGTGGCCATGACCACGGAGAAGATCGCAAACCCTGCCCCGAGGGCGCCGAGCACGAGGATGGGCGCGTAGGCATTCACGCTCCTCGCTCCTTCCAGTCGTCCTTGACCGTTGGACCGCATCGGGCGACCGGCTCGCCACCTCATCAAGATCGTGCACATGTGAGGCAGTTCACAAGCCCGACTGCCCCGCATCCTATGCCTGCCGTCCTGTGATCTGCGACACGGGGTACAGCAACGTCTTTGTGATCTCCACCACCTGACGAACGATCATGAAGTCGGATGAGCGGTGATCTTCGTACGCGAAGCGGCCGTGCGGTTACGAGACGTGACATCTCGCGGCGTTACCGCTGGTCAAAGGCGTCCGGCTCTATCAATGGACGGCCACTACAAGCAAATTGGCGATGGACACCGAGCCGGTGATATAGGGACCGGCCGCAGTTCGGGGCCACCCGGACGAGGGGTCTCCGGTACCGATGTGGACAATGCGCACGCATTCACGAACTTCCGGACGGCCGCCGGACGCAGGGCGGGCGCGCGGCGGGCAGGTCCCGCTCCGCACGCGGGGCGCGGTCGCGCGGTTGCCTCTCACGGAAGACTCATGCTGTGACCTGCGCCACTCCATACCGGCTTCAAGAAAAGCGGGCTTGGCCAACCGTGTGAACGGATGGTAAGCGACGGGCAATTCGGGCGTATTGAAAGAACGCCGTGATCACAGGGGTGCACAGCCATGCCCGTTTTGCCCGTTAGGGCGTCAATAAGGGCCCCCAATAAGCGGATTCACAGATTCCGAACGTAACTGTGTCGCAACACACGTTTCTTGATGGGACCCCTACAGCCCTGATAGCGCTAGTACTCATGTCCCACACCGCTCACATACCCAGCCACCGGAAGCCCCGCCAGAGTGCCTCGAAGACGGCGCTGCGGGCAGGAGTTGCCGGTGGCGTCCTCAGCACCATCGCGGTCGCAGGTGCCGCGGGCCCGGCCCAGGCCGAGCCGGTGACCCAGACCATCGAGATGCCCACCATCACGGCCGGGCTCTCCACTTCCGTCGCCGCGTCCGCGCAGGCAACCCAGGCGGTCGCTCTCGACCTCGAGACGCAGGCTCACGAGGACGCCGCGGCCGCCACCGCAGCCAAGACCGCCAAGAAGGCCAAGGCCGAGGCGGTCCGCAAGGCCGAGGCCAAGAAGAAGGCCGAAGCAGCCGCCAAGGCCAAGGCGGAGGCCGCCGAGCGCGCCTCCCGCACCGCCGAGCGCACCACGCTCAGCGCCTCCACGGCCTCCTCCGGCTCGTCCTCCTCGTCGTCGTCCAGCAGCGCCACCGGGTCCGCCGCGTCCGTCATCGCGTTCGCGCAGTCCCAGATCGGCGACGCGTACGTCTCCGGCGGCACCGGCCCGAACTCGTGGGACTGCTCGGGTCTGGTCCAGGCCGCCTTCGGCTCGGTGGGCATCGACCTGCCGCGCGTCTCGCAGAGCCAGTCGACCGCCGGGACCCAGGTCTCGCTCGACAACCTCCAGCCCGGCGACATCCTCTACTGGGGCGGCGCCGGCAGCGCGTACCACGTCGGGATCTACGTGGGCGGCGGCCAGTTCGTCGGCGCGCAGAACTCCAGCACGGGCGTCGTGCAGAAGTCCCTGGACTACGACCCGCCGTCGGGCGCCGTCCGCGTTCTCTGATTCACAAGCCGGCCCGCGGCCCGGTCCACCGGCTCCGCGGCCCCGCGCACGGCCACGGGCCGTCACCCACGCTCAGGTGACGGCCCGTCGTCATGCCCAGGTGCGCGTCACACCCCGGTACGGAGGCCCGCCGCCCGGTCCGCGGCCCGGCGCTGACCGGGCAGCAGGGGCTTCCCCAGCCCGGCAGCCTCCCGGCGCAGGAGCAGCGCCCCGGCCACACAGGTGAGTCCGGCGAGCACGAAGCCGTACGGCGGGGTGGAGCCCGAGGGCTGGGTCTCGTAGACGAGGGCCGCCGAGAGCACGACGAGGACGTCCCGGACCTTGCCGTCGGCCGCCGTCGCGGCGAGCACGGCCGTGCCCCAGAGCAGGTACCACGGCTGCACCATCGGGGAGAGCGCCACCAGGGCCACCAGACCGAGGCCCAGCCCGTGCGCGGCCTCCAGCCGTCCGGCGGCGGAGCGCCGGGCCAGCAGCAGGATCACGGCGACGGCCGCGGCGAGGCCCGCGTTCTGCACGGCGGCCTTCACCGGGTCCGGGTCGGTCCCGGCGAGCAGCCGCAGGAGATGGCCGAGCCCGAGGCCCAGGTCGCTGCTCACCGAGAGCGCGGTGTGGATCCGCCCCGCGACGCCCTGCGTCCCCACCCAGCCGAAGCCGGTCCCGCCGAGCAGCGTCATCAGCACCACGACGGCCCCGGCCACGGCCCCCGGCCCGGCCAGTCCCTTCGCCACCCGGCGTACGAGCCCTCCGCCGGCGGCCCGGCCCACCAGGACGGCCACGAACAGCAGCGCCACCGCCGCGGGGGTCTTGACCATCATGGCGAGCCCGATGAGCACGGACCCGCTGACCCATCTCCCGCGCAGCGCCAGCACGACGCCCGCCAGCATCAGACCGATCATCAGCCCGTCGTTGTGGAGGCCGCCCGCGACGTGCATCAGCAGCAGCGGGTTCAGCGCGCCCAGCCACAGCGCGGCGCCGGGGCTGCGGCCGTGCTCCCGCGCCAGGTGCGGCAGCGCCCAGGCGATCAGTGCCAGCGCCGCCAGGGCGATCAGCCGCATCGCGAGGACGGCGGGCACGATCGTGCCGCCGATCGCCCAGGCCACACCGCGCGCCAGAAGGAGGAAGAACGGGCCGTACGGCGCTGGGGTGTCGGTCCAGTGGCCGCCGACGCTCGCCGCCGCGTCCCCGCCCGGTCCGGCGGGATCCAGCACGGACGGGCCCGCCTCGTAGACGTCATGGCCTTCGAGGACCATCGCGCCCTGGGCGATGTAGCTGTAGACGTCGGCGCTGTAGAGCGGGGGCGCCACCACGAACGGCGCGGCCCACCACACCAGGGTGACCAGGCTGTCCCGTACACCGGCGCCCGTCCGGCCGTACAGCCACCAGGCGACGACGAGCACGGTCAGCCCGCCGTACGCCAGGGCGTAGCCCGCCGCCGTGACCGCGGTGCCGTGCGGCACCCAGAGCCCCCACGGGTCGCGGGCGGGCAGCGTGCCGACGGCCCAGCCGCCCGCGACGGCCGCCGTCGCTCCTGCCGCCCCCAGCAGGCGGTACCTTCCGCCGTTCCCTGTCCCCGGTGCCCGCATGGTCCGCAAACCTATCGCAGGGATCCGGGCGGCCTCCCCGACCGCCCGGACCGCCGGGGGGTGTTCAGGCCTTCGGGGCGACCTTCGAGAGGCCGTTGATGATGCGGTCCATCGCGTCGCCGCCCGTGGGGTCGGTGAGGTTGGCGAGCATCTTCAGCGTGAACTTCATCAGGAGGGGGTGGGTCAGACCGCGCTGCGTGGCGATCTTCATGACCTTCGGGTTCCCGATCATCTTCACGAAGGCGCGGCCCAGCGTGTAGTAGCCGCCGTAGGTGTCCTTCAGGATCTTCGGGTAGTGCTGGAGGGCCAGTTCCCGCTGGGCGGGGGTGGCGCGGGCGTGCGCCTGGACGATGACGTCCGCCGCGATCTGGCCCGACTCCATGGCGTACGCGATGCCCTCGCCGTTGAACGGGTTGACGAGGCCGCCCGCGTCACCGACGAGCAGCAGGCCCTTGGTGTAGTGCGGCTGCCGGTTGAAGGCCATCGGGAGCGCGGCCCCGCGGATCGGCATCGTCATGTTCTCCGGGGTGTAGCCCCAGTCCTCCGGCATCGAGGCGCACCAGGCCTTGAGCACCTCGCGCCAGTCGAGCTCCTTGAAGGCGGAGGACGAGTTGAGGATGCCGAGGCCGACGTTGGAGGTGCCGTCGCCCATGCCGAAGATCCAGCCGTAGCCGGGCAGCAGACGGTCCTCGGCGCCGCGCCGGTCCCACAGCTCCAGCCAGGACTCCAGGTAGTCGTCGTCATGGCGGGGCGAGGTGAAGTACGTACGGACGGCCACGCCCATCGGGCGGTCCTCACGGCGGTGCAGGCCCATGTTGAGGGAGAGCCGGGTGGAGTTGCCGTCGGCGGCGACGACCAGCGGGGCGTGGAAGGTGACCGGGGTCTTCTCCTCGCCGAGCTTGGCGTGGACGCCGGTGATGCGTCCGGTGCGCTCGTCCTTGACCGGCTCGCCGACGTTGCAGCGTTCGTACAGCCGGGCGCCGGCCTTCTGCGCGTTCCGGGCCAGCTGCTCGTCGAAGTCGTCGCGCTTGCGGACCAGACCGTAGTCCGGGTACGAGGCGAGGTCCGGCCAGTCCAGCTGGAGGCGGACGCCGCCGCCGATGATGCGCAGGCCCTTGTTGCGCAGCCAGCCGGCCTCTTCGGAGATGTCGATGCCCATGGAGACGAGCTGCTTGGTGGCGCGCGGCGTGAGGCCGTCGCCGCAGACCTTCTCGCGCGGGAAGGCCGTCTTCTCCAGCAGGAGGACGTCGAGTCCGGCCTTGGCGAGGTAGTACGCGGTCGTGGAGCCGGCTGGGCCCGCTCCGACGACGATCACGTCCGCGCTGTGCTCGGAGAGGGGCTCGGTCACGGTCGGATCTCCCGAAGACTCGAATTCGCGTGCCGCGCGGCACATGTCGCGTGCAGTCTATGGGTGCCTGCTGATCAACCTCCCGAAGGGCTCCCCGATGCCGCTCGTGCCTGACACCGCCCCGTCCGTACATCTGCGTGTCCCCACCGACGAGGACGCCCTGGCCTGGTACCGCGTCTTCGACGACCCGGAGGTGATGGAGTTCCACGGCGGACGCGCGGCGGAGTACTCCGTGTACGAGGAGTTGACCGCCCGCCAGCGCCGGCACGACGCGGAGCTGGGCCACTGTCTGTGGACCGTGCTGGACGACGCCGGTGCGGTGCTCGGCTTCACGGGCGCCCAGCCGTGGCCGCACGAGTCGTTCGGGCCGGTCGGTGAGATAGAGATCGGCTGGCGGCTGGGCCGGTCCGCGTGGGGGCACGGTTACGCGACGGCCGCCGGGCGGGCCACGCTGGAGCGGATGAGGGCGCTCGGGGTGCCGGAGGTGGTGGCGATGATCAACACACGGAACGCCCGCTCGGTGGCGGTGGCCGTACGCCTCGGCATGCGGCAGGCCGAGACGTACACCTCCCCGGTCTCGAAGCAGGAGGCGTACTGCTTCCGGCTGGAGCTCTGAACCCTCGCGGGGCCGGGCGCGTCAGGCGCGTACGCCCCGGTGGAGCGCCACCACTCCGCCGGTGAGGTTGCGCCAGGCCACGTCCGACCAGCCGGCCTTCTGCAGCAGTGTCGCGAGGCCGGCCTGGTCGGGCCAGGCGCGGATCGACTCGGCGAGGTAGACGTAGGCGTCCGGGTTGGAGGACACGGCCCGCGCCACCGGCGGCAGCGCGCGCATCAGGTACTCCGTGTAGACGGTCCGGAAGGGCGTCCAGGTCGGCTGGGAGAACTCGCAGATCACCACGCGCCCGCCCGGCCTGGTGACCCGGTACAGCTCGCTCAGCGCGGCGCCGGTGTCCTGGATGTTGCGCAGCCCGAAGGAGATCGTGACCGCGTCGAACGTCTCGTCCTTGAACGGGAGCTTCGTGCCGTCGCCCGCGGTGAAGGGCATCCACGGGTGGCGTTCCTTGCCGACCCGGAGCATCCCGATGGAGAAGTCGCAGGGCACCACGTAGGCGCCGGCCCGCGCGAAGGGCTGCGAGGAGGTGGCCGTGCCGGCCGCCAGGTCGAGGATCTTCTGGGCCGGGCGGGCGTCGACGGCCCGGGCGACCTCCTTGCGCCAGAGCCGTGCCTGGCCGAGCGACAGCACGTCGTTGGTGAGGTCGTAGTTCGCCGCCACGTCGTCGAACATCGAGGCGACTTCGTGCGGCTGCTTGTCCAGGGAGGCTCGGGTCACCCTCCCATTCAAGCAGCCCCCCTCCCGGTCCCCTGAGGCGGCGTGCGGCCGGGGCGTGCCGGGCCGCCCGCGCCCTCCTCTCCGTCCTCGTCGCCGATTCCGGGAACAGCACCGCCCTGATCGACGTCTCACCGGGCGAGGAGAAAGGGGTTTCCGTCACGGTGCCCACCCGGCGGCTCCCGGGCGGGGCGGAAGATCATCCGCCCTGGACGACCACACCGCGACCACGGATACTCACCAGAACATGCACAGTGACGACACACATCGAACACGGAGCACGACAGGCCCACGCCGGGCGGCCGGGAGGCGCGCCGCGGGTTCCGGGCCCTCCCGCACACGGTCCCGGAGGCGTTCCGTGGCACGCCGAAGACAGATACGGCGCAGGCGCGCGACCCTCACCGGGGGCGCGGTGGTCGTGGTGGCGGCCGTGGCGGCGTTCCTCCAGGCCGACCCGCCGTGGCAGGACGACGGCGCGGCGGTCGCGGCCGACCGGGCCACCTCGTCGCCCGCCCCGGCCCGGGCCTCTCCGGAGGCGGCCGCACCGAAGGCGTCGGTGTCCCCCGGGGCTTCGGTGTCCGCCGAGGCCCCGGCGGACACCGAGGAACCCGTCGACCCGGACTCCGTACCGCAGTCGGGTCCCGGCACCTTCACCGTGGCCCGCGAGGGCGTCTCCTCCGGCGGCGGCAGCCGCTACCGCGTGGAGGTCGAGGACGGCATCGGCGTGGACCCGGACAGCGCCGCCGAGGACGTGGCGGCGATACTCGCCGACCCCCGGGGCTGGAGCAAGGGCGGGACCCGCACCTTCCGTCAGGTCGACGACGGCTCGGCCGGGCTGGTCATCAAGATAGGGACGCCGAAGACCACCGACCGGCTCTGCGGGCAGTACGGACTGAACACCGGGGGCGAGGTGAACTGCCGGGGCGGGAAGAACGTCATGGTCAACCTGGCCCGGTGGCAGCTGGGTTCCCCCACCTTCGACGGTCCGGCGACCGAGTACCGCGCCCTGATCATCAATCACGAGGTGGGCCACTGGCTCGGGCACGGCCATGAGACCTGCCCCGGCGCCGGCAAGCCGGCCCCCGCGATGATGCAGCAGATCAAGGGGCTCAAGGGCTGCGTCTCCAACGCCTGGCCGTACGACGACAAGGGCCGCTACCTGGGCGGCCCGTCCGCGCCGTAGACCGCCCCGGCGCCGGCCGCGCTCACCGCCGCCGGTGGACCAGCCGCCCGCCGAGCACCGTGGCGACGCAGGTCCCGGCGCCGGCCGCGGCCAGCGCCGCCTCGTCGGGTACGTCGAAGACCGCGAGGTCGGCGCGGCCGCCGACGGTGAGCGGGCCGTGCACGGATCCCGGCAGGTCGCCCCCGTGGACGAACGGATCGAGGTCCGGCGCGTCCAGGAGCCCGCCGGGAGGCCCGGGGACCGCCGTGAGGCCCGAGCGGGCCACGGCGGTGCGTACGGCGTGGTCGTCGAACGGGCCCGCCACGTGGGTGGTGCCGTGGCGCAGCATGCGCTGGAGCCCCCGGCGTACGCTGCCGGCCCGGCGCGGCTCGTCCATCCGCCCGGCCAGGGCCTCGAAGTCCGCCCCGGTGAGGGGCTGTTCGCCGAGCTCGTCCGCCTCGCGCGGGTCGGGGTGGTAGCAGCGGGTCAGCAGGGGCACGCCGTCCCACTGGCGCAGGCCCGGCGTGAGGACGCCCGGCCACCGCCGGACCCGGGCCGTGGGGTGCGCGGCCGTCACCTCGTCGTACGGTCCGAGGGCCACGATCCGGTCGCCGTCCACCGCGACGGCGCCGCCCTCGACGCCTGCCGCGCCGACCGGGAGGACCAGCGGCGCGGCGTGAACGGTCAGCACGGGCGGATCAGTTGACGTCGAGGAGCTTGAGCTCGGGGTGCGCCGTGCCGCCCGCGATCGCGGTGGACGAGATGTGCGAGACGACGCGCTCGTCGACCGGGTCGTTCGCCGGGTCGTCGTGGACGACCAGGTGCTCGTACGTCGTGGCGCGCTGGGCGGGGACGCGGCCCGCCTTGCGGATCAGGTCGATGATCTCCAGCCGGTTGGAGCGGTGCTTGGCACCGGCCGACGAGACGACGTTCTCCTCCAGCATGATCGAGCCGAGGTCGTCGGCGCCGTAGTGCAGGGACAGCTGGCCGACCTCCTTGCCGGTGGTCAGCCAGGAGCCCTGGATGTGGGCGACGTTGTCGAGGAAGAGCCGGGCGATGGCGATCATCCGCAGGTACTCGAAGAGCGTGGCCTGCGTCTGCCCCTTCAGCTTGTTGTTCTCCGGCTGGTAGGTGTACGGGATGAAGGCGCGGAAGCCGCCCGTACGGTCCTGGACGTCGCGGATCATCCGCAGGTGCTCGATGCGCTCGGCGTTGGTCTCGCCGGTGCCCATCAGCATGGTGGAGGTGGACTCGACGCCGAGGCCGTGCGCGATCTCCATGATCTCCAGCCAGCGCTCGCCGGACTCCTTGAGCGGGGCGATCGCCGTACGCGGCCGGGCGGGCAGCAGCTCGGCGCCGGCACCGGCGAAGGAGTCGAGACCGGCGGCGTGGATCCGGCTGATGGCCTCTTCGGCGGAGACGCCGGAGATCCGGGCCATGTGCTCGATCTCGGAGGCGCCCAGCGAGTGGATGACCAGCTGCGGGAAGGCCTTCTTGATCGCGGAGAAGTGCTCCTCGTAGTACTCGACGCCGTAGTCCGGGTGGTGTCCGCCCTGGAACATGATCTGGGTGCCGCCGAGCTCGACGGTCTCCGCGCAGCGGCGCAGGATGTCGTCGAGGTCGCGGGACCAGCCCTTGGCGGTGTCCTTGGGCGGCGCGTAGAACGCGCAGAACTTGCACGCCGTGACACAGACGTTGGTGTAGTTGATGTTGCGCTCGATGATGTACGTCGCGATGTGCTCCGTACCGGCGTAACGGCGGCGGCGTACGGCGTCGGCCGCGGATCCCAGGGCGTGCAGCGGTGCCGACCGGTACAGGTCGAGGGCCTCTTCCGGGGTGATCCGGCCGCCTTCGGCGGCTCGGTCGAGGATGGGCTGGAGGTCGGCCTTCTCGGTCACCGGGCTGTCACCTTTCGGCGGTTTTTCAACGGATCTACGGACCGATCCAGCGTACGCCAGCCCCTGCCGGGGTCAGCCGCCGGACCGGCTGAGCGTGCCCTTCGGGTTGCCGGCCGCTTCCTCGTGGGACTGGTAGCGAAGTGTGCCGGACCCCGTGAGCGTGAAGACGAGATCGGCGTCGCCGCCGGTGCACAGGGAACTGTCGGGGTGGTCCGGGTCGGTGCGCTCGCGGATCTTCACCTCCTTCGCCGTGCCGGAGACGAGCTTCCCGACGCCCTTGCAGACGACGCTCGTCCCGAACGCGTCGAGCTGGTGGGTCAGCCGGACCACGTCCTCACCCTTGGCCCCCTCCGTGAACACGGCGGTGACCGTGCCGTGCGGCAGCCCGGTGCGCTCGGTGGCCGCCCCCTTCCACGTACCGGCGAAGGCCCTGGGCAGCGCGCTCACCGGTACGGAGCCCGCGGGGGCCTCCGAGGCGGCGTCCGACGGGCTCTGCGACCGGCCGGCCGCGGCGTCGTTGCCGTGGCCGTTCTCGTCGCCGCCGGTGAACAGGTCCCCCATGGTCGCGGCGCCCACGGTGACCGCGGCAAGCGCGCCCGCGACGGCCAGGGCGACCGTGCAGCTGACCCGCCGGCCGCGGCGCGCGCCGGGCTGCGGGCCGGTGCCCATGGTGACGGCGAGGCGGGCGCCGGGGCCGGGCTTCCCCGGGGTGTCCGCGCCGGCCGGGGGTACGGACGACGGGGCGGGCGGTCCGGACGGCCGGGGCGGCAGGGGCGGGCCGAAGGCGCCGGGCGCCGCGTTGCCCAGGGACGCGCTGCTGAACGGCACCGGCCCCGACTGCACGGGTGCGTCCTGGGGCTCCAGGTCCAGCAGGGCCACCGCCGAGCGGCTGACCTCCCGCACCAGCGGGCCGGGCAGCCAGCCGGGCGCCACGAGTGCGGCGGCTCCGCCGGGCGCGAGCCTGCGGGCGATCTCGACGGGGGCGGGCCGCTCGGCGGGGTCCTTGGCGAGGCACGCGGCGACCAGCTCCCGCAGATCGCCCTCCAGGTCGCCGAGTTCGGGTTCCTCGTGCACCACCTTGTAGAGGAGTACGGCGGAGGAGTCGCCCGGGAAGGGCGCGAGGCCGGTCGCGGCGTAGGCGAGGACCGCGCCGAGCGAGAAGACGTCGGCCGCGCCGGAGATGTCCAGGCCGCGGATCTGTTCCGGCGCCATGTAGCCCGGCGACCCGACGGAGACTCCGGTGGAGGTGAGGGAGACGGTGGCGCCGAGCGCCCGGGCGATGCCGAAGTCGATCAGCCGGGGGCCGTCGAGGGCGAGCAGGACGTTGGACGGCTTCACGTCACGGTGGATCAGGCCGTGCGCGTGTACGGCGTCGAGCGCCTCGCCGAGCCCGGCCCCCAGGGTCCGTACCGCGTACTCGGGGAGCGGGCCGTGGCGGGTGACCGCGTCGGAGAGCGGGGGCCCGGCGACGTAACCGGTCGCGACCCACGGCACGGCCGCGTCGGGGTCGGCGTCCAGGACCGGGGCGGTCCACTGCGCGCCCAGCCGCCGCGCGGCCTCCACCTCGCGGCGGAACCGTGCCCGGAACTGCTCGTCCAGGGCGAAGTGGGGGTGCACGACCTTGACCGCGACGGTGCGTCCGCCCGCGCTGCGGCCCAGGTAGACCCGGCCCATCCCGCCGGCGCCGAGTCTGCCGAGCAGCCGGTAGGCGCCGATGGTGTGCGGTTCGCCGGCTTCCAGCGGCTGCATGCGGTCTCCCCCTGTGGTCCCCGGGACTCGGACGGCAGCCTAGGCGGCGCGGGTCGCACGGTCACGGAGACCCCTTCCGCCGATATCGCCCCTATGGGCACGAAGCAGGGATTTCGCCACACGGAAAGGCGTGAATACGTCGTCCGTCCGCACCGTCCGCGGGTTCACCGGGCGGAAACCGGAAGGCGTTCCGGGAGACACCGGCTATTCGCTCCCGCGCCCCCGGGGAGAGCCACCCGGGCACTCCGGGACAGAACTCCCGGTATTCGTCCCCATTCAAGGGAACGGAATGCCGCGGCCGTGCATCAGGGGGAAAGCGGCCCGGGAAGGGCGCCCGCGGAAGGAAGGCCTCCGAAGGCAGGCCGGGGAAGGCGCCGGAAGGAACGGGCGGGAAGGCGGAAGAAGGCGAGGGAAGGGCCCGGGAAGGTACGGGGATGGTGCGGGATTCACCTTCTCCCTCCCGCACCATTCCCGTACGCCGGTGGTGTCAGCCCCCGAGCAGTTCGACCTTCACGTCCGCGGGGAAGCCGGTCGTCGGGCCGGTCCGCCGGGCGAACTCGCGCACGCCCGCCAGCTGGTCCGGGCCGAAGCGGAAGTCCAGGGTGGTGAAGTAGCGCTCCAGCACCTCCGCGTCGAAGGACTCCCAGCGCGCGGCCTGCTCGGCCACCTTGGTGACCTCCTCCAGCGAGAGGTCGCGGGAGGCCAGGAACGCCTCGTGGACCTTCTCCACGTAATCGGGGTGGGAGGCCAGATAGTCCTTGCGCGCCGCCCAGACCGCGAAGACGAACGGCAGCCCCGTCCACTCCTTCCACATCTGGCCCAGGTCGTGGACCTGCAGCCCGAGCCTGGGGGCGTCGTGCAGGTTCGCGCGGAGCGCGGCGTCGCCGATGAGGACGGCCGCGTCGGCCTCCTGCATCATCAGGCCGAGGTCCGGCGGGCAGGTGTAGTAGTCGGGGGTGACGCCGTAGCGCTCGGCGAGCAGCAGCTGGGCCAGCCGCACGGAGGTGCGCGAGGTCGAGCCCAGGGCCACCCGGGCCCCGTCCAGCTGCTCCAGCGGGAGCTGGGACACGATCACGCACGACATGACCGGCCCGTCGCAGCCGACGGCGATGTCGGGAAGGGCGACCAGCTCGTCGGCGTTCTTCAGGAACTCGATCAGGGTCACGGGACCGATGTCGAGATCCCCCCTGACCAGCTGCTCGCTGAGTCTCTCCGGGGTGTCCTTCGAGAGCTCCAGGTCGAGCAGGGTTCCGGTCCGCGCCAGGCCCCAGTAGAGGGGGAGGCAGTTCAGGAACTGGATGTGGCCGACGCGCGGCCTGGTGCGACGGTCGTCGCCTTCTGCAGGAGAGACGGTTGAATTGTCCACATCGCGAGGCTAGACCTGCCCTCGCCGGCCGGCACCATCGGGGGCGCCCGGAGGGGGTGCCCGAGTGCGGCGCGGGCTATGTCCGTCAGCACTCCGGCGGCTCAATCAAACATCCGGGTGAAGAGATCTTTCCCTCTACCGCTCCCCGCACACTGCGTGCTAGGCTCGCCCGCAAGTTGCAGTTTGGTTTCCCTTGCAGTACAGAGCCTGCGGAGCATGTAACCCGCAGGCTTTTGTAGTTTTCAGACTTGTTTGCAGGTTCTGGAGCAGGGCAACCCTTTGGCCCAAGGAGGGCTTTATGGCTACCGGAACCGTCAAGTGGTTCAACGCTGAAAAGGGCTTCGGCTTCATCGCCCAGGACGGCGGCGGCCCGGATGTCTTCGTCCACTACTCCGCGATCAACGCGTCCGGGTTCCGCTCCCTCGAGGAGAACCAGGTCGTGAACTTCGACGTCACTCAGGGGCCCAAGGGTCCGCAGGCTGAGAACGTCACCCCGGCCTAGTTGCCCGGGTCGGCCGATCGCGGCCGAGTGAGCAGTACCCAAGGAGCCCCGCTCCCCCGCTTCGGCGGAGGAACGGGGCTCCTGCCTTTTCCGTCCCGGTGTCCCGGTGTCGCGAAAGGGCCCGGCCTTTTTCGCGAGGGCCCGTGTCAGAGCCCCGAGGCCGCCCGGGCCCTGACGGCGTCCGCCGGGTCCCAGCCCTCCCGTGGCACCGAGGCCAGCAGCAGCCCGGTGTAGGGGTCCTGCGGGCCGGCCAGCACCCCGGCCGTCGGCCCCTGCTCCACGACGGTGCCGCGGCGCATGACCAGCACCTCGTCCGTGAGGTGCTGGACGACCGCCAGGTCATGGCTGACGAAGACCAGCGCGACCCCGGTGTCCCGCCGGATCTCGGTGAGCAGCGCCAGGATCTGCGCCTGGATGGAGACGTCCAGCGCGGCCACGGCCTCGTCGAGGACCAGCACCCTGGGGTCGACCGCCAGGGCCCGCGCGATGGCCAGGCGCTGGCGCTGCCCGCCGGAGAGGCCGTGCGGCAGCGCCCCCGCCTCGCGGTGCCCGAGGCCCACCCGGTCGAGCAGGCCGTCGGCGAGCGCCTCGTCCCTGCCGTGCAGCCGCAGGGCCGTGGTCAGGCACCGGCGGGCGGTGAGGCGCGGGTCGAGCGAGACGTACGGGTCCTGGAAGACGATCTGGATCTCCCGGGCCCTGGCCAGCCGGGCGGCCCGGCCGCGCGGGGTGCGCGGGGCGCGGGGCCGCCCGGAGACGGTGACGGTGCCCGCGTCGGGGCGTACGAGCCCCACCAGCATCCGGGCCACGGTCGTCTTGCCCGACCCGGACTCCCCCACGATCCCCAGCGAGCCGCCGGCCGGGACGGTGAAGGTGACGCCGTCGGCGGCGGTGTGCCGGCCGCCGCCGGGCAGCGCGTACGTCTTGCGCAGCCCGTCCACGGCCGGCAGCGGCGCGTCCTCGGTCGTGGTCATGGGGTGCGAGGCGTACGCCGACCGCGTCGAGGCGGTGCTGACCGCGCCGCACACCCCCACCGGCATCACGGCGGAGTCCCTGACGGGCCTGCTCGTCGCCGACGCGCTGCTCCTGGCCCTGGCCACCCTGGACGAGACCCGGGCCGTGGAGTCCTCGCACCAGCTCACCGCGCTGCGGGAGCAGTTGCTCGACCCGAAGCGCCGCGGCTGAGCGTGTAGCCCCCAACCTTGTCGAGGGCCTGTGCAGAGCTCCACCCGATGCTGACGAGCCCGCCCATAACAAGGCAGACTGTTGAGCGCGATACCAGCGGTACCGGGCGCAGCGGAACCGGCACCGGCGGGGCGAGCAGGACAGGGGGCATCATGGACCGCGACAACGGACCTGGCGTGCGCGTTCCGGAGCAACGCGCTCCACGGGAACGGGCGGCCGGCACCGACCTGCGCTTCACCGTGCTCGGCCCCGTACGCGCGTGGCGCGGCAGCGAGCTCCTGCCGTCCGGTTCCCCGCAGCAGCGGGCGCTGCTGGCGGCCCTGCTCCTGCGGGACGGCCGCACCGCCACCGCGGCCGAACTCATCGACGCCCTCTGGGGCGAGGACCCCCCGTCCCAGGCGCTGGCCACGGTACGGACGTACGCCTCCAGGCTCCGCAAGATCCTCGGGCAGGAGACCCTGGTCAGCGAGTCCGGGGGCTACGCCGTGCGGATCCCGCGCGAGGCCCTGGACCTGACGCTGGCCCAGGACCTGGCCGCCGAGGCGGAGAAGGCCCGGGGCGGCGGTGACCGCTGCCAGGCCCGCACCCTGATCAACAAGCTGCTGGGCCTCTGGGACGGCGAGGCGCTGGCCTCCCTGCCCGGCCCGTACGCGGAGAACCAGCGCACCAGCCTGGAGGAGTGGCGCCTCCAGCTCACCGAGACCCGGCTGGACCTGGACCTGGAGGTCGGCTGCCACGCGGAGGCGGTCTCCGAACTCACCGCGCTCACCGCGGCGCACCCCCTGCGCGAGCGGCTGCGCGAGCTGCTCATGGTCGCGCTGTACCGCAGCGGCCGGCAGGCCGAGGCCCTCGCGGTGTACGCCGACACCCGCCGCCTGCTCGCGGAGGAGCTGGGCGTCGACCCGCGCCCCGAACTCGCCCAGCTCCAGCAGCGGATCCTGCGGGCCGACGAGGAGCTGGCCCGCCCCGCCGACGAGCCGGCCCCCGCCTCCGCGCCGCTGCGCCCGGCCCAGCTCCCGGCCACCGTCCCGGACTTCACGGGCCGCGCCCCGTTCGTACGGGAGCTGGGCGACCGGCTCGCGACCGCCGAGGGCTCCGTGATGGCGGTGTCCGCGCTGGCCGGCATCGGCGGCGTCGGCAAGACGACCCTCGCCGTGCACGTCGCGCACCGGGCGCGCCCGCACTTCCCGGACGGCCAGCTGTACGTCGACCTCCAGGGCGCGGGCGCCAGGGCCGCCGAACCCGAGACCGTCCTCGGGGCGTTCCTGCGCGCGCTGGGCACACCGGACTCCGCGATCCCGGACTCGCTGGACGAGCGGGCCGCGCTCTACCGCTCCACGCTGGACGGCCGCCGCATCCTGGTCCTGCTCGACAACGCCCATGACGCGGCCCAGATCCGGCCCCTGCTGCCCGGCACGGAGGGCTGCGCGGCGCTGGTCACCAGCCGGGTCCGCATGGTCGACCTGGCCGGCGCGCACCTCGTGGACCTGGACGTGATGTCGCCCGAGGAGGCCCTTCAGCTCTTCACCCGGATCGTCGGCGACGAACGCGTGCGCTCCGAGCGCGAGGCGGCCCTGGACGTGGTGGCCGCGTGCGGCTTCCTGCCGCTGGCCATCCGCATCGCCGCCTCCCGGCTGGCCTCCCGCCGCACCTGGACGGTCTCGGTGCTGGCCGCGAAGCTCGCCGACGAGCGCCGCCGCCTCGACGAACTCCAGGCCGGCGACCTCGCGGTGAAGGCCACCTTCGAGCTCGGCTACGGGCAGCTGGAGCCGGCCCAGGCCCGCGCCTTCCGCCTGCTCGGCCTCGCGGACGGCCCGGACATCTCCCTCGCCGCGGCGGCCGCCCTGCTGAACCTGGACCTCCACACGGCGGAGGACCTCCTGGAGACCCTGGTCGACACCAGCCTCCTGGAGTCCGCGGCCCCGGGCCGCTACCGCTACCACGACCTGGTGCGGCTCTACGCGCGTGCCTGCGCCGAGCGCGACGAACAGCCGCCGGTCGAAAGGGAACTGGCGCTCTCGCGCCTGCTGGACTTCTACCTGGCGACGGCGGCGGGGGTGTACGCGCTGGAGCGGCCCGGTGAGCGGGTGCTCGACCACTTCGCGCACACCGAGTACCCCGGTCTCACGTTCCAGGTACGTGAGACCGCGCTGGACTGGCTCTTCTCGGAGTCCAGCGGGCTGTTGGCCTGCGTGGCCCAGTCCGCCGGGATCGGTATGCCCCGGCGCGCCGCCGACCTCCTCATGGCCATGGTGGACCTGGGCGAATCCGGTGCGAACTCCCACCAGTTCGCCACGGCGGCGAAGGCCGTGAGCGACGCGGCGGGGACAGCGGGGGACGCACAGGCCGAGGGCCGGGCGCGGACGATGCTGACCCATGCCCTCAGCGTCTCCGGGCGTTTCGCGGAGGCCGAGACCGAGGCCCGGCGGGCGCTGGAGCTCGGCCGGCTGGCCGACGACCCGGTCTCCCTCGGCCAGGTCCCCAATCAGCGGGGGATCATCGCCCTGTACGAGAACCGGCACGCCGACGCCGAGAACCACCTGAGCGAGGCGCTGGCCGCCTTCCGCGCGGACGGCAACAAGCCGGGCGAGGCCTCCGCCCTGTGCAACCTCTCCCGGGTCCATCTGGCCACGGGGAGGACGGCGAGCGCCGTGGACCTCGCCCAGCAGGGTGTGGGCATCTACGAGGCGGACACCTCCGGCCTGGCCCTGCGCCTCGCCAACGGGAAGTACGCCCTGGGGCTGGCGCTCACCGGCACCGGGCGGACCGCCTCCGCACAGGAGGCGCTCACCGAGGCCATGTCGATATTCCGCGACAGCCGCCAGCAGCTCTGGCACGGCATGACGCTGTTCCGGCTGGCCGAACTGCACCTCGCCATCCGTCAGCCCGCCCACGCGGCGTCGCACGCCGAGCAGGCGCTGGCGATCCTGCGCGGCATCGGTGGCGAATGGCGGCGCGCGAACGTGCTCACCACACTGGGCCGTGGGCTCGCGGGCATCGGCCAGACCGACCGCGCCCAGGTCTGCTGGGAGGAAGCCCTCTCGATCTTCGACGAACTCGGCTCGCCCGAGGCCGCGTCCGTACGTGAGCTGCTGGCCCCGGCCCCTGTCGCCAGGGCCTCCTGACCGGCGTTCATCAATCGTTTATCGCCTGACGGCACTCTCTACTCATCGATCCGTCGCGTCGGGGGGCAGACGGATCGGCGAGTGGCCTCACCGTTAGGGTGATCGGCCCCAGGAGGCCCGCCCGGCGATCCACGGGGGAACCGCCGGGCGGGCTCCCCATCAGTCACCACCGTTTTCAGGAGCTGAACTTCATGGCCGACAAGAGCGACATCCTCAAGCCCGCAGACGCGCACGCGACCGGCGAGGAGATCACCACCCAGGACG
>NZ_JAERUC010000161.1 GCF_016745505.1 Streptomyces silvae | reverse complement strand
TCGCAGGTTCAAATCCTGTCGTCCCGACTGGAGACAGTCGTAGATCAAGGGCCGGTATCGGAGAAATCCGATACCGGCCCTTGACCGTTTCCGGGACCAACCGGGGGCCGGCGCCCTTGATCGCACATGGGGTGTGTGCGGCACGCCGGAGCCACGGCCTGCCCGGGCGGCACGCCGCCCTCCCGGCCCGGCCGGAAGCAAGAGGCTGACGGCATACGCCGTACGCGAGCTCAGCCCGTGGCGCGGTGGGAGGGGCGGGGTGCGGCGGGCAACGGGGCCTGTGCGGTGCGTGTCACGTCACCGACCAGCTCGACGACATCGGGCCCGTACGCCTGGGAGTTGATCACCTTCAGGAGCAGCACGAAGGAGCTGTTGCGGTGTTTGCGCTGCAGTTTCTCGTAGTTGCGCATCAGGTAGCGGGAGGCGGCCTGGTTGGTGATGGCGCGTTGGCCGCAGAGGAGGAAGACGGGTCGGGCGTCCGGGCCGCCGGTGAGCCTGGCGAGCAGCACGTGTTCGGAGGTTCCGGGCTCCAGGCGGTAGCGTTCCGAGCCCACCTGGAAGGCGGCGCGGTCGGGGCCCGGTTCCGGCCCGGTATTGATCTTCACGCCCGGCAGCAGGGACTGCAGGTGCGCGGCCATACGCCGGTTCGACCCCGGGCCGCCGACGCAGAACTCCGTACGCTCGCCGAAGCCCTGCTGGGCGCTGTCGTGGGACACGATCTGGGCGTGTGCGGAACAGTCCTTGATGAGCGCCGAGAGTTCGAGCAGCGCGAAGACGTCGTGGCGGTGGACCGCGCCGTCGCCGCCGGCGTCGCGGTTGACGACGAGCAGACACTCGGAGTTCCCCGGCAGCCCGAAGAAGGCCTGCTTGCGCCGGAGTTTACGCCGCCAGAGGTAGGTGCGGGCGAGCCAGCCGAGTGCGGCGCTGATGCCGGCGGCTATGAGGCCGAGCACGATGTTGCGTACGTCGTCATTCATGAGCGGGGATCGTAGCGGGCCGGTCGGACGTGGGGCCCAGGCGGTCCTGACCCTACGTGGAGGGGCTGGTCCCGCGGCCCGTCCGCACGGGACCGGTGGGGGACCTGTCGTCGAAGGCCGCGTGCACACACTTTCCGCCGGGGACCGGTTCGGTGAAGACCCGGGCTCCCAGATCCTCGGCGATGTGCAGGCCCATGCCGCCTGTGCCGTCGGTGAGATCAGGGGCGCGTGGGGACGGGGGAACACAGGAGCAGTCGGCCACCGCGATGTCCAGCGTGCCCGCCGTGGTGGTCAGGGTCAGGGCGCTGGGGCCGCGGGCGTGCCGGACCGCGTTCGTGACCAGCTCGGACACGATCAGCAGGACATCGTCGTGGCGGTCCGGGGTGAGCGCGGGCAGGGTCCGGCGCAGGAAGGCGACAGTTGCCCGGCGGGCCTGCGAGGGGGCTTCCGGGCCGGACGGCAGGGGGACGGTCTCCGTGCCGAGCGGGCCCGGCGTGAGGGGCGGGGGTGCGGTCGTAGTGGTCATGGCGGTGTCCCGACGAGGACGCGGCGGCCTCGCGGACGCCGCACGGTGTGGTGCCGGAGTTGGCGGTGAGGGCGCAACCTCGCTCCCGGTGGTTACGGCAGCCAGGTCGTGAGCGGCCCTGCACAAGGGATTCGTAGGCACCGGCCGAATTGTTTGGGGTGAACCGAAGAGAATGTGTCAGGAGGGGAGTTCGACCGCGCCGAGAGGGTCGGTGGTGGGCTGTTCGGAACCCCCGGACGGTTCGACGGACAGGGCCACCGCCGTGGCGGCGTCGACCGACCCGTCCAGAGGACTCATCCGGCGCCCGGGGTTGCGGCTGAGCAGCCCCGCCGGCACGGGTGTCCCGTCCTCGATGAACCAGGCCTCGTAGACCTTGCCCGCGGGAAGCCGCGGCAGACCGGAGACGGCGAGTGCGGCTGCGTTCTCGCTGCGGGAGAAGGCGACCGTGGCCGTGCCGCCGCCGCGCAGCTCCTGGGTCGCGAGCCGGGCGTCGCCCGCCGTGAGCACGCGTGCCACGTCGTCCTGCCGCTCCTGTACCTGCTCGGCCGTCGCTCTGGCGTCCTGGGCTTCCTGGTACTGCCAGGTGGCGATGCCGAGGCAGGCGAGCACGGCCGCCACACAGGCCGCCAGCACGAGGCGGGGCAGCTGTCGCGACGGGGCGTAGGCCCCGCCGTCCGCCGTCGGCGTGACGGGGACCGGCTTCGGGGCGGCGGGCGCCTGCCGCGGCGGCGCGGACGCCGCCCGGGGCCTGGCGGGTGCCTCCTGCGGTGTGGTGGCCACCTTGCGGAGGATCTCCTCGCGCAGGGCGGCCGGCGGAGTCACCGCCGCGGCCCGCCCCAGCAACGCGGCGGTGGCCTGGAGCTCGGCGACCTCCTCGCGGCAGGCCTCGCAGTCCTCCAGGTGCCGTTCGAAGGCCAGACGTTCGTCCTCGGGGAGTGCGTGCAGGGCGTAGGCGGCGCTCGCGTCGTGCGGGTCCACAGCGTTCACGGCGTTCCTCCCAGGCAGGCGCGCAGCCGGATCAGGCCGTCCCGCAGGCGGGTCTTCACCGTGCCCAGCGGTACGGACAGCGACTGCGCCACTTCCTTGTAGGTGAGCCCTCCGTAGTAGGTGAGGGCCACCGTCTCGCGCTGGATGTCGGTGAGGGCGTGGACGCAGCGGCGTACCCGCTGCCACTCCATATGGGTCTCCACCTGCTCGGTGACGTCGTCGAAGGGCAGTCCGGGGCTCAGCAGCACCGTCCTGCGCTCGCGGTCCGCGCCGGCCTGCGACGACCGCACGCGGTCCACCGCGCGGCGGTGCGCCAGGGTCATGATCCAGGTCATCGCACTGCCACGGCCCGGCTCGAACCTGCCGGACGTACGCCACACCTCGAGCAGCACGTCCTGGACCACTTCCTCCGACTGCGCGGGGTCTCTCAGAACCCGGTGGACCAGACCCATCCCCGGCCCTGCGGCGCGGTCGTAGACGCCGCTGAAGGCCTCCCGGTCCCCCTCGGCCGTCCAGAGCATCAACTGGTCCAGGTCAGGGCCGTCCGTCTGCCGGCCGGCTTCTCCTCCGTGATCGGCGGAATGCACCTGGACACCTCGCTGACCTGTCGACACCGGGTACGGAGACCGTTCCCGGGCGATACAAGCACCCCCCGGCTCCGGCGGCCATCCACATGCATCAAAGCGGTGAACGCGCATGTCGCGAAGGCAGACGTGTCGTGTCGAGCGCTTCCTCGCCGTACAGGTCCTGGACCCAGTTGTCCTGGTAGACGGTGTCGAGATACCGCTCGCCGAGGTCGGGCGCGATGGCCACCGCGGTCAGGTCCCGCGTCCCGTGGCGGGCCAGCCAGTCGGTCGCGCCGCTCACCACGGTGCCGGTGGAGCCGCCGAAGAGGAAGCCGCTCCTGGCCAGACGGCGGCAGGCCCGGATGGTGTCCGCCTCCTCGACCCGCACCACCTCGTCCACGTACGACTCGTCCAGGAGCGGTGGCCGCATGCTCATGCCCAGCCCCGGGATCATCCGCCGGCCGGCGTCTCCCCCGAACGCCACCGAACCGATGGTGTCCACCGCGACCACCCGGACCGGGCGGTGCCAGGTCCGGAAGTACCGCGCGCAGCCCATCAGCGTCCCCGTCGTCCCCGCCCCCACGAACAGGACGTCCAGCAGAGGGAACGAACGGGCGATCTCCGGAGCCGTCGTCCGGTAGTGGGCCTTCCAGTTGGCCGGGTTGGAGTACTGGCTCAGCCACACATACCGGTCGTCGGAGGCACACAGATGCCGTACGTGGTCCAGCCGGGCGCCGAGGAATCCGCCGTCGGCCTCCTGGCCGGCCACCAGATGAACCTCGCCGCCGAGCGCCTCCATCATCAGCCGGGTGGCGAGGTTGCACCGTGAGTCCGTCACACAGACGAACCGGTAGCCCTTGCTCGCCGCGATCATGCTCAGCGCCACGCCGAGGTTGCCGGAGGAGGACTCGACGAGCACGGAGTCGGACGTCAGGGAGCCGTCGCGCTCGGCCGAGGCCACCATCTCGGCGGCGGCCTTGAGCTTGATCGAGCCGGCGAAGTTGAAGCCCTCGCACTTGAGGAGCAGCGCCTGCCCGAAGATCCGCTCGATGTCCACGTAGAGCTCCTCCTCGTCGAAGGCCTGAGGGACAGTGATGACCGACACGGTGAACTCCTCTTCCGTACGTTGCCTGTGGGCTGGGCTGGGCTGGGCTGGGGCCGAGCGGATCTGTGCGGGACGGCCGCCCTCATCCGTAGCGGCGTCGTTCGTGGAAGAAGTCGTCGACGATCCGGAGTTCGCCGGAGCGGGCGACCCGGTCGTGGACGAAACCGCCGACCGCGAGATCGAGCACCCCGAGACCGAAGGGTGAGAAGACCACCGGCCGGCTCCTCGGCACCGACACCCGCCCCGCCATCACGTCGTCCAGCGTGCCGTGCAGGAAGTCCCGGCTGCCCGTGAGCTGTTCGGTCAGATGGGGGGAGGTGGCCGCCCGGAGGCAGTGCTCGATGTCGTCCACGATGTTGGTCGAGGCCAGCAGCACCCGCGGGGCGAGGTCACGCAGCGACACGTGCAGCACCACGGGGTTGTGGTCGAACCATTCCGGATCCTCGACATGAGGTTCGCCGGCGACCGTCGCGAAGACCACGAGATCGCTGGTGCGGATCAGTTCCTCCGGGGACCGGTGCACGGTGACGGGGGCGGCGCTGCCGGACTGTTCGACGTACAGCCGGAATCCGGCGGCGCTCTCCGCCGAGAGGTCGTACACCCCGATGTCGTCGAACGACCAGCCGGTTCCTTCGAGGAACGTATGGATGTACCGGGCGATGAGGCCGGTGCCGAAGAACCCGACGCGGGTGGGACGCGCCCGGTCGCGGGTGAGCCGGTCGGCCGCCGAGGCCGCGGACGCCGCCGTTCGCGTGGCACTGATGATCGAGCTCTCCAGACAGGCGAACGGGTACCCCGTACACGGGTCGTTGAGGATCAGCACGGCCGAGGCGCGTGGAACGCCGGACCTGACGTTCGCCGGGAAGCTGGAGATCCACTTCAGCCCGTCCACGGGTGACTCGCCCCCCAGGGGAGCGGGCAGCGCGATCATCCGGGACGTGGCGCGGTCCGGGAAGCGGAGGAAGGAGGAGGGCGGGTTCACCGTCCGGCCCGCACCGTGCAGCCGGTAGGCGGCCTCGACCACCTCCACGATCTCCTTCTCGCGCCCTTCCAGGGCGCGGCGGACCTGGCTGCCGGGGATCACTGCGAACGAGGGTACGGTGACGCCCTCGTCCGTGGCCGGTGCGGGAGCGCCGGTGTGTTCCGTGTTCATCGCGGTCCTTCCTCGATCGTCGGTGAGCAGGTCTCCGGCCCGGTCGGCGAAGCCATGGCGACGACGACGTCGCGCGGCCCCTCGTAGGCCTCCCTGCTGTGCGCGGTGCGGATGTTGTCGACGAGGAGCAGGTCTCCGGCCTCCCACGGCCGGCGTACGGTGTGCTCCTCGTAGACCGAGTTGATGAGCCGGACGACGTCCTCACCGATGGCCTCGCCGTCGCCGTACCGCGTGTTGAACGGCAGGCCGTCGGTCCCGTACTCGTCGACCAGGTACTCGCGCACCTCGGGAACGAGTGTCCACTCGTTCAGGAAGGCGATCTGGTTGAACCAGCAGCGCCGTCCGTCGGCCGGGTGGCGCACCACGGCGCTGCGCCGTTGCTCGGTGCGGAGCCCTCCGTCGGGCTGCCAGGCGAAGGAGATGGCGTGATCGCGGCAGTAGCGTTCGACCGCGTCGCGGTCGTCGGTGCCGAAGGCCTCGGTCACCGTGGCTCCGATCTCGTCGTTGTAGCTGCGGGTCAGGATCCACCCCTCCCGCTCGAACCGCTCGGTCAGATCGCGGGGCAGGGCATCGAGCACCTCCGCCGCGTCGGCCAGACCGGTGGCGCCGCCCGTGGTCGGCTCCGAGAGACAGGCGAAGAGCAGCAGGCCGGGGAAGCCGAGCGTGTAGCTCAGTTCGTGGTGCATGCACATCGGGTGGTTCGGGGGCCAGGCGGAGGAGGAGTGGACGCCGGGGGAGTAGGTCTGCCTGGGGGCGAAGGCCTCCCTCTCCGCGACCGGCTCGACGGTCAGCTGTCCGAGGACCGCGGCGACATCCTCCGGGTCACGCAGGCCCAGCCCGCGGACCAGGACGGCACCGTGTTCGGCGAGTGCGGCGCCGAGCCCTTCGCGGGCCCCGGCCGCCCAGTCGGCGGGATCCTCGGCGTCCGGGACCCGCAGCGTCGCGGGCCGGACCGGTCCGCGCTCCTGATCGAGCGGTGAGACGGTCGTCTCCATGGAAGTCATCGTGATCTCCTCAGGGTTGTGGACGGTTCACGGGGTGGAACGCCGGTCGACGAGTGAGGCGAGGTCGGTGAGTACGGGGTGCCGGACCAGGTCCTTGAGCGAGACCTCACGGTCCAGGGAGACCGCCACCCTGACCGCCGAGAGCGAGGTGCCACCGCGGTCGAAGAAGTTGTCGCGCCGCCCCAGAAGGTCCGCCGGGACCCCGAGCACCTCGGCCCAGACCGACGCGAGACGCTGCTCGGTGGGCGTGCGGGGCAGAGCGTCGTCCTCATGCACGGTGTGGGTGGCCGACTCGGCTGCGCGTAGCGGAAGTTCGCGGCGGTCGATCTTGCCGTTGGCGGTGAGCGGCAGGGACTCCAGCCAGTGGAAGGCCGACGGAATCATGTACGCGGGCAGGGTGGTGCCGAGCCGGTTCCGCAGGACGTCGTCCCGCAGGGGGCGCCCACCGCTGTAGAAGGCGGTCAACTGCTGCCCGCGCCCGGCCTCTTCGGCGACCACGACGGCGCAGTCGCGCACGCCGTCCGTACGCAGCAGAGCGTTCTCGATCTCACCGATCTCGATCCGGAATCCGCGGATCTTGACCTGCGCGTCCTTGCGCCCCAGGAATTCCATCTGTCCGTCGGGGAGCCAGCGACCGTAGTCCCCTCCCAGATGGAGCCGCTCGCCCGCGTGGAACGGATCCGGAAGGAAGACCGCCCGTGTCCGCTCGGGGTCGTTGATGTACCCCCGGCCGACACAGACCCCGGAGAAGGCGATGGCACCCGGGGCGCCCAGCGGCACCGGGGAGAGGTGCTCGTCGAGGAGGTAGAGGCGTACGTTGCCGACCGGGCGGCCGAGCGGCACGCCCTCGGTGTCCGGGACCCGGTCCATGACCGCGTGGTTGGTGTCGTCGGACGTCTCGGTCAGCCCGTACGCGTTGACCAGGACGACCCCTGGCACGGCGGCGAACCAGCGCTGGACGAGTCCCTTCTTCAGAGCTTCGCCGGTGACCGAGACGCAGTGCAGATCGGGCAGTTCACGCGGGTGCCGTTCCAGGAAGGCCAGGACGGTGTCGAGGTAGGACGGGACCACCTGAAGGACACCGGCGCGGCCGTCGGCCAGGGTGTCGACGAACCGCCGGACGTCCAGGATCGCCTCCTGGCCGACCAGCAGTGTGCGTCCGCCGGCCAGCAGGGGCGAGAGGAGCTGCCATACGGAGATGTCGAAGCACTGCGGTGCGGTCTGGGCGACCACATCGCCCTCCCTGATCCCCAGATCCTCGATCTTCGCGAGGAGGTGGTTGAGCATTCCCGCGTGCTCCACCATCGCGCCCTTGGGTTCGCCCGTGGAGCCGGAGGTGAAGATGACGTACGCGAGATCGTCCGGTCCTACCGGCACACGGGGATCGGAGTCGTCGTGGTTCTCCTCGGTGAGCGTGTCGATGAAGAACGTCCGCACCCCAGGCACCGAGTCCACGGCGCGGTCGAGCGTGGCGGTGCTGCCCGGTTCGGTGAGCACCAGACCGCAGTCGGCCCGGGCGAGCATGGTGGCGATGCGGGCGGAGGGGAAGTGCGGCTCGACCGGCAGGTAGACGCCGCCGGCCTTGAGGACGGCGAGGACCGCGCAGAGCCAGTCCAGGTTCCGTCCGGTCGCCACGGCGACGACGTCCTGCCGGCGCAGTCCCGCCCCCAGGAGGGCGTGCGCCAGCCGGTTGGCCCGGCGGTTGAGGTCCCGGCAGGTCCACTGCCTGTCGCCCTGAACGGCCGCGACCGCGTCAGGGTGTGCGTGCGCCCGCTGTTCGAAGAGTTCGTGGAAGCGCAGTCCGGGGAGTTCGCGGTACGGCCCCGCGAGCCCGTCGATCTGATGGCCGAGTTCCTCCTGCGACAACAGGCTCTGCCGCCCGTGCGCCGCGTCGGGATCAGCCTCGATCAGCCTGAGTGCGGTGAGGTGGTAGCCGGCGATCCTGGTGGCGCCTTCCTCGTCGAAGACCTCGGTGCTGTACCGCAGGCGGAGCACGGACCCGCCGTGCCGACGCAGGAGCGCGACCTGGAGCACGGCGTCCCGTACGGGTCCGACTCGTCACCGGGCTGAACCGCCTGGCCGTCTCGATGCGGGTCTCCCCCACCGCGCCCCTGCTGGCCGCGCACGCCAAGGTGCTGGCCGCCCTGACCGGGGAGCCCGCCGTCACCACCGGCTATGTGGCGACCCAAGCCTCCGGTCCGTTGCCGTGCAGGCTGACCACCGGTGACGTCTCGTGGCGGGCCCTGGTGCTGCACGCGGACCGTACGGAGTCCGAGCTACTGGCCCACAAGGACTTTCCGGTCGACACGCTTCGGGTGGAGATGGGTCTCCCGGCCACCGCGCTCGAAACCGTGCTCGATCCGGCCGCCGGCGGCCTTCGCGGGAGGGCTGTCTCGACCACCGCCGTGCCGGGGACCGGGTCACGGGTCCACCGTGCCGGTGAGGTCGCCCCGCCGGCGCCGAGCACGTCGCGCCAGTACTCCGCACTGGTGCGTTCCGGCGTGTTCATCGTGCCGCCTCCTCGCCCCGGGTGGTTTCCCGGTCGATCCGAGTGGCCGGATTCCCGCCCCACAGGGCGTGCTCCGGGACCGATTCGCCCTTCATGAGGAAGGAGTCCGGAGCGAGTTCCGCCCCGTTGCCGATCGCGACGCCGTAGTGCACGAAGGCTCCGACCCCGAGCGTGCAGCCGTCACCGAGGGCGGAGCGGTCGGACTTGAAGGTGCCGTCCTCCTGGGAGTGGCACTGGACCACACTGCCGGTGTTGAGCGTGGAGCCGTCCCCGATGCTGACCATCGTGCGCTCCGTCAGGGAGCAGCCGTCGTCGAAGACCCTGCGTCCGATACGCACCCCCAACAGCCGCCAGACCAGACCCTTGAAGGGCGTCCCATCGAAGGCCTTGAGGAACAGCTCCGACGGCACCTTCCAGAAGCGCTCACGTCGCCAGAAGCGGGGATCGTAGATCGAGCAGAAGAGCGGGCCCGGTGGGTGGGCGGCCGTGACCGCACGCTCCACGAGGACGAAGTAGGCGGCACTGACGATCACGACCAGGACGTTGCCCAGCGCGACGGCTGCGGCGCCGACCGAGGTGTAGAGCTCGGCGGAGCCCGAGACGACCAGGGTGACCACGAACGCGTACGCCCACCTGGCCAGCAGGTACAGCCCCATGGTTCCGGCGTTGTGCCGGTTCTTGGCGGCCAGACCGGTGCGCAGTTCCTCGCCGGACTTCATGACGTCGAAGCGGCTGTCCCGCTGCACCGACCGGGGTATCTCGAAGCTGGGCGAGCCCAGGAGGCCGACGCCTTCCCGGATCCTTCCGTCCACGGGGACCATGACCTTGGTCGCCAGCAGGCAGTTGGCTCCTGTCCGGCCCCGGGAGGGGTAGGCGATCCTGTTGCCCAGGAAGTTCCGCGGCCCGATGGCGGTGCGGGAGACCCGGAAGGACGTGCTGGAGAACTCGGCGTTGTTGATCGAGAGCCCGTCGGCGACCATCGTTCCGGTCCCGACCGAACTCAGGTAGGGCGTCTCGTGCTTCACCTCGGTTCCGAAGTTCGATCCCGTCTGCTCCACCCGGGAGAGGTCGTACCCGAGCAGGCGCAGATAGGGGACCACGGCGGAACTGTCACCGAACAGACGGGTGAGGAAAGGCCGGTTGGTCAGCAGGGTGATCACGCGGTGCACCCCGTAGTGGAAGCCGTAGAGCGGATAGACCCTGCCCGGCACGATGGCGCGGCCGAGCAGCCGCGGGACGGTGGCGAGCAGGAGGAAGCCGAGCGGCAGGATCACGAAGAGCAGTACGAAGGAGATGGCGAGGGCGTCGCGGTAGAACACCCAGGTCGTGAGGATCGAAGGTCCGGGCTCCAGGACGGCCGAGAGCTGCGGAGCCTCGGCGAGCAGGATCCCGATGCCTCCCACGGCCAGCGGCAGATACACCAGGAGCGCGCCCAGCAACTGCGTGACGCTGTGGAGCGACCTGCGCACGGGGCCGCAGGACGCGGGCTCCACCACGGGGTACGCGGAGTCGGCGCACCGCGCCGGTGAGCCGTGCCAGTTCTCGCCGGCCGGTACCGTCTGCCCGCTGTGCAGCGCGGACGCATGGGCCAGCCGGGCACCGTCGCCGAGCGACGTTTCGATGTCGAGCACCGAGGCCTCGGCGACGAGCGCGTCCTTCCCGAGTGTCACGGTCCCGGTCTCGATGAGACCGTCACGGGCGCGGTAGCAGGTGAAGAAGGAGTCCTTGCGGATGACCGTGGAGTCCCCCACGGACAGCAGGTCGGTACAGACGGGCACATGGCGGGAGAAGACCGCGGCTCCCGCTCCGATCCGTGCCCCCAGCGCCTTGAGGTAGAGCGTGTAGAGCGGAGATCCGACGAAGAGGACCAGCGGGTCCGAGCGGACGAGTGTCTTCACGACCCAGAGACGGAAGTACGCCAGGCTCCAGATACGGATCCGCTGTGGCTTCCAGCGGCCCACGAGGACCCATTTCACGAGAATCGGCGTGACGGACAGTCCGAGGAACACCGCGGCGCCGAAGACGACCGAGCGGAGATAGACGTCGAGCACGCCGGATCCGGCGGATATCCACTCGTAGCCCCGGACGCCGACGAAGGCGATGAGGCACGAGTAGAGGAGGAAGGACAACAACTGCAGGGTCCCGCACAGGACATACCTCGACCTGCCCGAAGGAGCCGCCGGTGCGGGGGTGGAGGGAGCGAGGGCCTGGTGCGACGACTCGGCGGGCGCGGGTGTGGGTCCGGGTGTGGGAGTGGCGGTGGCCGTCAGTGCGAGGGCCAGACCGCGGATGGTGGGGTGGGCGTAGACGTCCCGCATCGACACCGACGGCAGGCCGTCGACGTGCTTCCGGACCCGCGCGCAGAAATGGGCCATGACCAGGGAATCGGCGCCGAGGTCCTCGAAGAAGTCGCTGTCGGCCGCCACCTGGTCCCGGTGCATGACGTCGGCCAGCACGGCGGCGAGGGCCGCTTCGGTGGCCGGTCCGGAGGGCGGCCCGTGCCGGGCAGGGGCTGCCCCGGAGGGCGGGGGCAAGGTGGCGGCCTGCGTTCCGGGCATGGGGAGCTCCCTCGGAAGGACGCGTACCGCGTCGGACGGGCTCGGTGTGAGCCGTACGCGGACGCTCTCTACCAAGCATTCGAGGCCGACAGCGAGAAAGTTTGCCCTTGATGCTCATTAATGTGGCATTTGTCCCCGATGGCGTCAGCGTGTGGCGAGCGGGGCCCTCGCTGCGGCGCGGCCCGGCCCTTTCTCGGTGTTGACGGTGCTTACATGGCAGGTTAGGTTCATGTAAGCACCGTCAACATGGATGTGAAGGAGCTGCTTCGATGTCATCGAGCCGACAGGAATCAGACGCGCGCACGGCGGACCGGCGGCTGGCGGACCACCGGCCGGCGGTCCGGCGGGAAACGGTCGCGGTCGACCTGGGCGACCGTACGGTCCAGGTCCCCAAGGGGGGTTTGTACGACCGGTACCGGATGGACACAGACCTCGACGAGGTCGCCCGGGACCCCCGGGTGAGTGGAGTGGACTTCTTCCGGCAGCTGCCCAGGACCAGGGTCGACTCGGTCATCGGCCCCACCCTCACCCCGAACTTCTACTACCGGATCTCGACCGCCCGTCTGACGATGGCGGCACCCTCCCGGGCGATCCGCGCCCGTCTGCCGAAGGGACTGGCGCCCCTGGAAGTCGTGCCCGGACTCGGCCTGGTCTCGGTGATGTTCTTCCGCTACGACGTGTGCGACATCGACTTCTACACCGAGGCCGCCGTCGGTGTCGCCGTCAGGCCGGCCCGGCACGGCAGGCTCGGGTTCTTCGACCTGGTCGCCGGCCTGAAGAACGAGCACCTCCACTCCTATGTGCTGTCCCTGCCGGTGAGCACGGAGATCGCTCAGGTCCGCGGCCACGACGGCTACGGCTTCCCGAAGTGGGTCACCGCTCTCGACGTCGGCATCGACGCACGGCGGACGACCGCCCGCGTCGCCAACGACACGGGCGGGGCCGATCTGGTGCTCACGGCGAGCACGCCGAAGCAGACCGCCTACCCGAGCGGTGAGCGCGTGGGCTCACTCACGTCGTACACCTCGGTCAACGGCGGCTGGCACTCCACCCTGAGTCAGACCAACGTGCTCAGCGCCGGTACGACACGCTCCGCCCGTGGTGTCTCGATCGAGGTCGGCAAGGGCCGGATGGCCGACGATCTGCGCTCCCTCAAGCCCCTCAGGATCATCCAGTTCGACGTCATGACAGAGGGCCAGCTCGCCCTCCATATGCCGGTCCCCACCTCGGTGCCGAGCCGGAACAGGTAGCGAAGGGCACCGCCATGACCACCGGACACACCACATCGGAAGGTTCGGCCAAGCGGTGAGTCACCTCTCCGGGCAGTCAGGTCCACGCGACCGCCACAACGGCGGCGCCGGCCGTGAACGACCCCACGGCGTAGAAGGCCCACTGCTGCTTGTTGCGCATGCCCACCAGCGCCGTCACCGCCACCAGGACGTCCAGGGCCAGCTTCACCCCCATCTTGGCGTCGATCACCGGCAGGTCGAGGGAGGTCCGGGTCCAGATGAGTCCCGCGCCGGTGACGAGCTGGACGACCGCGCTGGTCAGCATGTAGCTGCCGGCCACCGGGTCCTTGCCTCTCAGCTGGAAGAAGAAGCCACCCATGAGCGCGGCGAACCCGAAGAGGTGGAAGACGAGGAACACATGACGAAGGATCTCCATGCCGGTGATCTCTCTCCGGAGTCGGGACGAGGTGATGATGCGTTGCGCGGGGCTCGGTCACGCCCGCGCCGGACTGCGACCGGTCCTCAAGGCGCCTGTGGGGCCTGAGGAGTTCACCGCAGGGTGAGGGGGGTCTCGGATGTGATGCGGGACAATTTCTCGGGGTTGCGGACGACATAGAGGCCGCGGATGAGGCCGGCCTCCACATGGGCCGTGATGATGCAGTCCAGTTCGCCGTCCAGGTGGAGCGCCAGCGCGGGGCTGCCGTTGACCATGGTGGGGACCAAGGTGATCGGGATCGTGTTCCTGTCGAGGCCTCCGGCCAGGAAGCGGGCCACCTTGTCGGCGCCGACGATCGGGCGCAGCGCGGCATGTTTCACCCCGCCGCCGTCGCCCATGTAGACGACCTCGGGCGCGAGCACGTCGAGCAACCCCTGTAGGTCACCGTCTTCCAGCGCCCGTACGAAGGACTCCACGGCCGCCCGCGTCCGGCGCTGGGAAACCACCGCGCGCGGGCGCCGGGCGTCCACGTGCCGGCGGGCCCGGTGTGCGATCTGGCGGACGGCGGCGGGGGTCTTGTCGATCGCCGCGGCGATCTCGTCGTAGCCGACGTCGAAGACCTCACGCAGCACGAAGACGGCTCGCTCGGTCGGTGACAGCGTCTCCAGGACCAGGAGCACCGCCATCGACACGCTCTCGGCGAGTTCGACGTCCTGCGCCACGTCCGGAGTGGTGAGCAGCGGCTCCGGCAGCCACGGGCCCACGTACGACTCCTTGCGCCGGGACATCGTGCGCAGCCGGTTGAGTGCCTGCCGGGTCGTGATGCGGACCAGGTACGCGCGCTGGTCGCGCACCTGGTCGAGGTCGACCTCGACCCACCTCAGCCAGGTCTCCTGCAGGACGTCCTCGGCGTCGGCCGCCGAGCCGAGCATCTCGTACGCGACGGTGAAGAGCAGGTTGCGGTGGGCGACGAAGGTCTCGGTCGCCCGGTCAACAGGGCTGTCATCACTCATGAGTTGATCATCTCGCCCTCGGCCGCCCCGGATCCAGGAAATCCGCTCGACGACCGGCGCCGCGAGGCGCAGGGCCGCCGCCGACGCCTTCCTTCATCCGGTGCAGGCGGTACCCACCGGGCTGGTGCGCCGACGGGCAGTTGCCTCGCGACGCCCTTGCGCACGGTCTCCTTCGTCTTCGCGCCGAGCAGGCGGTCGATCATGGTGATGTCTCCCTCGCTTCGAGCGGTTCGAGCTCAAGACACCACCTGCACGGCCCCTGTGACAGCATGTGACCCAGAACACACCACCGTCGGTTACGCGGGCCGGCTCACCGTCTCGGCGTCCCGTGACGCCGACAGCCAGGCCCGGTAGCGGCGCAGCGCCCCGCGCTGCTTCCACTGCTCGGAGAGCAGGGTGTACGCCGGGTGGATCCGGGGCCTGGGGGCACTTCCGCGCGCGAGACGGCCCATCTGGTGGCGGACCTGCGCCATGCCGGCGGCCGAGGCGAGGGCCTTGTCGGACCAGGTCACCGGTGCCAGCTGCCGGTCGGCTTCCCGGTGGCTCTTCCAGCGGTCGGGCAGGTCAGGGGTGACAGCGAGGGCGGTGCCCATGCCGACGACCGCCACACCGCTCTCCAGGACCCGCTCCGCGGTGGCGCGCCGCGTGATTCCGCCGGTGAGCATCAGCGGGAGGGAGCTGGTCCTGACCAGGTCCTTCGCCAGATCCAGGAAGTAGGCCTCGCGCGCCTGGGTGCGTGCGTCGGCCGGGCGTCCGGTCATCGCCGGGCTCTCGTAGCTCCCTCCGGACAGCTCGACCAGGTCGACGCCGAGGGGTTCGAGCATCTCGATGACCTGACGGGCGTCGTCGGCGTCGAATCCGCCGCGCTGGAAGTCGGCGGAGTTGAGCTTCACCGCGACCGCGAAGGACGGCGAGACGGCGGCACGGACGGCGCGTACGACGTCGAGCAGCATCCGCGCGCGGTTCTCCAGCGACCCGCCCCACTGGTCGGTGCGCGTGTTGACCAGCGGGGACAGGAACTGTGACAGCAGATAACCGTGGGCCGCGTGGACCTCCACGCCGTCGAATCCCGCCTCCTCGGCGCGGTGCGCGGTGACGGCGAACCGGGCGACCGTGGCATCGATCTGCGCCGGGGTCATGGCGGTCGGACGGCCGAAGCGGCTGCTGTGCCGGCCGAGGTCGACGCCGACGTCGGAGGGGCCCCACACGACGCCGGGCATGCCGGAGGCCACCTGACGGCCGGGGTGGTTGATCTGCATCCACAGGGTGCCGCCGCCGGACTTTCCCGCCTCGGCCCACTCGGTGAACGGCTTCAGCGGGGCGTTCTCGTCGAGCACCACCCCTCCGGGGCCCGTCAGTGCCTCGGCGTGCACCATGACGTTCCCCGTGATCAGCAGCCCGGTGCCACCGGCGGCCCAGCGCCGGTACAGCGTCAGCAACCTCTGGCCGGGCAGCTGGCCGTCGCCCGCCATGTTCTCCTCCATCGCCGCCTTGGCGATCCGGTTGTCCAGCACCTGCCCGGAGCGCAGGTGCAGCGGTGAGAACAGCTCGCTGGTCATCCCGTACCTCTCGTTCGTCCCTGTCGCTTACGATGTATGCATCGTTCACATTAGACGGTGATGTAAGCACTGTGAACATTAGGGAGTGTGACCTGTGCCGCAGGCCAGTACGTACCACCACGGCGATCTGCGCACCGCCTGCCTGCGTGCCGCACGCGAACTCCTCGAAGAGGACGGCAGCGCCGGCCTCTCGCTGCGCGCGGTCGCCCGGCGCGCCGGGGTGTCGGCGACAGCTCCTTACCGCCACTTCGCCGACCGCGACGCCCTCGTCTCCGCGGTGGCCGCCGAGGGGTACCGCGAGCTCGCCGGATATCTGGCCGAGGCGCACCCCGCGCCCTCCACGCCCGACGAACTCGCCGCGGTCGCCCTGGCCTACGTCCGGTTCGCGATCGAGCACCCCGCCCTGTTCCGCGTGATGTTCGCCGAGCCCTGCGATCCGACCAGCGAGGAACGGGTCGCCGCCACCGCGGCCATCTCGGAGTACGTCCACGGGATCGTCCGTGCCACCTTCCCCGGCGCGGACGCGGACGCGCTGTCGACCACGGTGTGGGCCCTCGTCCACGGGCTCGCGTTCCTGCACCTCGACGGCAAGCTCGACATCTCCACCCCTGAGGTGGTCGCCGCCCAGGTCCACGCGGCCGTCAGCGCGCTCTTCGACGCCTCCCGGGCCCTGTCTCCGGCGGCCGGCCGGGGGAGTGCGAGCGCCTAGGGTCTTTCGTTTGGATCAGGCCCGACCGGATGCCGTAGTCGGCCGGGCCCTGCCCCCGTTCGTCAGGCGGCAACTCCCGCCGGGGCAGGGCCGGGAGACGGGGTGGTGTTCGTGCCGTCGGTGGCCGCGGCCTTCGCCGACACCCCGATTCCGAGCTTGTCGAGGATCTTCTTCTCGATCTCGTTGGCCA
>NZ_JAERUC010000160.1 GCF_016745505.1 Streptomyces silvae | reverse complement strand
GCAGTTCGGCACCAACCACCTCGGCCACTTCGCGCTCACCCACCACCTGCTGCCCCTCCTCGGGGCGGGAGGACTGTCGCGGGTGGTGACCGTGTCCTCGCTGGCGCACCGCTTCGGCCGTATCGACTTCGGCAACCTCGACGCCGAGCGGGGGTACGACAAGTGGCGTGCGTACGCGCAGTCCAAGCTCGCCAACCTGCTCTTCACCGCCGAGCTCCAGCGCCGGGCGGACGCCTCCGGCAGGCAGGTGCTCGCGCTGGCCGCCCACCCCGGTCTCTCCGCCACGGAGCTCGGGCAGGCGGGGCCGCGGATGGAGGGCAGGACCTGGGTGGCCCGGCTGGAGCGGGTGACGCGCCTCTACACGCAGCCGGCGTCCGCCGGTGCGCTGCCCACCCTGTACGCGGCCACCCTGCCCACGGCGCTCGGCGGAAGCTACTACGGCCCCGGGCTGCTGGGCGGGACCAGGGGAGCGCCCGGGCCGGCGGCCATGTCGGCGCGGGCCCAGGACATGGACACGGCGCGGGCCCTGTGGGAGGAGTCGGCGCGGCTCACCAGGACGGACGCCGACGCCGTCTGAACACGGCGTCGCCCTTGCCCCGTGGAAGGGCAAGGGCGACGGGTCCGAGTCCCGGTCAGACGGCCGCCAGCCGCAGGTCGGCGCCACCGGCCCGCAGGCCCTCGGCAGCGGCCTCCGCCAGGGAGTCGTCGGTGACGATGGTGTCGAACGCGCTGAGCGGGGCCACCCGGAACTTGCCGAACGTCCCGTACTTCGACGCCCCGGCGACCAGCACACTGGACCCCGTGCACTCCATCGCCGCCTGCTTGACCTCCACCTTCGCCGCCGAAGGGGTCGTCACCCCGCGCAGCAGATCCCAGGAACTGGTGCTGATGAAGGCGATGTCGAGCGCGAGCTGACGCAGCGTCGTGGCCGCGAGCCGGCCCACACTCGACCGGTTGGACGGGTCCACCTGGCCGCCGATGTGTATGACGTCCAGGTGCGACGAGGCCATCAGCCGGTCGACGGTCGTGAAGTCGTTGGTGACGACCGTCAGCGACTCGTGGCGGGCGAGCAGCGGCACCATGGCCAGCAGCGTGGTCCCCGCGTCCAGGTAGACCGTCATGCCCTCCCGTACGAGTCCGGCGGCCTCCGTGGCCATGGCCTGCTTCTCCGGCTGCTCCACCAGGGACTTGGCCTGGAAGCTGGGCTCGCTCTGGAGGTGACTGGCGATCCGCGCCCCGCCGGGCACGGAGAACACCAGCCCCTGCCGCTCCAGTTCGGCGATGTCGCGGCGGACGGTCATGTGGGAGACGCCGAAGAGCTGGGTGATCTGCTGCACGCTCAGTACCCCGTCGCGCCGCAGATGCTTCAACAGGAGCTCGCGCCGTTGATCGGGGATCAGGGGCAACTGCTCTTCGTCGGCCACTGCTTCTTACCTTTCCTCCTGCGACCACCGCGGTCGCTGCTCGATTGTGCCGTCCCGGCGCGCGGCGCCCCAACAGGGCGCGGCCTCAGGACCCCACGAAGGTGCTGAGCAGGAGCACGCCGCCGAGGCTGAGCAGTGACTGCAGGGACAGCATCAGGGTCCAGGTGCGGAACGTCTGGGCCACCGAGAGCTGGTAGTACTCCTTGAACAGCCAGAACCCGGAGTCGTTGACGTGCGACAGCATCACCGCGCCCGACGCCGTCGCCAGCACCAGCAGTTCGGGGGAGAGGCCGGGGTAGGCGCCGATCAGCGGGGCGACGATCCCGGTGGCGGCGGCCGTGGCCACCGTCGCCGAGCCGAGGCAGATCCGCAGCAGCGCGGCGACCAGCCAGGCGAGCAGCAGCGGCGGGACCGACCAGTCCACCGCGTAGTCGGAGATCAGCTTGTCGATGCCGGTCGCGGTGAGCATCGCCTTGAGGCCGCCGCCGGCGCCGAGGATCAGCACGATCCCGCCGACCGGGCCGAGGCCCTTGCCCGCCATCTTCTGGAGCTGGCCCAGACCGAAGCCGGAGCGCAGACCCAGCGCGAAGAAGGCGAAGATCACCGCGGCCAGCAGGGATATGACCGAGGAGTCGCACGCCTCGAAGACCGCGTACGGGAGCGAGCCCTCCGCGGTGTTCGAGGTGCCGACCGTTCCGATGAGCATCAGGACGGGCGGCAGCAGCACCGTGATCAGGGCGAGCGCGAACGAGGCCGGCCGCTTGCGGTTCTCCGGCTCGGGGCTCGTCTCCGGGATGGGGCCCTTGTCGAGGTCCGGGGCCGGGCCGAACCACCGCGAGGCGAACTTCGTCAGCAGCGGTCCGCTGATCACCGCGATCGGGATGCCGATGATCAGGCCGTACATGATGGTCAGGCCCGTGTTCGCCCCGTACGCCGAGACGGCGAGCGTGGGGGAGGGGTGCGGGGGCAGCAGACCGTGCGAGATGTACAGGCCGGCGGCGAGCGGCAGTCCCACGTACAGCAGGTGGGTGCCCGTGCGCTTGGCGACCGCGTACACCAGCGGCACCAGCATCACGAAGCTGACGTCGAAGAGGTGCGGCATCCCGATGAGCAGGGCGGCGGCGGTGATCGCCGTCGGGATCCACTTCACCGGCCGGGAGCCGATGAAGACGGTGGCGATCCGGTCGGCTCCGCCGGAGCCCAGCAGGATGCCGCCGAGGATCGTGCCGAGCCCGATGGTGGGCCCGGTGCTCTTCAGCGCGTCGCCGAAGCCGTCCTGGAAGTGCTCGACGGTGTCGCCGGGGCCGAGGCCCGCCGCGAGTCCCAGGCCGAGGGCGGACAGCGCCAGCGCCAGGAACGGGTGGAGCTTGGCCTTGGTGATCAGCAGGATCAGGACGACGACCGCGGCGGCGCCCAGCAGGAGGTGTTGGAGGTCGGTACCCATCATCGGCTCACGTAGGGGGCGGAGGCGTCGGTGGCGCGGGAGGTGCGCCCGGAGGTCCAGGCGTGCAGCAGGTCCGCGTCCGGGTCGGCGAGATCGCCGAGGGTGATCAGGTCACCGGCCCGCACCTCGCGCGCGAGGGTGGTGTGCGCGGCGAGATACAGCGGGGCTGTGTCGGCGGGGGCGTCCTCGTCGCGGAGCAGGACGGCCTGGACGCCGGTGACGTCGTGGTGGTGGCCGCCCATGTCCAGCACCGTGCCGGCGGGCAGGTCACGCCGGGCCCGGCCGGCGAGCACGGCGTGGGCGCGCGGGTCGGTGCCGCCGGAGGGCCGGCCGTGGAGCACCGCCGAGAGCAGCGAGACCGGGGTCTCGACGCCCATCAGGTGGTACGGCAGGTAGACCGCCGCGTAGCGCCCGTCCCGGCTGACCACGTGTCCCTTGCCCCGCAGCGTCTCCCAGGTGACCGGGTCCCCGGTGCGTACGACGACGAAGACGCCCCCGGCGAACGAGGCCTCGTCCGGCAGCCGCAGGGCGCTGAACACGTCGACGGCACCCGCGCGGTGCAGCAGGCCGCCGTCCTCGCGCAGGGCGTAGACGTCGGCGAGTTCGGCGATCCGGGCGACCGGGTAGTGCAGGCGCTCGGTGTCCGGCCGGAAGCCCGTGCTGGTCGCGACCACCGCCATCTCGCAGTAGTCGGCGGTGGCCCCGGTCGGCAGCGCGGTGACCGCGGCGGCGCGGGCGGCGAGTGTCGCGCGTACGTCGGAACCGAGGCTCAGCAGTCCGGCCAGCTCGGGAGCGGGCACCGTGGTGTCGAGCTGGGTGACCGTGCCGGCCGCGGGGTCGAGGACGAGGTCGTACTCGCTGGACTTGCCGATCGCCACGATGTCGAGGCCGAGCAGCTCCGCCCAGGTCACGAGGGCGATGAGGTTGGCCGGCTGGTCGCCGTCGGCCGTGGTGTAGACGACACCGTTGTCCCGGGCCAGGTCCGCGAGGTGCAGGCCGGCGACGGAGTCGACCTCCTTGCTCACCATGGCGACGTGACGGCCGCCGGTCAGCGCCTCGCGCGCCATGGCGTATCCGTCGGCCGGGCTCCCGGTCGCCTCCACCAGGATGTCCCAGGGGGCGGCGGGGAGCAGCGAGCCGTCCGCGACCAGGGCGATCGACCCCTCCGCGGCGGCCCTCGCGACCTCGTCGGCGTCCGCGCAGACCGCCAGGCCCGCCGCCGGGTAGCCGAGCTCGACGAGCATCCCGCGCAGCCGCTCCACGTCACGGTCGCACAGGACGGCCGGCGCCAGACGCCCGGTGCGCGGGGTCTGGGCCAGCAGGGTCCGGGCGAAGCCGCCGCCGGCTCCGGACAGTGCGTAACGCACGGTCCGGTCGCCGGTTCCGGCGAACAGGTGATGCAGATTCATGGGCTCTCCTAGACGGGCACACGGCTCGGTTCAACGGCTCCGGCGGACGCGGTCTCGGCCACGGCACGAGCACCACAGGGGAGCGTGTTAACAAGATGTACCAGCACATCTCGTCTGCGTAAAGTCTGTTAACATTTTTTCACACACAGGCTGTCGGGGAATCCCACTCGGCACCGCACCCCCCAACGCAAGGAGGTCCGATGCCGACCCTCGGGGCCATCGCCGACGACTTCACCGGAGCCACCGATCTCGCCACCATGCTCGTCGCCCGGGGTCACAGGACCGTGGTGACCGTGGGCCCGGACGCCCTCACGGAGGGGCCGGGGCAGACAGCCGTGCGTGACGCCGACGCGGTGGTGGTCGCCCTCAAGTCGCGCACCGCGCCCGTGGAGGAGGCCGTCGGTACGTCGGTCGCGGCCCTGCGCGCCCTGCGCGCGTCCGGCTGCGCGCGCTTCTACTTCAAGTACTGCTCCACCTTCGACTCCACCCCGCGCGGCAACATCGGCCCGGTGACCGACGCCCTCCTCGCGGAACTGGGCGAACACCGCACCGTCGTCGTCCCCTCCTTCCCCGCCACCGGACGCACCGTCCACGGGGGCCGCCTCTTCGTCCACGGCGAGCCCCTCGACGAGAGCCCCATGCGGCACCACCCGCTCACACCGATGCGCGACTCGGACCTCGGCAGGCTGCTCACCCCGCAGACCGGCCACCCGGTCCACGCCATCGGCCTCGACACCGTGCGGCGGGGCGGCGACGCGCTGCGTGCCGCACTCGACGCGCCCGGGCTCGCCGACGCCCTGGTGGTCGTGGACGCCGTGACCGACGAGGACCTGGTGACGATCTGCGCGGCCACCAGCCACCTCACCCTCGTCACCGGAGCGGCGGGCCTCGCCCTCGGCCTGACCGGCCCGCACGCCGAGGCGGCCCGCGCCGCACCGGCCTCCCGCCCCGGCGACCCCGGCGTCGTCCTCTCCGGCAGCGCCTCGTCCGCCACCAGGGCCCAGGTCGCCCACGCCCGCGCCCGCCTGCCGCACCGCAAGCTCGACCTGGCCGCCCTGCGCGCCGACTTCGCCGGGACGGTCGCCGGACTCGTCGCCTTCGCGCGCCGGGCCTGGGACGACGACCCCGGGAAGCCACCCCTGATCTACTCCGTGGACGACCTCGGCGACCTCGACCAGCCGGCGCCGCACGACGGCCCCGACCCCTCCGAGCTGGTCGAGCGGGCCCTCGCCACCTGCGCCACCGACCTGGTCGCCGCGGGCGCCCGCCGCCTCCTCGTGGCCGGCGGTGAGACCTCCGGAGCCGTCGTCACCGCCCTCGGCGTCCGCACCCTGGCCATCGGCTCGCCCATCGCCCCGGGCGTCACCTGGGCGCGCGCCGAAGGCCGGGCGCACGGCCGGGACCACGCGGTGGACCTCGCCCTCAAGTCGGGCAACTTCGGCGACACCGCCATCTTCACGGAAGCCTGGAGCGCGCTGGCATGAGCGACCCCCGCACCGAACTCGCCGCCGCGGGCGCCCGGCTGGCCGCCCTCGGGCTCAGCCCCGGCTCCTCCGGCAACCTCAGCGTCCGGATCGACGACCACATCCTCATCACCCCCACCGGCGCCGACCTCGCCCACGTCGACCCCGACGGGCTCAGCGTCCTCGCCCCCGACGGCACCCACCTCGACGGGCCGCGCCCGTCGAAGGAGTTCCCCCTGCACAGCGCCTTCTACCGGCGCGACCCCGCCACCCGCGCCGTCGTCCATCTGCACGCCCGGCACGCCACCGCGGTGTCCTGCCTGGATCCGTGGTCGGCGAGGAGCGCGGTGCCTCCGCTGACCCCGTACTTCGTGATGCGCGTCGGCCAGACCCCCCTCCTCCCGTACGCGCCGCCCGGCGACGCCGGACAGGCCGAGGACCTCGCCCGGCTGCCCTTCCCGTTCCGCGCCGCACTCCTCCAGAACCACGGCCCCGTCCTCGCCGGCCCCACCATGGCCCGCGCCGTCGACGCCGCGGTGGAACTGGAGGAGGTGTCAGCCCTCCTCCTCGCCCTGGGGGAGCGGTCCCCGCGGCTGCTGACACCCGGGGAGGCGGGCGCGCTCGCCTCGGCGTACGGATCGCCCTGGGGTGAGCACTGAGACCGTCCACGCGGCGGCGGGCGGGTGAGGAGCGTCTCACCCGCCCGCCGCCGCTTGCTATGCAACCAGTTGCATAGAACGATCGGGGCATGGCGCTCGAACACGCGATCCTCGTCTCCCTGCTGGAGCAGCCCGGCTCGGGTTACGAGCTCGCCCGGCGCTTCGAGCGGTCCATCGGCTACTTCTGGACCGCCACGCACCAGCAGATCTACCGCGTCCTCAAGCGCATGGAGAGCGACGGTCTGCTCGACGTCCGCGACGTCCCGCAGGAGCGCCGGCCGGACAAGAAGGAGTACTCCGTCGCCGGACCCGGCCGCTCCGCCCTCTCCGCGTGGCTGCACGAACCGATCGAACCCGAGAGCCTCCGCCACGATCTCGCCGTGAAGATCCGTGGCGCGGCCTTCGACGACCCGGCCGCGCTGCTCCACGAGGTCGAGCGGCACCACCGGGTCCACAGCGACCGGCTCGCGCACTACCTCGCCGGGGAAATACGTGACTTCACCGGGCCCGGCGCCCCCGTACCGCTCGACGCGGGCCAGGAGCTGCAGCACGTCGTGCTGCGCGGCGGCATCGCCTACGAGCGCATGACGGTCGCCTGGCTCGACGACGTACTCGCCACGCTCCACCGGCTCGGCGCGGCCGGGCCGCGCGCCTGAACCGCCCCGCACCCTCCCGCCAGTACCCCTTCGGAAGGCGAACACCACCATGGCCGACCCGCTGCTCTTCAACCCTCACACCTACGACCCGGCGCACTTCGACGCCGAGACCCGCAGGCTGCTGCGCGCCACCGTCGACTGGTTCGAGGCCCGCGGCAAGCGCCGGATCATCGAGGACTACCGGACCCGCGCCTGGCTGGGGGACTTCCTGGAGTTCGCCGCGAAGGAAGGCCTGTTCGCCACCTTCCTCACCCCCGCCTCCGCCGCCGGGCAGGAGGACCAGCGCTGGGACACCGCCCGGATCGCCGCGCTCAACGAGATCTTCGGGTTCTACGGCCTCGACTACTGGTACGCCTGGCAGGTGACCATCCTCGGTCTCGGCCCGGTCTGGCAGAGCGACAACGCCGCCGCCCGCGCCCGCGCAGCCGAACTCCTGGCCCAGGGCGAGGTGTTCGCCTTCGGCCTGTCGGAGAAGGCGCACGGCGCCGACATCTACTCCACCGACATGCTGCTGGAACCGGACGGCGACGGAGGCTTCCTGGCCACCGGATCCAAGTACTACATAGGCAACGGCAACGCCGCCGGCCTCGTCTCCGTCTTCGGCAGGCGCACCGACGTCGAGGGCCCCGACGGCTATGTCTTCTTCGCGGCGGACAGCCGCCACCCCGCCTACCACCTCGTGAAGAACGTCGTCGACTCCTCCAAGTACGTCAGCGAGTTCCGGCTCGACGGCTACCCGGTCGGCCCCGACGACGTCCTGCACACCGGCCGCGCCGCCTTCGACGCCGCCCTCAACACCGTCAACGTGGGCAAGTTCAACCTCTGCACCGCCTCCATCGGCATCTGCGAGCACGCGATGTACGAGGCCGTCACCCACGCGCACAACCGTGTCCTCTACGGCCGCCCCGTGACCGCCTTCCCGCACGTCCGCCGTGAGCTGGCCGACGCCTACGTCCGGCTCGTCGGCATGAAGCTGTTCAGCGACCGCGCCGTCGACTACTTCCGCTCGGCGGGCCCCGACGACCGCCGCTACCTGCTGTTCAACCCGATGACGAAGATGAAGGTGACCACGGAGGGCGAGAAGGTCATCGACCTGATGTGGGACGTCATCGCCGCCAAGGGCTTCGAGAAGGACACCTACTTCGCCCAGGCGGCCGTGGAGATCCGCGGCCTGCCCAAGCTGGAGGGCACGGTCCACGTCAACCTCGCGCTCATCCTGAAGTTCATGCGCAACCATCTGCTGGACCCGGCCGGGTACGAGCCCGTGACGACGCGTCTGGACGCGGCCGACGACGCGTTCCTCTTCCGGCAGGGACCGGCCCGCGGCCTCGGCTCCGTACGCTTCCACGACTGGCGCCCGGCCTACGACGCGTATGCCTCGGTCCCCAACGTCGCCCGCTTCAGGGAACAGGCGGACGCCCTGTGCGCCTTCGTGAAGGACTCCGCCCCCGACGAGGAGCAGAGCCGCGACCTCGACTTCCTGCTGTCGGTGGGCCAGCTCTTCGCGCTCGTGGTCCACGGGCAGCTCATCCTGGAGCAGGCCCGGCTGACCGGCCTGGACGAGGACGTGCTCGACGAGCTCTTCTCCGTACTCGTCCGGGACTTCTCCGCGCACGCCGTCGAGCTGCACGGCAAGGACTCCGCGACCGGGGAACAGCAGCGGTGGGCCCTCGCGGCCGTACGCCGCCCCGTCGTCGACGAGGCGCGCGCGGCCAGGGTCTGGGAGCGCGTCGAGGCGCTGTCCGGGTCCTACGAGATGGCTCCGTAGACCGCGCGGACCCCGCCGCACCCTCCTGGCTCGTCCCTTCCGCGTCCGGGCTGCATCGCCCGGGCGCGCGGGGGCATATGGAAGGTCCGGCGGCCGGATCGGGCCGGCTGCCAGGAGGAGGAGAGCAATGGACACGGTCTGGGCAGTTCCGGCACGGCTCGACCGCTCGCTGGGCGACGACGTCATCGGGTACGAGGTGGAAGCACCGGACGGAAGCGTGGGTACCGTCGTCAGACTCTCGTCGGTCCCGGGCTTCGGCCATCTGGTGATCGACGCGGGCACCTGGAAGTTCGGGAGAAGCGTCGTCGTGCCCGCCGGGATGGTGGCGGCCGTCGACGACGCCGAGCGGGTGATCAAGGTCGGGTGCACCAAGGACCAGATCAAGGAAGCCCCGCGCTTCGAACGCGATCAGGACACCGGGGACCTCTTCTACCTGCGGAACCTCGGTACGTACTACGAATCCCTGACGGCCGCCCCGTAAGGAGCCGTGCGCCCGGCCGCCACCGGATCCCCGGTGGCGGCCGGAGTGCTGTCCGGCACCGGGGGACAGTGCTAGGAGGACTGTGCGCGCTGACTCCGCAGGCCGGTGGTGACCTTGACCGGCAGGAGCGCCAGCCAGCACCACATGGCGACGGCGGGGGAGAGCACATAGGCGAGCGGGATCGTGGCGCCGAAGACCAGGGCGGTGCCCACGAGATCGGCGGCCACGAAACGGGCGTCCCGCTCGGTGGCGGGATCGGAGTGCCTCGCCGCGCGCAGGCCCGTCCTGAGCACCGCCAGCTCCACGAGGTTGGTGACGCACACCGCCCCCGCGTAGACCGCGACGGCCAGGGGTTCGGAGGCGTACTCCGACAGCAGCGCGGTGGGGAACGGGATGAGCGCGATGGTGCCGAGCCAGAACAGCGCGAACTTCAGCGACGGCCCCTCGAACCGGGGGACCAGCTCCACGATCCTGCGGTGGTCCCGCCAGAAGGCGGCCAGGATCATGAAGCTCAGTGCATAGGCACCCAGGTCGGGCAGTACGCCACGGACGGCATCCCGGAAGCCTTCCGGGCTCAGCCCCGGCGGCACACGGACATCGAGCACCAACAGGGTCATGGCGATCGCGAAGATCCCGTCGGAGAGTGCGGTCAGCCGCTCCGCGTTCTTCGCGTCCTTCTCGTCGCCCGTGCCCGCCCGTGTGTCGTCCACCCGCCCAGCGTCGTGGGGCCGGGGAGCCCCGGGCGGGATTAGGCCGACAGCGGGCATGCCGGGCGCCGGCCGGGGTGCCTGCACCCCGGCGGGCCGGCGCCCTCGTGCCGGCGGTCGCTCAGGCGGTTGCCCAGGCGGTCGCTCAGGCCGTCTGGAGGCTGTCGCCCCGCGGCGCCCCGCCGGGCCGGCGCAGGACGGGGGAGACGGTGGTCCGCATGCCGAGCATCGTGTCGGCGACGTGCAGGGCCTGCGGAACGGCCTGGGTGCCGGTCATCACGCACAAGGTGTAGGCGGCATCCTCCACCGCACGGGAGGTCGCCGTCGTGGAGCGGCGCGCGTCCTCGATCCGTGCGTCGGCGTAGCGGGCCAGAGCGACTCTCAGGTCCTGAGGACTGGGTGTCAGCACAGCAGGTTCTCCTCTGTTCGGATCCACGTCCGGGGCGGAGCGCCGGGACAAGGGGGCCGTGGCGGGCCCGGCCGAGCGGTGCGGTCGCACACGGTGTGATGTGACCCGGCGTCACGCGTCTACCCATGTGCGGGCGGAGTACGCTCCCCGCCAGCGTGTGCACCGGTGGTTGCCGCCCCGGGCGTTCTACCGTTCACCGATGCGGTCTGTCTCCTGGTGGGTCCTGTGCTCCTCCCTGTGCGCCCCGGTCCTCCTCGTCGGCGGGTGGGCGGTCTCGGAACAGCTCCAAGGGCCGGGCTACGACTCCGCCACGACGACGATCAGCGTCCTGGCGGCGAACGGCGCGGCGGGGTACTGGGTGATGACGTCAGCGCTGGTCGCCCTGGGAGCCTGCCACGTCGTCACGGCGTGCGGACTGCGACCCGCCGCGCCGTTCGGAAGGGCGGCACTGGCCGGCGGCGGGCTCTCGGCGATGCTGCTCGCCCTGTTCCCGGCGCCGAGCAGCGGTGGTTCGTTCGCCCACGGTGTGGTCGTGGCCGTGGGCTTCTCGCTGCTCGCCCTGTGGCCGGTCCTGGCCGTACGGCGCGGCAGGGCGGCGCGGTACGGGCCGGGCGCGGTGGGCGGGCCGCGCGTGGCGCCGCCGCCCTGGGGGCTGCGGCCCGGGCCGTCCGTCACGGCCGCCGCGCTGATGTGGCTCGGCGGTGCCTGGTTCCTGCTCGCCCTCTTCGTACTCGACACCGCGGGGGCTGCCGAGCGCGTCCTCACGTTCGCCCAGTCCTTCTGGCCCCTCGTCGTGGTCCTGTCCTGCGTCCGGATGCGGGAGGACCGGATGCGGGAGGACCGGATGCGGGAGGACCGGTTCGGGGGAGAGGGAGAGGGAGAGGGAGGGGGAGGGGGAGGGGGAGGCCGGGCCGACGGCTGACGCGGGCGGCCCGGTGCCCCCTCCCGGAGCCTCTGTCAGGGACGCGGCCCGATCGCCCGGTCCCCGTCGCGGACCAGGATCGCCGCCGCGGGGCACGAGTCCGCGGCGTCCAGCGCGCGTTCGTCAGGAGCTATCCGCTCCCGCACGGGCCGGGCCCGGTCCTCGTCGTCCAGGGCGTACAGATCGGACGCCATCCCCGCGCACATGCCCGAACCCATGCACAGGTCGCGGTCCACCTCGGTCGTCCAGGCCACGGAGGTCACCACCCCACCGGCATCTCACGCGGACCGCGCACGAGCATCTGGTCCTTCCACTTCACGTCCCCCGCCAGATGCAGGGCGGGGAAGCGCACGAGCAGCGCCTCCAGCGCCTCCTGGAGTTCCAGCCTGGCGAGCGGTGCGCCCAGACAGTGGTGGACCCCGTGCCCGAACCCCAGATGCTGGACACCGGTCCGGGCCACGTCCAGACGGCCGGGGCCGTCGAACTTCAGGGCGTCGCGGTTGGCGGCACCGACGGCGACGAGCACCGGCTCACCGGCCCGGACGAGCGTGCCGCCGACCTCCACGTCCTCCGTCGCGTAACGGGGGAAGCCGGCACCGCTGCCGAGCGGGACGAACCGCATGAGCTCCTCGACGGCGCCGCGGATCAGCTCGGGGCGCTCCCGCAGCAGCTTCAGCTGATCGGGGTGTTCGAGCAGCGCGTACACGAAGTTCGGGATCTGGGTCGCGGTGGTCTCGTGGCCGGCGACGAGGATGCCGACGCAGAGATCGACCAGTTCCAGTTCGGTGAGCCGGTCACCGGTGTCGCGGGCCTCGATCAGCCCCGTCATCAGATCCTGCTGCGGGGTGCGCCGGTGCTCCTCGATCAGCGAACCCATGTACGCGCGCAGCTCCTCACGGCTGCGGAGGAACTCCTCGGCGGTCAGGGAGCTCGTGGAGAGAGCGGCGTCGCTCCAGGCCCGGAACCGCGGTCGGTCCTCCTCCGGTACGCCGAGCATGCGGCAGATGACCGCGACGGGGATCGGCAGCGCGTAGTGCTCCACCAAATCGGCCGGCTGGCCCTGGGCCTCCAGCTCGTCGAGCAGGCCGTGGGCCAGCTCCCGTACCCAGGGGCGTAACTTCTCCACCTGATGGACGGTGAACGCCTTCGCCACCAGGGTGCGCAGCCGGGTGTGACCCGGAGGGTCCATGCTCAGGATGCCGCTGTCCCGGCTCCCCTCCGACTGGCGCGGCTCGTCGTGGCGGAGGGCCTCGGCCCGGCTGAAGCGGCGGTCGCCGAGGACCAGGCGCGCGTCGGCGTAGCGGGTGGCCAGCCACGCGGGGTCTCCGTACGTCATGCGTACGCGCACGAGACCGGGCCGTTCCAGAGCTTCCTGGTACGCGTCCGCCAGGCTGATCCCGTCCGGTTCGTTGAAGGGATAGGGAACCGGCGTCTCTCCGGCTGTGGCCGTCATCGTGTTGCCTCCCTGGTTCTCGGCGGATGAAACAGATCATCCGAGAATCAGGCGGCGCCGCCGGAGAGGTCAACAGCGCCTTGTCGGCCATCCCGGGCCGTCGCCCTCCGCAGAGCGACGGCCCGGATCCGCGGGCGGGTTACGGCTTGCGGCCCACCGCCACATAGCCGGCGCTGATGACGTCGTCCTGGCCGGGAACCGGCTCCCCGAGCTCGGGATGCCAGCTCTCGGCCGCCACGATGCCGGGCTCGACGATCTCGAGTCCCTCGAAGAAGCGGGCGAACTGGTCACGCGTGCGGGGCGCCAGCGTGAGCGTGTTCGCCTTGTACAGGTCGTCGACCTTGCGGGCCGCCGCCGGGTGGAAGTCCGCGGTGACGTGCGAGATCACCACATGGCTGCCCGGCGCCAGGACCCCGGTCAGCCGGTCCACCAGCTCGTAGGCGCCGTCCTCGTCGCTCACGAAGTGCAGCAGTGCGATCATCGACAGGGCGACCGGCCGACCGAAGTCCAGGGTCCTGCCGGCGTGTTCCAGTATGGAGTCCACGTTGCGGGCGTCCGCCTGCACGTAGTCGATGGCCCCCTCGTCGGTGCCCTTCAGCAGGGCCTCGGCGTGGGCCAGGACGATCGGATCGTTGTCGCAGTAGACGACCCGGGTGGACGGCTCCGCCTGCTGGGCCACCTGGTGGAGGTTCGGCTCGGTCGGGATGCCCGTGCCGATGTCGAGGAACTGCCGTATCCCCTGGCCGGTCAGCCACCGGGTGGCGCGGTGCATGAAGGCCCGGTTCACCTTCGCCATGACCGGCACCCCGGGTTCGACGGCGAGCATCTGCCGGCCCATCGCCTCGTCGACCGGGTAGTTGTCCTTGCCCCCGAGGAACCAGTCGTACATCCGGGCGGGATGGGGCCTGCTGGTGTCGATGCGCAGGGCGGCATCGTTCTCCGGTCGGGACATGGCGAACTCCTGGGTGTACGTGTTCGTGCGCGGCAGCGGATGATCAGCTTGCGAACAGAATAGGCAACGCGCGTACCGAAGTTGTCGTTATGGCGACCAACTCTGCTGCCGGACCGGTCACTTCGTCGGCGATGTCGTCTACGTACCAGGCCGCGACGGAAGCCGGTGGGAGCGGCGGCGGGTAGGGCCGCCGCCGCCCCCGCCGGGGCCGGTCTGTACAGGGGTGTCGGACGGGCTGTCAGCCGGGGGCGACGGCGCGGCCGGTCTGCGGGGAGATCATGCCGGCGCACAGTCCCCGGCTCGCCAGGCCCTGCGCGATGCGGGGGATGGCGGCGAGCGTGTTGGCCGGCCAGTCGTGCATCAGGATGATCTGCCCGTTGGTGAGCCGGGCGTTGGCCTGCACGATGGCGTCGGTGCTCGCGTTGTTCCAGTCCTGCGAGTCGACGTCCCAGATGATCTGGGTCAGGCCGTACCTGGCCGCGGCCGCCTGCACCGTCGCGTTGGTCTCACCGTACGGAGGACGGAACAGCTTCGGCGTGCCCCCGCCCCCGGCGGCGATGGCCTGCTGGGTCCGGGAGAGCTCCGAGTCGACCTGTGCCTGGCTCTGCTGGGTGAGATGCGGGTGCGTGTAGCTGTGGTTGCCGACCCACATGCCGGCGTCCACCTGCGCCCGCACCTTGGCCGGATCGGCCGCTGCGTACTGGCCCTGGTTGAACATCGTGGCCCGCAGCCCGTTCTGCCTGAGGGCGTTGAGCAGGGCCGGGGTGCTGCCCGACGGGCCGTCGTCGAAGGTGAGTCCGACATACCCGTTGCAGGCGGCGGCTGCGTGGGAGGGCGTGGTGTCCACGGCGGCGGTGGCGGTCGCTGCCATCGCGGCGACGGCGACTGCCGTGACCACCGGCCGCAGGGACAGGCGGGGGGTGAGGTGCATGCGGGTGCGTCCTTCTCGTCAGGAGGGAGCGGGCGAGTCGAGTGTTGAACTGGACCTGTCAGGTGTCAATGGTTTCGGCGCATTCTGCGAAAGAGTCGGTCGGGTGGGCGGGTGACTCCAGGGGAGTTGTCACTGGTCAACGATGCCGAGCAACAATTTCGGCTGCTCGCTCCGAAGTGACACCTGGAATCGGCTTCCGGTGAACAGGCAACGCACTTCGAAAGTTTCGCCTTCAAGTCCGATTATGAGCCTTCGTTCTTAGGGGTGCTGGGTATTTGCCTAATGGTCCTAGGTAAATGCATAATCGGGTCTGCCGGAGGGAGATGGTGCATATGGCCAGGGCAGGACTGAACGCGGAGCGTCTGGCGCAGGCCGGGGCGGAGATGGCCGACGAGGTCGGCTTCGACAAGGTGACCGTCGCGGCACTCGCCCGGCAGTTCGGGGTGAAGGACGCGAGTCTCTACTCGCATCTGAAGAACTCGCAGGACCTCAGGACGAGGATCGCCCAGCTGGCCCTGGCGGAGATGGCCGACCGTGTCGCCGCCGCGCTGGCCGGGCGGGCGGGCAAGGACGCGCTGGAGGCCTTCGCGAACGCCTACCGCGACTACGCCCGGGAGCATCCGGGCCGCTACGCCGCGGCGCAGACCGGGCTCGACCCGGAGGCGGCCGCCGCCAGTGCGGGCCCCCGGCACTCCGGGATGACGCGGGCGATCCTGCGCGGCTACGACCTGACGGAGCCGGACCAGACCCACGCGGTCCGGCTGCTGGGCAGTGTCTTCCACGGCTACATCAGCCTGGAGTCGGGCGGAAGTTTCAGCCACAGCGAGCCCGGCACCGAGGAGACCTGGTCACGGGTGCTGGACGCCCTCGACGCCCTCCTGCGCAACTGGCCCGCCCCCTGACCCGGAGCCACCGGCCTTCCCTCCCCGACCGAGACAGACCGCACGACGGACAGGCAGCGAGCATGAGCACCCGGCACCAGCTGATAACCACACCTCTCACCGAGGACCTCCTGCGCGGGGCCCTCGACCTGGAGCGCACCGAGCACGGTCTGCTGCCGCACCGGCTGCCCGCCCGTGCGCGCGCCCAGAACACCGACGGCCAGCTCGCCATGGCGGAGGCCCAGCCCGCCGGCGTACGGCTCGTCCTGCGCACCCGGGCGACCGTCGTGGAGCTGGACACCCTGCCCACCAAGCGGGTGTACGTGGGCGCCCCGGCCCGGCCGGACGGGGTGTACGACCTGCTGGTCGACGGCCGCCCCGCCGGCAGTGCCACGGTGGCCGGGGGCAACACCCTGACCATCGACATGTCGACCGGATCGGCCGAGGTCCTGCCGGGCCCGGTGGGGACCCTCCGCTTCGACGGTCTCTCCGAAGGCATGAAGGAACTGGAGATCTGGCTGCCGCACAACGAGACCACCGAGCTGGTCGCCCTGCGCACCGACGCCCCGGTCGAGCCGGTCCCGGACCGGGGGCGGCCGGTGTGGCTGCACCACGGCAGCTCGATCAGCCATGGCTCCGACGCCGCGAGCCCCACCACCACCTGGCCCGCGCTGGCCGCCGCCCACGGCGGGGTGGAGCTGATCAACCTGGGATTCGGCGGCAGCGCGCTGCTCGACCCCTTCACCGCCCGCGCCCTGCGCGACACACCCGCCGACCTCATCAGCGTCAAGCTCGGCATCAACCTGGTCAACACGGACGTGATGCGCCTGCGCGCCTTCACCCCGGCCGTCCACGGCTTCCTCGACACGATCCGCGAGGGCCACCCCACCACTCCGCTGCTCGTGGTCTCGCCCCTCCTGTGCCCCATCCACGAGGACACGCCCGGCCCCAGCGCGCCGGACCTCGGCGCCCTGGGCGAGGGGAAGCTGAGCTTCCGTGCCACGGGGGACCCGGCGGAGACCGCGGCCGGAAAGCTCACCCTGGGCGTCATCCGGGCCGAACTGGCCCGCATCGTCGAGCAGCGGGCGGCCGAGGACCCGCACCTGTTCCACCTCGACGGCCGGGAACTCTACGGGGAGGCGGACTCCGCCGAGCTGCCGCTCCCCGACGCCCTGCACCCCGACGCCGCGACGCACCGCCGCATCGGCGAGCGCTTCGCGGAGCGGGCGTTCCGTGCGGGCGGCCCGCTGGCCTACGTGGCCGGCTGACCTCGTGGGCGCCCCCGTCGACGGGGGCCGTGCCGCCCGGGCCGGCTGAGCCAATCGGCCGCGCCCGGACAGGGGCCGGTTGAGAGCGGACACCCTCAAGGGCATTCTGGGACAAAGGTCGTATCTGCAGGTTCGTGGGCGACCTGCCCAGGCGGGAGGACGAGTGATCGGCCCGTGAGCATGGACGAGACGGAGCCCCCCGGCCCACCCGTCGGCCGAAGCCGGGCCGCACCCACCGGTGACGGGCCGCCCGTCGGTGTGCCGTCCGAGGAGATGCGCTGCCGGATCCTCGAACAGCTGCCGGTGATGGTGGCGTACTTCGGCCGGGACCAGAGGCTCGCCATGGCCAACACGGCGTCGGCCTCCGTCGTGGGCACGTCCGAGGCCGCCATGCTCGGGCTGCGGCCCGGGGAGGCGGAGCCCGGGAAGATCCTTCAGGGCGGGGAGGGCCTGGCGGAAGCGATCGAGCGGGTGCTGCGGACGGGCCAGGGCGAGCCCTACGAGACCCACCTCGTGATGGAGGACAGGGAGCACATCTGGCAGGCGGCGCTGTCTCCGGTGCGCGATGCCGCCGGCGAGGTGCAGGGTGTGTCCGTCGTGACCCTCGATACGACCGAACAATTCTGGGCACGCAAACGCCTCGCCGTGCTGAACAAGGCCAGCAGGCGCATCGGCAGCACTCTCGACGTGGGCCGCACCGCCGAGGAGCTGGCGGAACTCGCCATCGAGGACTTCGCCGACTTCGTCGCCGTCGACCTGCTCTCCGAGGTGCTGACGGGTGACGAGGCGCGTTCCGTGCTGCACAGGGAGACGATCAGTTTCCACCGGGTGGCCCAGAGCTCCGTCCTCGAAGGGTGTCCCGAGGCGGTCGTCCCGCTCGGCGGGACCCACGCCTACGACCGGAAGTCCGAGGTGGGACGCGCACTGGTCCTCGGCGAACCGGCGCGCTTCGACGTGGACGAGGAGACGCTGAACCGCTGGGCGACGGTCGACCCCGCACGGACGCGGAGCATGCGCGAGCACAAGATCCACTCGGCCCTGGTGGTTCCCCTGCGGGCCCGGGGCATCACCCTCGGCATAGCGCTGTTCTGCCGGCACCGGACGCCTGGCCGATTCGGCGCCGCCGACCTGCAACTCGCCGCCGAACTGGTCTCACGGGCGGCCGTCTGTGTCGACAACGCCCGCCGCTACACCCGCGAGCGCGCCACGGCACTCGCCCTCCAGCGCAGCCTGCTCCCGCGGCGGGCGGCCCGCCAGCAGGCGGTCGAGGTCACGGCGCGCTACCTCCCGAACACCACAGGAGCGGGCATCGGAGGGGACTGGTTCGACGTCATCCCGCTGTCCGGCGCCCGGGTCGCACTGGTGGTCGGCGACGTCGTCGGCCACGGTCTGCACGCCTCGGCGACCATGGGCAGGCTCCGTACCGCCGTACGGACGCTCGCCGATGTCGACCTCGCGCCCGAGGAGCTGCTCACCCAGCTCGACGACCTCGTGCTCACACTCGACCGGGAACAGCCGGCGGAGAGCTCCGAGGGCGGGCAAGTGGCCGGCGCGACCTGCCTCTACGCCGTCTACGACCCGGCGACCGGGCGCTGCACCATGGCCAGGGCGGGCCACCCGGAGCCGATGCTCACCTGCCCCGACGGCACCGTGAGGCAACTGTCGCTGCCCTCCGGGCCACCGCTCGGCATCGGCGGCCTGACCTTCGAGGGCGCCGAGTTCGAACTCCCCGAGGGCAGCCGGCTGGCCCTGTACACGGACGGTCTGATCGAGACGGAGGACAGGGACGTCGACAGCGCTCTCGACGAGCTCCGGGAGCTGCTGGGCCGGCCCACGCTCTCCCTCGAGGAGTCCTGCGACACCGTCATGGACGCACTGGTCCCCGAGCGCCCCATCGACGACGTCGCCCTGCTGCTGGCCCGCACCAAGCGCCTCGACGCCGACCACTACGCCTCGTGGGACCTCCCCGCCGACCCGGCCGTCGTCTCGAACGCCCGTAAACGCGCCGCCGCGCAGCTCGACGCATGGGGCCTGGACGACGCGGTGTTCACCACCGAGCTGGTCGTCAGCGAACTGGTCACCAACGCCATCCGCTACGGCGGCGATCCCATCCGGCTCCGCCTCATCCGGGGCACCGCGCTCATCTGCGAGGTATTCGACGGCAGCAGCACCGCTCCCCACCTGCGCCGCGCCCGGATCTTCGACGAGGGCGGACGCGGTCTGCTGCTCGTCGCGAGCCTCACCGAGCGCTGGGGCACCCGGTACAGCAGCACCGGCAAGACGATCTGGGCCGAACAGCCGCTTCCGGACTCGGAGGAACCGGACCTCTTCTGAGGGCGGCCGGTGTCCTCCCGCTTCCGACCGCGCGCACCGCCGTGCTGCTACGGGGAAACGGGGGCAGCCGGTCCGGGTTCCGGGGGCCCGGCTGTCCGTACGACTCCCGCCAGGACCGTCGTCACCATCCGGTGGACCGCGCCCGCCTCCGGCGGGGCGGTGCTCCGGTCGGCGTACAGCAGATGTCCGGCCCCGATCAGGGTGGGCGCGAGCGTGCCGATGTCGGCATCCGCGGTGACACGGCCCAGGTCGCGTTCCGCCGCGAGGTAGGAGGCGGCCATCGCCGCCCCTTCGGACAGGATCGGGACGCCGGCCGGCGACGTACTGCGGAGCCTGGAGCGCAGCTCGTCCCGGAAGGTGAGGAGAGGGATGATCGCCACGGCGACCGGGCCGAAGAGGGCCGTGAGCGCACGGGCGAGATTGCCGGTGACCGTCCCCGTCCCGGCGGAGACCCGCAGTGCGGTGGCCTGGGCCTCGATCTCGCCCGTCCGTGCGAGGACGAGTGCGGCGAGGAAGGCGTCGAAGTCGGCGAAGTGCCGGTGCAGGACGCCCTTGGCGCAACCCGCCTCCGTGGTGACCGCCCGGCTGGTCAGGGCGCTCGGCCCGTCCCGGAGCAGGACGCGTTCGGCCGCGTCGAACAGCTGCTGACGCGCGTCCTGGATGTGTACCCCTGTCGGCACCGTGCTCCCCTCGTTCCGCCCGCCCCGTTGAGTGAGTGGGCAGGTGCCCACTAGAGTGGGCGCATGCCCACCTTACCGCAGGAGCACTCAGGGCCCGCCGAGGGCCGACCCCATCAGGCCCGGGAGGTGGCCCAGTCGTTCGGCTCGGACGCCGAGCGCTACGACCGGACCCGCCCCCGGTATCCCGACGCGCTGGTGGAGGCGGTGACCGCCGCCGCCCCCGGCCGGGCCCTTCTCGACGTCGGCTGCGGCACCGGGATCGGGGCGAGGCAGTTCCGGGACGCCGGCTGCACGGTGCTCGGGATCGACCCCGACGCGCGGATGGCCGGGGTCGCCCGGCGCAGCGGCATCGAGGTCGAGGTGGCGACGTTCGAGGACTGGGAGCCGGACGGCCGCCGGTTCGACATGGTGGCCGCCGCGCAGGCCTGGCACTGGATCGACCCGGTCGCCGGTGCGGCCAAGGCCGCGCGGGTGCTGCGGCGCGGCGGTCGGCTGGCGGCGTTCTGGCATGTATTCGAGCCTCCGGCCGAGGTCGCGGACGCCTTCGCCGCGGCCTTCCTGCGGGAGGTGCCCGACTCCCCGTTCGGCCGGCCGTCGGACGGGCGGGCCGGGGGTGCGTACGAGGCGATCCTCGACCGGGCCGCCGACGGCATCCGTACGGCGGGCGGCTTCGGCGACCCCGAGCGGTGGCGTTTCGACTGGGAGCGGGCCTACACCCGGGACGAGTGGCTGGACCTGCTGCCCACCCAGGGCTCCCTCACCCGGCTCGCGCCGGAACCGCTGGCGAGGGTGCTGGAGGAGGTCGGGGCCGCGATCGACGCGATGGGCGGCGGTTTCACGATGTCCACCACCACGGTGGCGGTCGCCGCCGTACGCACGGGGACCGCCTGACCCGGGTCCGCCGCCGGGGCCGGCTCCCGGCGCCGTCGCGCGGCACCGGGAGCCGTGGGCCTTCGGACCGGATCAGACCTCCGGGGCGGGGTACGTCGGGTACTCGACGCCGGAGACGTGCTGGACGACCCGGATGACCTGGGAGGAGTAGCCGAACTCGTTGTCGTACCAGAGGTAGAGGATCGCGTTGTCGCCCTCGACCTTGGTGGCGCCCGCGTCGACGATCGAGGCGTGGCGCGAGCCGATGAAGTCGCTCGAGACCGCGTCGGGAGCGGTGATGAAGTCGATCTGGCGCCTGAGCGGCGAGGTCAGCGACACGTCGCGGAGGTGGTCGAGGACCTCCTGACGGCTGGTGGCGCGCCCGAGCTGGAGGTTCAGGATCGCGATCGAGACGTCCGGCACCGGGACCCGGATGGAGCTGCCGGTGATCTTCGCCTGGAGGTCCGGCAGCGCCTTGGTGACGGCGGAGGCGGCGCCCGTCTCGGTGATGACCATGTTGAGCGGCGCCGACCGGCCGCGCCGGTCGGAGTTGTGGTAATTGTCCAGCAGGTTCTGGTCGTTGGTGAACGAGTGGACCGTCTCCACGTGGCCACGCAGCACGCCGTACTCGTCCGCCATCGCCTTCAGCGGCGGGACGATCGCGTTGGTGGTGCAGGAGGCGCAGGAGATGATCTGCTCGTCCGGCTTGATCGTGTCGTGGTTGACGCCGTGCACGATGTTGGGGACGTCGCCCTTGCCGGGCGCGGTCAGGACGACCTTCCCGATGCCGGGGCGGAGGTGCTTGGACAGGCCCTCGCGGTCACGCCACCGGCCCGTGTTGTCGATCAGGATGGCGTCCTTGATGCCGTACGCCGTGTAGTCGACGGTTGTCGGGTCGTCCGAGTAGATCACCTGGATCTCGTTGCCGTTGGCGATGATCCTGCTGTTCGCCTCGTCGACGGTGATCGTGCCCTGGAACTGGCCGTGGATGGAGTCGCGGCGCAGCAGCGAGGCACGCTTCACCAGGTCCTGCCCGGCGGCCTGGCGTACGACGATGGCGCGCAGCCGCAGACCGTTGCCCGAGCCGGTCTTCTCGATGAGCAGACGGGCCAGGAGGCGGCCGATGCGGCCGAAACCGTAGAGGACCACGTCGCGCGACTCGCGGCGCTCCGTCTTGTTGGCGCCCGTGGCGCCGGCCACGGCCTCGGCGGTGAAGTCGGCCACCGACAGGCCGCGGTCGTCGCTCCGGTACGTCGCGGCGAGCATGCCGAGGTCGATCTGCGACGGGCCGAGGTCGAGCGCCGTGAGGGCGTGCAGGAACGGCAGGGTCTCGGTGACCGAGAGCTCCTCGCCGGCGATCTGACGGGCGAACCGGTGGGTCTTGAGGATGCTGACCACCGACTTGTTCACCAGGGAGCGGCTGTGGAGCAGGACCGTGACGTCCCGCTCCCGGTGCAGCTTCCCGATGATCGGGATCATCGACTCCGCGATCTCCTCACGGGTCTTCCAATTGGTGAACGAGTCCTCGGTGGCAGTCACAAGTCCATCTTTCGAGCTAGGCGGTGCTCATATGTTAACCGCACCGGATTTTGACCATGCAATCGGTGCCGTCCGGGTGCCCCGCCCGCTCGAATCGACGGTGCCCGGTCGATGACCGGACCGGCCCGGCCCCCGTCAGGTGCCGGGCCGATACCGGGCTTCACGCCTCGGTCCGCTCCAGCCACTCCTGTCGAACTCGGGGGTCGCCCCCATCCGGTTGCCGTGCACCCCGGCGGACGGCGCCGGAGCACCGTCCGCCGGGGCGGGTGTGTCACCGGCCGCTCATGCGCCCGTCTTCTCCGGGGTCCCGGCCGTCGAGGCGCCGGACGCGATGCCGAACGAGGGGTCGGGCACCTCCTCGGGGCTGATCAGCGTCGAGGAGCGGCCGTCGACGCCGACCGGGACGTCGCCGTCGATGGTGACGCGGCGGAGCTTGCGCTCATGGGCGTCGGAGTCGTCCACGCCGTAGTGCTGGGTGGCGCGGTTGTCCCAGATGGCCACGTCGCCGGTCTGCCACTGCCAGCGCACGGTGTTCTCCGGCCGCTCGATGTGGGACTGGAACAGGTCGACGAGCGCACGGGAGTCGCGGCCGGTCAGCCCGCTGATGCGCTGGACGAAGTTGCCCAGCAGCAGGACGCGTTCGCCGGTCTCGGGGTGGAGGCGCACCACCGGGTGCTCGGTGAGGAACTTCGTCGAGGTGAACACCTTCCGGTACTGGGCGAGGGCCTCCGGGCGGGCCTCGGGGCGCAGGGCCACGTAGTCGTAGTCGTTGGAGTGGACCGCGCGCAGGCTGTCGGCGAGGACGCGCAGCGGCTCCGGCAGCTCGGCGTACGCGGCACCCTGTTGGCCCACAGGGTGTTGCCGCCGTACGGCGGGATGACGACGGCCCGCAGGATCGAGAAGGCCGGATAGGCCGGCACGAAGGTCACATCGGTGTGCCACTGGTTGGCCCGGCCACCGTGGTCGGAGTCGATGCCGAGCGAGTAACGGCCGTCGGCGGACGGGACGGTGGGGTGGGCGACCGGGGTGCCGAGCAGTCGGCCGAACGCCTCGTGGCTGTCCTCGTCCAGGTGGTCCTGGCCGCGGAAGAAGACCACCTTGTTGGCCAGGAGTGCGGCCCTGATCCCGGCGACCGTCGCGGGATCCAGGTCACCGCCGAGGCGCACCCCGGAGATGACGGCGCCGAGACGGCCGCCGATCTTCTGGACGGTGAGGGTGGAGGCGGGAGCGGTGGTTGCTGAGGACATGACGGGATTCCCTTCGGGACACGGAACGCGGAACGCGGGATGCAGGATGCGGAACGGGGTCTGCGGTACGGGGAGTTCGGAGCGGGGAGCCGGGCTCACCCAGGACCGGCATTCATTAATCTTGGAGAGGAAGTAATCGGCCGAGCAGTCGGCGCGGGAGGTGCGGAGCACCGGGTGCGGAGGTGGACCGTGGTGGGGACGGACCGTGGGTGGGGATGGGCCGTGGTGCGGTGCGGAGCCGCCTGGGACGTACGGGCCGGAAGTGGCGGGTCAGGCGGCGGAACAGCGGCCCGGACACGCCGTCGGCGTGATGGGGCGGCCGGCGTGTGCGGGCCGCGCTGCGGAAACGGCCGTCGCGAACATGCCCCGGAGACTTCCAGCGCCCCACGGCGGGCGTCAAGCACCCGCCCGTCCCCCGGAGCCCGCCCGGCGGTGGTTGAATCAGCGCTCGCACGACGCTCGCACCGCAGCAGGTGACGCCTGGTCAAACCGCCTCCGACCTGCTGTTATATCGCCGGTCGCGTACGTGGTGCACACGGTTCCCGTGTGCCGGGCACAGGGTCCGGACCGAATTCATGCCGCCGTAATGTTGCGACGCCCCGGTGTCGCAGGACCGAAGGAAGGGCCCCCATGACAGCCGCCCCGCAGATCTCCCGGGCGACCGGCGACGGCCGCCGTGAGGCCAACGCCGCCACGGTGTTGCGTACGGTGCTCGACCACGGGCCCGTCGCCCGCCGGACGATCGCCCAGCTCTGCGGGCTGAGCCCGGCCGCCGTCTCCCGTCAGTGCACCGACCTGGTCCGGCTCGGTCTCGTGCGGGAACTGCCCGAGCTCGTGGAGAGCAGCGGTGTGGGCCGGCCCCAGATCCCGATCGACCTGCACACCGGTCCTGCCGAGGGGGACGAGGGGACGGCGGGCCCGGTGGTCGGAGGCATCCACATCGGCGTACCCGCCTCGACGTTCGGCCTCATGGACCTGCGGGGCGGGCTGCTGGCCCGGCGCCACCTCCCGCACGACGGCATCGCCCCGGGGGACCTGCCGCGCCGGATCGTCGACGGGATGCGGGGCTTCCTCGACGACGCGGTCCGGGGCAGGCCCCTGCTGGGGGTGGGCGCGGCGCTCGGCGGCTGGGTGGATCCCGCCCTGGGGACGGCGGTCCGGCATGACGCGCTGGGCTGGCACCACCGTCCGCTGGCGGCCGAACTCGCCCGTGGCCTGGGCGGGATCGAGGTGCGGATCGACAACCATGCCCGGGCCATCGCCCAGTCGGAGATCCTCTTCGGTCGGCCGGCGGCCCGCCGCAGCCTGGTACATCTCTTCGTCGGCAACGTGGTCGACGCCGCCCTGGGCATCGCCGGGGTGGTCCACCAGGGCCCCGGTTCCGGCGCGGGCGACGTGGCCCATCTGCCCGTACCGGACTCCACGGTCCCCTGCGCCTGCGGGAGAACCGGCTGCCTGGAGGCGACGGCCTCCAACACGGCGATCGCGCTGACCGCGGTGCGCCGAGGCATCGTGCCCGAGCCGGACGTCTTCCTGCTGGTGGACGCGGCGGCGGCGGGGGACCGGCGCGCGGACCGGCTGCTGCGGGAGAGGGCCCGCGCGGTCGGCCGGGCGGCCGCCCTGCTGCTCGACGTCCTCAACCCCGATCTGATCGTGGTCACCGAACACTCCAGCCTCCTCAACCCCGAGTACCTGGAGGAGATCCGCGGCGCCGCCGTCGATCTCTCCCATGTCTGCGGGGACCCCGAACGCATCGTCAGCCCGCATGCCGGGACGGCCACCCTGCCCGTGGCGGCCGGCACGATCCTGCTGCACCCGCTGTTCAGGCGGCCTCTGGCGACCATCGAGGGATAGCGGGGAGGGGAAGGTGCGGGAGGACGGGGGGCCTTGAGCGCCTGTACGGGAACGCGTCTCCTGCGGCCGCTCCCTTCCCTCACGTCATGTCCTCGTGTCGCCCTCCATTCGTGTCGCAGCGGAATCAAGCTCCTCGGGCTGGGCCTGGCCGGCTGCCGCTCGGCGGTCTCGGACGATGACCACCCCGCCCCGGCCGTCCGCCCGTGAGATGCCCAGGCCCACGGGCTGATGGCCCTGCCACCCCCGCACGAACTACTGTGCGGGCGGGCCGGGCCAGCAGGACCGGCAGTCGGAGGAGAGGTCTCATGGGGACGGTCGTCCATGTGCCGCAGACGCGGGACATGATCGGGGAGGAGCTCTCGGGGGACGAAGCCCTCAGCGCGCTGCGCCACTACGGCGGGCGCAAGCTGCTCCTCGACGCCTTCGCACGCTTCCGGTACGCCGACGGGTTCAGCTTCGCGCGGTCCCTCGGATTCCAGGTGGTCGTGGGCATGGTGCCCTTCGTGATCGCGCTGGTGGGCGTGGCCACGACGGTGCACACCGAGAGCATCGCCCGCGTGATCGAGCTGACGCTCGGAAGGATCGTGCCCGGCGCCAGCGTGGAGCTCGTGCAAGGTGCGTTGCGGGACACCCGCCGGAGTGCGGGCTCCACGGCAGGGGCGCTGGCGATGTGGCTCGGCCTCGGCTTCGCCGTGCTCAACCTCGCCTCCGCGATGGGCCAGATCGAACGAGGCTGCAACCGCATCTACGGCATCGAGCGCGATCGTCCCTTCCTCGCCAAGTACGGTCGCGGCCTGCTGCTGGCCGTCGCCGCGGGACTGCCCCTCATGCTGGGGTTCCTCGTGCTGGTCGCAGGCGAAGCCGTCGGGGACTCGGTGGTGGAGGCCCTCGGCTGGTCGCGGTCCTGGCTCGGCTGGTGGGGCGTCCTCGAGATACCCGTCGGCACGGTCTGCGCCGCACTCGCCTCCGCCGTGATCTTCCGCTGGTCGCCCCGGCGTGTGCAGCCCGGCTACACGTGGCTGGTCTTCGGCTCCGCCGTGCATCTGGTCCTGTGGGTCGCGGCCACCTGGCTGCTCACCTTCTACGTGGGCAGAAGCGGTTCGTTCGGCGCCGTCTACGGGCCGCTGACCGCGTTCGTGGCGCTGCTGCTGTGGGCCAACCTGACCGGCATCGTCCTGTTCCTCGGGATCGCCTTCGCGGCCCAGCTGGAGGCCGCCAGAGCGGGTATCACCGAACCCGTCCGGCCGGATCCCGGTCCCGGCACCTGAAGGCCGCCCGGCCGCGGGGAGGCATCGGTCGCGGCCGGCGGGGCAGGCGCATGTCATGCAGGGAAGCCACGCACAGCCCAGGACGGACATGCCCCACGGTGCGCCCCTTCGTGGGCCTGACGCCGTGGAACACCCCGCGCACCACGGTGGCGGGGGCCGTCACCGCCTGCTCGGGCACCGCAAGGGCGACTGGCACCGGCGTCTGCTCGCCTACAGCGAGGTCGAGCTGGTGCACCCGGACGGACAGGGCGCCGGTGACGCGCAGTGTCTGCTCCTGGTCCACGTGCGCAAGGTGGTGGGCCACGTGGACTTCCGCCTCTGCGCCTCCTGTGCGGAGGCGGTCATCACCGAGGTGCTCATCGAGAAGCAGTTCCACCGCAGCGGGCTGGGCACCAGGGCGCTCTCCCACCTGCGAGCCCGGTATCCGGGAGTCGTCTGGCGCACCACGCTCGACCGGCGCGGGACGCGCGACCTGATGCGCCGGATGCGCGTACCGAGGCAGGCCGAGGGCAGCCGCTGCTCCCATGCGAACGGCTGACGGCAACCGCTGCTCCCACGCGAACGGCTGACGGCAACCGCCGCTCCCACGCGAACCGCTGACGGCCGGCCCCTGCTCGTCGCGGTCACTCCGCCGCGTCGGCCCGCTCCTCGTCCGCGGCCAGGATCGAGATCTCCAGCTTGCGCAGCAGCCGCGCGAGCTGCCGGCGCTCGGAGGGCGACAGCCCGCCGAGCATCCGGCTCTCGTTGTCCAGATGCTCGGCGAAGGCCGTGTCCACCGTGGCGAGGCCCTTCTCCGTCAGACGGGAGTAGACGACCCTGCGGTCCTCGGTGTCCCGCTCACGGACGATCAGCCCGTCCTTCTCCAGCCGGTCGATCCGCAGGGTCACCCCGGCCGAGGACACCAGCCCGGAGTCGGCGAGCTGTCCCGCCGTCAGCCGGTACGGCGCACCCGCCCTGCGCAGCGCGGTCAGGACGTCGAAGCCCGCCACGGACAGGCCGTGCCGCTCGATCGATTCGGTGAGCCCGGTGCTGTAGCGCAGGAAGGAGCGGTGGAGCCGGGCGAGGACCTCCAGCGGGCTGGTGTCCAGCTCCGGCCGCTCCCGCGCCCAGTCCTCGATCACCTTCGCCACGGCGTCCTGGTCCCCAGGCCTTGATGCTGCCATCTCATCCCCTTGTACGGCGTCGGCCGGCGCCCCCCGGCTTCTCACTGCACTGAGAATCTTACCGCTGAGGCGATAGGACGATCATCAGCCGCGGGACCGCCGCCGCACCACCCTGACCAGCACCACGGCCAGCAGCACGGCCGCCGTGGGTACGGCCGCCTTCCTGAGCAGCACCGGCAGAGCAGCCGCGCCGAGGTCCACCGCCTCCGGCTCGGCCGCGGAGGCGGCCGGCACCTGGCCGCCGGAGCCGGGCCGCTCCCGCAGGACGCCTTCGAGACGGTCCGCGAACTGCTGGACGAGCCGGTCCCCGACCTCGGTCATGATGCCGCGGCCGAACTGGGCCGGACGGCCGGTGATGTCGAGGTCCGTGCGCACGTGCACCCGCGTGCCGTCGGGGCCGGCGGCCAGGGTCGCGGTGACCGTCGCGGACGCGGTGCCCGAGCCCCGGGTCTCGCTGCCGCTGAGGTCGAGGTGCATGGAGCGGGCGGCCTCGTCCCGCGTGACGGTGCCCTCGCCGCGGTAACTCATCTGCACCGCGCCGATCCTGACCTTGACCCGGCCGGTGAACGCGTCGCCGTCGAGCGTGTCGAGCACCGCGCCGGGCATACAGGGCGCGACCCGGGCGAGGTCGTGGAAGAGCTTCCACGCCTCATCGGGATCGGCCGGAACGGTGAAGGTGTGGTCGAGCTGCATGGTTTCCCATCCTTGGATTGCGGAGGCGGACGTCGGGGCCGGTCAGGCGGGGGTGGCCGGGGTGCGGATCAGATCGCGCACCCGGCTCGGCGAGAGGGGGCCACGCCGTACGACCACGCCGAAGGGCCGCAGCGCGTCCTCCACGGCGTTGGCGAGCACGGCCTGCGGGGCGATCGCACCGCCCTCCCCGAGCCCCTTCACCCTGAGGTCGTTCATCGGGCTGGGGGTGAAGAGTTCGTCCATGTCGAGATCGGGGATCTCCGAAGAGGTGGGCACCAGGTAGTCCATGTAGGTGCCGGTCCTGGGCTGGCCGTCGGGCCCGTAGACCATCTCCTCGTACAGCGCGCCGCCGATGCCCTGCGCGATGCCGCCGGTGACCTGGCCCTCGGCGATCATCGGGTTGACGATGACTCCCGCGTCATGGACGACGACGTAGTGCAGGATCTCGACGGCGCCGGTGTGCTCGTCCACCTCCACGACGGCGGCGTGCGCCCCGCTCGCGACCGCGAAACCGGGCGGCCGGAAGTGCACGGTCTCGCTGATCTCGGTGCCGTGCCGGCCGTCGGTGGGCTCCGGTGTGCCGGGCAGCGGCGCCCGCCCGGCGAGCTCCGCCAGGTCCATCGACGGGCCGCCCGGCTCCTTCGCCGCGACCACGCCGTCGCTGAGGTCCAGACTGTCCGCCGGGACACCGAGGCGGCGCGCCGCCGCGTCGATGATCTTCTCGCGGACCAGCCGTCCGGCCCGGTGGGTGGCGTTGCCCGCGTTGACCAGGGCGCGGCTGGCGATGGTGCCCACACCGAACGGGGTGGCCTCGGTGTCGCCCCCGGTCACATCGATGACACCGAGCGGGACCCCGATGGCGTCGGCGGCGATCTGCGCCATGGACGTGCGGTGCCCCTGGCCCTGGGACGGCGCGCCTATGGCGAGCCGGACCCGCCCCGTCGGGGCGATGTCGATGCGGGCCGTCTCGAACGGTCCGAGACCGGTCGCCTCGATGTACATCGCGAACCCGACGCCGATGTGCTTCCCGTCGCGGGCACCCTCGCGCTGCCGGGCCCGTACGTCTTCGGGGTCCGCCTTCGCCACGGCGCGGCGCAGGAGCTCGGGGAAGTCGCCGGAGTCGTAGGACTGGGGGCTGCCGGAGCGGTCCACCAGCCCCGTCGTGTACGGCATCTCGTCCGGGCCGACGAGGTTGCGGGCCCGCAGCTCCTCGGGCGCGAGGCCCAGGGCGGCGGCCAGCCGGTCCATCGCGCGTTCCATGGCGAAGACCGTCTCCGGCCTGCCCGCCCCCCGGTACGGCGTGGCGAACGTGGTGTTGGTGAGGACACCGGTGACGTCGATGTCCACATGGGGGATGCGGTACGGGCCGAGCAGATGGCAGAGCGAGTTGTACGGCACGACCAGCCCGGTCACGTTGTACGCGCCGAAGTTCACCAGGATCCGGTCGCGGACACCGAGGATGCGGCCCTCGGCGTCCGCGGCGAGCTCGATGCTGTGGATCTGCTCGCGGGCGTGCGAGGAGGCGGTGAGGTTCTCGTTGCGGTCCTCGCGCCAGAGCACGGGGCGGCCGAGCACGCGGGCGGCGTGGGGGACGAGGAGTTCCTCGACGTAGAGGATGCCCTTCTGGCCGAAGCCGCCTCCGACATCGGCGGCGACGACATGGACCGTGTCGGCCGTGAGGCCGAGCGTGTGGGCGGTGGCCTCCCGCAGCCGGTGGGGTGTCTGGGTCCCCGACCAGACGTTCAGCCTGCCGCTGTAGGGGTCGACCTGGGCCGAGACCGCGCGGGTCTCGATGGGCGAGGCCACATAGCGGTGCGCCTCGAACCGCTCGCCGATCACGGTGTGCGCGGAGGCGAAGACGGTGTCCGGGTCGCCGACGCGGGCCCTGACGGCGACGGCGGTGTTGTCCGGCAGGCCGTCGTGCAGCAGCGGCGCCTGCTCCGACAGGGCGTCCTCGCGGTCGACGAGCACGGGCAGCGGGGCGTAGCGGACATCGACGAGTTCGAGGGCGTCCTCGGCGAGATAGCGGTTCTCGGCCAGCACGAGGGCGACGGGCTGGCCGACGTACAGCACCTTCTCCCCGGCGAGCAGGGGCATCGGTGTCATCCGGACCGTGGGGTCCAGGAGCGCGGCGAGGCCCGGCGGGGTGCGCAGTTCCTCCTTGTTGAGCATCGGCGGCAGGCTCGCGACGTCGTCACCGGTCCATACGGCGACGACACCGGGTGCCTCCAGCGCCGCCTTCACGTCGATGGACTCGATACGGGCATGGGCGTGGGGGCTGCGCAGGAAGGCCGCCTCGACGGCGCCGGGCAGGGCGATGTCGTCGACGTAGCGGCCGTTACCGCGCAGCAGCCGGTCGTCCTCGACACGCGGGACGGACCGGCCGATCCAGCTGCCGCCGTCCTGCCGGCCCGGGTCGGATGCGTGGGACATGCGGGTCACTCCCCGAAGCGCTCGTCGAGTGCCTGGCAGACGGCACGGCGGATGTTGCGGTAGCCGGTGCACCGGCACAGATGGCCGCTGAGCGCGTCGGCGACCTCGTCCGGGCCGGGGCGTTCGGGCTGTTCGGTGAGGGCGGTCGCCGTCATCACGAATCCGGGGGTGCAGAAGCCGCACTGCATGCCGTGGCAGGTGTGGAAGGCGCGCTGCACCGGGGTGAGCGGCGCGTCGCCGGGCGCGAGGCCCTCGACGGTGCGGAGCGCGGCCCCGTCGCACTGCACCGCCAGGGTCAGACAGGAGCGGGCCGGTTCGCCGTCGACGAGCACGGTGCAGGCCCCGCACACCCCGTGCTCGCAGCCGACATGGGTGCCGGTGAGGCGGAGCCGGTCGCGCAGGAAGTCGCTGAGCAGCAGCCGGGACTCGACCTCGGCGGTGATCCGCTCACCGTTGACGGTGAGCGTGATCCGGTGCCAGCCGGACGGCTCGGCGAGCGGCGGGGTACGGACGGTGCGGGGGGCAGGGACGGACGGGGTCATCAGCAGCGCTCCCATGCGGTGGTACAGGCGCGGACGAGGAGATGGGCGGCGGTCTCGCGGCGGTGGGCGGCGCTCGCGTGGACGTCGTCGGAGGGATCGAGGCCGGCGAGAGCGGCGGACCGCGCGGCGGCCAGCGCCGCTTCGTCGACGCCGGTGCCGACGAGCGCGTCCTCGGCGGCGGACAGGCGTACGGGGACGGGTCCGGCCCCGCTGAAGACCACACGGGCGGTGCGGACCAGGCCCGTAGCGGAATCGCGCTCCAGCAGGACAGCCACCCCGACGGTCGCGAAGTCACCGTGTCTGCGCGTGAGTTCCTCGAAGGCCCAGCCCTGTGCCGCGGGCGGCGGGGGAAGGATCACCTCCGCGAGCAGCTCGTCGTCGTCGACCGCGGTGGAGAACGTGGCGACGAAGAAGTCCTCGGCGGGGACGATGCGGCTGCCGCCGGGGCCGGTGATCACGAAGCGGGCGTCCAGGGCCCGCGCCGCCGTGGGCAGTTCGGCGGCCGGGTCGTGGTGGGCCAGGCTGCCGCAGACGGTGCCACGGCCACGAATCTGCGGGTGACCGATATGGCTGATCGCCGCTGCCAGGAGCGGCCATCCGTGCCGGACGGCCGGGTCGGCGGCGGCGCGGGCCTGGCGCACGGCGGCGCCGATGCGCAGGGCGCCGGACGCGTCGACCGTCAGATGGGCCAGTTCCTCGATGCGGGTGATGTCCACGAGGAGCTCGGGGCGCGCGAGACGCATGTTCAGCATCGGGATCAGCGACTGGCCGCCTGCCACGACCTTGGTGTCCCGCGCCGGGTCGCCGAGGAGGGCGACCGCCTCGGCGAGGGTGCGGGGAGCGGTGTAGTCGAAGGGTGTGGGTTTCAGCCACCGGGCCTCTCGGATGGTCGTCACGCCGTCGCACTCGGCGCGTCGGCGTGACGATCGATACGCACAGATCTATCTAGTACCTGAAATGATTTACACTAAAGTTTCTCGTTGGCAAGAGGCTCCCGCAGATTTCACGGCCCGAGGTGAGCGAAGAATGCGACATGTCATCGACCGGGCGGCGGCCTGGCAGAGCTCCGGAACCCGCTGTGTCATGGCGACCGTGGTGCGGACCTGGGGCTCCGCCCCGCACGGTCCGGGCGCCTCCATGCTGGTGGCGGAGGACGGCACGATCGTCGGCAGTGTCTCCGGCGGATGTGTGGAAGCCGCCGTGATCGCTGCCGCCGAGGAGGTGTTCGCCGGCGGCCCGCCGGTCGTGGAGCGCTGGGGAGTCGGCGACGAGGACGCCTTCGCGGTGGGTCTGACCTGCGGCGGGACGATCGAGGTGCTGATCCGTGAGGTGCGGCCCGAGGTGCCGCTGGACCGGGTCTCGGCGGACCTGGCGGCGGGGGTCCCGGTCGCGCTCGTCACACCGCTCGACGGCACCGGAAGCCTGGCCGTGGGGCGGGGGACGGTGAGCGGTTCACTGGGCGGCGCGGCCGCCGACCGGGCGGCCGCCCTGGCCGCCGAGGGCATGCTCGGCCGGGGTGGGAGCGGGCTGATCACCGTGGGGGAGGGGGCGGAGGGCGCCGGCTGTGCCCCGAAGCGCGAGCTGCTGGTGCAGTCCTTCGCGCCTCCGCCCCGGCTGCTGATCTTCGGGGCCGCCGAGTTCGCCCGTCCGCTGGCCGGTTTCGCCGCAACCCTCGGCCACCGCGTGACCGTCTGCGACGCCAGGCCCGCGTTCGCCGACCCCGGGCGCTTCCCGGGCGCCGCCGAGGTCGTCGTCGACCGGCCCGACCGCTGGTTCCGCGCCCACGAGGACCTGGTCGACGCGACGACGGCGGTGTGCGTGCTGACCCATGAACCCCGCTTCGACGTCCCCGTCCTCACGCGGGCCCTGAGCGGCGCCGCCGGGTATGTGGGCGCCATGGGGAGCCGCCGCACGCACGAGGACCGGATGGCACGTCTGCGTGCGGCCGGCGTGACCGAGGCCGGACTGGCCCGGCTGCGTTCGCCGATCGGGCTCGACCTGGGCGGCCGGGGGCCGGAGGAGACCGCCCTGTCGGTCCTGGCGGAGATCGTCGCCGTACGACGCGGCGGCAGCGGCCTCCCGCTCACCGTCGGTACGGGTCCCGTGCACGCGATGTGACTGTTTTTGAACGACTGTTTTTTAATGAACACCCGTTTAATCTGAACCACGTGGATCCAGAGAGCAAGAGCATGAGCCCGCGACGACGGACGGACGGCGCCGCGCACCCCGCGGGGCGGGGAGCGTCCGCGCCCCGGCGCCCCGGCTCGCACGACCCGGAGGGCAACCGCCGCGCGGTCCTCGACGCGGCCCGGCGTCTCTTCGGCGCGCACGGCTACAAGGGGGTGGGAGTCCGCGCCATCGCGGCGGAGGCGGGGGTGACGCCCGGCCTCGTGATGGCGTACTTCGGCACGAAGGACGGTCTCTTCCGGGAGGCCGTGGGCAGCGGGGCCGGGGTCAGCCGCGACGTACTCGCGGCGACCGGCGGTGAGGCGGCGGACCTGCCGGGTGTCCTCGCCCGCGCCTACCTCGACCGGTGGGACCGGCTGCCCGCCGACGACCCCTGGCCTGCGCTGATCCGCTCGGCGGTCGGTCACCCTCCGAGCGCCGAGCTGCTGCGCACGATCCTGGACACGCAGGTGGGGGAGCCCCTCGCCGAGGTCATCGGCACGGGGGACGGGGCGGATGTGCGGGCCGCGATGATCCGCAGCGTCCTCTTCGGCGTGATCATGGAGCGCTACGTCTTCGCGCACGAACCGGCGGCGTCCGTACCGACGGCGGAGCTCGCCCCGGCGCTGACGGACGTACTCGCCACGGCGTTCGGCGGGGCCCTGGCGCCGGCCGCTCCGCACGGGCCGGGCCCCGACGCGGCCCAGGACCGGCCGGACTCCGGCGTGGAGCAGGCGGGCCAGGACGGGCTGCCCCCACGCCCGACGCCCGCCGTCGCGCTCCCGGAGCCGGGCGGCACCTCCGCCTCCCTGTTCGCCCTGCTCGACGAGTGCGCCGCGCGCCACCAGCTGGCCGTGGGCAGGGCCGTGCGCGCGCACGGCATCAGCCGGCCCGCCTATGACGTACTGGCCACGCTGCGCGAGGCGGGCGCCCCGTACCGGATGACCATGGGCGAGGCCGCTGCGGCGGGCCCCGTCCGCGCGGGCGGGCTCACCCAGCAGGCCGACCGGCTCGCGGAGGCCGGGCTGATCCGCCGCGAGCGCGACACCGACGACCGCAGGATCGTACGGCTGTCCCTCACCCCCGAGGGTCTCGCGCTGACCGACCGGGTGGCGGCCGTACGGGCGGACCAGGAGCGGGAGTTGCTGGCCGGCCTGGGCCCCGCGGAACGCCGGCGGCTCACGGCTCTCCTGGGGACCCTGGCGAAGACGCTCGGGGCCGGTGAGGGGGAGCAGTGAGCGCTGCTCCCCCTCACCGGCCCCGGACCGGCGTGGTCAGGCGTTCAGCTCCTCCAGCGTCCTGCCCTTGGTCTCGACGGCGAACCACGCGATCACCGCGCCCACCGCGCCCACCACGGCGAGCTGCGCGAAGACCAGGGCCAGGCCGCCGCCCGCCCCGATGACCGCGCCGACGGCGACCGGGCCGAGGATGACGCCGAACCGGTTCCAGAGGCCGCCGAACGCCGCGCCCTTGGCCCGGTTGGAGGTCGGGTACAGCTCGGGGGAGTAGAGGTAGAGCCCCGCGTTGATCGCGTACAGGAAGAACGTCGTGCAGGAGGCGAAGAGCGCCACCTGGCCGCCCGAGGTCGCACCGGCGAGCGCCAGCACGGTCAGCGAGAGCACCGTGCCGACGAAGGCGCCGATCAGGGCGGGCCTGCGGCCGATGCGGTCGATCAGCATGGCGACGACGAAGGTGCCCAGCAGGCCGGTGACGTTGCTGACCAGGGTGTAGACGAGCGCCGTGGTCAGATCCAGGCCGAACTCCTTGGTGTAGAGGGAGGGCAGCCAGGTCGAGATGCCGTGGTTCACGTAGTACGCCACGAACCACAGCCCCGACAGCACCGCCGTACGCCGCAGATAGCGCCCCCGGAACAGGTCCGTCAGGGTGCCCTTGGGCTCGTTCGGCGGGTCCGCGGACGGGGCCGGTGCGGGAAGCTCCTCGGCGGTCGCGCGGGCGACCTCCGCCTCGATCCGGGCGATGGCCGCCTCGGCCTCGGCCGTACGCCCACGGGACAGCAGCCAGCGCGGGGACTCCTCGACATGGCGCGGCAGCATCGCGCCGATCACCACCGGCAGGGCGCCCACCAGGAACATCGCGCGCCAGCCGAAGGCGGGGACCACCCAGACCGCGAGCAGGGTGGCGGCGGCGAGCCCGGCCGGGAAGATCATCTCGTACAGCAGGACGAACCGGCCCCGCTTGTCGGACCGGGCGATCTCGTTGATGTACGTGGCCGCGACCGGTACGACACCGCCGATGCCGAGCCCCTGGAGGAACCGGAAGAGCGAGAACATCTCGATGGTGCCGGAGAAGGCGACGGCGAGGCTGGCGAGCCCGGTGACCGCGACGCCCAGGGCGACGGTGCGCACCCGCCCGATGCGGTCGCCCAGCCAGCCCGCCGCCAGGGCGCCCAGCAGCATGCCGATCGAGGCCGAGGTGACGGCGAAGGTGGCCTGCCCGGTGGACAGGTTCCACTCCTTCATCAGGACGGGCAGTGCGGACGCGGCCAGCAACTGGTCGAACGCCTCGAAGAAGGTGACGGCGCCGATCAGGAACCGGACCTTGACGTGCCAGCGCGAGTGCGGCAGCCGTTCGAGTCTCGCGGCGATCGAGCCGAGTGCGGGCTTGCCGGCCACAGTCGTCATGGAGGGGGTCCTTCCGCGGGCAGATGAGTTGCCGAGACAGTAGGGGCCCATACCTAAGCGGTCAATAGTTAAGGGCTTAGGAATCTTGTTCCCTGCAACTCGGCCACCATCATCGATGCCGCCGATGCGGTGCTCAAGGCCTCCCGGGCAACGATTTCACCTCGGGGTCTTGTGTCGAGAAACTTAAGCGCTTAGATTTCTAGCACTTCGGCAGTCCGGTGGCGGTAGCCCAACGAGCCTGTCCGCACCCGGAGTCCACCCCTTTTCCGCCGCGTCCGGAGGTCCACCCGTGCTGCAGTTCCCCACCGACATCCTGATCGCCGGCCAGTGGCGGCGCGGTGCGGGCGAGCCCGTCGACACGGTCGATCCCGCGACCGGCCGCGTGCTGGCCACCGTCCACTCCGCCACGGCGGGGGAGGTGGACGAGGCGGCCAGGGCCGCCGCGGAGGCCGTGGCCGACCCGGCCTGGCGCGATCTGCCGGCCCACGGCCGGGCCCGGCTGCTGCACCGGATCGGCGAGCTCACGGAACAGGCCGCCGACGAGCTCTCCGCCCTGCAGACCGCCGACACCGGCAAGACCCTCACCGAGACCAAGGCACTCGCGCTGAGCGCCGCGGGCACCTTCCGCTACATGGCGGCCGTCCTGGAGACGGCCGAGGAGGCGGTGACCCCGTCCCGCGGCCCGTACGTCACGGTGAGCACACACGAGCCGATCGGCGTCGTCGGCGCCATCAACCCCTGGAACTCCCCGGTCGCCAGCGACGCGCAGAAGATCGCCCCGGCCCTCGCCGCCGGCAACGCGGTGATCCTCAAGCCCGCGGCCTGGACCCCCCTGGTCTCCCTGGCACTCGGCCGGATCGTCTCCCGGGCGCTCGACGAGTTCCGGCTGCCGGCCGCTCTGCTCTCCGTGCTGCCCGGCAGCGGCCGGGTGGTCGGGGATGCCCTCGTACGCCACCCGCTCGTCGGCCGTATCGGATTCACCGGCGGGACGGAGACCGGAAGGTCCATCGCCGGGATCGCCGCCCGGAAGCTGATCCCCGCCTCCCTGGAGCTGGGCGGCAAGTCCCCGACGATCGTGCGCGCCGACGCCGACATCGAACAGGCCCTGGCCGGTGTGCTGTTCGGGATCTTCTCGTCCAGCGGCCAGTCCTGCATCGCCGGTTCCCGGCTCTTCGTCGCACGCGAGATCTACGACGCCTTCGTCGGCGAACTCGTCGAGCGGGTGCGCACGCTGCGGGTCGGCCCCGGCACCGACCCGGCCACCCAGGTCGGCCCCCTGGTCCACCACCGCCACCGCGACTCCGTCGCCGCCTACGTCGACCTCGCCCGGTCGGAGGGCGGGCGCGTCCTGTGCGGAGGCACGGCGCCCCGGGGAGCGCCGTACGACGAGGGGGCGTACTACCTGCCCACCGTCATCGACGGCCTGCCGAACACCTCACGCACCTGCCAGGAGGAGATCTTCGGCCCGGTGCTGGTCGCCCTGCCCTACGACGACGAGGACGACCTGGTCCGCCAGGCCAACGACTCGGTCTACGGCCTGGCCTGCGGCATCTGGACCCGTGACCTGCGCGCCGCCGGGGCGCTGGCCCGCCGGATCGAGGCCGGAACCGTCTGGATCAACACCTACAAGCAGTTCAGCGCCTCCACCCCCTTCAGCGGGTGGAAGGACAGCGGCCTCGGCACGGAGAAGGGCCGCGACGCGATCCGCGCCTACCAGCGCCAGAAGTCCCTGTACTGGGGCATCTCGGACCACCCGCTTCCGTGGGCCAACTGACCCGGCACGCCTGCCCGTCCTGGAGGGACCCCATGCACCGAACACCCCCCGGTCCGATCGCCCGGCTCCGCTCGCTGCGCTACGTCGAGCTGCACACCCCGGCCTTCACCGAGGCCGCCGGCTTCTACGAGGACGTCTGGGGCCTGGAGACCGTCGAGTCCGACACCGGCTCCCGCTGGCTCCGCGGTACGAGCGACGAGCACCACGTCCTGCACCTGACCGAACGGGACCGCGTCGGCCTCGGCCGGATCGCCTTCGCCGTCGCCACACCCGCCGAGGTCGACGAGGCGGCACGCCGGCTCGAAGCGCGCTCCCTCGTGCCCGTCACCGGACCCGGCCCGCTGGACCAGGCCGGCGGCGGCTACGGGCTGCGGTTCACCGACCCCGAGGGCCGGCTCATCGAGATCAGCGCCCAGGTCGAAGCCGTCGTACCGCGCGGCAGGGACGGCGCCGTGCCCGTCGGGGTGACGCACGCCGTGCTCAACACCACCGACATCGACGCGGCCGTCGCCTTCTACTGCGACGTCCTCGGACTGCGCGTCTCCGACTGGTCCGAGCACCGGATGGCGTTCCTGCGGTGCAACAGCGACCACCACTGCATCGCCTTCAACCAGGCCGAATGGACGTCGCTGAACCACGTGGCGTACGAGATGACCTCCGTCGACCACTTCATGCGGGGCCTCGGACGGCTGCGCCACCACGGCATCACCCCGCAGTGGGGCCCCGGCCGGCACGGGCCCGGCAACAACACCTTCTCCTACTTCACCGACCCCTCCGGCCTGGTCTGCGAGTACACCTCCGAGGTCGCCCAGATCGTCGAGGACGCCTGGATCGCCCGGGTGTGGCGGCGCGTCCCCGAGCTGTCCGACCTGTGGGGCACGGCCGGCGCGCCGTCGAAGGAGATCCGCTGCAGCATGGCCGGCACCCCGGACCCCGGCCCGCTCGCCACCGCACGGGCCCAGGGCTCAGGCCCGCTCGCACCCGTGGACGCCCGACCCGCAGAAGCCCAGGAGGCCACCGCATGAGCACCGTCCGCAAGGTCGCCGTCGTCGGCTGGGGCGCCATCGGCCGCGTCGTCGGCACCGCCCTCGCCGAGGGCCGCGTGACCGGCGCCGAGCTGGTCCGCATCGTCGACAACCGCCCGCTCGGAGAGGCCGCCCCCGTGCGGCAGGCCACCTTCGAGGAGGCCATCGACTCCTGCGACCTCGTCGTCGAGGCCGCGGGACAGGGCGTCGTACGCGAATGGGGAGAGCGGGTCCTGGCCTCCGGCACCGACCTGCTGATCGCCTCCACCGGCGCGCTCACCGACGACGAGCTCGCCAAGCGGCTGCTGGCGGCCGGCCCCGGCCGGGTCTACTTCACGGGCGGCGCCGTCGGCGGGCTCGACCTGCTCCAGGCGGTGCGCACCCTCGGCCCGCTCGACGAGGTCAGGCTGACCACCACCAAGCTGCCCTCCACCCTCGAACAGCCTTGGATGGACGAGGAGTTGCTGAGGCGGATGCGGACGGCGACCGGCCCGGTCGAGGTCATGTCCGGCACCGCCCGCGACATCCCGGTCAAGTTCCCCAAGTCGACGAACGTGGCCGCCTCGGTCGCGCTGGCCGTCGGCGACCTGGACGCTGTGCGGGTCCAGGTCGTCGCGGACCCGGCGGCCCACCACACCCGCCATGTGATCGAGGCGTCCGGCGGACACGGCACCTACCGCTTCGAGGTCGCGCACCTGCCCGACCCCGGCAACCCGGCCACCAGCCAGGTGGTGCCGTACGCCGTGCTCCGCAGCCTCGCCGCCCTCGCCGGCCGGACCGGGCAGATACTGTGAGCGCCGCCACCGCCGCCGTCCACGTCGAGGAGGCGGGCGACCACGGCCCCCTGCTGCTGTGCCTGCACGGCATCGGCTCCTCCTCAGCCGCCTTCGCCCCGCAGCTCGCCGAACTCTCCGCGTACGTACGGGTCGTGGCCTGGGACGCCCCCGGCTACGCCAAGTCCCCCGACCCCGCAGACCCGATGGGTCTCGACGACTACGCGGACGCGGCGGCCGCCCTCATCCGGGAACGCGCCACCACCGCGCACGTCCTCGGCGTCTCCTGGGGCGGGGTGATCGCGCTGCGCCTGGCCACCCGGCACCCGGAGCTCGTCGCCTCGCTGATCATCGCCGACTCCAGCCCCGGCTCGGGCACCGACGAGGCCAAGGCGGCCTCCATGCGCGCCAGGTCCGCCGACCTCGCCGAGCTGGGCCCCCGCGCCTTCGCCGAGGCCCGCGGCCCGCGCCTGGTGTCGCCCGACGCGCCGGACGAGCTGGTGCGCCGCGTCGTCGACACCATGGCCGACTCGGTGCGGCTGCCGGGCTACGCGTACGCCGCCGAGTCCATGGCCTCCGCCGACCTGCGCGCCGAACTCCCCTCGATCGCCGCCCCCACCCTCGTCCTCTGCGGCGAACAGGACCGGGTCACCGGCGTCGAGGCGAGCCAGGCCGTCGCCGGGGCCATCCACAGGACCGCCTACGTGATCGTCAAGGACGCCGGTCACCTGGCCAACCAGGAGCAGCCGGGCCACTTCGACGCCTGGGTGCTCTCCCACCTCCGCATCACCGCCGCAATCCCCGAACAGGAGTCCCTCCCATGCCTCTGACCACCGACGCGTACGACAACGGCGACGACCTCTCCGCGTACACCGACTCCCTCATCGCCACCAAGGCCTCCCGGGTCGCCGACTTCGACACCCTCTCCTTCCAGGAGAAGGCCGGCGCGCAGTTCCGCCGCGGCCAGATCCGCTACGTCGGCTCCGGCGCCACCGGCAACCACGAGAGCGACAGCCGGATCCTGCCCTCCGGCGGATTCACCTTCTCCAACATGCTGCTCCCGCCCGGCGCCGAGGGCCCCGCCCACACCCACCACGACGTCGAGGAGGCCTTCTTCGTCCTGGAGGGCGAGGTCAAGGTCGGCATCCACCGAGGCGCCGACGAGGCCGAGTACCGCACCCTGGGCTACCGCGACATGATCGTCGTCCCCGCCGGTGTCACCCGGTCGCTCAAGAACGAGGGCGACACCGACGCCCTGTTCTGCGTCGTCATCGGCACGCAGAAGCCGCAGGTGCCGACCTACCCCGAGTACTCGCCGATGCACGGCGTCACCCGTGGCTGACCAGCCCCCGGCAGGCCGGCGCACCGTCGTCGTCACCGGAGCGGGCCGTGGCCTCGGACTGGCCATGGCCCGCCGGGCGGGCACCGACGGCTTCCGGGTCGTCCTCGCCGAACTGGAGCGCGAGCGGGGCGAGCACGCCGCCGCGGACCTCCGCGCCGAGGGGATCGACGCCCACTTCGTACGCTGCGACGTCGCCGACCCCGCCTCGGTGGAGGCGCTCGCCGACGCCGTACGCGAACTGGGCCCGCTGTACGGCCTGGTCAACAACGCGGCGCTCGCCAACGGCGTGGGCGGCAAGGACTTCCAGGACATCGACGTCGAGGTGTGGGACCGGCTGATGGCGGTCAACGCCCGCAGTCCCTGGCTGGTGTCCAAGGCCCTGTACCCGCTCTTCACCGAGCCGGGCCGGATCGTCAACCTCGCCTCGGACGCCGCCCTGTACGGCTCCCCACGCCTCGCCCACTACATCGCCTCCAAGGGCGCCGTCATCGCGCTGACCCGCGCGATGGCCCGCGAACTCGGGGACAGGGGGATCACCGTGAACGCGGTGGCCCCCGGCCTCACCGAGTGCGAGGCGACCGAGACCGTGCCCGCCGAGCGGCACGACCTCTACCGCATGAACCGGGCCATCTCCCGGCCGCAGCAGCCCGACGACCTCACCGGGATCGTCTCCTTCCTGCTCGGCGAGGAGTCCCGCTATCTGACCGGACAGGTGATCGCCGTCAACGGCGGCTTCACCATGAACTGAACCGCAGGAGATACGAGTCATGGATCTGGGCCTCGCCGACCGCACCATCGTGGTCACCGGCGGCAGCTCGGGCGTCGGCCTGGCCACGGTCCGCGCCCTGCTCGACGAAGGCGCCCGTGTCGCTACCTGCGGCCGCGACGCCGGCCGGCTGGCCGAGGCGGCTGCAGGCCTCGGCGTCGGCAGCGACCGGCTGCTGACCGGCGTCTGCGACGTACGGGACGCCGACGCGGTACGCGGTTTCGTCCGCCGGACCGCCGAGCAGTTCGGCGGGATCGACGGGCTGGTCAACAACGCCGGACAGTCCCGCATGAAGGGGCTCGACGACTCCACCGCCGAGGACTGGCGCGACGAACTGGAGCTGAAGTTCGCCGGGGTGCTCCACCCCCTCCAGGCGGCGCGCCCCCACCTCGCCGCGTCCGGCGCGGCGAGCGTCGTCAACATCAACGCGGTCCTGGCCAAGCAGCCCGAGACCCGGCTGATCACCACCAGCGCGGCACGCGCCGGCATCCTCAACCTCTCCAAGTCGCTCTCCGTCGAACTCGCCGCCGACGGCATCCGGGTCAACTCCGTCTGCCTCGGCCTCGTCGACACCGGCCAGTGGACCCGCCGCCACGCGGCGGCGGACTCCGGCCTGTCGTACGAGGAATGGCAGACGGAACTCGCCGAGGACCGGGGAATCGCGCTGGGCCGGCTCGGCCGGGCCGAGGAGGTCGCGTACGCGGTCGTCGCCCTGCTCTCGCCCCGCGCCTCCTACATCACCGGCACCGCCATCGACGTCTGCGGCGGCGTCGGCCGCTCCATCCTCTGAGGAGACCACCATGCGTCACGACAACGGAGGCGATCTCCTCGTCACCGTCCTGCGCGAACTCGGCATCGACACCGTCTTCGGCATCGTCAGCGTCCACAACCTGCCGCTCGTCGAGGCCGTCGACCGTGAGCTGCGGTTCGTCCCCGTGCGGCACGAGGCGTCCGCCGTCAACGCCGCCGACGCCTACGGCCGCGCCCGGGGCACCCTCGGCTGCGCCCTGACCTCGACCGGCACCGGCGCGGGCAACGCCGCCGGATCGCTGATCGAGGCGCTCAGCGCCGGCAGCTCCGTACTGCACGTCACCGGCCAGGTGGAGAGCGAGTTCCTGGGCGGCGGACGGGGGTTCATCCACGAGACCAAGGACCAGCTCGGCATGCTCCGGGCCGTCTCCGCGTACGCCGCGAGCGTGCCGGACGCCACCCAGGCCGGCCGGATCCTGCGCGAGGCGGCCCGCTCGGCCCTGACCGCACCCGGCGGTCCCGCCAGCGTGGAGTGGCCGATCGACCTCCAGTACACCGCGCAGACCGACGAACCCGCCGAGCACGCGGAGGCAGCCCCGGCGGCCCCCACGGAGAGCGAACTCGCCGCGGCGGGAGCCCTCCTGGCCTCCGCCCGCCGCCCGCTCGTCTGGGCCGGCGGCGGCGCGAACACCGCCCGCGGCGAACTGGCCCGGCTGCTGGAGGCGACCGGCGCCGGACTGATCACCTCCAACTCCGGCCGGGGCAGCGTCCCCGAGGACCACGAGCAGGTCATCGGCAACTTCGCCACCACCCTCGCGGTACGCGCCCTGCTCACCGACGCGGACGTCCTGCTCACCGTCGGCACCCACTTCCGGTCGAACGAGACCGCCGACTACACCCTGGAACTCCCCGGCGCCCACCTCCAGATCGACATCGAGCCGGCCGCCCTCGGCAGGGTCTACCCGGCCACCCACGCCCTGCACGGGGACGCCGCCGCCACCCTCACCGCCCTCCTGCCGCACGCCCGGACCGCCGAACCCGGCTGGACGGAGCGCGTCACGTCCGTACGCACCGAGGTGCGCGCGAACCTGCACGACGCCATCGGACCCCAGGCCGCGATCTGCGACGCGATCCGGGCCGCCCTGCCCCGCGAGGCCGTCGTCGCCCGCGATGTCACCATCCCCTCCAGCAGCTGGGGCAACCGGCTCCTGGAGATGTACGACCCGAAGGACAACGTCTTCCCGCGCGGCGGAGGCATCGGGCAGGGGCTCGGCATGGGCATCGGCGCGGCGCTCGCCCGGCCCGGCGCGCCCACCGTCGTGATCGCCGGTGACGGCGGGCTCGCCGTCCACCTCGGCGAACTCCTCACCCTCGCCCAGGAGCGGCCCCGCCTGACCCTGATCGTCTTCAACGACGGCGGCTACGGCGTCCTGCGCAACATGCAGGACCGCCACAGCGAGCGCCGCTCCGGGGTCGACCTGACCACCCCCGACTTCGGCCTCCTGGCCCGCGCCTGCGGGCTGCCCTACGCGCGCATATCCGCCGAGGAGCACGCGGCAGCGGTCCTCACCGAGGCCGTCGCCTCGGACGGGCCCACGCTCGTCGAGGTCGACCTGGAGGCCCTCGGCCCGATGAAGAACCCGTTCACCCCGCCCGTGAGGATCCCGGGCCAGTAGCCCGGCCGCCCGGACTGCCGGTAAGGAGGCACCAGACCATGACCGAGGATTCGCTGCGGCTGACCGTCCGCCGTATGACCTGGGAGGCCGAGGGCGTCCTGTCCGTCGAGCTGACCCACCCCGACGGCAAGCCCCTGCCCGCCTGGACCCCCGGCGCGCACCTCGATGTCCACGCCGGCGGCCAGATCCGCCAGTACAGCCTGTGCGGCGACCCGCACTCCCCGGACGTCTACCGCATCGGCGTACTCAACGAGCCGGCCTCGCGCGGCGGTTCACGCTTCGTGCACACCCAGCTGCGGCCGGGCCAGCAGATCACGGTCTCCGAGCCGCGTAACCACTTCGCGCTGGAGGACGTTGAATCGTACGTGTTCGTCGCCGGTGGCATCGGGATCACACCGCTGCTGGCCATGGCCCGGGAGGCGGCCCGCCGGGGAGCCGGATGGCGGATGGTCTACGGCGGCAGGAGCCGGGCCTCCATGGCCTTCACCGGCGAGCTCGACGCGCTCGGCGGTGACGTCACCCTCGTCCCGCAGGACGAACACGGCCACATCGACCTGGACGCCGCGCTCACCGGCCTGCCCGAGGGCACCCTGGTGTACGCCTGCGGCCCCGAACCCCTGCTGGCGGCCGTCGAGGCGCGCTGCCCGGGCGACCGGCTGCGCCTGGAGCGGTTCGCCGCACCGACGGTGGAACGCACCGGCGACGACGAGGCGTTCGAGGTCGAGTGCCGCACCTCGGGGGTGACGCTCACCGTCGGCGCCGGCACCTCCGTCCTGGAGGCCGCCGAAGGCGCCGGGCTCACCGTGGACAGCTCGTGCCGCGACGGGATCTGCGGATCCTGCGAGACCCGGGTGCTCGAAGGCACCCCCGACCACCGCGACTTCCTCCTCAGCGAGGCCGAACGGGCCGCGGGCGCCTCGATGATGATCTGCGTCTCACGGTGCGCCTCCGGCCGGCTCGTCCTCGACCTGTGACCCCTACCCCCGCACCTCAGGAGACACCGTGACCGACACCTGGCCGTACCTGGACGTCCACCAGTCCCGTACGCACGAGCCCACACCGTACGAGTACAAGCTCGCCGCCACCCTCGAAGAGGTCTACACGCGCGAGGGCCACGAGCTCGCCGACGTCGTGCGCGGGCTCAACGCCCGCCAGGTCCACGCCGCCGACGGCAGCCCCTGGACCGAGGAATCCTTCCGCGCCGAGATGAACCGACTGGGAGCCTGACCATGACGCTGTCGTCCTCCGCCACCGCGGACCACATCTACGCCACCGGCCTGCGCAACCAGTGGCACGCGGTGGTCCCCTCGCACTTCGTGGCCCCCGGCGCCATGCGCAAGGTGACCGCACTCGGCGAGCAGTGGCTCCTGTTCCGGCGCTCCGACGGGGCCCTGTCGATGCTCGCCGACCGCTGCCCGCACCGCGGCGCCCCGCTGTCGCTCGGCAAGCACCTCGGCGACCGGGTCGCCTGCTGGTACCACGGCGTCGAGGTCGAGCCCGACGGCACCGTCTCCTCCGTCCCCGGGCTGCCGGGGTGCAGCCTGGAGGGCAAGCGGCTGGTGACCTCGCTTCCGGTGCGCGAGGTCGCGGGCGCGATCCTCGCCTACTTCGGCGACGAGGAGCACCCCGAGCCCGCCGAGCTGACCCTTCCGGAACCGCTGACCGACCCCGGGGTCGACGCCTTCCTCTGCTACGCGGAGTGGAACGCGCCCTGGCGCTACGCCGTGGAGAACCTGCTCGACCCCATGCACGGCGCCTTCCTGCACCACGACTCGCACACGATGTTCGACGGCGACACCACGGCCAAGTTCCGCATCCGGGAGACCGATCGCGGCTACTTCTTCGAGAAGACCGACCAGCGCGGCGTCAACTTCGACTGGGTGGAGCTCTGCCGCACCGGGGTGGACTGGGTCGACCTCTCCATCCCGTACCCCCCGTCGGCCGGTCCCGGAGGCCCGTTCGGCATCGTCGGCATGGTCTGCCCGGTGGACGAGCGCCGCAGCGGCGTCTTCTTCTGGCGCTACCGCCGGGTCGAGGACTGGCAGCGCGCGTCCTGGCGCTTCCTGTACCGGACGCTGATCGAACAGCGCCACTGGGACGTCCTGGAACAGGACCGCGTCATGCTGGAGGCCATGCCGGCCGACGCCGACCAGCGGGAGAACCTCTACCAGCACGACCTCGGCGTGGTGCGGCTGCGCCGGCTCTACCGCGCGGCCGCCGCGTCGCAGTCGACGGCCGGCGCCTGAGGGGCGCTCTCGCCGGGGCGTACGCCGGGTAAGACGCCGCTGACCGTCCTGTCCCGTTCGAGATGCGTGTGGACCCGGCGCAGCAGCGAGGCGAACAGCTCGCGCTCCTCGGGCGCCAGCGGGGCGAGGAGGTCCGCCTCGGTGCCGGACACGTCGGCGCTGAGCCGCGCCAGGGCGCGGCCGCCCTCCGGGGTCAGGGAGACCTCGATGCGCCGGCGGTCCGAGGGGTCGCGGGCGCACACGACGTACCCGGCCGCGTCCAGGTCGGTCACGGTCCTGGTCAGGTCGCTCTGGTTCATGTCCAGCCGCGCCGCGAGGTCCCCCTTGGACAGCCGGCCGGCCTCGTCCAGCATGGCCAGGATGGTCAGGTGCCACAGCCGCAGCCCGTGCGCCGTCAGCGTGTCGGTGAGCCGGCGGCGTGCCGCCTTGCCCGTCGCGTACATGAGGTAGGCGTTGAGGCTCAGCACACCCGCGGGCGTCACGCCCCCGGCCCGGGGGGCGGGCGCCCTCCCCGGGGTACTCGGCTGGTGCATCGTTCTTCCTAACGTGACGACGGCCGGGAGAGGACCCGGAGGTCAGGGCCTGCCGGTGAGGTAGCCGCCCATCGAGGTGAAGTACTCGGCCGCGGGCAGCTCCGTGCCGTCCTCCGTACGCACCCGGGTGACCGCCAGACCGCGGTTGCGTCCCGTGCGGGCGTCCGCCCCCGCGACGATCACCACACCGTCGCCCTCACGGTAGAAGATCCTTCCGGGGGTGCCGCCGTAACGGCCCTCGGACACGACCGCGGTGACGATCTCCAGACGCGCGCCCCGGTGGTAGGTGAACGCGCTGGGGTACGGGGCGGACTGCGCCCGCACGAGACGTTCGAGGTCCTCGGCCGGCCAGGTCCAGTCGATGCGGATGTCCTCGGCGGCGCGCTTGTGGAAGAACGTGGCCAGGGACCGGTCCTGCGGGGTGAAGTCCGTACGCCCGGAGGCGATGAGGCCGAGCGCCTCCGTGGTGACGGGGGCGATGAGGTCGACGGTCTTGTGGAACAGGTCCGTGGCCGTGTCGGCGGGGCCGACCTCCACGGCGCGCTGCATCACGATGTCGCCGGCGTCGAGTTCGGCGTCCATCATGTGCGCGGTCACGCCCACCTCGCGCTCGCCGTTGATGAGCGCCCAGATCAGCGGCGAGAAGCCCGCGTACTTCGGGAGCAGCGAGTCGTGCACGTTCAGCGTGCCGTGGCGGGGGAGTCCGTAGATGTGCGGCGGGATCCAGGTGCGCCAGTTGTTGGCCACGATGATGTCCGGCTCCGCCTCCTTGAGACGGGTGAACAGCTCCTCGTCGTCGGGCCGGTTGCGGATCAGGACGGGTACGCCGTTCTCCTCGGCGAGATCGGCGACCGAGTCGCTCCAGATCTTCTCGTACGCGTGCTCACTCCTGGGATGTGTCACGACCAGCACCACGTCGTGCTCGGAGTCCAGGAGGG
>NZ_JAERUC010000014.1 GCF_016745505.1 Streptomyces silvae | reverse complement strand
AGGGAGCGGGGTCTGGTGCCGTGCATCGCAAGGCGGAGGAAGGCGACAGGGCGGAGCCCTGGCAACTGACGACAACGCCGCGAGGTGCGGCACCAGACCCCGCGAGCCCGGCATGACCCGAACGAGAGGCCCTGCGGAGCGCCGGGCGGGTGTCCCGCACCGGAGAAAGGCCCCCCATGCTCAAGTACGTACTGGACATCGTCGAGCTGCTGGACGACCCGCAGGTCAGCGGGAAGTCGGTCGCCGGCTACCTCGACTCCGTGGCCGGGGCCGCCGGCTCGGCGGCCGAGGTCACGACGGTCACCGGTGAGCGGGGGTCGACGGACTTCGTGCTCGTCCGCATCCCGGGCTCCCGGGGGCGCCTGTCGGGCGGCAGCGCCCGGACCCTCGGCGTGGTCGGCCGGCTCGGCGGGGTGGGCGCACGGCCGGAGGTGACCGGGCTGGTCTCCGACGCCGACGGCGCCGCCTCGGCGCTCGCCACCGCCGCCAAGCTGCTGGACATGCGCCGCCGGGGCGACGTGCTGCCCGGTGACGTGATCGTCGCCACGCACATCTGCCCGAGCGCGCCGACCGAGCCGCACGACCCGGTCCCCTTCATGGGGTCCCCGGTGGACATCGCCACGATGAACCGGCACGAGGTCACCGGCGAGATGGAGGCCGTGCTCTCCATCGACACCACCAAGGGCAACCGCATCATCAACCACAAGGGCCTGGCCCTCTCGCCCACCGTCAAGGAGGGCTGGGTGCTCCGGGTGTCCGAGCAGCTCGGCGAGCTGCTGGCCGTGGTGACCGGTGAGCCGTTGGTCACGTACCCGGTGACCACCCAGGACATCACCCCGTACGGTAATGGTGCACACCACATCAATTCGATCCTGCAGCCCTCCACCGCGACCGCCGCTCCGGTCGTCGGTCTGGCGGTCACCTCGGCCGCCGCGGTGCCGGGCTGCCAGACGGGCGCGAGTCACGAGACGGACATCGCGTCCGCCGCCCGGTACGCCGTCGAGGTCGCCAAGGCCTTCGGCGCCGGAACCCTGGACTTCCACGACGCGGTGGAGTTCGACAGCCTCGTCCACCGCTACGGGTCGCTGGCTCACCTGCAGACCTTCGGCCGCACCACCCAGGAGTCCTGATGGCATCCGACAGCCGGGCCGCCGCCGCGGCCCCCGAGGCCAAGAGCATCGGCAGCGACGACTACGCCCTCTCCCGGGTGCCGCGCGACAAGCGCTTCGGCTTCTGGTCGATGCTGCTCCAGTGGCTGGCCCAGTCCGGGTCGATCTCCCAGTTCACCCTCGGCGCCACCATCGGCGTGGGGATGACCTTCGGGGACGCGTTCCTCGCGTTCACGCTCGGCGCGGTGATCCTGGAGATCGTGATCTTCGCGATCGGCCTGGCCGGGATGCGCGAGGGCCTGGCGACTCCGATGCTGACCCGCTGGGTGGGCTTCGGCCGCAACGGCTCGGCGCTGGTGAGCTTTGTCATCGCGGTCAGCCTGGTCGGCTGGTTCGGCGTCCAGAACACGATCTTCGGCGACAGCGTCTCGGCGCTCGTCGGCGGCCCGTCCTGGATGTGGTGCGTCGTCGCGGGCATCGCCATCACCGCCCTGGTGATCTTCGGCTTCCGCTACATGGCGCTGTTCGCGAAGATCGTCACCCCGCTCTTCTTCGCCATGGTCGCCTGGTCGGTGATCACCACGCTGAACGACCACTCGCTCGGCGACCTGATCAGCTCACCGCCGCCCGGTGAGACGATCCCGCTGGCCGTGGCCGCCACCGCGATCGCGGGCGGCTACATGACGGGCGCGATCGTCTCCCCGGAGATGACCCGCTACAACAGGAAGGGCGCGCACGTCTTCGTGCAGAGCGCCTCCTCGATGATCCTCTCCGAGTACATCGTCGGCATGGTCGGTGTGCTCCTGGGCCACCTGGTGAAGTCCAGCGAGGTCTCGCACATCGTGCTCTCCACCTCGGGCGCGTTCGGCGTGATCGTGGTCCTGATGTCCACCGCCAAGATCAACGACTGGAACCTGTACGGCTCCTCGCTCGGCGTCGTCAACTTCTTCCAGGTCGTCTTCGGCAAGCGGCTGCACCGCGGTGTGGTCACGGTCGCCCTCGGGGCCGCCGGGACGCTCCTCTCCGCGGTCGGCATCATGACCCACTTCACGGAGTTCCTCTCCCTGCTGGGCGTGATGATCCCGCCGATCGGAGGGATCATCGTCGCGGAGTACTGGGTCGTGAAGCGGATGCGGCGCCCCCTGGACGAGACCCGTGAGGCGGAGACCCTCCCGCGCACCTCGCCCACCTGGGTGCCGATGTCGCTGGCCATCTGGCTCGTCGCGTTCTGCGTCGGCAAGTTCTACGACGGCGGCATCCCCGCCCTCAACTCCCTCGCCACCGCCTTCCTCCTGTACTGCGTGCTCGGCCTGCTGGGCTGGGTCAGGCCGTACGGCACCTCCGCCCTGGACGACGACGCGCACACCCCCGCACCCGCCGCCACCCACGTCACCACCCCGACAGGAGCAGCATGAGCATCGTCCCCGCCTCCGAGCAGGCCCAGGAGGAGGCCGTCGCGCTCTGCGCCGAGCTGATCCGCTTCGACACCTCCAACCCCACCAGCGACGAACGCGCCGCGGCGGACCGGGTGGTGGCACGTCTCGCGGAGGCCGGCATCGACTCCGTACTGGTCGAGTCGGCGCCCGGCCGGGCCAACGTCGTCGCGCGCCTCGCGGGCGCCGACCCGTCGCGGGGCGCCCTGCTGGTCCACGGCCACCTCGACGTCGTACCCGCCGACGCCTCCGAGTGGCAGGTGCCGCCGTTCTCCGGCGAGATCCGCGACGGCTACCTCTGGGGGCGCGGCGCGATCGACATGAAGGACACGGTCGCGGTCATGCTGGCCACCGCCCGGCACTTCGCCCGGACCGGTACCCGGCCGGCCCGCGATCTGATCCTCGCCTTCCTCGCCGACGAGGAGGCGGGCGGGAAGTTCGGCGCGCACTGGCTGGTCGAGCACCGTCCGGAACTCTTCTCCGGGGCGACCGAGGCGATCGGCGAGGGCGGCGGGTTCTCCTTCGCGATCGACGACACCCGCCGGCTCTACCCGATCGAGAACGCCCAGCGCGGTATGGCGTGGATGGAGCTCACCGCCACCGGGCGCGCGGGCCACGGCTCCTCCCCCAACGACGAGAACGCGGTCACCGACCTCGCCGAGTCCCTCACCCGCATCGGCCGCGCGACCTTCCCCGTACGGCTGATCGAGCCGGTCCGCGCCCTGCTGGAGGAAGCCGCCCGGCTGTACGGCGTCGAGTTCGACGAGGACGACATCGAGGGGACCCTCGCCCGGCTGGGCCCGGTCGCGGACTTCATGCAGGTGGTGCTGCGCAACTCCGCCAACCCCACCATGTTCTCGGCCGGTTACCAGACGAACGTGATCCCCGGGAAGGCCACCGCCCGCGTCGACGGCCGGTTCCTGCCGGGCCACGAGCAGGAGCTGATCGACACGATCGACGGGCTGCTGCTGCCGTCGGTCAGCCGGGAGTGGGTCAACCACGACATCGCGCTGGAGACGACGTTCGACGGGCCGCTGGTCGACGCGATGTGCGACGCGGTCCGCGCGGAGGACCCGGACGGCCACCCCGTCCCGTACTGCAACCCCGGCGGCACCGACGCCAAGGCCTTCACCCACCTGGGCATCCGCTGCTTCGGCTTCAAGGGGCTGAAGCTCCCGCACGACCTGGACTACGGCCGGCTCTTCCACGGCGTGGACGAACGCGTCCCGCTGGAGGGCCTGCGCTTCGGCGTCCGGGTCATGACCCGACTCTGGCAGAGCTGCTGACCTGACCCGGCAGCCCTGCCAGGGGCCCCGCCCCGACCCGGGCCCACCCCTGCGTACGCCCCCGCCGCTGCCCGCGCCGGGGGCGTACGGCACGATGGGACGCCGTCCGATCCACCGCCCCACCAGGAGGAACCCCGTGGCCGCCGAGTCGCCCGCCCGTCCCGACCCGGAGGTCCTCACCGCGTTCGAGGCCGCCAAGGGCTTCATGCCGGTCCACGAGGGGCTCGCCCTGTACACCGCCGCCGTGGAGGCCGCCGCGCTCGGACTCCCGCTGCTGGAGGTCGGCACCTACTGCGGGCGGTCCACGCTCCTGCTGGCCGCCGCGGCCCGCGCCGCCGGGGTCACCGCACTCACCGTCGACCACCACCGTGGCAGCGAGGAGCAGCAGCCGGGGTGGGAGTACCACGACCCGTCGGTCGTGGACCCGGAGATCGGCCTGATGGACACGCTGCCCACCTTCCGGCGCACCCTGCACCGGGCCGGTCTGGAGGAGCACGTGGTGGCGCTCGTCGGGCGGTCCCCGCAGGTCGCGGCCGTCTGGGGCGGGGAGCTGGGCCTGGTCTTCATCGACGGCGGCCACACCGACGAGCACGCGACCGGCGACTACGAGGGCTGGGCGCCGAAGGTCGCCGACGGCGGTCTGCTGGTCATCCACGATGTGTTCCCGGACCCGGCCGACGGCGGCCAGGCCCCGTACCGGGTCCACCAACGAGCCCTGGCCTCCGGCGCGTTCACCGAGATCTCGGTGACGGACTCGCTGCGCGTCCTGCGGCGCACGGGGCCGGGGGCGGGGATCCGGGGGCACGGATAGCATCGCGACGTGCGCCACGAAGACTTGACTCCCCCCACATCGCGTCCGGGTCCGCGCCGTAGGCCCGTGTTCGCCGCAGCCGCGCTCGCCGGTCTCTGTCTGACCGCCGCCGGGTGCGCGGGCGACGGCGGACAGAGCCCCGGGTCAGCCTCCGGGCCGGCCTCGGCCGCGTCCTCGTCCTCCCCCTCACCCGCGCGGTCGTCGGCCCCCGCCCCCAGCGACTCCGCCTCCGCCTCCAGCTCCGCGAAGCCGCTGCCCCGGGGCCCGCTCACGGGCCGCACCGTGGTGATCGACCCCGGGCACAACCCGGGCAACGTCGAGCACACCCGGGAGATCAACGCGCAGGTGGACATGGGCAACGGGCGCAAGGAGTGCGACACCACGGGCACCGCCACCAACTCCGGTTACGCGGAAGCCCGGTTCACCCTCGACGTCTCCCGCCGGCTGCGCACACTGCTGGAGGCGCAGGGCGCGAAGGTCGTCCTCACCCAGGACGGCGACCGCCCCTTCGGCCCGTGCGTCGACGAGCGGGCGCGCATCGGCAACAAGGCGCAGGCCGACGCGGTCGTCTCGGTCCACGCGGACGGGTCCGCAACCGGGAACCGTGGATTCCACGTCATTCTCCCCGCAGCGGTGAGCGGCGACGGCGCGGACACCGCGAAGATCGTTGCCCCTTCGCGTGAACTCGGAGTACGGATTGCGGGGAATTTCGTACGCGTTACCGGAAGCGCCCCCTCCAATTACATCGGGGACGACACGGGACTGGACACCCGTGACGATCTCGGCGGACTGAATCTGTCGACCGTGCCCAAAGTGTTCATCGAATGCGGCAATATGCGTGATCCGAAGGACGCCGCTCTGCTCACCAGTGCGGACTGGCGGCAGAAAGCCGCTCTCGGCATCGCCGAGGGCATCGGCAGCTATCTGAAGAGGTAGTGCTGTCCGAAGAAGTAGTTCTGCGGGGATGGTGGCGACATCGGGGGGATAGCCGGTCCGAGGTCCGGGCAGCATCACAACCCGCCCGGGCAGACGATAGATTCATCCGTACGATGGGGAGCCGCCCCCGAGCTTCGCGCCGTGACCACCGTTCGGGCGGCATCGACGACCGCCCCGACGAGACGACCGACTAAGGACCTTCACGTGAATATCCGCTCCCTCACTCGAGGCGACGGCGTGGTGATCGGAGCAGCGGTCGTGCTGTTCATCGCCTCTTTCCTCGACCTCTCCGGCTACGACTGCCCCTCGGGCGTGGACTGCTCGGGCTACAGCGCGAACGCCTGGGACTCGCTGTCCATCCTGATGAGCATCTACCTGGCCGGCATCATCGGTGCCGCGCTGCTGATCGTCAGCCGCGCCCTGCCGGGCCGCAAGGTGGTCGGCTTCGAACTCGGCCAGTTCGGCGCCGCGTTCACCGTGTTCTCCCTGTGGACCATGTTCTGGACGATCATCGACGCCGGTGACGCGGGCGCGGGCCTGATCCTCGGACTGCTGGCGGCCATCGTGCTGGCCGGCGCCGCCGTGGCCGCTCCGCTGGTCCCCGCGCTCAAGGCCCCGCTCCTGGGCGCGCCGCGTCCGGCGCAGGGTGTGCAGGCGGCGTACGGGCAGCAGCCCGGCCAGGGTTACGGCTACCCCGGTGGCCAGCAGGCGTTCGGCGCGCAGCCGGGCCAGCCCCAGCCGTACGGCGCCCAGCCGGGCCAGCCCGGTCAGCCGGAGCACCAGCAGCAGGCCGCGCAGCAGGCTCCCCAGGGCGGCGGGGCACCGGCCGGTGACTTCACCCCGTTCTGGTTCGCGGTCCCGGTGGCCCGCCCGCTGTACGGCGAGGACGGCGCCCCGAACCCGATCGCCGAGCTCGCGCCGGGTACGTGGTACCTCGCGGTCGAGCAGCGTGGTCCCGGGCTCATCGCCCAGACCCAGGACGGCCGTCGCGGCGTCCTCCAGGACACCACGGGCATCCAGCGCGGCTGAGCCTTCACGGCACGCCAGCACACGCCGGCGGCCCCCGCCCTTCCCGGGCGGGGGCCGCCGGCGTTCTCGCGTACGAAGCGGCCGTGCTCAGCCGAAGGACGACCTCTCCAGCCAGAAGTCCAGCAGTCCCCGGTCCCCCAGGACCTCCAGCCCGCCCTCGTCCGGCTTCCGCCTGCGGTTGAACGCCAGCATCAGTTCGGTGAGCGGGCCCCGGAGCGCCACGGTCGCCTTCGCGTGGGCGTGACGCCAGGTGAAGCCCTCGTCGCCGAATTCGATCAGCCACTCCGCGCCCGGTGCATCCGTGGCGTGCAGGTGCAAGGACCGTCCCCCGCCGCGCAGTTCTGCTGCTTCCGGGTCGCCCTCCCGCTGCGCGAAGGCCACGATCTGCAGCCATTCGGTGATCGTGTCGGCCGCCAGGCCGGGCGCCACCTCGAACGCCGTCCCGGCAGCGAGGGCCGCGTCCGCCCGGTGCACGGCGGTCTCATGGGCCATGCGCCGGGCCCAGAAGGCCGCCCGGCGCTCCCATGCCCAGGTCCACACCTCGGTGTCCGGGCCCGCCTCGCGCAGGGCGTCCACGGTGGCGGCGGCGCCCTCGGTCAGCCACGCGGCCAGGGCGGCCGGGTCGTCACCGGCCGGGGCGTGGACGCCCGGCACCTGGTCGTCGGCGAGTTCGCCGGCCGCCCGGCTGCGGACGATCTCACCGGCCCAGCGGTGTGCGCCGCCGACGTGTGCGACGAGTTCGCGCAGGTTCCAGTCGGGGCAGGTGGGGACACGCCGGGTCAGATCGGCGCTCTCGACCAGTTCCCCCAACAGGCCGGTCTGGGACAGGATCTCGTCGCAGTAGCGCTCGTGCGCAAGAAGGGTCATCGTCGCACCCTATGCGGCGTACGGGGGCCGTCCCGGCAGGCTGTCCGCCCAGCTGGGAGGTGGACGGGACCCTGTTCTTCACCTCGGCGCCGGCGCTCTTCCCGGCGTGATTGATGCTGTTGATGACGCCCTCGAAGGCGCCCACGTCCCCGGCGCCCGCCTCACCCTTGCCCATCCTGGTGGCCACGTCCTTGAGCGAGGCGATCCCGGCGGTCAGCGGAGCGACGGCCTTCGACAGGAGCGGGTCGCACTTGGCGTTGTCGGCGGCCGACTGGTGGCGATCGTCATCCTGACCGTCATCACGGTCGCGGCCGGGATCGCGGTCCCCACCGTGGGCGACAAGGGCGAACTGCCCTCCTCGCTGCCGGTACCGGGCCTGCCGGACGTGCCCTTCACCATGGACACCCTGACGACGATCGCCCCGTACGCGTTCGCGATGGCACTGGTCGGTCTGATGGAGTCGCTGATGACGGCGAAGCTGGTCGACGACATCACCGACACCCACTCCTCCAAGACCCGCGAGTCCATCGGTCAGGGCATCGCCAACATCCTCACCGGGTTCTTCGGCGGCATGGGCGGCTGCGCGATGATCGGCCAGACGATGATCAACGTGAAGGTTTCCGGCGCCCGCACCCGCCTTTCCACGTTCCTGGCGGGCTCGTTCCTGATGGTGCTGTGCATCGTCTTCGGTCCGGTCGTCTCCGACATCCCGATGGCCGCCCTGGTGGCCGTGATGGTGATGGTGTCGTTCGCGACGTTCGACTGGCACTCCATCGCGCCGAAGACACTGAAGCGGATGCCGATCGGTGAGATCGCCGTCATGGCCATCACTGTGATCGTGGTGGTCGCCACCGACAACCTCGCCATCGGCGTCGTCGTCGGCTCCGTCACCGCCATGGTCATCTTCGCCAAGCGCGTAGCCCACCTCGCCCGCGTGCATAGCGTCCGCGACCCCGACGGCACCACGGTCGTCTACCGGGTCACCGGCGAGCTGTTCTTCGCCTCCTCCAACGACCTCGTCGGCCAGTTCGACTACGCCGGCGACCCGGACAAGGTCGTCATCGACCTGTCCGAGGCCCACGTCTGGGACGCCTCCTCCGTCGCCGCCCTGGACGCGATCGAGACCAAGTACGCCCAGCGCGGCAAGACTGTGGAAATCACCGGGCTGAACGACCTGAGCGCCGACCTCCACGGCAAGCTCACCGGCGAACTCACCGGCAGCCACTGACCCCGGCGCCGCACGCCAACAGCACAGGACCCCGGCCGCCCCGGCCGGGGTCCTGTCATCTCTGCCCAGCGCCCTACTCCGGTGAAGGGCCCCGGTAGGTGCCGAAGGTCCACAGGTTGCCCTCCGGGTCCTGCACCGTGCACACGTACGCCGCAGCCCCCGGCACGGGGGCAGATGAGGGGTTTCGCTCTGCGGGCGGGATCTGCAGCTGGCCGGGTGGAAGGGCTGATACCCGGGTATCCGATCGCCGGTTCAGCGGAGGGCAGCGGGATGTCGAGCAGTGTGAGTGCGGAGCGTCAGGGCGCGATGGCGGGTGAGCGTCCTGGGAGTCTGCAGTTGCCGGGGATCGTCCTCGGCGTGGGCCTGGGCGGCTTCGTGGACGGGATCCTGCTGCATCAGCTGCTGCAGTGGCACCACATGCTGACCAGCACCAACCATGACCGGATCGGGGTGAAGTACTACCCGGCGAACACCGTGTCCGGCCTGGAGATGAACACGGTGTGGGACGGCATCTTCCACGCGATCTGCTGGGTTGCCGTCCTTGCCGGCCTGGCGATCTTGTACGCGCGGGTGACACACCACCGGCGCCGGGTGTGGACGTCTGCGGCCCTGTGGGGCTGGATCCTGGTCGGCTGGGGCCTGTTCAACCTCGTGGAGGGCATCCTCGACCACCACATCCTGGGGATCCACCACGTCTACGCCGGTGACCAGCAGATCTGGTGGGACCTGGGATTCCTGCTGCTGGGCGCCCTCCTGGTCGCGGTGGGCTGGATGATCAAGCGCCGGGCCAAGCCCTTCGACCCGGCCGGTGACGGACCGGTACGGGAGGCGCGGCGCGCATGAGCGGGCATCCGGCACATCTCCACCAGGAGACGGGTGGTCTACCGCTGGAGATTCTTCTGCCGGCGGTGTTCCTCGTGCTGCTCGCCGGCGGATACGTGCTGCTGGCGCACCGCGCGCGGCGGCGCAATGCGCAGGCCGGGTGGAGCCGGTGGCGCACCGGATGGTTCCTGGCCGGATGCGCGCTGCTGGCGGCCGGGCTACTGCCCCCGATCGCGCCGTGGGCGCACGGCGACTTCCAAGGCCACATGCTCCAGCACCTGCTGATCGGCATGTACGCGCCGTTGGGCCTGCTGCTCGGAGCACCCGTCACGCTGCTGCTGCGCAACCTTCCCGCCGACCAGGGGCGCCGTCTGAGTGGCCTGGTGCAGAGCGGGCCGCTGCACGCGCTGGCCAACCCGGTCACCGCGCTGCTGCTCAGCGTCGGCACGCTGGGGCTGCTGTACTTCACGCCGCTGTACAACACGGTGGCGGCGAACACGGGGCTGCACTGGCTGCTGCACGCCCACTTCCTGCTCGCCGGGTGCCTGTTCGCTTACGTCATCGCCGGACCCGACCCGGCCCCCGCCCGGCCCAGTGTTCCGGTACGGCTGGTGGTGCTGGGTATGGCGATCGCCGCGCACGCGGTGATCTCTCAGCTCATGTACGGCGGCTTCGGCATCAACATCCACGCCCCCGTCGACCAGGTCCAGGGCGGCGCCCAGATCATGTACTACGGCGGCGACATCGCCGAACTGCTCCTGGCCGTCGCCCTGGTGGCGACGTGGCGACCGCAGCCCGGCTCCCGCCGGGCCTCGCGTCCGACGGCCCTACGGGAGGCGCGGCCCGCGGTTCCGTAGGCCGCTCACTCCAGAGCGGTGACTCCGCGCGCCTTGTGCTACTCCTTGCCGCCGGTGAGCGCGGACAGGGCGGCGTCGAGGCGGTGGGTGGCTTCCTCGGCTACGGGCTTGAGGGCGTCCTGGCCGGTCAGGGTGACCATGGTGCCGGGGTCGAGGGCCTGGACGGCGATACGGTCGCCGTCGGTGCGGACGACGACGTTGCAGGGCAGCAGCAGGCCGATGGAGCGGTCCGCTTCGATCGCCTGGTGCGCCAGGGGCGGGTTGCAGGCGCCGAGGATCAGGTAGTCCTCCATCTCGTGGCCCAGCTTCTCCTTCAGCGTGGCCTGCACGTCGATCTCGGTCAGGATCCCGAAGCCCTGTTCGGCCAGTGCCTCACGCACGGCGGTCACGGTGTCCTCGAAGGTGCCGTCCACGTGCACGGTGCGGCTATAGGCCATGGCCGTTCTCCATTCTTCTCGTCTGCTGCGCTGATGCGTCCGGTGTCCGCCGGGTACCTGCTCAGGGCGGGCGCTGACCTGGAATATACCCCCGGGGGTACTGGTGTTACGGTGGAAACAGATACCCCCCCGGGTAATTTTCATTCGTTAGGAGTACCGGCGTGTTCTTCATTGACACCATCGAGCTGGAAGGTCTCGGCAACCGCAGCTACCTGGCCGGCGGTGAGAGCGCCGCGGTGGCGGTGGACCCGCCGCGCGACATCGACCAGGTCCTGGCGGCAGCCGCCCGGCGCGGGGTGCGGATCTCCCACGTGGTGGAGACCCACCTGCACAACGACTACGTCACCGGCGGACTTGAACTCGCCCGGATCACCGGCGCCCGCTACCTCGTACCGGCCGACGCGCACGTCTCCTTCGACCGCGTCGCTGTCGCCGACGGCGACAGCGTGGACGTCGACCCCAGCAGCGGGGTGAGCCTGACCGCGATCGCGACGCCGGGCCACACCCCGCACCACACCGCCTACGCGCTGCGTGAGGCGGGGCGTGCGGTGGCCGTCTTCACCGGCGGGTCGCTGCTGATCGGCACGGTGGGACGGCCGGACCTGGTCGAGCCGCGGCTGACCGAGCAGCTGGCCCGTGCCCAGCACGCCTCCGCCCACCGCCTGGCCTCCGATCTGCCCGACGAGACGGCGGTTCTGCCCACCCACGGCTTCGGCAGCTTCTGCTCCTCTGCCCAGTCCGAGGGGGAGGAGACCACGATCGGCAAGGAGAAGAGCGCGAACACCGCGCTGACCGTGGACGTGGACACCTTCGTCGCGGACCTGCTGGCCGGGCTGGAGGACGTGCCCGCCTACTACGCGCACATGGGGCCGGCCAACGCCGAGGGCCCCGCACCGCTTGACCTGACCCCGCCTGCCCTCGCGGACGCCGAGCAGATCGCCGCCCGCCTCGCGGCCGGTGAGTGGGTCGTCGACCTGCGCAACCGTGTCGCGTTCGCCGAGGGGCACGTGGCCGGGTCGTTCAACTTCGAGGCCGACGGCAAGCTCGCCACCTATCTGGCCTGGCTGATCCCCTGGGGCAAGCCGGTCACCCTGCTTGCTGAATCCGCCGAGCAGTTGGCCGGTGCCCAGCGCGAACTGGTGCGGGTGGGCATCGACCGCCCGGCTGCCGCCGCCACCGGCGCCCCCGACGCCTGGCTGCCCACAGGACAGGCTCCGGCGTCCTTCCCGCGCTCCACGTTCGCCGGACTCGCCGCACAGGGCACCGCTGATCTGGTGGTGCTGGACGTGCGCCGTGACTCCGAGCGGGCGAACGGCTGGATCGAGGGGTCGGTGCACATCCCCGTCCACGAGCTCCACGGCCGTATCGGTGAGGTGCCGCCGGGCACGGTGTGGGTGCACTGCGCCGGAGGGATGCGGGCCGCGATCGCAGCCTCCCTGCTGGACGCCGCCGGCCGCGACGTCGTCGCTGTCGACGACGGCTTCGACGCCGCCACCGACGCCGGCCTGCCCCTGACCACCGGCTGACACCCAGCCCGCCCACCGCACGAGAAGGAGAGGGGAGAACCCTGATGTTCCTCTTCCGCCGCAGCCAGCCCCGCGTCAGCGTGGACCAGGCCCGCGACCGCACCAGCGGCGAGACGCCGGACGCGGTCCTGCTCGACGTCCGCGAGAAGTCCGAATGGAACGCGGGCCACGCCCCCGGCGCCGTCCACGTTCCTCTGTCGAAACTCGTGGCCGGAGCCAACCTGCCGGCCGAAGCCTCCGACCGGTCGCTGGTGGTGATCTGCCGCAGCGGACACCGCTCCCAGCAGGCCGCGAAACTCCTCACCGAGCGCGGCCGGCAGGCGGTCGACGTCAAGGGCGGCATGAACGCGTGGGCCGCCGCCGGACACCCGGTCCTCGACGAACGCGGGAACAGCGGCCGGATAGCGTGACCGCGCTCGTTCTCGCCCTCATCGCCGGGGCCGCCGTCGGCATCGCCCTCGGAGCCCTGGGCGGCGGCGGCAGCGTCCTGGCCGTGCCCGCCCTGATCTACCTGCTCGGCTTCTCCCCGTCCGCGGCCACCACCGCCAGCCTGATCATCGTGGCCGCCACCTCAGCCACCGCCCTGTACGCCCACGCCCGCGACGGCCACGTCGCCTGGAAAGTCGGATCGCTCTTCGCGGCGGCGGGCATCATCCCCGCCTACTTCGCGGGGGCAGCCTCCGGCCGCGTACCCGAAGCCGTGCTGACCGTCGCCTTCTCGGTGATCGCGGCGCTGGCGGCCGTGCGGATGTTCCGCCCTTCCTCATCCCGGCCGCCGGAGCGGATACGGCCCGGCAAGGCGGCCGGGGCCGGGGCCGGGCTCGGTGCGGTGACCGGCTTCCTCGGTGTCGGCGGCGGCTTTCTCGCCGTCCCGGCCCTGGTGAGCGTCCTCGGTCTGACCATGCGCCGTGCGGTGGGCACCAGCCTGCTCGTCATCACCGTCAACTCACTCGCCGCCCTGGTCGCCCGCACCGGGACCGGCGGCGGTCTCGACTGGGCGCTGATCGGGCCGTTCACCGGGGCGGCGATCCTCGGCGCCTGGGACGGCAAACGTCTCAGTGCCAAGGTCTCCGGCGACAGCCTCCAGAGAGCCTTCGCCGGGGTGCTGCTGGCGGTGGCCGTGTTCATGCTGATCGACGTGATCGTATGAACCCTCCGGCCACCGCGCCCGTCAGGCCAGGGACAGGAACAGCTTCTCCAGCCTCGCCCGCATCTGGTCCCGGTCCCCGGCCTCCTGGCCGCCCTCGGCCATGCAGTGCTGCAGGCCGGTCGCGATGATCGCGAACCCGGCCCGGTCCAGCGCACGGGAGACCGCCGCAAGCTGCGTGATCACGTCCTCGCAGTCCCGGCCCTCCTCGATCATCTTGATGATCCCCGCGATCTGGCCCTGAGCCCGCCGCAGCCGGTTAAGAACCGACTTCAGCTCGTCGGCCGCCATCTCCAGCTCCACCGTCCACCTCCACAGAATCAAATACCCCTAGGGGTATTATACCGGGTCCGGGCACCCAAGCCCTCGGAACATCACGGAAGGACCATCCCGCACATGACCACCCCCACCGCTCTCATCCCCGCCCAGGCCGCCGCCCGCCTCGACGACTACACCGTCATCGACGTGCGCACCCCCGGCGAATACACCTCCGGCCACCTGCCCGGCGCCCACAACATCCCCCTCGACCACCTCCACACCGCCCTGCCCGCCCTCAAGGCGGCAGCCGCCCGCGGCGCCCTGCTCATGGTCTGCGCCTCCGGCAACCGCTCCACCACCGCCTGCACCCAACTCGCCGCAGCAGACATCCCCGCCACCACCCTCACCGGCGGCACCACCGCCTGGGCCGGCGAAGGCCACACCCTCCACCACCCCGACAACGCCACTGCCGTCTGGCCCATGGAACGCCAGGTCCGCCTCGCCGCCGGATCCCTCGTTGTCCTCGGCCTCGCCGTGGGCACCCGCTGGCGCCCCGCCCGCTGGCTGTCCGCAGCCATCGGAGGCGGCCTGATCTTCTCCGCCGCCACCAACACCTGCGGCATGGCCGCCGCCCTCGCCAAACTCCCCCACAACCAGCCCCGCACCACCGACCTCGACGCCACCTTGCAAGCCCTGCAGGACTGACTGATCACGAGCTTGGAGCCAACCACGCGGCTTACCGCGTGCCGGCGGGCGGCCGCGTTCAGTCCGGTGCGGCCCCGTCGTCGTCCTCGTCCAGCTCCGGCGCGTCCGGGTCGCGCAGCGGGCGCAGCACGCCGGCAGCCGTGATGGAAGCGGTGAAGCTGTAGCGGCCGAGCAGGTTCAGGTTGCGGT
>NZ_JAERUC010000159.1 GCF_016745505.1 Streptomyces silvae | reverse complement strand
TCCGCAACCGCGCAATCAGGGATGAAACAACGGGACGAAACACCCTCTAGGGTCACCCGCATGACTGAGCCTTCCTATCTCGCGGCGGTCCGGGAGTCGTACGACACCGTCGCCGCCGACTACGCGGCATTCGTCAAGGCCCCCGCGGAGCTCGACCCGCTGTCACGCGGGCTGCTGGGCTCGTTCGCCGAGGTCGTCCGTACGGCGGGGCGTGGGCCGGTCGCGGACCTGGGATGCGGGCCCGGCAAGGTCACGGCGTATCTGGCCGGGCTGGATCTGTCCGTCCTCGGTGTCGACCTGTCCCCGAAGATGATCGAGCTGGCCCGGCAGGCCTACCCCGGCCTGGACTTCGCCGTGGGTTCGATGACCGCGCTACCGGTCGAGGACGGCGAACTCGGCGGCATCCTGGCCTACTACTCGGTCCACCACACGCCGGCAGAGCTGCTGCCGGTGGTGTTCGCCCAGTTCACACGCGCACTCGCACCCGGAGGCCACCTGATGATGGCCGGCCACGTGGGGGACGGCGAGATCCTGCGCCCGACGCAGGCATACGGCGGCAACCCCGTGTCCTACGAGTCCCATCTGCTGCCGCCCGACCGCATCGCCACCCTCCTGGGCGAGGCCGGACTCGTCGTCACCGCACGCCTGTTGGAGGAACCCGGCGAAGGAGCGAGGAGGGCGGCCGGCACCTTCTTCGCCCGGAAGCCCGAAACACCAGGAGCACCCGAAGCACCCGAAACGCCCTGAGCGCCCCGAGCGTCCCCGAGGCGGGCGAACGAGCCGGGCGGCGCCGAGCCGCGTACCCGGAATTGGCCTTGGACCGCGCGGAACGGCCCTGTCTACGGTCGGCTCATGAAGATCCGCATCGTCGACGCGTTCACCGACCGGCCGTTCGCCGGCAACCCCGCCGGAGTCGTGATCCTGGACGCCCCGGCCTTCCCCGGGGCGGACCGCCTCCAGCGCATCGCCTCCGAGGTCAACCTCTCGGAGACGGCCTTCGCCCATCCGCTGCCACTGGGCCGCGAGGCGGACTGGGCGCTGCGCTGGTTCACCCCCACCACCGAGGTCGATCTCTGCGGGCACGCGACGCTCGCCACCGCTCATGTGCTGCACACGTCCGGAGCCGCGAGCGGGACGGTGCGCCACACGACCCGCGCCGGCGTCCTGCGTACCACCGCCCATGACGACGGCACCCTGACGCTGGACTTCCCCACGGCGCCGCTGTCACCCGTGGCCGCCCCACCCGGTCTGGATGACGCGCTCGGTGCGTCACCGCTCTCCCTCCACGACACGGGGGAACACGTCGGGGACCTCCTGGTGGAGCTGGCCGACGAAGCGACCGTACGGGCCCTGGAGCCGGACTTCCGCGCGCTCGTCTCCTGCTCCCGGCGGGGCGTCATCGCCACGGCTGCCGCCGAGGACCCCGCGAGCTCGTACGACTTCGTCTCGCGCGGCTTCTTCCCCGGGGTGGGCATCGACGAGGACCCGGTGACCGGCAGCGCCCACACCGCCCTGGCCCCGTTCTGGTCGGCCAGGCTCGGCCGTGACGACCTCGTCGGCCTCCAGGCCTCCGCCCGCTCGGGCCTGGTCCGCACATCGCTGCGCGGCGAGCGCACGCTCCTGACCGGCGGTGCTGTCACGGTGATCGAGGGGGAGCTGCTCACCGGCCTCTGAGCGCTGCGGGGCCGGGCCGCCGGGTCACGGGGTGGGCAGCCAGCCCACCTTCCCCGCGAGCAGCGCGTATCCGACGAACGCCCCGATGTCGAGCAGGGCGTGCGCGACGACCAGCGGCCCGACCCGCCCCCATCGCCTGTACAGCAGCACGAAGACGACGCCCATGACCATGTTCCCGATGAAGCCGCCGATCCCCTGGTACAGGTGGTACGAGCCGCGCAGCACGGAGCTCGCCACCAGGGCGGCCATCGGCGTCCAGCCCAGCTGGCCCAGCCGCCGCAGCAGGTAGCCGACGACGATGACCTCCTCCACGAGGGAGTTCTGCACCGCGGAGAGGATCAGTACGGGGAATTTCCACCACACGTCCGGCAGCGACTCCGGGACCACCGTGAGGTTGAAGCCCGCGGTCCGGGCCACCAGGTAGAACGCCAGCCCCGCGCTGCCGATCCCCGCCGCGACCAGGGTGCCCCGGCCCAGGTCCGTCCCGGGCCTGGTGCGGTCGAGGCCGAGGGTCCGCAGACCGGCTTTCTCCCGGATCAGCAGGTGCGCCACCAGCGCGACCGGCACCAGGGCCGAGGCGATGCCGAACAGCTGCCAGGCCAGGTCCAGCCACGGCCGCCCCGGGGCGTACGACCCGTTCAGCGTCGCCGCCTGGTCCTTGAGGCCTCCCGGCTTGGTCAGCGACCCGATGAAGCTGATCAGGGCGGAGACCCCGCTGGCCCCCAGCGAGAGGGCCAGCACGAGCAGCGTCTCCGAGCGGAGGATCCGCCGGGACACCTCCTCATGAGGAATGGATTCAGCCACGCGCCCCGCCTCCACCTGCACTCCTGTCGTCAGCCATGCGTCGTCATAGCTTGCCCGACGGGGCCGGTGCGGCGGGACACCGGGCGGCGACCTCCTCAGGGGGCGGGGAATCCGATGGGCCAGGTGTGCACCGGTTCACCCACCTGCATCAGCTCGCCATAGCGCCGGGTGGTCGCCGCGAGCGCGCCCTCCCGTTCGAGACCCGCCTCCAGGGCGCGGTGATAGGTGTCGACCTGCCAGGAGGCCCCGTTGGCACGCAGCCGGCAGCGCTCCTCGATGACGCCGAGGTAGCGGTCACGGTCCGAGGGCTCGATGTTCCAGGCGTCGAGCCCGGCGGCCGCGAGCGGCAGCAGTTCGTCCCGTACGAGCTTGACGGCGGGCACCTTCGCCACGCCGCCGGAACGTCCGGGGCGCGGCCAGAGCAGCTCGGCGTCGATCCCGTGGCGGCACGCGGCGTCGAAGTTCTCGGCCGCCGCGTCGAAGGGCAGCCTGTTCCACACCGGACGGGACTCGTCGGCGAGCGCGCGCACCAGCCCGTAGTAGAAGGCCGCGTTGGCGATGACGTCGATGACCGTGGGGCCGGCGGGCAGCACCCGGTTCTCCACCCTGAGGTGGGGCACGCCGTCGGCCAGCCCGTACACCGGCCGGTTCCACCGGTAGACCGTGCCGTTGTGCAGGACGAGCTCGGCGAGGTTCGGCACGCCCCCCGCGTCGAGGACCCGCAGCGGATCCTCCTCGTCGCAGATCGGCAGCAGGGGCGGGTAGTAGCGCACGTTCTCCTCGAAGAGCTCGTACGCCGAACCGATCCAGCGCTCCCCGAACCACGTCCTGGGGCGCACCCCCTGGTTCCGCAGCTCGGGCGGCCGCACGTCCGTGGCCTGCTGGAACAGCGGCGGCCTGGACTCGCGCCACAGCTCCTTGCCGAACAGGAAGGGCGAGTTGGCCCCGAGGGCGATCTGTACGGAGGCGATCGCCTGCGCCGCGTTCCAGACGTCCGCGAAGCGGTCCGGTGTCACCTGGAGGTGCAACTGGACCGAGGTGCACGCCGATTCGGGAGCGATCGAGGCAGAGGTCGAGACCAATCGCTCGACGCCCTCGATATCGAGGACGAATTCCTCGCCGCGCGCGGCCGCCATTTGGTCGTTCAGGAGCGTGTAGCGGTCGACGTCCGACAGGTTCGCCGAAACCACGTCGTCCCGGCCGAGGGTCGGCAGGATGCCGATCATCACGATCCCGGCGTCGACCTCCGCGGCCTTCCGGTGCGCATATGCGAGCCCCGTACGCAACTCCTCGGCCAGCTGATCGAAAACCCGGCCGCTCAGCCGGTGGGGAAGAATATTTACTTCCAGGTTGAACATCCCCAGTTCCGTCTGAAAATCCCGGCTGGCGATGCGCTGGAGCACCTCCGCATTCCGCATCCTCGGCATGCCGTCCGACCCCGCGAGATTCAGCTCGATCTCCAGCCCCATGAGATTCCTGGGGCGATCGAACCTCCGCTCCGACAGGAGCCTCTCCAGCCCCGCCAGGCACTGGGTGAGCTTCTCGCGGTACGCCTGCCGATCGGACGCGGCAAAGGCACCCGCCACGACCTTCTCGCCCATCGAAGGGTCCCTCCTCGAGTGGGCGGCCCGCGGCACAGGCCGCTCGTATCACGATCGATAATGCCCCGCCGAGATGATCCGTAACGCCCCCACGGCCGACTGGCACCCAGTAGTCTGGTGACCGAAGCCGGAGGCACATTCCGAAGGCATGGGGCATATGCAGTTTGCCCGGCCGGGTTGCACGGTGGAAACACCGATGAGTTTCAGCCTACCGCCGCGCAGGGAAAGCACCTGGCAGCACGGGTCGGCGACGGCCCCAATCCACAGAAACCACGCAATTCAAAGGCCGAAATGCGCCTTGCGGGCAATATGCGGGACAGGTAGCCGAAACACCGTGTGAACATTTGTCGTATAAACTCTGCGGACGAGGCAGAGAGTTGACGCACCGGCCCCGTCCGCCCCGTCACCGGCCTTCCTCTGGCCCCGCACGCCGACAGCGCCGTCTGCACCCGCCCACGCACCACCGTGTCTCCGAAGTGAGAGGCGACCCACCATGCCGCTGCATGTTTCCCCGGCTCCCGCGCCCGCACTGCGCAGCGTTCTCGCGGCACTCGGTTCTCCGACCGCCGTCCGCGAGGCCCATACGCCCGCTCTCCGGTCCGTCCAGGGATCACTGAGCCCCGAACTCCCGCTTCCGGTCCACGTCCTGGACCGGATCGTGCCGAACGAGGCGGCGCCGCGCACCCGCCTCGCCGGCTGGCGCTTCCTGATCCGCAGCGGTGAGCGCGCCGTCGCCGCCGCGGACACCATGCTCACCGCCGACGGCTGGACCTTCTCGCACTTCTTCGAGGGCCCGTACATCGTCTCCACCGAACTCGCCGTACGCCAGGCGGAGTCGACGACGACGCCCTACCAGCCGCGACTGCTGTCGGTACCCGAGCTGTACATGTTCACGCTGTGGCTGCACCACGACACCGAGGCCGACGCGGGCGGCGGGGCACTCGCCCCGACCGATGTGCTGGTGCCCCTGGCACCCGCTCCCCCGGGCATCACGGCCCATCGCCCGCACCGGGTCGCGGACCTGCTCCCGGTCATGACACTCCGTGTCACCCCGGCGCCTCTGCAGGACCTGCCCGAGCTCCCCGGGCTCCTCGGGTCGCCCGCCTGACACCTCGCCTCACCCGCCCCCGCCGAGCTGCTCGGCGGGGGCGCGCCCGTACCCGTCCGGACTAGTCCGGTCAGGTCACCCCGAACCATCCGAACGGACAGCCCAGTTGGATCGAACCGTCCGGCCGGGTGACGCGTCATGGGAGGAGAACAGCAGCTGCCGCGAAATCCCTGCGGGAAGACGTCCGTAGGGCAACACTGGGACCGGACCGACTTGATACGGGGGCGGCCATGAACACCTCGTCCAGCCGCAGGACACTCGAATCGACGCAGCGAAAGAACCCACCCATGTGCCAGCACCAGCCACCCTGCCCGACCGCCGACTCCAACGACCGGGAAGCCGCACGCCTGATGGCCCACCACCCGGAACAGGGCTGGAGCCTGTTGTGCAACGGCGTCCTGCTCTTCGAGGACACCGGCGAACTGCTCCCGGACGGGCAGATCATCGCTCCGCACCGCCCGCTGAGGAGCGGCCAGGTGATGAAGGCCGCCTGACCGCGGCGCACGGAACACGGGGGCCGGCCCGGAGAATTCTCCGCACCGGCCCCGACGCGTGTCCGGCCCCCCTACTGGTCGTACTCGTCCAGCGGCGGGCAGGAGCAGACCAGGTTGCGGTCGCCGAACGCACCGTCGATCCGGCGCACCGGCGGCCAGTACTTCTCCGCGGGCGTGACGCCGGCCGGGAAGACCGCCTCCTCACGGGTGTAGCCGTGGGCCCACTCGCCGCCCAGCGCCGCGGCCGTGTGCGGGGCGTTGCGCAGCGGGTTGTCGTCCGCGCTCCACTCACCGGAGGCGACCTTGTCGATCTCGCCGCGGATGGCGATCATCGTGTCGCAGAACCGGTCGAGCTCGGCCAGGTCCTCGCTCTCCGTCGGCTCGATCATGAGCGTCCCGGCCACCGGGAAGGACATGGTCGGCGAGTGGAAGCCGTAGTCGATCAGCCGCTTGGCGATGTCGTCGATGCTGACGCCGGTCGCCTTGGAGATCGGCCGCAGGTCCACGATGCACTCGTGCGCGACCAGACCGGCCGGGCCGTTGTAGAGGACCGGGAAGTGCGGTTCGAGGCGCTTGGCGATGTAGTTGGCCGCGAGTACGGCGACCTGCGTCGCACGCTTGAGGCCCTCGCCCCCCATGAGTCGTACGTACGCCCAGGAGATCGGCAGGATGCCGGCGGAGCCCCACGGAGCGGCCGAGATCGGGCCGACGCCCGTCTCCGGGCCCGCGGCGGGCTGGAGCGGGTGGTTGGGGAGGTACGGCGCCAGGTGGGCGCGCACCCCGACCGGACCGACACCCGGGCCGCCGCCGCCGTGCGGGATGCAGAAGGTCTTGTGCAGGTTCAGGTGGGAGACGTCGCCGCCGAAGTGCCCCGGCTTGGCGAGACCGACCAGCGCGTTGAGGTTGGCGCCGTCCACGTACACCTGGCCGCCGGCGTCGTGCACCTCGCCGCAGATGTCGGCGACGTGCTCCTCGAAGACTCCGTGCGTGGACGGGTAGGTGATCATGAGGACGGCGAGCTCGTCGCGGTGGGCCGCGATCTTGGCCCGGAGATCCTCTATGTCGACCTCGCCGTCGTCGGCGGTCTTCACCACGACGACCTTCATGCCGGCCATCACGGCGCTCGCGGCGTTGGTGCCGTGCGCGGAGGACGGGATCAGACAGACGGTGCGCTGGTCGTCGCCGTTGGCCCGGTGGTACGCCCGTACGGCCAGCAGGCCGGCGAACTCGCCCTGGGAGCCGGCGTTGGGCTGGATGGACACGGCGTCGTAGCCGGTGACCTCGGCGAGGCGCTCCTCCAGCTCACGGATGAGGGTGAGGAAGCCCTGCGCCTGCTCGGCCGGCGCGAAGGGGTGCAGCGCGCCGAACTCGGGCCAGGTGATCGCCTCCATCTCGGCGGTCGCGTTGAGCTTCATGGTGCAGGAGCCCAGCGGGATCATGCCGCGGTCCAGCGCGTAGTCCTTGTCCGCGAGCTTGCGCAGGTAGCGCAGCATCGCGGTCTCGGAGCGGTGCTGGTGGAAGACCGGGTGGGTGAGGACGGCGTCGCCGCGCAGGAGTCCCTCGGGGAGCGCGTCGGCCGTCACCTCGTCCAGCGCCTCGATGTCACCGCTGGTCCCGAAGGCCGCCCAGACGGAGGCGATCCGGGTGCGGGTGGTGGTCTCGTCGCAGGCGACGGAGACATGGTCGGCGTCGACGAGCCGGAGGTTGACCCCGCGCTCACGCGCATCGGCGACCACGCCGGCCGCCCCGCCCGGCACACGGACGGTGAGGGTGTCGAAGTACGCGTCGTGCACGACCTCGGTACCGGCGGCCCGCAGGCCCTCGGCCAGGAGGGCGGCGAACCGGTGGGTGCGCCGGGCGATCGTCCGCAGCCCCTCGGGCCCGTGGTAGACGGCGTACATGCCGGCCATCACGGCGAGCAGCACCTGGGCGGTGCAGATGTTGCTGGTGGCCTTCTCGCGGCGGATGTGCTGCTCACGGGTCTGGAGCGCCAGCCGGTAGGCCTTGTCGCCGTCCGCGTCGACGGAGACACCGACCAGACGGCCGGGCAGGCTGCGGGCGAACTTCTCGCGTACGGCCATGAAGCCGGCGTGCGGTCCGCCGAAGCCCATCGGGACGCCGAAGCGCTGGGTGGTGCCCACGGCGATGTCGGCGCCCAGCTCGCCGGGCGAGGTGAGCAGCGTCAGGGCCAGCAGGTCGGCGGCGACGGAGACGATGGCGCCCAGTTCGTGCGCCTGCTCGATGACGGGCTTGATGTCGCGCACGGCACCGGAGGCGCCCGGGTACTGGAGCAGGACGCCGAAGACACCGCGTTCGGCGATCTCCGCGGGGATGCCGTCGGTGAGGTCGGCGACGACGACCTCGACACCGGTCGGCTCGGCGCGGGTCCGGATCACCGCGACGGTCTGCGGCAGGGTGTCGGCGTCGACCAGGAAGACCCCGCCCTTGACCTTGCCGACCCGCCGTGCGAGCGCCATGGCCTCGGCGGCGGCCGTGCCCTCGTCGAGGAGCGAGGCGCCCGAGGTGGGCAGGCCGGTGAGGTCGGCGACCATCGTCTGGAAGTTCAGGAGGGCCTCGAGCCGCCCCTGGGAGATCTCCGGCTGGTACGGCGTGTAGGCCGTGTACCAGGCGGGGTTCTCCATGACGTTGCGCAGGATCACCGGCGGGGTGAACGTGCCGTAGTAGCCGAGGCCGATCATCGGTGCGAGCACCTGGTTGCGGTCGGCGAGGCTGCGCAGCTCGGCCAGGACCTCGGCCTCGGTGCGCGCCTCGGGCAGGTTCAGCGCCTCGGCACTCCTGATCACGTCGGGCACGGCTGCGGCGGTGAGCTCGTCGAGGGAGCCGTAGCCGACCTGGGCGAGCATCTTCGCCTGCGCCTCGGCATCGGGCCCGATGTGGCGCTGCTCGAACGGAATGCCCTGCTCCAGCTGGGAGAGCGGAGTGCGACGGGGGGTCATGATGGAGGCCTCCTGGTCTGTGACGACCTGCGAGGGGCGCCACGGCGTGGCTGCCCGAACGGCCTCCCCATCTGTCATCTCGACCTGAGAGCTTCACCGGGACGCCCGGGGGGCGCACCGGCTTTCACCGTCGGTGAGGGCGGTGCCCGCCACGGCGTGTGCCGCACGGATCCCGCCCTGCTTTCCAGAGTGACCTCGTCCGTGCGGTACGGGGGCCTGAGAGATTCCGGGGAGGAGTTGCTCCTTCGGCGCCTCCGGATCGCTCCGGAGGACTCTCCCGCACAGGGTCAGCAGCCGTGTTCCAGCCTACCAGCGGGGTCGGGGCGGGCCGTCTCGAGTGGCCGACTGCCCGGATCTGGCCTTTCGTAGTGCCTGTGGAGCAGCCGCGACCACCTGATGCCGTCGTGACCAGTGGGAGGCACCGTGCAGACCGACATCGATCCGCGCAGCCTGATCGGCCGCAAGGCCTTCGACCGTCAAGGTGCCAAGATCGGAACGGTGGACGAGGTCTATCTCGACGACGCCACCGGGGTCCCCGAGTGGGCCGCCGTACGCACCGGACTCTTCACCAGGGACGCCTTCGTCCCGCTGGAGCCGAGCGAGGTCGTCGACGGCGCCCTCGTCATCCCCTTCGAGCGGGCCCTCATCAAGGACGCCCCGGATTTCGGCGTGGGCCGCCACCTCTCCCCCGAGCAGGAACTGCAGCTCTACCGCCATTACGGACTGGACGCCTCCCCCTCGCCCGGCCCGGCCGCCGACAGGGACTTCGGCAAGCTCGCCGGCCACGAGGAGTAGTCCACCGGGTCCCGCACCAGCCGCAGCGGCTCGGCCGGCTGGAGCTGCGGATCGTCGATCCGGAAGGTCCGCACCCGGCCGGGCGGCGTCCAGGGCTCCTCGAAGCGCACGGTGACCCGGCCGACACCGCTGCCCTGCACCCAGCCGTGGCCGTGGACGTCGTGGCGTACGTCGTGCCCGGCCGGCCAGCGCCGCGCGGCCAGTTGCTCCTCGCTCTCCCGGGCGTCCGCCCCGGCGCGCTCCGCCACAGTGCCGTCCCGCGCGTCCGCCGGGCCCACGGCGGCGTCGGCGGACTCCCCGGCGGCGTGCTCGGCCGCCGCATGCTCCGCCGCGGCGTGCTCGGCCGCCGCGTGTTCGGCGTCGGCGGCCTGCGCGAAGAGGTCCTCCTGCGTGAAGTCCGCCAGCCCCGTGACACCGACCCCGAGCAGCCGGACCCCGCCCGTCGTGTCCACGGCCTCCAGGAGCCGTGCGGCGGCCTCCCTGACCACCGTGGGGTCGTCGGTGGGCCCACGCAGCGTCTCGGACCTGGTGAGCGTGGAGAAGTCGTAGCGGCGCACCTTGAGGACGACGGTCCGCCCGGACCGGCCGGCGCCCCGCAGCCGCTGCACACACCGGTCCGCGAGCCGCTCCACCTCCGTCCTGACGCGCACCCGGTCGTGCAGGTCCACGTCGAAGGTGTCCTCGACCGACACGGACTTGGCATCCCGCTCGGCTACGACGGGACGGTCGTCGTAGCCCTGCGCCATGCGGTGGAGGGCGACACCGTGGGCCTTCCCGAGGAGCCGCACGAGCTCCGCCTCGCCCGCCTCCGCCAGGTGACTGACGAGGGTCATCCCGGCCCGCCGGAGATGGTCGCCCGTCGCGGGTCCCACTCCGGGGAGGATGCGCACGGACATGGGGGCCAGGAGCTCCCGCTCGGTGCCGGGCTCGATCAGCAGCAGCCCGTCCGGTTTCGCCTCCTCGGAGGCGATCTTCGCCAGCATCTTGGAACCCGCCAGACCGACGGAACCACTGAGTCCGGTGACCGCTCTGATCACGGTGCGCAGCTGCCCGCCGATCGCCCGCGCGGACGCCGAGTCGTCGGCGACGCCGCCGGCCTCCAGGTCGACGAAGGCCTCGTCGAGGCTGAGCGGCTCGACCAGGGGTGACAGCCGCCCCAGCAGCTCCATCACCTGGTCGCTCACCGTCCGGTAGAGCGCGAAGCGCGGGACGAGATACGCCGCGTTGGGCGCGAGCCGCCGCGCCTGTGCCATCGGCATCGCCGAGTGCACGCCGAGCCGGCGCGCCTCGTACGACGCGGTGGCGACCACGCCGCGCATCCCGAGGCCGCCCACCACCACCGGCTTGCCGCGCAGGCTCGGCTTCGCCGCCTGCTCCGCAGAGGCGTAGAAGGCATCCATGTCCAGATGCAGGATGGTGGGCGCGGCTCTCACAAGGACCGATGCTGCCCTACGCCACTGACAACCGCCCCACCCCGCGCACGCGTCACGCCGTGCCCCGGTGGATCAGCCCGCGCGATTGCGCCGCCGTGCCAGCTCGTCGGCGGGGTTGTGGCCGATGAGCGTCTCCCCCGTGTCGACACGCTCCCCGTGGAGCTGCGACAGGGCCGCGTCCACATCCCGCCAGACGACGCCGACGGCGATGCCGAAGACGCCCTGACCACCCTGGAGCAGGCTGACGACCTCGTCGGGCGAGGAGCACTCGTAGACCGTGGCCCCGTCACTCATCAGGGTCATCCGCTCCAGATCCGTGAATCCACGCGCTCTGAGATGCTGCACGGTGGTCCGGATGTTCTGCAGAGCGACCCCCGTGTCCAGGAACCGCTTGACGATCTTGAGGAGGACCACGTCACGGAAACTGTAGAGACGCTGCGTCCCCGACCCGTACGCCGGACGCACGCTCGGCTCCACGAGTCCCGTACGCGCCCAGTAGTCGAGCTGTCGGTAGGTGATCCCGGCCGCCGCGCACGCTGTGGGCCCCCGATAACCGATGTCCCCTGCCACTGCCACACCGTCCGCTGCCACCACTGCCGGCTGAACCGGCTGTCTGATGGAGTGGTCGGCCGCACTGCCGTGCTGCCGGTACGGCCCACCCTCAGCCGTACCGTCGCCGCTGCTTCTCACGCCGACCTCCGTCCTTGACCTGCCACCTCGAAGGTAGGCAGTCACCAGGGGTGCGTCAACGATCGCCACACTCGGCACGCCGAGTGATAATCACCCTGAGGGTGGTTTCCCGCGACTGATTTCCGGGAACGGCTTGTCGGATGCGCTGACACCGCCACCGCGGACGGTCCTACTGGCTGTTCGTCCCGAAGTCCTCCGGCGAGATCTGGTCGAGGAACTCGCGGAACTTCTCCACCTCGTCCTCCTGCTCGTCGGGGATGGCGATTCCCGCGTCGTCCAGCACCCCGTCACTGCCGTAGATCGGCGTACCGGTGCGCAGGGCGAGCGCTATGGCGTCGGACGGCCGCGCGCTCACCTCGACCCCGCTGGCAAAGACCAGCTCCGCGTAGAAGACCCCTTCCCGCAGGTCCGTGATGCGGACCTCCGTGAGCTCCTGGCCCACGGCCTCGAGCACGTCCTTGAAGAGATCATGGGTCAGCGGCCTGGCCGGAGCCATGCCCTGCTGGGCGAAGGCGATCGCGGTCGCTTCCCCAGGGCCGATCCAAATAGGGAGGTACCGGTCGCCTCCCACTTCACGCAGGAGCACGATCGGTTGGTTGGAGGGCATTTCCACCCGGACACCCACAACGTCGAGCTCGTTCACACAGCAACCCTAGGACGTGCCCGCCATGTTTGGATAGTCGGGCTCCTCCGACCTCAGTGGAAGGTCGCCTTCAGAGCGGTCTGCATGAGGGCCGCGTGGAGCCGCACGGAGAGGTCCGCGAGCTCCCTCGCGGTGGACTCCGCATGGGCTCTGGTCTGCGGATTCCGGTGCCGGCGCAGGGGCGCGACCACCTGCTCGACCAGCCCCGCCTCGCGCTCCGCGGCCGCCTTGACGGCCCGCAGATGCCGAGGTTCCAGACCGAATCTGCCCAGATCCGCCACCAGCCGTGCCACGGTCACCGCCTCGGCGTCGTAGCTCCCGCCCGCGGCGGGCACGATCAGCCCGTACGACTCCCACTCGTCGAGCTGCTCCTCGGTGGCCTCGGTGGCCGCCAGGAGCTCCGCGCGTCCGATCCGGGTGGCTGTGGCCTGTCCCGGGTCCTGGTCCCGCAGGGCGCCGCCAGGATCGCTCTGACCGCCCCCTGGGGGCAGCGCCACCTGCTCACCCCGCGCCAGGGCCTCCAGGTGCTCACGGATGACCTTGAGCGGCAGGTAGTGGTCCCGCTGCATACGCAGGACCTGCGCCAGCCGGTCGACATCGGCAGGGCTGAACTTCCGGTAGCCCGACGGTGTCCGCTGGGGCTCGATGAGCCCCTCCGTCTCCAGGAAGCGGATCTTGGAGATGGTGACTTCGGGGAATTCGTCGCGCAGCTGCAGAAGCACCGTGCCGATGCTCATCGCGCGCTCGCCCGCGGCGGCGGTGCCGTGGCCGGCACCGCCTGTCGGTGTTCGCAGCATGGGCCTTCCTGGGGGTGTCCCCCCGGACGGAGTCCGGGGGAGGGTCACACGCCCCGCTGGCTGGCGTAGAAGACCAGCCGGTACTTCCCGATCTGGACTTCGTCGCCGTTGGTCAGCGCGACGGAATCGATGCGCTCGCGGTTGACGTAGGTGCCGTTGAGGCTGCCGACGTCGCCCACGGTGAAACTACCGTCCGGACTCCTGCGGAACTCCACATGACGCCGCGACACGGTCACGTCGTCGAGGAAGATGTCGCTCTGCGGGTGACGGCCGGCCGTGGTGAGGTCGCCGTCGAGCAGGAAGCGGCTGCCGGAGTTCGGGCCGCGTCGCACCACCAGCAGCGCGGAACCCGCAGGCAGGGCGTCGACCGCCGCCTGGGCCTCCGGGGAGAGCGAGGGAACGGCCGTCTGGCCCGTCGCCTCGGCCTCGTACGCCTCGATACCGGAGATCGAGATCGTCGAGGTCGTCTCGGAGGCGCGTTCGGGCACTCCGCCCCTCAGCGGCGCGCCGCAGTTGGAACAGAAACGGCTGGCCTCGGCATTGCGATGCCCGCACCTCGTACAAACCGGCATGGACGAGCCCTCCGGAGCGGGGGCGAACCCTCCACCCGTACTTGAGGTCGATGGTTCCCCGAAACCTATGCGTCCCGCACCACCGGGGTCAACGGACGACGCGCCGGACCCGCCGGCCGCTCCGTCGACCTCGTCGCGGAAGAGCGGGCGCTCCGAGCCCTGCTCCTCGGCGCCCTGACGTGGAGCGCGGTGGCGGGCAGCGCTGTTGCTGTCCTCGCGGGCGCTCTTTCCGAACAACTTCGCAAACAACTTCACGGGCGTTTCCCCTTGACCGAAATAGACCCGCCCGTGGGGCAGGACGAACCCTGAATGAACACACCTGCCGACCCGGACATCTTCACAACGTCCGTATCCACCCGACAGTTTCCACCACGCGTCACCGATCCGTTGCGCCGACCCCCCGCAACCTGACGCCCGTCTCCCGAGAGCCCCGCGCGGCGCCCCCTCACCGGGACGACGACCGAGCGTAATCAGGCTGCTTCGCCGGTCGCAAGGCGTCCACGACGATGTCGTCGGCACGCGTCACCTCCGCCGTGGCCTGCTCCTTCTCCAGCGTCTGCACCACACCGCCGGGGATGTTCAGCGCCGGCTCCAGGTCCTGCGGCTTGCCGATGACCTTGAACTCGTAAGGAGCCTCGATCTTCCGGCCGTCGACTTTCAACTCTCCCCCGTCACCGGAGAAGTATGTGTTCGCGACGACCCGCACACCGTCGATCTCGATGGCCTCGGCACCCGCCGCGCGCAGCTCCTGGATGGTGTCCAGCAGCATGTCGGGCTCCACCGCGCCGACCGGGTCGCTGATGGTCAGGGTGATGCCGGGGCCGTGCGCGGCGACGGTACCCGCCAGGATACCGAGCTGCCGCTCCTTCTCGAGCGTCTGCTTACGGGCCTCCTCCGCCTGGTCGGAGCTGTTCTCCAGCTCCGTGCGCTGGTCGTCGAGGCGCTGCTTCTCGTCCTCCAGGCGCTGGGTGCGGTTGTCCAGCTCGTCGAGGATGCGGACCAAGTCCTCCTGGCGGGCCCCGCGCAGGGCGCTGTTGTCGCTGTTCGACCTGACCTGGATCGCCAGCCCCAGGCCGAGGACGAACAGCAGGAGCGCCACGATCAGTTGGGCCCTGCTCACCCTGGGCGGCCAGAGGCCCGCCCGCAGCCGCTGACGGCCGGAGACCTCCTCCTCGGGCGGGGCCGGCCGGGGCGGTGCGGCGCCGGGAGGGGGCGCCTCGGCCGGCAGCGGGCCGGAGGAGCGCCCGGCACCGGGCCTCGGCTCGTTGCCGGGCTGCTGTGCGTCGTCCGGGTTCTGTTCGTGGTTCATCGGCCTCACGCCCGGAAGACGTGCCGGCGGATGGCCGCGGCGTTGGAGAAGATACGGATGCCGAGCACGACCACCACACCGGTGGAGAGCTGCGCGCCGACGCCCAGTTTGTCGCCGAGGAAGACGATCAGGGCGGCCACCACGACGTTCGACAGGAACGACACCACGAAGACCTTGTCCACGAAGATTCCGTCGAGCATGGCCCGCAGACCGCCGAAGACGGCGTCGAGCGCGGCCACCACGGCGATCGGCAGGTAGGGCTCGACCACCGCCGGCACTTCGGGCCGGACCAACAGTCCGACCACGACTCCCACGACGAGGCCCAGTACGGCGATCACGATGTGCCCTTCCCTGTGTCTGCCGCACCACTGCCCGTGTCTGCGGCCTGAGGCTCTGCTGTACGTACGATCAGGCTGGGCGCGGCCGGAAGGCGCACCTTCTCCTGCTCGGAGATGCTGGTGCGGATGTCGAAGCTCTCGTGCAGCGCCTGAAGATACTGGCCGTCCGCGCTGTCCCGGAAGGCGTCGGCGAGCTTCTTGCCGTCCCCCACCGCCAGCACCGTGTACGGCGGCACGAGCGGCCTGTTGTCGACCAGTATGGCGTCGCCCGCCGCACGGATCGCCGAGAGGGCCGTCAGCCGCTGCCCGTTGATGGCGACCGCCTCGGCTCCCGACTGCCACAGCCCGTTGACCACGCGCTGCATGTCCCGGTCACGTACGCGCCCGGTGTCGGCGAACCCGGTGGACTCACGGGGACCGCCACCGCCCTGGTCGGTGTCCTCCGCGTCGTCCACGACGAGCTTGATGCCGGGGCCTTCGACGGCGGTGGCACCGGACAGCAGCGCCACCAGGCCACCCTGGTCCCCGCCGTGCTCCTGGAGTGCCTTGCGCTGCCGCTCACCGACGTCCTTGCGCAGCTTCTCGACGTCCGCCTCGAGCGTGTCCGCCGTGGAGGTCTCGGCGTTCACCCGATCGATGAGCTCCTCGCGCTCCTTGGCCACGACCGGAGCCGCGACCTGCGCCTCCGCGGCACCGAGCGTGACCACGAGGGCCGCGAGCACCAGGCCGGCGGCGAGACCCAGCTTCGCCTTGAGGGTGCGCGGCATCCCCTCGCCGCCCTCCGCCCGGCGACGTGCCGAGGCCTCGGCGTACCCCTCGTCGAGGCTGTGTTCCATCACGGTGGTCAGCAGCGACATCGACGCGTCGGGGCGGGGACGCGGAGGGGCGCTACTCCGATCGGGGGGCGGCTGCGACATGCCGCACATCGTCGCACGTCATGCCTGCTGCCGCCGAATGGCCCCACCGTCGT
>NZ_JAERUC010000158.1 GCF_016745505.1 Streptomyces silvae | reverse complement strand
CGTGCGCCGGGAGGGGAAACCGGGCCCCGAGTCGGCGACTTCGATACGGCACTTCTCGCCGTCCAGATACGCGGTGACCCGGTACTGCCCGCAGGCACGTCCGGGCCGCCCGCCACCGGCGGGGACGAGCCCGGCCTCTCCGGCCTCACCCGCGTCCCCCAGGTCGCCGCCGTGCTCGACGGCGTTCGCACAGGCCTCGCTGAGCGCGACCGAGAGGTCGTAGGAGATGTCCGGGTCCACCCCCGCGGTCTCCATGGTGCCGAGCAGAAAACGACGGGCGAGCGGAACGCTCGCAGCTTCGCGCCGCAAATGGAGTGACCACCACATGCTCATGCTCCAGCCTCCTGGCTGCGGCTCGACATACCGATACGTATTGCCGCGTTCAGCGCGTCGTAAGCACGCAACGGCCGTGACAGCGCTCGTTCGGCGGATGCGGATCCTCCGTCCACCGGTGTATGCCGGGCCACGGCAGGGCCAGGGAGCCCCCATGAACAGGTGCAACACCCCCTGATCACGCCCCGATGGGGACGGATGCCGACCTTCCGGACCTGCCGTACGGAGACGGGGGGCTCAGTGGGATGATGACCCGGCCATGTCTATGTCTGTCGCACGCGCCGGAGCCGGTATGCGGCTTTTGAGGACCGCGGTGTTCACCGCGGTCTGCGTCGTGCTCGCCGCCGCCGGACATGGCTTCGCCGCGGGCGCGGGTGTGCCCGGCTGGACCCTGCTGGCCGGCTTCGCCGGGGTCTTCGCCGTAGCGGCGCCGCTCGCCGGACGTGAGCGGACCCTCCTCCCGATCACCGCGGGCCTCGCGGCCGGGCAGGTCGCCCTGCACGTCCTCTTCGGACTCGGGCGGCACACAGCTGCCGTACCGGCGGGAACCGGTGACGACTCGCTGATCCGCTTCGCCGCCGGGCTCGTGTGCGGCGCGGGACCGGCGCAGCTGAGCGCCGGCGAGGCCCACCGCATCGTGACCACGGCGGGCCTGGACCCCGCGACCGTCGCCCAGGGGCACACGCACCTCGCGTCCGGAGCGGCAGCCGCCCCGGACGCCGCCTCCGCGGCCGGTCCGTCGGTCCTGGACACGCTGATGTCCGGGCTGCCCAGCCTCTCCATGTTCCTGGGGCACCTCCTCGCCGCCCTCGCCACCGGCTGGCTGCTGCGCCGCGGCGAGATCGCGCTCTTCCGGCTGGCGAGGCTCTCGGCCCAGGGCGGCCGGCAGCTCGCGGCCGCGGCCAGGCTGCGCGCACTGCGGGCGGCCATGGCACTCGTACGCGCCCTGCGTGCGGGACTTCCGGGACGGCCCACGACCGGGCCGCGCCCTCTCCGCAGCGCCGTCGACGCTCCCGCGCCGGCCACCGGGGACCCTCTGCAGCACATGGTGATCAGGCGCGGGCCGCCGCCCGTATACGTACGCGCAGCCTGACGCGACCCCTCCGCCGGGATTCCCGGGACGAGGCGGTCGTGATGCCGTCGCGCCTCCGCGCGCCGGACCACCTTTCCTTCGTGTCCTGTGGAGTGATCCCTGTCATGAACGTTTCCCGCATCGCCCTCGCCGGCGGCGTCGCCGCGTCCACCGTCCTGCTGCTCGCCGGCACCGCCTCCGCGCACGTCAGCGTGCAGCCGCAGGGCGAGGCCGCCAAGGGCGGCTACGCCACGGTCAACTTCAAGGTCCCCAACGAGCGTGACGACGCCTCCACCGTCAAGCTCGAGGTCAACTTCCCGACCGACCACCCGCTGGCGTCCGTCAGCCCGCAGCCGGTCGCCGGCTGGAAGATCGACGTCACCAAGAGCAAGCTGGCCAAGCCGCTCGAGGTGCACGGCAAGAAGATCAACGAGGCCGTCTCCAAGGTCACCTGGACCGCCGAGGGCGACGGCATCAAGGCCGGCTTCTTCCAGCAGTTCCCGCTCTCCGTCGGGCAGCTCCCCGAGGACGCCGACCAGCTCGTCTTCAAGGCCCTCCAGACGTACAGCAACAAGGAAGTCGTCCGCTGGATCGAGGAGCCCACCGCGAGCGGCGAGGAGCCCGAGAACCCGGCTCCCGTCCTCGCGCTGAGCGCCCCGGCGGCCGACGCCCACGGTGCCCCCGCGGACGACAAGAGCGCCAAGGGCGGCGAGGCGGAGAAGACGGAGACGACGGCCTCCTCGGACGAGGCGTCGTCGGGCACCGACGGCACCGCCCGTGTCCTGGGCATCGTCGGCATCGTCGTCGGCGTCGCGGGGGTCGCCTTCGGCGTACTCGCCGGCCGTCGCCGCAGCGCCTGATCCCACCGGTTCCACCACCCCTATTTCCACAGATCAGGAAACAGCTCTCCATGCACAGCAAGAAGACGGTGCTGGCCGCGGCGTTCGCCGCCGTGGCCGCACTGACCCTGTCGGCCTGCGGCAGCGGCGGAGACCCGGCGGACGACTCGGTCGCCGATGTCTCCTCCGGGACCGAGTCCAAGCCCGCGACCGTGCTCGACCAGCCCTTCACCAAGCCCGACCTCGTCCTCACCGACACCCACGGCAAGAAGTACGACCTGCGTGAGCAGACCAAGGGCAAGCCGACGCTCATCTACTTCGGCTACACCAACTGCCCCGACGTGTGCCCGCTGACCATGAGCAACATCGCCGTCGCCAAGCGCGCGCTGCCCAAGGCCGACCAGGACAAGCTCCAGGTCGTCTTCGTGACGACGGACCCCGAGCGGGACACCCCGGCGTCCCTGGGCAGCTGGCTCAAGGCCCAGGACCCCGATTTCACCGGTCTCACCGGCGACTTCCCGACCATCCAGGCGGGAGCACGGCAGATCGGCATCGGCATCGACCCGCCGAAGAAGGAGAAGGACGGCACGGTCGTCTCGATGCACGGCGCGCAGGTCATCGCGTTCTCCCCGAAGACCGACAAGGGGTACGTGCTCTACAGCGAGGACACCACGGCCGAGGACTACACCGAGGACCTCCCGGAGCTCGTCAAGGGGGAGACCCCGTGAACCGCCGCACCGCCGTCGCCGGCGCCCTGACCCTCACCACCGGGCTGGCGCTGACGGCGTGTTCCTCGAACAGCGTCCCCCGGCTGGAGGTGACCGGGGCCTTCATGCCCCAGCCCGTCAGCGACATGGCCGCCGGCTTCCTCCTGGTGAAGAACAGCGGGGACGCGACCGACCGGCTCACCTCGGTGACGAGCTCGCTCTCGGACCACGTCTCCATCCACGAGACGAAGAACCGGACGATGCGGATGGTCACGTCCTTCGAGGTGCCCGCCGGTGGCGAGCTCGACCTCGAACGCGGCGGCAACCACATCATGTTCACGGAGCTGAAGCAGCAGCCCAAGCGGGGAGAGACGGTCTCCGTGGAACTGCACTTCGAGAAGGCCGACCCCATCACGGTCGACATCCCCGTGAAGGAGACCACCTACAACCCGAAGAAGCAGTGAGGTACTGACACCCCATGACAGCCACCGCCCCGCGCCTCGGGCCTTCTCCGATACGACGGCCGCTCGCCGCGGTCGCGCTCCTCGCCACGCTGATCAGTCTGCTGTTCGGCCTGGTGCTGGCCGGCGCGAGCCCCGCGTCCGCGCACGCGGCCCTCACGGGGAGCGACCCGCAGGACGGGGCGGTGGTCGCCACCGCACCCGAGGAGGTCACGCTCACCTTCTCCGAACAGATCGCCATGGGCGACGACTCGATCCGGGTCCTCGACCCGAGCGGGAAGCGGGCCGACGACGGCGCTCCCCGTGACCTCACGAGCGGCGGGGCCGTGCGGTACGGCGTCCAGCTGCACAGCGGCCTGCCCGACGGCACGTACACCGTGGCCTGGCAGGCCGTCTCCGCCGACAGCCACCCGGTCTCGGGAGCCTTCACCTTCTCCGTCGGCGCCCCCTCGGAGACCACCGTGGCGCTGCCCTCGAACGAGGCCGGCGGCGGTCTGGTGGGTGCCCTCTACGGCATCGCGCGCTACGCCGCGTACGCCGGCTTCATCCTGCTCGCGGGCGGATCGGCCTTCGTGCTCGCCTGCTGGCAGCGCGGGGCGGGGGCGCTTCCGATGCAGCGGCTCGTCGTACGCGGCTGGATCACGCTCACCGCGGCCACCCTGGCCATGCTGCTCCTGCGCAGTCCGTACACCGGTTCCGGCAAGCTCGGTGACGCCTTCGACCTCGACGGCCTCCAGGCCGTCCTCGACACCAAACCGGGAGCCGCGCTGGTCTCCCGGCTGCTGCTCCTGGGCGCCTCCGCGCTCTTCATCGCCGTGCTCTTCGGGGCGTACGCCAAGCGCGAGGACGAGAAGGAGAAGCAGGACCTCACCTTCGGGCTCGCGACGGGCGGAGCGGTCATCGCCACGGGCATCGCCGGTACGTGGGCCCTGGCGGAGCACGCCTCCACGGGGATCCAGCCGGGCATCGCCATGCCGGTCGACGTGCTCCATCTGCTCGCCGTGGCCGCATGGCTGGGCGGACTCGTCGCGCTGCTGGTCGCCCTGTACCGGACGCCGGACATCACGAGCGGCGCGGTACGCCGCTTCTCGCGCATGGCGTTCGGCAGTGTGGTCGTCCTCGCCGCGACCGGGCTCTACCAGTCATGGCGCCAGGTCGGTTCCTGGTCCGCGCTGACCGGCACCCGGTACGGGCAGCTGCTGCTCCTCAAGGTGGCGCTCGTCGCGGTGCTGGTGGGGGTGGCGTGGATATCGCGGCGGTGGACGGGGCGGCTGACCGAGCGCGCCGTGTCCGCGTCCCCGTCAGCCACCGATGCTGCTGACACCGCTGACGTCATCGACACGGCTGACACCACTGACAGCGCTGACCTCGCAGGCACGGAGGATGGGGCCGTCGACGCCGCTCCCGGCGGGACCGTCGATGCGGAGCGCGCCGCCCAGCTCTCCCGGCAGCGCGCCGCCCTGACGGCGACCAAGGAGAAGCGCGCCCGGGACGCCGACCCGGACCGCTCCGGGCTGCGGCGTTCGGTGATGGTGGAGACGGCCATCGCCGTGGTGCTCCTCATCGTCACCACGATCCTGACGTCCACCGAGCCCGGCCGCACCGAGGAGGAGGCCGCGCGCGGCAACACCACGGCGGCGCCCGCGCCCGTGACCGGCGGCCAGGTGAATCTGAGTCTGCCCTTCGACACCGGCGGCCAGAACGGCAAGGGGACGGTGCGCCTGGACATCTCGCCGGGCGGAACCGGCTCGAACAGCGTGCACCTCTGGATCGACGGGACCGACGAACGCCCGCTGGACGTCCCCGAGGTGAAGCTCGCCTTCACGCTGGAGTCCAAGGACATCGGCCCGCTGCCGGTCGCCCCCGACCGCCTCACCGAGGGGCACTGGACCGCGAGCGGCGTACAGATCCCGATCGCGGGCGACTGGAAGGTCGCCGTGACCGTACGCACGTCGGACATCGACCAGACAACCATCTCCAAGAACGTGAAGATCGGCTGAGCAGGGTGAGCAAGAAGAAGGACACCGGAAAGCGCGGCACCGCGGCCGGGCGCCGCGACAGGTCCGGTGCCGGCACCGGGCCCGTCGCGGGCTCCGGCCCCGACGGGACGAATGTCGTCTCCCGCAGGCGGCTGATCGGGAGCGCGGGGGCGGCCGGTGCGGCCGGCCTCGTCCTGGGCGCGGCAGGCGGCGCGGGCGGCTATGCCGCGACGCGCGAGGACGCCCCGACCCCGCTGACCACGGTCGGTTCGACCGAGGCGATGTTTCACGGGAAACATCAAGCGGGGATCACCACTCCGCTTCAGGCGCGCGGGCACCTGGTGGCCTTCGATCTGACGGCCGGCGCGGGACGCAAGGAGACGGCCGCCCTGATGCGCCGCTGGTCGGCCGTGGCAGCACGGCTGATGGCCGGGGACCCGGCGGAGGGCGGTCAGGGGCACGACACCGGGGTGGCCCTGGACGCCGGTCCGTCCTCCCTGACGGTGACCTTCGGATTCGGCCGGAACTTCTTCACCCGCACCGGTCTGACCGCGCACCGGCCTCCCGCCCTGGATCCGCTGCCGGCCTTCTCCTCCGACCACCTCGACACCAAGCGGTCCGAGGGCGACCTCTGGGTGCAGATCGGTGCCGACGACGCGCTCGTCGCCTTCCACGCGCTGCGCGCCCTGCAGAAAGAGGCGGGCTCGACGGCCCGGGTGCGGTGGCAGATGAACGGCTTCAACCGCACCCCTGGCGCGACGGGCCGCCCGATGACCACGCGCAACCTGATGGGCCAGGTCGACGGCACCAACAACCCGAAGCCGGCCGAGAGCGACTTCGAGGAGCGGATCTTCGTACCGTCCGGCGGCTCATCGGCGTACGCCTGGATGGCCGGTGGCTCGTATGCCGTCGTCCGGCGGATCAGGATGCTCCTGGACGACTGGGAAGAGCTCACGGTCAAGCGGCAGGAACAGGTCATCGGGCGGCGCAAGGCGGACGGCGCCCCGCTCAGCGGCGGCTCGGAGGACACCCCGATGGACCTGGACAGGGCAGGGGCGGACGGCAGGCTGCTGATCCCGGACAACGCCCACGCCCGGATCTCCTCCCCCGAGAAGAACGGGGGCGCCGCGATGCTGCGCCGCCCGTTCTCGTACCACGACGGGATCTCCGACGACGGCACCCCGGACGCCGGGCTGCTCTTCGTCTGCTGGCAGGCCGACCCCTACAAGGGCTTCATCCCCGTCCAGCGCAAGCTCGACCGGGGGGACGCGCTCTCCCCGTTCATCCGGCACGAGGCGAGCGGCCTCTTCGCCGTACCCGGGGGTCCCGCGTCCGGTGAGTACGTGGGGCAGCGGCTGCTGGAGGCATGAGCACCGCGTCCGTCCGTATGCACCTCGGCGGCTGTACGGACATGCCTCGACGGTCGTACGGGCGTGCCTCGACGGCTGTACGGGCGTGCCTCGACGGTCGTACGGGCGGGCGCCCCGGCCCGCCTGGGCCCCATGTCACGCGCACACGCCCTCGTCCGTCGGCCCATTAGGGTGACCGTATGTCAGCCACGCGCTACGCCTATCTCGGCCCCGAAGGCACCTTCACCGAGGTGGCCCTCCGTACGCTTCCCGAAGCCGCCACCCGTGAACTCGTCCCGATGGTCTCGGTGCCGGCCGCGCTGGACGCGGTGCGGAACGGGGAGGCCGCGGCCGCGCTCGTCCCCATCGAGAACTCCGTGGAGGGCGGGATCAGCGCGACCCTCGACGAGCTGACCAGTGGCGCTCCGCTGATGATCTACCGGGAGGTGCTGCTCTCCATCACGTTCGCGCTGCTGGTGCGCCCCGGGACGAAGCTGTCGGACATCAAGACGGTCACCGCCCACCCGGCCGCGCAGCCTCAGGTACGCAACTGGATGGGTGAGCACCTGCCGAACGCGGTGTGGGAGTCGGCGGCGTCCAACGCCGACGGTGCCCGGCTGGTCCAGGAGGGGCGCTACGACGCCGCCTTCGCCGGTGAGTTCGCGGCGGCGACCTACGGGCTGGAACCGCTGGTCACGGAGATCCACGACGCGGTGAACGCCCAGACCCGCTTCGTGCTGGTGGGCCGCCCGGCCAGGCCCTCCGCGCCCACGGGAGCGGACAAGACCTCCGTGGTGATCTGGCTCGGCGACGACCATCCGGGCGCCCTTCTCGAACTGCTCCAGGAATTCGCCGTCCGCGGCGTCAACCTGATGCTGATCCAGTCCCGCCCCACCGGGGAGGGCATCGGCAACTACTGCTTCGCCGTCGACGCGGAGGGGCACATCGCGGACCGGCGCGTCGGCGAGGCGCTGATGGGGCTCAAGCGGATCTGCCCGAAGGTGCGGTTCCTGGGTTCCTACCCGCGTGCCGGGGTGACGCCCGAAGAGGTGAGGGCCCTGCGGGCCGGGACGTCGGACAGGGACTTCACCGAGGCCTCCGACTGGCTGGCCCGCAGCCAGGACGGCCGGGTCTGAAACCTGCGGGGGCGCCGGGGGCGGCGGGGCGGGCCGGGGACGCACCCACCGGTCTCCGGTCCGTCGGTCCTACCTGCGGATTTTCATTCCACACAGAGTTATCCACAGGGCACCCCTTCCGCCTGGGGACAAGTCGACACCGCAACACGACATGGTCGACAAATCGCCCCAGCGCCCCTGGATCACCCGCAGAGTGCCAGGCCCCCCGATGTCCCTCCAATTCCCTTGATCAACTCATTGAGACGTCGAATACCCACCCGAATGAGTGCGCGGGCGAGGTTTGAGTTGCGAATCCCTGTCCCGTCATGCCGCTTTCGGAACGATCTCTTCCGGCATCCACAGATCTTCTTCACAGCCTGTGGATAACTAATTCGATCAACGGAGTCCTGTGGACAACGGACCCTCCCCGGCACCCCAACTCCCCGCGCAGACACCGGCGATGCGTCAAGCAACCGGGCACCTTGATCCCTTTTCGAGGCAATCGGGCCCTTTTATTGACGACCTCCACCTCCCGGCCGACCTGCGACTCCCCCAGAATTATGGATTCCGGCAATTCGGGCAAAGCGCCACGCTCGGCGATATCGGTTCGAGCGGTGGATCCCCGCACCGGTAGCCTTGAGGGGTGATTGACCTTCGCCTGCTCCGTGAGGACCCCGACCGTGTTCGCGCCTCCCAGCGCGCCCGTGGAGAGGACGTCGCGCTCGTCGACGCCCTGCTCTCCGCCGACGAGCTGCGCAGGTCGTCCGGCATCCGCTTCGACGAACTCCGCTCCGAGCAGAAGTCGCTCGGGAAGCTGATCCCCAAGGCCACTCCCGAGGAGCGCGCCGAGCTCCTCAAGAAGGCCGATCAGCTGAAGTCCGAGGTCAAGGCGGCCGACGCCGCACAGGACGAGGCCGACGCCGAGGCCAAACGTCTTCTCCTGCTGCTCGGCAACGTCGTCCACGAGGACGTGCCGGTCGGCGGCGAGGAGGACTTCGTCGTCCTGGAGACGCACGGCACGATCCGTGACTTCGGGGCGGAGGGCTTCGAGCCCAAGGACCACCTGGAGATCGGTGAGGCGCTCGGCGCCATCGACATGGAGCGCGGCGCCAAGGTGTCCGGATCGCGCTTCTACTACCTGACCGGTGTCGGCGCACTGCTGGAGCTGGCCCTGGTCAACGCGGCGATCGCCCAGGCCACCGAGGCCGGCTTCGTCCCCATGCTGACGCCCGCGCTGGTGCGCCCGCGCGCCATGGAGGGCACGGGCTTCCTCGGCCAGGCCGCGGAGAACGTGTACCACCTGGAGAAGGACGACTACTACCTCGTCGGCACGTCGGAGGTCCCCCTCGCGGCGTACCACATGGACGAGATCATCGACGCCGACAAGCTGCCCCTGCGGTACGCGGGCTTCTCGCCCTGCTTCCGCCGCGAGGCGGGCACGTACGGCAAGGACACCCGGGGCATCTTCCGGGTCCACCAGTTCGACAAGGTCGAGATGTTCTCGTACGTCGACCCGGCGGACGCCGAGGCCGAGCACCGCAGGCTCCTGGACTGGGAGAAGCAGTGGCTCACCGGGCTCGAGCTGCCGTTCCAGGTCATCGATGTCGCCACCGGTGACCTGGGGGCGTCGGCCTCGCGGAAGTTCGACTGCGAGGCGTGGATCCCGACGCAGGGCAAGTACCGCGAGCTGACCTCCGCATCGAACTGCGACGGCTTCCAGGCGCGCCGGCTCTCCGTCCGGATGCGCGAGGGGAAGAAGGTCCAGCCGCTGTCCACGCTGAACGGCACCCTCTGCGCCGTACCGCGCACGATCGTCGCGATCCTGGAGAACCACCAGCTGCCGGACGGCTCGGTGCGGGTGCCGGAGGTCCTGCGTCCGTACCTGGGCGGCCGTGAGCTTCTGGAGCCGGTCTCCAAGTGACCTTCCCGTACAAGCTCGTCGCGACCGATCTCGACGGCACGCTGCTCCGTGACGACCACACCGTGTCCGCTCCCACCCGGGAGGCGCTGGCCGCGGCGACCGCGGCTGGCGCGGCGCACATCGTCGTCACGGGGCGGGCGGTGCCGTGGACCCGACACATCCTGGACGACCTGGGTTACCAGGGCCTCGCGGTCTGCGGTCAGGGCGCGCAGGTCTACCACGCGGGCGAGCACAAGCTGCTGACCTCCCTCACCCTGGACCGTCAGCTCGCCGGCCTCGCGCTGTCCAAGATCGAGGCGGAGGTCGGTCCGCTCGCGCTGGCCGCGAGCCGTGACGGCCTGGAGGGGGAGGTGCTCGTCGGGCCCGGTTACCAGGTGCAGGAGGGGCCGCTGCCCGCCGTCTTCATGGCCGACCCGGCGGAGATGTGGACCGCTCCGCTGAACAAGGTCTACATCCAGCATCCGGAGCTCGACGACGACGCCCTGGCGCACGCCGCGCGGCAGGCCGTCGGCAGCCTGGTGAACGTCGTCATGGCGGGCCCGGGCGTCGTGGAGATCCTGCCCCTCGGGCTGAGCAAGGCGACCGGTCTCTCGCTGGCCGCCCGCCGGCTGGGGCTCAAGGCGTCGGACACGCTGGCGTTCGGTGACATGCCGAACGACATCCCGATGTTCGGCTGGGCGCAGCACGGCGTCGCGATGGCCAACGCGCACGACGACCTGAAGGCCGTGGCGCACGAGATCACCGCGTCGAACGAGCACGACGGCATCGCGGTGGTCCTGGAGGAACTGCTCCGGACGTCCACGCGCGCGTAGCGGTAGGGCCGGGGCACACGTCGGGCTTCGGGTCGAGTCGGGGCTGGGCTTCGGCTTCGGCTTCGGCTTCGGCTTCGGCTTCGGCT
>NZ_JAERUC010000157.1 GCF_016745505.1 Streptomyces silvae | reverse complement strand
GCCCCGGTCGCCAAGCCGGACCCGGTTCCGGCCCCGGTCGTCAAGCCGGACCCGGCCCCGGTAGCCAAGCCGGTTCCGGCCCCGGTCCCGGAGTCGGCTCCGAAGCCGGATCAGGTCCCGGCCCCGGTCCCGGAGTCGGCCCCGCCCGCGGAGCCGGACCCGAAGGCCGTACGCACGCCCGTACGGGCCACCCCCGAGCCGACCGCGGAGCCTCGGCCCGCGCCCGCTCCAGAGCCTCAGCCCGCCCCTGCACACGCCCCCGGCCCCGCTCCCGTCCCCGAAACGCCGAGCGGCCAGGTCCCGGATGCCCAGGGGCACTCGGAACCCGGCCGTGAGGCTGCGCCCTGAGAGCTGCTCCGCAGGAGCGAGCGCTGCCGGTGCGCGGCGGGGGCTACTCCTTCACGCCGAAGAAGGGCTCCAGCGGGTCGGGCAGCTTGTCGTTGCAGGCGAGCGCGCCGGTCTTGGTCAGCGCGTCGTTCACGCAGGTGTAGTAGTCGCGGTAGACCAGCTGCACCGTGTAGCCCGTGGCCACGATCGCCAGCGCCAGCAGTGCCGTCACCAGCCCGCTGACCGCCGCCGTCGTCTGCTGGCGGCTGCTGCTCTGCGCGGTGGCGGGTGCGGCGGAGGGTGCGGCCCCCGGCGGCGGGGGCGTGGCGGCCCGGTCCGGACCGGTCGCGCCGGACACCGCCGCCTGCCCCTGGCCGGCCGCCTGGTTCTTCCGCGGCCCGCCGCGGAGCGCGCTGATCGACCAGTACACGGCGAGGGCGCCGAGGAGCATCGCGATCTCGGGGAAGTCGAAGAGGGCGAAGAAGAACGCCCACATGCCGCCCAGCACCGCGTAGCGTGCGCGCCGCTGCGCGGGGTCGGTCGGGTCCCAGCGCAGCCCGCCGGGGTTGCCCTCGGGGCCGCCGCCCTGGCCGCTCGGTCCGCCGGTGCCGCCGGGACGGCCACCGAAGCCGCCGCTCTGGCGGCCCGGCTGCTGGTCGCTCCACTGACTGCCCCAGACCGGGCGGTCGTCGCCGTTCCCCTCGCCGCCCTCACCGTTCCCGCCGTTGCCGTGGTTTCCCGGCGCGTGGGAGGGGTGGCGGGGCTGCCAGGGCTGGTCGGGCCGGTCCTCGGGCGGTGCCGCGAACGGGTTGTCGTCCGACGACCCCGAAGAGGACGACCCGGACGAGGACGACCCGGACGAGGGCGACCCCGACGGTGAGGACCCCGACGGCGAGGACCCCGAGCCCCCGGAGGACCCCGGACCCGAAGGAGAACCCGGACCCGAAGGAGAACCCGGACCCGACGAGGAGTCCGGCGATGAGGACTGGCGTTCCCGCATCAGCGTGGAGGCCCGCTCGGGCAGCGGGTGGCCAAGGGCGGTGCGGAGGCGGTCCGGCATGTGGTGAACGTCTTCCCCATCTCGTCATTTCCGCCCGGGGGCGGTTCCCTGACCCCTGACGCTACCTCCCGGCTACGCCCCCGTCCCGTGGGGGCCGCCGGGTGTGCCGGTATCGTTGCTGACGGTCGGACCGTTCGTAGAGTTCCCCGTATCCCGGGACGAGCTTCTTTCGTACGACCATACAAACGCACCTCCTGTACATCGCGTACCTGCTGCACCACGCGAGAAAGGGCCCCCACGTGGCCTCCCCGCCCTCCTCCGCCGCTCCGGCCCGTGTGGTCGTGCTCGTCTCCGGCTCAGGCACCAATCTCCAGGCACTCCTCGACGCCATCGGTGACGATCCCGACGGCTACGGCGCCCGGATCGTCGCGGTCGGCGCGGACCGTCACGGCACCCTCGGCGTCGAGCGCGCCGAGCGCGCCGGACTTCCCACCTTCGTGTGCAAGCTCGGCGAGTACGCGAGCCGTGACGAGTGGGACGCCGCCCTGACGGAAGCCGTGGCGGAACACCGCCCGGACCTCGTGGTGTCCGCGGGATTCATGAAGATCGTGGGCAAGGCGTTCCTGGCCGGGTTCGGCGGCCGCATCATCAACACCCACCCCGCCCTGCTCCCCAGCTTTCCCGGTGCTCACGGCGTCCGCGACGCACTCGCGTACGGCGTGAAGGTCACCGGGTGCACCGTCCACTTCGTCGACGACGGCGTCGACACCGGTCCGATCATCGCGCAGGGCGTGGTCGAGGTGACCGAAGAGGAAACGGTGGAGGGCGAAGCCGCCCTCCATGAACGCATCAAGGAAGTCGAGCGCAAGCTGCTCGTCGAGGCCGTGGGGCGGCTCGCCCGCGACGGCTATCGCATTGAGGGACGAAAGGTTCATCTCGGTCATGTCGGTGAATAAGCCCATCCGCCGCGCCCTGGTCAGCGTCTACGACAAGACGGGGCTCGAAGACCTCGCCCGCGGTCTGCACGAGGCAGGCGTCGAGCTGGTCTCCACCGGCTCCACCGCCGGGAAGATCGCAGCCGCCGGGGTGCCGGTCACCAAGGTCGAGGAGCTCACCGGCTTCCCCGAGTGTCTCGACGGCCGGGTCAAGACGCTGCACCCCCGCGTGCACGCCGGCATCCTCGCCGACCTGCGCCTGGACGCCCACCGCGAGCAGCTCGCCGAGCTCGGTGTGGAGCCGTTCGACCTGGTCGTCGTCAACCTGTACCCGTTCTCCGCGACCGTCGCCTCCGGCGCGTCCGACGACGAGTGCGTGGAGCAGATCGACATCGGCGGCCCCTCGATGGTCCGTGCCGCCGCCAAGAACCACCCGTCCGTGGCGGTCGTCACCAGCCCCGAGCGGTACGCCGACGTCCTCGCCGCGGTGAAGGAGGGCGGCTTCGACCTGACCGCCCGCAAGCGGCTCGCCGCCGAGGCCTTCCAGCACACCGCCGCGTACGACGTGGCCGTGGCCGCCTGGTTCGCCGAGGGCTACGCGGCCGCCGACGACTCCGGCTTCCCGGACTTCACCGGTGCGACGTACGCGCGTAAGAACGTCCTGCGCTACGGCGAGAACCCGCACCAGCCCGCCGCGCTCTACACCTCCGGCGAGGGCGGTCTCGCCGAGGCCGAGCAGCTGCACGGCAAGGAGATGTCCTACAACAACTACACGGACACCGACGCCGCCCGCCGCGCCGCCTACGACCACGCCGAGCCGTGCGTCGCGATCATCAAGCACGCCAACCCGTGCGGCATCGCGATCGCCGACGACATCGCCGAGGCCCACCGCAACGCGCACGCCTGCGACCCGCTCTCCGCCTACGGCGGCGTCATCGCCGTCAACCGTCCGGTGACCGTCGCGATGGCCGAGCAGGTCGCCGAGATCTTCACCGAGGTCATCGTCGCCCCGGCGTACGAGGACGGTGCGGTCGAGATCCTCGCCCGTAAGAAGAACATCCGCGTGCTGCGCTGCCCCGACGCCCCGACCGCGCCCGTCGAGGTCAAGCCGATCGACGGCGGCGCCCTGCTCCAGGTCACCGACCGGCTCCAGGCGGACGGCGACGACCCGGCCAACTGGACCCTCGCCGCCGGTGAGGCCCTGTCCGCCGACGAGCTGAAGGAGCTCGCCTTCGCGTGGAAGGCCTGCCGGGCCGTCAAGTCCAACGCCATCCTGCTCGCCAAGGACGGCGCCTCGGTCGGCGTCGGCATGGGCCAGGTCAACCGCGTCGACTCCGCGAAGCTCGCCGTCGAGCGCGCGGGCGAGGAGCGGGCACGGGGCGCGTACGCCGCGTCCGACGCCTTCTTCCCCTTCCCCGACGGGCTGGAGATCCTCACCGCCGCCGGCATCAGGGCTGTCGCCCAGCCGGGCGGCTCGGTCCGTGACGAGCTCGTCGTCGAGGCCGCGCAGAAGGCGGGCGTGACCATGTACTTCACGGGCACGCGCCACTTCTTCCACTGACGCCGCCCGCAGTGACGGACCGCAGGCCGTACCCGCTCCGGGTGCGGCCTGCGGTGCGTCCCGGCGTACGGAGATCAGTCGTCCCTCTGTTCTAATGAATGGCCTTGTCGGCCGTGGCGTGACCGGCGCGACCGGCAGTGACCAGTGAGGGATTCCGTTGCGGGGGGCACCGTGCTTGACCTGAACCAGAGCGAGACCGGCGTGTCCGGGGAGCAGGCCGAGGAGCCGGCCGGGCGTACGCGGCACCCGGCGCCGCTGCGCCCGTACCTGATCGCCGCCGTGGTCCTGTGCGCGCTCTACTTCCTCTACGGGTACCTGCGGTACAGCCACTTCCAGTCGCCCTCCTGGGACCTCGGCATCTTCGAGCAGGAGGTGCGCGCGTACGCCGGTTTCGACGCCCCCGTCGTCGACATCAAGGGCCCGGGCTATCTGATACTCGGCGACCACTTCAGCCCCGTGGTGGCGCTCCTCGTCCCCCTTTACTGGATCTGGCCGTCCGCGGTCGCCCTGCTGTTCGCCCAGGCCGCCCTGTTCGCCGGCTCCGCGGTCGTCGTGGGGCGTACGGTCCAGCAGATCCTGGGCGGACGCGCGGGCCTCTGCGCCACCGTCGCGTACGGACTGTCCTGGGGGCTCCAGGAAGCGGTGAAGGCCGACTTCCACGAGATCGCGTTCGCCGTCCCGCTGCTGGCCCTGGTCTGCCGGGCGCTGCTCATGGAGCGGTGGCGGGCCGTCGTCCTGTGGTCACTCCCGCTCGTCCTGGTCAAGGAGGACCTCGGGGTCACCGTCGCCGTGGTCGGCCTGCTGCTGGCCCTGTACGGGCGACGGCTCCAGGGCTTCCTGCTGGCGGCCTTCGGTGTGTTCGCGTTCGCGCTCACCGTGCTGGTGCTCATACCGGCGGCCAGCAGCGCGGGAACGTACGACTACTGGAAGAAGATCGAGGAGAACGGCGGCCAGGAGGTCTCCCTGCTGGACTCCGTCCTCGGCGTCCTCGACTCCTCCGTCAAGCTGGAGATGCTGGTCTTCCTCGTCGGCATCACCGCCTTCATGGCGCTGCGCTCACCCCTGGTCCTGCTCGTCCTGCCGACGCTCGGCTGGCGTCTGCTCTCCCAGGACTCCAACCACTGGGGCATGGTCTGGCACTACAGCGCGATCCTGATGCCGGTGGTCTTCCTGGCCATGGCCGACGGCGTCCGGCGCAGCCAGGGCTCGAAGCGGCCCTGGCTCGTCTCCTACGCGAACGTCGCCGTCCCCATGGCCGCGGCGGTCGCCGTCGCCCTCACCCAGCACCTTCCGCTCCGTGAGCTGCTGCGCCCGGAGACGTACCGCGCCGACGCGCGCACCCACGCCGCCGAGGAGGCGCTGGACGCCGTCCCGGTGGGCGCGCGGGTGGAGACGGACATCACGCTGATGGCCCACCTGACCTCGGACCGCACGGTCTACTGGGTCGGCGGGGCTCCCGGGACCGCCCCCGACGTCGTCGCGATCAACCTGGACTTCGGCTGGTCGCAGCCGATCGACGACCCGGTGAAGTACGCCCAGCAGCTGCACCCGGAGGCGCGCTACCGGGTCACCCGCGTCGCGGGTTCCTTCGTCGTCATGGAGCGGACGACGAAGGTGCCCGAGAACGGCTGAAGGCCGCACACCCCGGTCGAGCGGGTGCCACGGCCTTCACGCGTGCGGGTGCGGGCAGCTCAGTACTGCGGCTGCTGCTGGCGGTTGAACCAGGCGCCGCCGTCGGACTTCGCCACGAAGACGACCACCAGGACGGCGAGGATCGTGTGGACGAGGCCCATCACGACGAAGGGGTAGATGCCGAGGATCGCGGTGATCACACCGAACACGATGGTCGTCACGCGCAGGCCGTTGCCCCCCTTGCCGAACTTCGCGGCGAGGACGACGGCGAAGACGCCCCACAGCACGGCGAAGACGGCGATGGCCCACAGCACGCCACCCGAGTAGTCGGCCAGCTGCTGGAACTGGACGTCCTCCTGAAGCGTCGCGTCGTTCTTGGCCGCGTTCACGGCCGCCGCGGCGAGGGCGACGAAGATCGTGCCGATGACCTGGAGGCCGGCGATCACGTAGAGCATGACGCGTGCGGCCTTCACACCGCCGGGCATCTCCGTGGGCCCGCCCGGGAAGCCGTAACCGCCCTGGACCGGCGGGGCCTGCGGGTAGCCGTAGCCCTGCTGGGGAACGCCCTGCGGGGCCTGCTGGGGGTAGCCGTAGCCGGGCTGACCCTGGGGCGGCTGCCCACCCTGCTGCTGGCCGTAGGGGTTGTTGGGGTCGCCGAAGCTCATGGCGAATTTCCTCCGTTTGCGATCTGTCGGGGACGACGCGGTCCTGACGGAGGAAATCTGCGCAATCTGAACGGTTGGTCCCCCCGACACTACCCGCGGTGATGCGGGACTTATCGTCGTCGTGACATCCACGTTTTGTCCAGCCGATTGCCGAATGCGTTGTGCAAGTGCAATCTCGCGTCCAGGTGGCAAGCCAGGATTGGTACGCGGGCGGGGTCATCCGCGAGGATGGGGACCATGACTGCCCAGATTCTCGATGGCAAGGCCACCGCAGCTGCGATCAAGTCCGATCTGACCGTCCGCGTGGCGGCCCTCAAGGCACAGGGCATCACACCCGGCCTGGGAACCCTCCTCGTCGGTGACGACCCGGGCAGCCGCTGGTACGTGAACGGCAAGCACCGTGACTGCGCCCAGGTCGGCATGGGCTCCATCCAGCGCGAACTCCCCGACACCGCCACCCAGGAGGAGATCGAGGAGGTCGTACGGGAGCTCAACGCCAACCCCGAGTGCACGGGGTACATCGTGCAGCTCCCCCTCCCCAAGGGCATCGACACCAACCGCATCCTGGAGCTGATGGACCCGGCGAAGGACGCGGACGGGCTGCACCACATGAGCCTGGGCAAGCTGGTGCTGAACGAGACCGGCCCGCTGCCCTGCACCCCGCAGGGCGTCGTCACCCTGCTGCGCCGCCACGGCGTGGAGATCAACGGCGCCCATGTGGTCGTCGTCGGCCGCGGCGTCACCATCGGCCGCCCCCTCCCGCTGCTGCTGACCCGCAAGTCGGAGAATGCGACGGTCACCCAGTGCCACACCGGCACCCGTGACCTCTCGGCGCACCTCAGGCAGGCCGACATCATCGTCGCCGCCGCCGGGGTGCCCCACCTGATCAAGCCCGAGGACGTGAAGCCGGGCGCGGCCGTGCTGGACGTCGGTGTCAGCCGGGACGAGAACGGCAAGATCGTCGGCGACGTCCACCCCGGTGTGGCCGAGGTGGCCGCCTGGGTCGCCCCGAACCCGGGCGGTGTCGGCCCGATGACCCGGGCCCAGCTGCTCGTCAACGTGGTCGAGGCGGCCGAGCGTGCCGCCGCCGAGGCCTCCGCCGTCTCCGCCGGCTGATCCGGGCCGGAGGAACGTCATGGGCGCTGGTACGAGTCCGGCGGGCGGTACGCACGCGGACGGGCCGGCCGAGGAGACAGTCGTGTCCGAGGAGACAGCCGTGTCCGACGCGACAGGGACGTCCGACGGGACGGAGACGCCCGAGGGGGCCGGCATGTCCAAGGGGACCGGCACGTCCGAGGAGGCCGGGGTGACTGCGGCGGCCGGTGAGGCCGGTGAAGCCGGTGCTCCCGGAGAGGCCGAGGCCCCGGCAGGGGAGAGCGGTTCGACCTGGGCGCCCTCGCGGCGCTTCTCGCTGACCCGCGACACCGCGCGCCCCGAGGGCGGCGGCCGGGCGGCACCCGGGGACGCCCCCGCCCCCGCCCGGCAGTGGCCGCTGCTCACGGTGCTCTGCACCGCGGGGCTCGGGCTGCTGATCGTGGGGACCGATCCGTTCGCCGAGGCGTTCCGGGTCGGCGCCATGCTGATGGGTGTCGCGCTGCTCGCCGGAGCGGTGCTGCGCTGGGTGGTGCCCTCCGTCGGCATGCTCGCCGTACGGTCCCGGTTCACCGATCTGGTCACGTACGGCCTGATGGGGACGCTGATCGTGCTGCTCGCGCTGATGGCGCAGCCTGATCCCTGGCTGGACGTCCCGTTCCTGCCGGACGTGGTCCACTTCACGATCCGCTGAGTGGTGTCCGTCCCCTCCCCCGAGAAGGGACGGACACCGGACAGGGGATCCGGTGCACGAAGCGCCGGAATGAGGTGACTTGAGCGGCCTTGCCCTGTCCTGGGTCAAGCGTCATGGACATGAGGTACCGGGTTCAAGGGATGCCTGGTGCCTGTGGCACGGAGGTGACCATTCCGCCATCGTGTGATCGCCGCGCAACGGACGGAAGGGCGGAAGGGCGGACCGGGGAAGCGGCTCGGTGATGCGCTACGGCGCACAACGGAGCCCGTGCTCATACCGAATGCCCCCGTGCGCCCCTTTGTCCGGAACTGACATCCTGGATCCGTGCATCCTTCTGGGTAGGCCGGAGTGCGGGACCGACGTTCCGGCGGCAGGAAGGTAAGCCCGGTGCCGGGGTCGGGGGCGCGCCGGGGAACGGCCGGGGGAATCTACTGGGGGGAAGCAATGCCTCGTTGGAAGGCACTACCGGAAGAACTCGATCCGCAGGTGCGGGAGTTCGCGGGCCAGCTGCGCAGACTGGTGGACCGCAGCGGACTGAGCCTGGCCGCGGTCGCCGACCGCACGGGCTACAGCAAGACGTCATGGGAGCGGTATCTCAACGGCAGGCTGCTCGCACCCAAGGGCGCGATCGTCGCGCTCGCCGAGGTGACGGACACTCAACTCCACCATCTGACCACGATGTGGGAGCTGGCCGAGCGTGCCTGGAGCCGCTCCGAGATGCGCCACGACATGACGATGGAGGCCATCAGGATCTCCCAGGCGCGTGCCGCGCTCAACGAGGCGGGTGTGGCGGCGGCCCCCGTGGCGAGCAGGCGCGCGGCCCGCACGGCCGGCGGCACGAGCGGTACGAGCGGTACGGGCGTCGGGGGTGGTACGGGCGTCTCCACCGCCGGCGGGCCCGTCGGCGAGGGGCCCGGCGCGGGCCGCCCGTCCGTGCCCGTCCAGCGCTCCACGGCTCCGCGGATCCCGCAGCAGCCGCACCCCGGAGCCGTTCCGGACGCGGGCGGGAGCGACCACCTCACGGGCAGCGGTCCCGGAGACCGGAAGGAGGGCGGCCGTCGCAAGCTGCCCCTGGTCCTCGCCGGCGTCGTGGGCGCGCTGCTGCTGATAGCCGGCGCCGTGCTCCTCACGGACCTGGGCGGGGACGACGACGCGGGTGCGGCGGCCGCGACACCCTCCGCCGAGCCCACCGCGAGTGCGCCGCAGCTGCCCGCCGGGGTCGAGTGCAGCGGCGCCGACTGCACCGGCCAGGACCCGGAAGCCATGGGCTGCGGCGGCGAGTTCGCCGGGACGGTCGCCAGGGCGACCGTCGGCGGGGGCCTCGTCGAGGTCCGCTACAGCGAGACCTGCGGGGCCGCGTGGGCCCGTATCACCCAGGCGTCCCCGGGCGACACCGTGAAGATCACGGACGGCTCGTCGGAGCAGGAGGGCACGGTCGACGCCGATGCCGACGCGTACACCCCGATGGTCGCCGTGAAGAAGGCCTCCGACGCCGAGGCGTGCGCGACCCTCGCCTCCGGGACGACCGGCTGCACCACACCTGAGTGACGCACGGCGCCGCTGCGCTGCGTGACCGACTGTGCGCGGTGCCACAGGGGGGCGGGCGGTCCGGGCGGCGAGGGTCGGATAGCCTGACGGCTGGATATCTCTTCACGTCAAGATTCAGAGATATCCAGCACCAGGGGCAGGGACCCCCACCGCCAGCTGTCTAACGGAGATCGCCATGACCCGCACTCCCGTGAATGTCACCGTGACCGGCGCAGCCGGCCAGATCGGCTACGCGCTGCTCTTCCGCATCGCCTCCGGCCACCTGCTCGGCCCGGATGTGCCGGTCAACCTGCGACTCCTCGAGATCCCGCAGGGCCTGAAGGCCGCCGAGGGCACCGCCATGGAGCTCGACGACTGCGCCTTCCCGCTGCTGCGCGGCATCGAGATCACGGACGACCCCAACGTCGGCTTCGCCGGCGCGAACGTCGCCCTCCTCGTCGGCGCCCGCCCGCGCACCAAGGGCATGGAGCGCGGCGACCTGCTGTCCGCCAACGGCGGCATCTTCAAGCCGCAGGGCAAGGCCATCAACGACAACGCCGCGGACGACATCAAGGTCCTCGTTGTCGGCAACCCGGCCAACACCAACGCCCTCATCGCCCAGGCCGCCGCCCCGGACGTACCGGCGGAGCGCTTCACGGCGATGACGCGTCTGGACCACAACCGCGCGATCTCGCAGCTGGCCGCCAGGACCGGTTCCGCCGTCTCCGACATCAAGCGGCTGACGATCTGGGGCAACCACTCGGCGACCCAGTACCCGGACATCTTCCACGCGGAGATCGCCGGCAAGAACGCCGCCGAGGTCGTCAACGACGAGGCATGGCTGGCCGACACCTTCATCCCGACCGTCGCCAAGCGCGGCGCCGCGATCATCGAGGCCCGTGGCGCGTCCTCGGCCGCCTCGGCCGCCAACGCCGCCATCGACCACGTGCACACCTGGGTCAACGGCACCGCCGAGGGCGACTGGACCTCGATGGGTATCCCGTCGGACGGCTCCTACGGCGTGCCCGAGGGCATCATCTCCTCCTTCCCGGTCACCACGAAGGACGGGAAGTACGAGATCGTCCAGGGCCTGGACATCAACGAGTTCTCCCGTGCGCGCATCGACGCGTCGGTCAAGGAGCTCACCGAGGAGCGCGACGCGGTCCGCGAGCTCGGCCTGATCTGACCGGACTCCGGCCCCGGCCGGACACCGGAGCGGTACGAGGGCGCCCCCGGCAGCAGCTGCTGCCGGGGGCGCCC
>NZ_JAERUC010000156.1 GCF_016745505.1 Streptomyces silvae | reverse complement strand
TCGTCGCGGCATGGTGCACCCCACCACCCGGAGGCGGCGTGGCACCAGGAGGAGGCCCGGGCGGACCAGGCGGCCCGGGAGGAGGCGGCGTCGCTCCCGAGTCCGGCGCACCCGGAGGCCCCAGCTGCGACACGAGCTGCGTCGGCACATACCCACCCGCCGGCGCACCCGGCGCACCCGGCCCGGAAGGCGGCGGAGTCGCCCCCGGCCGCACCCCCGGCGTACCCGGCGCCCCGGGCGGCGGCGGAGTCGTCGGCCCCGAACCCCTCGCACCACGCGGCGGCACGACCGCCTTGCTCGTCGCAGCGTCCGCGATGTCCCCCGCACCCGGGCCCGGACCCCCGGCCGAAGGCGCGGCAGGAGCAGGAACGACGGGAGCAGAAGGCGTCGGCGCCGCAGGAGCGGGAGGCCCCGGCGGCGGCGCCTGCGGATCCAGCCCCGGCACGACCGCCGTCGGCGGCAGCTGACTGCCACCCGACATCAGCGCCGTGGGCGCCTCCGCGGAAACGACCCTCGGCGGAGCCTCGTCATCGTCCGACCCCGACAGCGGCGGCGCGAACACCGTCGCCGGCAACGGCACCGCACCCTCGTCGGCACCCGCGTTCGTGTCCGTACCCGCCCACGGCGTCCCACCGGCCGGCACACCGTCGTTCGCCGTCGGCTCATGATCAGCCTGCCCACCGGCAGCCGGCCACGCCGACCCCGAATCGGCACGCGCCGGCGCAGGAGCAGAAGAAGAAGGGGGAGAAGAAGCAGAAGAAGCGGAAGAGGGGGCGGCGGGAGCAGACGGCGCATCCGCGTCCGACTCCGCACGCCGGTCCGGAATCCCCAGCTTGTCCGCCGCCTCCTGGAGCCACTCCGGCGGCGTCAACAGGAACGACGTCTGATTCAGATCGATACGCTGCGGCGGCTCCGGAGCAGCCTCCGCCTCCGCGGACGCCCCGTAATCCTCCTCGTACCGCCGGATCACCTCACCCACCGGCAGCCCGGGCCACAACGTGGCCTCACCACTGTCCCGGGCGATCACCAGCCGCTGACGGCCCCCGTCCGAGACAGGACCCTCCGCACGGTCCTCGGCCCACACCACGAAACCCAGCTCGAACTCACGGACCCGGACCTCACGGTGCTGATACGCGGGCACATCACCGTTGACCCACTCATCCGCCCGCTCCTGCGCCTGCGCGAACGTCACCACCGCGCTCACCCCTCCACCGGGACGGCCCGCGCGAAGCCACCGTCCACCATCAGGTTCGCCACCGTCTCCAACTCCGGCGGATTACCCGCCAGCCGCTGGAGGAACGCGTCGAAGTCCTCACCGCACGGCAGCAGAAGCCGGTCCACCCGCTCCTGCACACCCCAGCCGTCCTGATCCCGCGCATCGTCGTACGCACAGAACCACACCGAACCCACGTCGGAACCCCGCACCTTCACCGCGAGAATCCCGCCCTGGACAAAACCCACGCCCAGAAAATCCTTCGTGAAGTGATCACGCAGACACTTGTTCACATAGACCAGGTCGTTCACAGCCGCTTCCTCACGCACCGTGAAGAACGGCTGGTCCACCAGCAGACCCAACTCCGCGTCCAACGCCGCACCCACCGGCGCCGAACCACCCGCCGCCTTCAGGAACGACCGGTACGCACCCGGAAGCCGATAACCCAGATCCTCCTCGACACCCAGGATCTGCTGCTCACCCACCGCCACCGAACCCTTCGGCAACCGGAAATGAGCGGGCCGCGTCTCCTGCAACGGCCGCGTACCCCGGCGGTTCTGATCCACCGCAGCCGTCGCCAGACCACCGTGATGACGCAACAACGCCTTCACCTCGACCGGCACCAGCTCCATCCGCCGGCCACCCGCCACGTGATGCCACGTCCAGCCGTGCGGGGTCGCCACCGAGGGAATCGTGTCCCACAGCTCATGACCACTCGCCGCCAACGCCGCGTTCGCCGACACGTAATCCGTCAGCCGAAGCTCGTCGACACCGAACCCCGGAGGCGGATCCGCGATCTCCGCGGCCGCACGCGCGTACGGCGAAAGCACCGGATAGCCGTTCCCGTCCACACGCACACCCCTGGGATGGCGGGACGCCCGGACCGGATCCGGGAAATGCACGACCTGCCCGGCATAGGCCGCATTCGGTGGCGCGGCTTGCTGCCCGAGCCGACCTGTCGTCATGGCGGTTGCCCCCTGCTGCGTCTGGTGTTCCGCACAGCCTATGCGGTGACGCAACAACGCCCCCCGCCCCAGCCACACCCCTCACCCACCGTCACCACCACGTGACGGACGTACGACAACCACCCCACCCCGCCGCGACACGCAGACACGTTTCACCCACCCAGCTTCCCCACCACCCTGCATATTTGGCAGGCTGTCCCCCGCAACTCGGGGGATTGCAGGGAGGGACACCAGCACCATGCACACAGCACAAACAGTCACATCCGGAGACCCACGACTCAGCTGGAGCACCACCGAACCCAACCGCGCACCCCAGCTCCACCACCGCCGCGACGGCATCCTGCCCGCGGTGGCCGCAGCGCTGTCCGTACGCGGAGAGACCCTCACCTGCACCGCGGGCAAAGGCGACCAGCCACCCGTCCTCCACCCCCTCGTGCAGGACTTCCTCGACACCCTCACCAGCAACCAGCGCGAACGCTTCACCGGCCGCTGCCCCGAAGCCATACTCCTGTCACGCCAGCTCACCGCCGCCGACGACAGCCGCTCCAAACGCGCCCAGCGCAAACCCCTCACCAACGGCGAAGCCCGCCGCGCACTCAAACACGCGCGCCTCACCGCCCGCCGCATCCGCGAGGACGGCGACCCCCTCCACGGCAGCTACGCGCCCCCCTGCCGCTCCTGCACGGCGATGCTCGCCCACTTCGGCGTACGCCCCGTCGACCTCACCACCGGTGCGGCGACCACCGCCGAGAAGGGCTGAGCACACCACCATGCACGACCGGACCGACGTACCCGCCCAGCAGAACCGCACCTCCACCACGCGCTTCCCCGTCGCCGTCGACGCCGCACTCCGCGACGCCGGCTGGCAACCCGGCCGTTGGGACATCCGCCAGGCCGAGGAATGGGCCGACGCCCTCCGCTCCCACGCCTCCCCCGCCGGACACCAGCACGCCGTCTTCCCCGCAGCCGTCGAAGCCTGGGCCGAATTCGGCGGACTCCACATCACCTCCACCGCGCCCGGCCGCCAGATCGCCACCCCCACCGTGCACATCGACCCGCTCAGCGGACTCCACCTCGCACGCACCCTCGGCGACCTCGGCCGCGCCCTCGAAACCGAGGTCGCCCCCCTCGGCGAAGAAGGCGACGGACAAGCCGTCCTCGCCATCGACAGCGAAGGACGCGTCTACTCCATCGACCACACCGGCGACTGGTACCTCGGCTCCGACATCGACCGCGCCCTCGAAACCCTCATGACCGGCGCCCAGCCCGCCCGCCTCACCAGCGGCTGACCCCCGCGCCACCTCCGCCGGCCGAGCACCCGCCCCACCAGCGGCTGGACGGCCACCCCGCCTCCGACGGCCGTACGCCCCCTACGCCGCGGCCGGACCGCCGTCCGGCAGCACCGCCGACACCCGGAAACCCCCCGCATCCGTCGGCCCCGACACGAACACACCCCCGAGCCCCAGCACCCGCTCCCGCATCCCCACCAGACCGTTGCCCCCGCTCGGCAGCCCCGCATCCGCCGTCACACCGTCCGTCGGACCGTTCTCCACCTGCATCGCCACCTCCGCCCCCCGATGCGCCAACCGCACCCACGTCCGCGCACCCGCTGCATGCTTGTGCACGTTCGTCAACGCCTCCTGCACCACCCGGTACGCCGTCTGCTCCACCTCCGGCGCATACGGACGCAGCTCCCCCTCCACCGAGAGCTCCACCGTCATCCCCGCCTCCCGCGACTGCGCCACCAGCGCCTCCACCTCGTGCAGCCGAGGCCCCTCCTCCAGCGCCTCCGCAGCCGCAGCGGCCGCCACCCGCCCCACCGAGGCCAACGGCACCTGCCCCGCCCGCGGAGCCACCAGCGCGTCCCCGCTCCGCAGCACCCCGAGCATCTCCCGCAGCTCCGTCAACGCCTGTCGGCCCATGTCCCCCACCAGCACCGCGTTACGCACCGCCTTCGCCGGATCCTTCGGCGCCACCGCCTGCAACGCCGCCGCGTGCACCACCATCAGACTCACCCGGTGCGCCACCACGTCATGCATCTCCCGCGCGATCCGGGTCCGCTCCTCCGTACGCGCCCACTCGGCCCGCTCCTCCGCCCGGTCCGCCAGCAGCGACAGCTCCCGCTCCAGCGAGTCCGCACGCTCCCGCAGGCTCTCCATCAGCCTGCGCCTGGCCCCGATGTAGAGACCGAAGAGCACCGAGGGCGCCGTCAGCCCCAGCGACATGAAGAGGGACACCACCGGGACGTACCAGACACCCGGCCCGAAATCCGCGTGCGCGCTCACGCTCTGCCGCAACCGCACGTACGACACGATGAACGTGCCCACGAGCGTCATCCCCGTCAGCACCACCGTGATCCGGCGCGGCACGTCCGAGGCGGCCAGGGTGTACAGCCCGACGATCCCCATCAGGAAGCCCATCTCGGCCGGCGTCGTCGCTATCGACACCAGCACCACCGCGATCGGCCACCGCCGCCGCAGCACCAGCACCGAACCGGCCAGCAGCCCGAAGAGCACCCCCAGCGGCACCGGCAGCCCGGTGTCCCCGGCGAACTCCACCCCCTCCAGCGCACACTCCAGCGCCGAAACCAGCGCCAGCCCCACGTCCAGGGCGACACCACGCCGCCGATCCCACCACCAGTAGCCGCGGGGGGTCGGCCCCGCCGCTTCCTGGTCTGCCCCCGTTGCGGTCATGGCATCCAGCGTACGGGCGGACGCATCCCATTTTCCGGAGACTCCGGCAGCACGGAAAGTGACCGGTCGTACCGCAAAGGCGGGTAGATCGCACGATCCGGTGAACCGAGCATCCTTTCGACCCGGACGTCCGTATTCCGGACGACGCTGTTCGCATGACACATGCCAGTGGCAAGTACGCGGGCTTCGAGGGCCTGCGCGAGAAGGCCCTCGCGCTCCGGCGGGAGGGGCTCAGCAGACGCCAGATCCGCGACCGGCTGTACGTCGACAACAACGAAATCCTGAACCGGCTCCTGGAGGGCGAGCCTGCCCCGGAGTGGACGAAGCGCCCCAACGCCAAGGACGACCTGCGCGCGAAAGCCCGGGAGCTACGGCTCCAGGGCATGACCTACGACCAGATCCAGGTGGAGCTGGGCTGCTCGAAGAGCTCGATCTCCCTGTGGGTCCGCGACCTGCCGAAGCCGGAGCGCAAGCGTTCTCGCGAGGAGGCATCCGCCATCGCGCGGCGGGGCTGGGAAGTCACCCTTCAGCGGCGCGAGGCCGAGCGCGTGCGCACGAAGAGGGCGGCGGAGGACGAGATCGGCTCACTCAGCCCCCGTGAGCTGTTCCTGGTGGGCGTAGGCCTCTACTGGGCCGAGGGGTCCAAATCGAAGCCTCACCGCTCGCAGGAGAGAGTCACCTTCATCAACAGCGACCCCGACATGATCTCGGTCTATCTCGCATGGCTGCGCCTCCTGGGCGTCCCACCGGAGCACCTTCGGTTCCACGTGCACATCCACGAGACCGCCGATGTCACAGGCGCCGAGCACTACTGGGCGGATCTCACAGGCGCCGCGCCCTCGGCATTCGGCAAGACCTCGCTCAAAAGGCACTCCCCGAAGACGAACCGGAAGAACACAGGCGAGGGTTACCGCGGTTGCCTCGTGGTCCGGGTTCTGAAAAGCGCCGACCTGTACCGTCGCATCGAGGGCTGGTGGTACGGCATAGTAGGGGCTGCGAAATGCGCCGATCAAGAGAATCGGACATAACGCCGCAGACCATCCCGGGTCGTCTAATGGCAGGACAAATGGTTTTGGTCCATTGAATGAGGGTTCGATTCCTTCCCCGGGAGCCCACGCATCGGGCCCCGACCTCACGGTCGGGGCCCGCGCTCGTTTCGGGCATATACGCCCCCGGTATCCTGCGGGTGTCCACCACCCGAAGCCGAAGGGCAATTCCGTGAGCGTCCACCACCCGGCCGCCGTCGTCGTCCTCGCAGCGGGTGAGGGCACCCGCATGAAGTCGAAGACACCCAAGGTCCTGCACGAGATCTCCGGGCGCTCGCTCGTCGGGCATGTCGTCGCCGCCTCCCGTGAGCTCGACCCCCAGCACCTCGTCGTGGTCGTCGGCCACGCCAGCGAGCAGGTCACCGCGCACCTCTCCGCCGGGGACACCCCCGTACGCACCGCCTACCAGGCCGAGCAGAACGGCACCGGCCACGCGGTCCGGATGGGCCTGGAGGAGCTCGGCGGCACCGTCGACGGCACCGTGATCGTCGTCTGCGGGGACACCCCGCTGCTCTCCGGCGAGACCCTCTCCGCGCTCGCCGCCACGCACTCCGCCGACGCCAACGCCGTCACCGTCCTGACCGCCGAGGTCCCGGACTCCACCGGCTACGGCCGGATCGTCCGCGACGCGGCCACCGGGGCGGTCACCGAGATCGTCGAGCACAAGGACGCCACCGACGCGCAGCGCGCGATCCGGGAGATCAACTCCGGGGTCTTCGCGTTCGACGGCCGGCTGCTGAGCGACGCGCTCGGCAAGGTGCGCACGGACAACAGCCAGGGCGAGGAGTACCTCACCGACGTGCTGTCGATCCTGCGGGAGGCCGGGCACCGCGTGGGGGCGTCCGTGGCGGGCGACCACCGGGAGATCCTGGGCATCAACAACCGGCTCCAGCTGGCCGAGGCGCGGCGTCTGCTCAACGAGCGGCTGCTGGAGCGCGCCATGCTGGCGGGCGTGACGGTCGTGGACCCGGCGTCGACGCTGATCGACGCGACGGTGACGTACGAGCGTGACGCGGTCGTGCACCCGGGGACCCAGCTGCTGGGGTCGACGCATCTCGCCGAGGACGCCGAGGTGGGTCCGAACTCCCGTCTGAAGGACACCGTGGTCCACGCGGGCGCGCGGGTGGACAACACGGTCTCGGACGGCGCGGAGGTGGGCCCCGGGGCGTCGGTGGGGCCGTTCGCGTATCTGCGGCCGGGCACGCGGCTGGGTGCGAAGGCCAAGGCCGGTACGTACGTCGAGATGAAGAACGCGACGATCGGCGAGGGCACGAAGGTGCCGCACCTGAGTTACGTCGGGGACGCGACGATCGGCGATCACACCAACATCGGTGCGGCGAGCGTGTTCGTGAACTACGACGGGGTGGCGAAGCACCACACCACGATCGGGTCGCACTGCCGGACCGGGTCGGACAATATGTTTGTGGCGCCTGTCACGGTCGGGGACGGCGTTTACACGGCCGCGGGTTCGGTCATCACCAAGGATGTGCCGGCGGGTTCGCTGGCCGTCGCGCGGGGCCAGCAGCGGAATATCGAGGGTTGGGTCGCCCGTAAGCGTCCCGGGAGCGCGGCGGCTCAGGCCGCTCAGGCCGCCTCGCAGGAGTCCGACGGCGAAAGCTGACCGGAAACAGGTGCGCCAAAGGCGGCGTACCGTGATAGGTGCTCACCCATTTCGGCTGGCTCGTCGCACATCGGGACACATGCTGCGCGGGGCCAGATACACGTCTGAGGAGACTGTGCTGTGACCGGGATCAAGACGACCGGCGAGAAGAAACTGATGTTCTTCTCCGGCCGCGCCCACCCCGAGCTGGCCGAGGAGGTCGCGCATCAACTGGGTGTCGGCCTCGTGCCGACGAAGGCCTTCGATTTCGCCAACGGTGAGATCTACGTACGTTTCCAGGAGTCCGCCCGTGGCGCCGACTGCTTCCTGATCCAGAGCCACACGGCTCCGATCAACAAGTGGATCATGGAGCAGCTGATCATGCTGGACGCGCTGAAGCGCGCGTCGGCCCGTTCCATCACGGTGATCGTGCCGTTCTACGGGTACGCCCGTCAGGACAAGAAGCACCGTGGCCGTGAGCCGATCTCGGCGCGTCTGATCGCGGACCTGATGAAGACGGCGGGTGCGGACCGCATCCTCACGGTGGATCTGCACACGGACCAGATCCAGGGCTTCTTCGACGGCCCGGTGGACCACCTGTTCGCGCTGCCGATCCTGGCGGACTACGTGGGTGCGAAGGTCGACCGTTCGAAGCTGACGATCGTCTCGCCGGACGCCGGCCGTGTGCGGGTGGCGGACCGCTGGTGCGACCGTCTGGACGCTCCGCTGGCGATCGTGCACAAGCGGCGTGACAAGGACGTGCCGAACCAGGTCAGCGTCCACGAGGTCGTGGGTAACGTCGAGGGCCGGGTGTGTGTCCTGGTCGACGACATGATCGACACGGGTGGCACGATCTGTGCCGCCGCGGACGCCCTGTTCGCGCACGGTGCGGAGGACGTCATAGTGACGGCGACGCACGGGGTGCTGTCGGGTCCGGCCGCGGACCGTCTGAAGAACTCGAAGGTCAGTGAGTTCGTGTTCACGGACACGCTGCCGACGCCGGGTGAGCTGGAGATCGACAAGATCACGGTGCTCTCGATCGCGCCGACGATCGCGCGTGCGGTGCGTGAGGTGTTCGAGGACGGTTCGGTGACGAGCCTCTTCGAGGAGCAGGAGTGATCACCTGCGGGTGATCGACTTTGGGTGCGGCCTTCCCGCCGGGTAGACTGAACAAGTTGCTCGGCGAGGGAGGCCGTTCTCATGCCTGGTCATGGGGTCGGTGCTCCGTTATCGACGCGCTCTTCGTAGCAGGCCTGTCGTGGGCCGGGTGACCATCGGTTTTTCGTCACCTTTCGAGTCACCTACGAGGAGTGCAGCATGGCTGAGATCAAGCTCGACGCAACGGTCCGTACGGAGTTCGGCAAGGGCGCTGCCCGTCGTACCCGTCGCGCCAACCTGGTTCCCGGGGTCGTCTACGGCCACGGTGCTGAGCCGGTTCACATCAACCTGCCGGGCCACGAGCTGCTGCTCGCGCTGCGTACCGCCAACGTGCTGATCGGTCTGGAGATCGACGGCAAGGACGCGCTGGTCATCCCGAAGGCCGTGCAGCGTAACGCCATCAAGGGCAACATCGAGCACGTCGACCTGCTGACCGTGAAGCGCGGCGAGAAGGTCGAGGTCGAGATCGCGGTGCACGTCGAGGGCGAGCTGGCCCCGGGTGCCAACCTTCTCGAGTACGTGCAGAACACGCTGCTCGTCGAGGCCGAGGCCACGCACATCCCCGAGTCCGTCACGGTCTCGATCGCGGGCCTGGACGCCGGTGACTCGATCCTCGCGAAGGACATCCCGCTGCCCAAGGGTTCGGTGCTGGCGGGCGACGAGGACGCCGTCGTGCTCCAGATCGTCTCCGCGCAGGCGGAGGAGGCCCCCGCCGAGGAGGCCCCGGCCGAGGCCTGATCCTCGCCCCACCTGCTTGACTGACGGGGTGGCGGTTCCCTTCCGGGGGTTCCGCCGCCCCGTTTCCCTGTATCGACCGGCTGTGTACGTACGCGAGGAGACCGAGCTCTGATGTCCGACGCCACCGACCCCTGGCTGATCGTGGGCCTCGGTAATCCCGGCCCCGAGTACGCGGCGAACCGGCACAACGTCGGTTTCATGGTGGCCGATCTGCTGGCTGAGCGGATCGGTGGGAAGTTCAAGCGGGCGCAGAAGGCGCAGGCGCAGGTGCTGGAGGGGCGGATCGGTCCGCCGGGGCCGTCGAGTCGTCGTGTGGTGCTGGCGAAGCCGATGTCGTACATGAATCTGTCGGGTGGTCCGGTGACGGCGTTGCGGGACTTCTACAAGGTGCCGACGGATCACATCGTGGCGGTGCATGACGAGCTGGACATCGATTTCGGGATGTTGCGGCTGAAGTCGGGTGGCGGCGACAACGGGCACAACGGGCTGAAGTCGATGACGAAGGCGATGGGTCCGGATTATCACCGGGTGCGGTTCGGGATCGGCCGGCCGCCGGGGCGGATGCAGGTGGCGGATTTCGTGCTGAAGGATTTCTCGTCGGCGGAGCGCAAGGAGCTTGCGTATCTGGTGGACCGGTCGGCGGATGCGGTGGAGTCGTTGCTGGCGGAGGGGCTGGAGCGGGCTCAGTCCGCGTACAACTCCTGACATTCGTGCTGCTTCTTGGGTGTTTTTCGGCCATAGGTTGACCGGCGGCAGGGCTCTGCCCAAGGATCGGCCCCCATGAAGCGGAGTTCCTCCCACCGGCTGGTGGCCCATGGCCGTACGTTCGCCGCGGGCTGTGTCGTGCTGTTGCTGCTGGTGGCGGGTGTGTGGACGTCGTGGGACACCGCGCATCACATCGTTCTGGCCAAGGGCCGTGAGCACGGGACGATGACGGTGACGGGGTGCGGTGACGACGCGTGTACGGGGTCGTTCGCGCCGGACGCGATGTCGCAGGCGCGGTCCGAGGTGGCGGTGGACCGGTCCGTCGCGGTGAAGAAGGGGGACCGTTTCCCCGTGGTGGTGAAGCCCGGGACCGGGGACGTGGTGCGTACCGGGTTGCCGGGCTTTCTGCATGCCTGGGTGCCGTTGGGTGGTGCGCTGATGCTGGCCGCGTTGGTGATCGGCGGCGGTATGCGGCTGACGCGGACGGCGTGGGGGGCCGGGATCGCGGGTGCGGTCCTGCTGCTGGCGACGTTCATCGCCCTCTGACAGGGGCCGCACCCGCTCACATGGTGATCAGCCGGTGTTGCGGAGGCCTGCGGCGACACCGTTGACGGTGAGCAGCAGGGCGCGTGCGAGCAGCGGGTCGGGTTCTTCGCCGCGTTCGAGCGCCTGGCGCTGGCGGGCGAGCAGGGATACCTGGAGGTAGGAGATGGGGTCCAGGTAGGCGTCGCGGATGGCGAAGGTCTGCTGGAGCACCGGGCTGGTGCCGAGGAGTTCCTTGCCGCCGGTGACCTTGAGGACTTCCTGCACGGTGAGTTCGTGCTCGGCCTCGATGACGTCGAAGACGTGCTTGAGCTCGTCGGGGACGAGGGTGTCGACGTAGTGCCGGGCGATGCGCAGGTCGGTCTTGGCCAGGGTCATCTCGACGTTGGAGAGGAAGTTCTGGAAGAAGTGCCACTGTCCGTGCATTTCTTCCAGGACGGGGTCGAGTCCGGCTTCGCGCAGTGCCTTGAGGCCGGAGCCGACGCCGAACCAGCCGGGGACGATCTGGCGGGACTGGGTCCAGCCGAAGACCCAGGGGATGGCGCGCAGGCCGTCGAGGGAGACGCCCGAGCCGGGGCGGCGGGAGGGCCGTGAGCCGAGGTGCAGGTCGGCGAGCTGGTCCACCGGGGTGGAGGCGAGGAAGTACGCGGGGAGGTCGGGGTCCTCGACGAGCTTGCGGTAGGCCTGGTGGGCTGCGTCGGAGACGGTGTCCATGGCCGCGTCCCAGCGGGCGAGGGCTTCGTCGGACTGGCGGGGTGCGGTGTGGAGTGCGGAGGCCTGGAGGGTGGCCGCGACGGTCAGCTCCAGGTTCTCGCGGGCGAGGGCGGGGATGAGGTACTTGTCGGAGATGACCTCGCCCTGCTCGGTCACCTTGATCTCGCCCTCCAGCGTTCCCCAGGGCTGGGCGAGGATCGCGTCGTGGGAGGGGCCGCCGCCTCGGCCGACGGTGCCGCCGCGGCCGTGGAAGAGGCGCAGGCGTACGCCGTAGCGGTGGGCGACGTCGCGGAGCCGGCGCTGGGCGCGGTGGATCTCCCACTGGGAGGTGGTGATGCCGCCGAACTTGGAGGAGTCGGAGTAGCCGAGCATGACCTCCTGGACGTCGCCGCGGAGGGAGACGAGCCTGCGGTAGGAGGGGTCGGCGAGCATCGCGTCGAGGATGACGTCGGCGGCCTTGAGCTCGTCGGTGGTCTCCAGGAGCGGGACGATGCCGATCTTGGCCCAGCCGCCGTGGAGGTCGATGAGGCCGGCCTCGCGGGCGAGGACGGCGGCGGCGAAGACGTCGTCGGCGCCCTGGCACATCGAGATGATGTAGGACTCGATGACTTCGGGGCCGAAGCGCTCGAAGGCCTGCTTGATGGTGTGGAAGACGCCGAGGGTCTTCTCGCCCGCGGCGTCCAGCGGGGCCGGGGTCGGGGCGAGGGGGCGGCGGGAGCGGAGTTCCTTGGCGAGGAGCTTCTGCCGGTAGTCGCGGGGCATGTCGGCGTAGCGCCAGGATTCTTCGCCGAGGCGGTCGAAGAGCTGGCCGAGCGCGTGGTGGTGGGCGTCGGCGTGTTCGCGTACGTCCATGGTGGCGAGCTGGAGGCCGAACGCGGTGAGCGTGCGGATGGTGCGGTCCATGCGGCCGTCGGCGAAGAGTCCGCCGCGGTGCTCTCGCAGGGAGGTCTGGATGAGGGCGAGGTCGGCGATGAGCTCGGAGGTGCCGAGGTAGTCGCAGCCGGGGCGGTGCGCGGTGCCGGCGGCGAGGCGTTCGCGGGTGTTGACCAGCTTCTGCCGGATGCAGGTGGCCTTGAGGCGGTAGGGCTCCTCGGCGTTCAGCCGCTTGTAGCGGGGGCTGATCTCGGGGAGGCGCTCCAGGTCGGTCTGGAGGGAGGTGAGGAGCTCGTCGGTGGCTCCGGTGTAGCGGATGGAGTTGGAGAGCAGTCCGCGCAGCTGGTCGACGAGTTCGAGGGCGTCGGTGATGCCGTGCTCGTGCTGGAGGATGAGCACGTCCCAGGTGACGGTGGGCGTGACGTTGGGGTTGCCGTCGCGGTCGCCTCCGATCCAGGTGCCGAAGGTGAGGGGGCGGGTGCCGGCGGGCAGTTCGACGCCGACGCGCTCCAGTTCGGCGGCCAGGTCCTCCAGGACGTCGCCCACCGCGTTGGCGTGGAGTTCGTCGAGGTAGTAGATGGCGTTGCGGGCCTCGTCGGCGGGTTCCGGGCGGACCACGCGGAGTTCGTCGGTCTGCCAGATGAGGTCGATGTTCTCGGCCAGCCGGATGTCCTGGCGCCGGCGGTCGGCCTCGATGACCGGGGTTTCGAGGAGTTCGGCGATGCGGCGGAGCTTGTTGAGGACGGAGCGCCGTGCGGCCTCGGTGGGGTGTGCGGTGAAGACGGGCCGGACGTTGAGGTTCTTGACCGTCTCGCGCAGGTGTTCGGGGTCGGCGTCCTTGAGGCGGTCGGCGGTGCGGGCGAGGAGCCCGCCCTCGGCGGCCCGGCGGTCGCGCATCTCGTGGGCGCGGTGGACCTGCTCGGTCACGTTGGCGAGGTGGAAGTAGGTGGAGAAGGCGCGCACGAGCTGTGCGGCGGTCTCCAGGTCCGTGTCTCCGAGGAGCTCTGCTGCTGCCTCACCGTCGGTGCGGGTCAGGGCGCGGACGCGCTCGACGAGGTCGAGGAGGTCCTGGCCCTCCTGTCGTACGAGGGTCTCACCCAGCAGGTCGCCGAGGCGGCGGATGTCGGCCCGCAGTTCGGTGTTGGCGGCAGGGGTCTGGTCGGCACTGCTCACAGTGTGCGGCTCCTTGCAGTGGTTGAGCACGTCTGTCAGGGGGGCCGGGGCGCTCGCGGTGCTGACGGGTCACCCCGGATATGCAGAGTGCGGACCGCGCTGTCCGACCCACCCAGGATAGGTGTCCGGGGGTTCGGCGTGCTCGCTGCCCTGCACCGTGAGACGGATCGAGGGTAGACGGGGGGTGAGGGCCTCGCCGGACACGGCTTGTGGCGGCGGCGCTCTCGTGTCGTGGCGCTCTTCGCTGCCATACTTACGTTGCCGTAGGTTACGGAAGCGTAGCCCGCTCATACCGTCATATTTCCTCACCTCACGGGGGACTCCCCATGCCCACCAGCCCCGATGTGATCGACGACGGCCTGCCGACGGCGGCAGGCGACTCCGCAGCTCCCTCCGCCACGCTCGGCGGCGACAAGAAGCGTTCGGTCGAGCAGCTCGCTCTGCTGCTGTTCATCGTGGTGCCCTTCGCGGCCCTGGTAGCGGCGGTGCCGCTGGCCTGGGGCCGTGGCGTCAGCTGGCTCGATCTGGGTCTGCTGGTCGTCATGTACTACTGGGGCTGCCACGGCGTGACGATCGGCTTCCACCGCTACTTCACGCACGGCTCGTTCAAGGCGAACCGCCCGCTCCGCCTCACCCTGGCCGTCGCGGGTTCGATGGCGGTGGAGGGTCCGCTGGTGCGCTGGGTGGCCGACCACCGCAAGCACCACCGGTTCTCCGACGCCGAGGGCGACCCGCACTCGCCGTGGCGGTTCGGCGAGAACCTGCCGGCGCTGCTGAAGGGCCTGTGGTGGGCCCATATCGGCTGGATGTTCAACGAGGAGCAGACACCGCAGCAGAAGTACGCCCCGGACCTGGTCAAGGACCCGGCGATCCGTGCGATCTCGCGTCACTTCCTCAGCTTCACGATCCTCTCGCTGGCGATCCCGCCGCTGGTCGGCGGCCTGGTCACGATGTCGTGGTGGGGTGCGTTCACGGCCTTCTTCTGGGGTTCACTGGTCCGGGTGGCGCTGCTGCACCACGTGACGTGGTCGATCAACTCGATCTGTCACGCGGTCGGGAAGCGGCCCTTCAAGTCCCGTGACCGGTCGGGGAACGTGTGGTGGCTGGCGGTGCTCTCGTGCGGCGAGTCGTGGCACAACCTGCACCACGCGGACCCCACGAGCGCGCGGCACGGCGTGATGAGGGGCCAGATCGATTCCAGCGCCCGGCTGATCCGCTGGTTCGAGAAGCTGGGCTGGGCGCACGACGTGCGGTGGCCGGATGCCTCGCGTATCGCCTCCCGCCGCAAGGCCGCGGCCGCAGACCCGGCATGATTGACGACGTGGCGACCGACGGAAGTACCAGCGGCGAGAAGAGCAGGCCTGCCCCCACACGAAGGGCCCGGCGGGTCCGGATGACGGGCAAGGAGCGCCGCGAGCAGCTCCTGGACATCGGCCGCACCCTGTTCGCCGACAAGGGCTTCGAGGGCACCTCGGTGGAGGAGATCGCGGCGCGTGCCGGGGTCTCCAAGCCGGTGGTGTACGAGCACTTCGGCGGTAAGGAGGGCCTGTACGCCGTCGTGGTCGACCGCGAGATGCGCCAGTTGCTGGACCTGGTGACGGGGGCGCTCACGGCGGGGCATCCGCGTGAGCTGCTGGAGCAGGCGGCGTTCGCGCTGCTGGACTACATCGAGACGTACACGGACGGTTTCCGGATCCTGGTGCGTGACTCGCCGGTCGCGCAGTCCACGGGCACCTTCGCGTCGCTGATCAGTGACATCGCGACGCAGGTCGAGGACATCCTGGGCCTGGAGTTCAAGGCCCGGGGCTTCGACCCGAAGCTGGCCCCGCTGTACGCGCAGGCGCTGGTGGGGATGGTGGCGCTGACCGGCCAGTGGTGGCTGGACGTACGGAAGCCGAAGAAGGCCGAGGTGGCCGCCCATCTGGTGAATCTGGCGTGGCACGGGCTGGAGAACCTGGAGTCGAAGCCGCGGCTGATAGGCCACCGGAAGAGCTGAGGTCCGGAGCGTCACCCGTTGTGATGACGCCTGTGGTTTCCTCTCGCCGGAGGCGCTCGACGCGCTGTGACGCTCACCCGGTGACCGGCTCCAGGAACTCCAGCCGGTTGCCCACCGGGTCCTGGGAGTGGAAGCGGCGGTGGCCGGGGAGGTTGTCGTCCCACTCGACGGGGGCGCCGTGTTCGGCCAGCCGGGCGGCGTAGGCGTCGATGCCGGTGACGCGCAGGCCCGGGTGGGCCTTCCTCGCCGCACGGAAGTCCTCCTCGATGCCCAGGTGCAGCTGGACCGGGCCGGTCCCGAACCAGCAGCCGCCCCGGGCGGCGAGTGCCTTGGGCTTGGGGATCTCGGTGAGGCCGAGTACGCCCACGTAGAAGGCGCGCAGGGCGTCCTCGGATCCGGGCGGGGCGGCGAGCTGGACATGGTCGACGGCGGTGATCACAGCTGCTCCTCAGGGGTGCGGACGACCGCGAAGATCCGGCGGAACGGGAAGACCGTGCCGTGCGGGCCGGCCGGGTAGGCGGTGCGCAGCAGGTCGCGGTATTCGGTGAGGAAGGCGTCGCGGGCCTCGGGGTCGTCGGCGAGGGCGTCGAGGACGGGGCGCAGGCCGGTGCCCTTGACCCAGTCGAGGACAGGGTCCTCGCCCTGGAGCAGGTGGAGATAGGTGGTCTCCCAGACGTCCACGGTGCGGCCGGGCGCGGTGAGGTGGTCCAGGTAGGCGGTCGGGCTGTGTACGGCGTCCGCGTGGCGCAGGAGGCCGCCGAGGCGGTCGTGCCAGGGGGAGGATCCGGCGAGTTCACGCATGAGGGTGTGGCTGGGTGCGTCGAAGTTGCCGGGAACCTGGAAGGCGAGGGTGCCGCCGGGGGCGAGGGCGTCCAGCCAGTGGGGGAAGCGGGCGGTGTGGCCGGGGACCCACTGGAGCAGGGCGTTGGAGACGATGAGGTCGTACGTCTCGGTGGGCTCCCAGGTGGCGGCGTCGGCCTCGGCGAAGTCGAGGAGGGGCCCGGCGTGGGTGCGGGCGCGCTCCAGCATGCGGGGCGAGCTGTCGTAGCCGGTGATGCGGGCGCCGGGCCAGCGGTGGCCGAGGAGCGCGGTGACGTTGCCCGCGCCGCAGCCGAGGTCGGCGACGCGGGGTGCGGGTTCGTGCGGGAGGGGGCCGATGCGGGCCAGGAGGTCGTGGAAGGGGCGGGTGCGGTGGTCCGCGTGACGGAGGTACTGCTGGGGGTCCCAGCTGGTCGCTGTCATGGGGTCAGGATCACCAACAGAATCTCTTGATGTCAAGACACTTGAATTCAAGAGACTTCATGTCGAGGGACCCTCTACACTGATCGACATGGAGGACGAGGTCGACCGACTGGTCGCTGCATGGCGCCGAGAGCGCCCCGACCTCGACGTGGAACCACTCGAGGTCCTGAGCCGCGTCTCCCGTCTGGCCCGGCACCTGGACCGCGCGCGCAGGATCGCCTTCGCGGAGCACCAGCTGGAGCCCTGGGAATTCGACGTCCTGACGTCGCTGCGCCGGGCCGGCGCCCCGTATCAGCTCTCCCCCGGCCAGCTCCTGACCCAGACCCTGGTCACCTCGGGCACGATGACGAACCGCATCGACCGGCTGACCAAGAAGAATCTGGTCGAGCGGCTGCCCGACCCGAGCGACCGCCGTGGTGTCCTCGTCCGGCTGACCGATCTGGGCCGGGACAAGGCCGACCAGTCGCTGGCCGGGCTGCTCGACCAGGAGCGGGCCATTCTGGGCGAGCTCTCCCGCCAGCAGCGGTCCGAACTGGCCGGACTGCTACGCGGGCTGACCGCCCCGTTCGACAACATCCCCGGTTAGCGCGACCGGGCCCACCCCTGCCCGCCGGGCTAGCGCCACCGCCGCCAGGGTGGAGTGCACGCCCAGCTTCCCCAGCACGTTCTGCATATGGGTGCGCACCGTGTGCGGGGACAGGAAGAGCCGCTCCGCGACCGCCTTGCGGCCCAGGCCCGCCACCATGCAGCGCAGCACCTCGCGCTCGCGCGGCGTCAGCGACTCGACGAGCTGCTCGCTCTCGGTGCGGTGCTTACGGGCCGCCGTCAGCTCCCGCAGGACGCCGGTCAGCAGCGCGGCCGGCAGATGTGTCTCGTCCCGCAGCACACCGCGTATGACCGCGAGCAGCCGTTGCAGCGAGCAGTCCTTGGCGACCCAGCCGGAGGCCCCGGCCTGCAGCGCCTTCGCCGCCCGGCGCGGGTCGTCCTTCTCGGCGAGGACCACCGTGCGGATCCGGGGATGGCTCGAACGCACCCCCGCCACCAGCGAGATGCCGTCCACCGGGACACCGGCGGGCGCGTCCTCCGGTGCGCCGCGCGGCGCGGGGACGGCGTGGGCGCCACCCGTGGCGAGGGTGCCCAGTTCGGCGTCGACCAGCATCACGTCGTAACGGCGCCCCTCGGCGGCCGCGCGCTCCAGACACCGCAGCGCGGCGGGGCCGCTGCCCGCCGCCGACACGTCGACGTCCGGTTCGGCGGCGAGGGCCGCCGCGAGGGACTCGGCAAAGATGCGGTGGTCGTCGACCACCAGAACCCGGATACGAGCCACAGACACCCCCATGCTGTGTGAGCTCCTGGGGCGCCCCGTTCATGGCCTGCCCCGACGAGGACGGACCACGGCGGACACGACGCCCGGAGCACTCCGGTGGACCGCCGGCGCACGGCCGCCGCCGCGTGCCGGCCGCCACCCGCCCCGGGCGTCGTATCCGACTGTCTCGTCCCCTGAAACGGCACCGGCCCCCACCGGTGCTGCGCATCAGCCTACGGTGGGCGGTGGTCGCCGGAAGGCGATTCGCAGAACTGACCGCCCACGGTGTCTGGGGTGTTGCACATGTTCCGTCTTGAGACCGAAGTGGACAAGGAACGTCGTATTCTGCTGGGCCGGCGTCTCAACGACGACAACTGGGACGGATCACCCGGGTTACGCGCCCTGCACTCCACCTCCGCCGAGCACGAAGTCCCGCTGGAGGTCTGGCTCCTGGACGAGCGGGGGGAGCTGGCCGGCGGGCTGAGCGGACGGACCTGGGCCTACTGGCTCCATGTGGACCTGCTCTGGGTCGACGCCCGCCACCGCGGCCTCGGCCTCGGCTCGCGGCTGCTCGCCGAGGCGGAGCGCCTCGCCCACGACGACCGGGCCTGCACCCGCTCCCGGCTGGAGACCTGGGACTTCCAGGCCCCGGACTTCTACCGGAAGCAGGGGTACGAGGTGGTCGGCGAGGTCGAGGACTACCCGCCCGGCGTCGCGGAGCTGATCCTGGTCAAGCAGCTGGAGCGATCCGCCGGCCCCCCGCCGAGGGAACCGCGGGGAAGACTCCCGGCGCGGCGTGACCGGCCGCGGTGAAGGCCTCCGACACGGCCTTGGCGACGGTGTCCTCCATCGCCTCCTCCACCAGCACGATCGCGGAGCCGCCGAAGCCGCCGCCGGTCATCCTGGCGCCGAGCGCCCCGGCCTCGTTCGCCGCGGAGACCACGAGGTCCAGCTCCGGGCACGAGACCCGCAGGTCGTCGCGGAGCGAGACATGGCCCTCGGTGAGGACCGGGCCCGCCGCGCGCACCTCGCCCGCGTCGAGCAGCGCGATGACCTGCTCCACCCGGTGGTTGTCGCTCACCACATGGCGGACGTAGCGCACGACCGACTCGTCCTCGCCGGCCGCCGCGAGGGTCTCCAGCGCCGCGTCCAGTCCCTCGTACGGGAGGTCGCGGAGGGAGCCGATGCCGAGCGCGCGGGCTCCCGCCTCGCAGCCGGCCCGGCGCTCGGCGTACGCGCCGTCGCCGAGGGCGTGCTTGACGCGGGTGTCGACGACCAGCAGCTTCAGCCCGTGCGCGGCGAGGTCGAAGGGGACCTGGCGCAGGGTGAGGTCGCGGGTGTCGAGGTGCAGGGCGTGGCCCTCGGTGCAGCACGCGGAGGCCATCTGGTCCATGACGCCGCAGGGCACGCCGACGAACGCGTTCTCGGCCCGCTGGCCGAGCACGGCGATCTCCGGGGCGCTCAGGCCCAGCTGGAAGAGGTCGTTCAGGGCGAGCGCGGTGACGACCTCCAGGGCGGCCGACGAGGAGAGGCCGGCGCCGACCGGGACGGTGGAGGTGAGCTGGATGTCCGCGCCGGTGACGGTGTGGCCGGCCTCGGTGAGCGCCCAGACGACACCGGCCGGGTAGGCGGCCCAGCCGTGGCCGGAGTGCGGGGTCAGCTCGTCGACGCGCAGGGAGACGACGCCGCCCGGTACGTCGGTGGAGTGCAGCCGCAGCTGTCCGTCGGTGCGGCGGGCGACGGCGGCGCGGGCGGCGTGCGGGAGGGCGAGCGGCATGACGAAGCCGTCGTTGAAGTCGGTGTACTCACCGATCAGGTTCACCCGTCCGGGGGCGGCCCAGATGCCCTCGGGGGCGGTCCCGTAGAGCTCGGTGAAGGAGGCGGTGAGCTCGGCGTTGTCGGTCATGGTGCGGTGGGCTCCTCTCGGCGGGCGAACGTCCACGCGTCGGCGACGATGGCGGCCAGGTCGGCGCGGGACGGCTGCCAGCCGAGCCGCTCCCTGGCGGTGGCGGCGGAGGCGACGAGGACGGCCGGGTCGCCGCCGCGCCGGGGTGCGGCGGTCTCCGGGACGGGGTGGCCGGTGACCTGGCGGACGGTCTCGATGACCTCGCGTACGGAGAAGCCGTTGCCGTTGCCGAGGTTGCAGATGAGGTGTTCGCCCGCGGTGGCCGCGTCCAGGGCCAGCAGGTGGGCCTCGGCGAGGTCGGCGACGTGGATGTAGTCGCGTACGCAGGTGCCGTCGGGGGTCGGGTAGTCGTCGCCGTAGACGGAGATGGTCTCCCGCTGCCCGAGGGCGACCTGGAGGACCAGCGGGATGAGGTGGGACTCGGGGCTGTGGCGCTCGCCGCAGCTGCCGTAGGCGCCCGCGACGTTGAAGTAGCGCAGGGAGACGGCGGCCAGGCCGTGGGCGGTCGCCTCGCCGGAGATCATGTGGTCGACGGCGAGCTTGGAGGCGCCGTAGGGGCTGGTGGGCGCGGTGGGGTCGGTCTCCGTGATGGGGCTGGAGACCGGCTCGCCGTAGGTCGCCGCGGTGGAGGAGAAGACGAGGGTGCGCACCCCGGCGTCGCGCATGGCGGCGAGGAGGGCGGTGGTGCCGCCGACGTTGTTGACCCAGTACTTCTCGGGGTCGACGACGGACTCGCCGACCTGGGAGTACGCGGCGAAGTGCAGCACTCCGTCGTAGGAGGCGTCCAGCCACTTGGCGGCGTCCTGGATGCGGCCCTCGATGAACTCGGCGCCCGCGGGGACGCCCTCGCGGAAGCCGGTCGACAGGTCGTCGAGGACGGTCACGGTGTGACCGGCCTCCAGCAGGTGTGCCGCGACGACACTGCCGACGTATCCCGCGCCGCCCGTCACCAGGTACTTCTTGCCGGTGTTGCTCACTCGCTCGCTACCTCTCGCAGTCGCTGGGCCGCGGCCTCCGGCGGCACGTCGTTGATGAACACGCCCATGCCGGACTCGGAGCCCGCGAGGAACTTCAGCTTGCCCGTGGTCCGCCGGATGGTGAAAAGCTCCAGGTGCAGTCCGAACTCCTCACGGCCGGGGACCCTGAAGGGAGCCTGGTGCCAGGCCGAGATGTACGGGGTCGGCGGCTCGCCGGGGCCGAAGATCCGGTCGAATCGCCTCAAGAGTTCCAGATAGATCTGTGGGAACTCTGTGCGGGCGCCCTCGTCGAGCTCCCGCAGGTCGGGGACGCGGTGGCGCGGGTGGAGGTGGACCTCGTACGGCCAGTGCGCCGCGTACGGCACGAAGGCCACCCAGTGCTCGCCCTCCAGGACGACGCGGTCGCCGTCGGCGAGCTCGCGGGCGACGACGTCGTCGAAGAGGTTGCGGCCGGTCTCCGCGCGGTGGGCCTCCATCGAGCGGAGCATCTGCTCGGTGCGCGGGGTGACGAACGGGTAGCCGTAGATCTGCCCGTGGGGGTGGCCGAGGGTGACGCCGATCTCGGCGCCCCTGTTCTCGAAGCAGAACACCTGGGTGACCTGCGGGAGCTCGGCGAGGTCAGCGGTGCGGTCGGTCCAGGCCTCCAGGACCAGGGCGGCCTGGTCCTCGGTGAGGCCGGCGAAGGAGACGTCGTGGTCGGAGGTGAAGCAGACGACCTCGCACCGGCCGGAGTCGCCGGCGAGGGAGGGGAAGCGGTTCTCGAAGACGGCAACGTCGTAGTGGGTGTCGGGGATCTCGCTGAGCCGGCCCTCCTGCGAGGGGCAGAGCGGGCACTCGTCGGCCGGCGGGTGGTAGGTGCGGCCCTGCCGGTGCGAGGCGATGGCCACCGAGTCGCCGAGCAGCGGGTCGTGGCGGATCTCCGAGGACGTCGAGACGGCATCCAGCGGCCGCAGGTCGACGGCGTCGCGGACGGTGTCGTCCGCGGAGTCGTAGTAGATCAGCTCACGGCCGTCGGCGAGGGTCGTAACCGTCTTCTTCACCAGGCTCCTCCATGTAACGCCCTCCAAACATAACCGCACATAACAAATCACAACTCAACACGACAGTCAATGGCGCCGACCCCTGTGGACAGCCTGTGCGCAGGGGCGGTCGGAACCGGACATTTCATCCCGTGCGATCACGATCAAACAAAGAACGCCATGCGACCTGTTCATTTTCTGAACACATAGGCGTAGGTTCCGACGGGTTCAGTTCGCGCAACGAAGCGAGTACCCCCCATGCAATATCTGGCCGAAGGGCTCCGGCTCCCCACGAACGGGCTCGATTACACAATCCTGGCGATCTACTTCGTCGTGGTGCTCGGCATCGGCTTCGCCGCCCGGGCCAGTGTGAAGACGAGTCTCGACTTCTTCCTGTCCGGACGGTCGCTGCCCGCCTGGGTGACCGGTCTGGCCTTCGTCGCGGCGAATCTCGGGGCCACCGAGATCCTCGGCATGGCGGCGACCGGCGCGCAGTACGGCGTCGCGGTCGTCCACTGGTACTGGATCGGCGCCATCCCCGCCATGGTCTTCCTCGGCCTGGTGATGATGCCCTTCTACTACCGGTCGAAGGTCCGCTCCGTACCGGAGTTCCTGCTCCAGCGCTTCGACAGGTCCGCGCACCTGCTGAGTTCCATACTCTTCGCCTTCGCGGCGATCCTGATCGCGGGCGTGAACCTCTACGCCCTGTCGATCGTCGTGGAGGCGCTCCTCGGCTGGCCGCAGTGGGTCGCGATCGTCGTCGCCGGGCTCTTCGTCCTCGTCTACATCACCATCGGCGGCCTCTCCTCGGCGATCTACAACGAGGTGCTGCAGTTCTTCGTCATCCTCGCCGCGCTGATCCCGATCACCCTGCTGGGCCTCAAGCGCGTCGGCGGCTGGGACGGCCTGAGCGGATCGCTGGAGAAGCAGCACGGCGCCGACTTCATGTCCGCCTGGGGCGGCACCGGCATCGGTGACGCCAACCCGCTCGGCGCCAACTGGCTGACGATCATCCTCGGCCTCGGCTTCGTGCTCTCCTTCGGCTACTGGACGACCAACTTCGCCGAGGTGCAGCGCGCCCTGTCCGCGAAGAACCTGTCGGCCGCCAAGCGCACCCCGCTGATCGCCGCCTTCCCGAAGATCTTCATCGTCTTCGCGGTGATGATCCCGGGCCTGGTCGCCGCCGTCGTCGTACCGAAGATCGGCACGCCCGGCTCGGACCTCACGTACAACGACGCCATCCCGCTGCTGATGCAGGAGCTCCTGCCCAACGGTGTGCTCGGCATCGCGGTGACCGGTCTGCTGGCCGCGTTCATGGCCGGTATGGCCGCCAACGTGTCCTCGTTCAACACGGTGTTCACCACGGACATCTGGCAGCGGTACGTGAAGAAGGACCAGCCGGACGCGTACTACCTGAAGTTCGGGCGGCTGATCACCGCGGTGGGTGTGCTGGCGTCGATCGGCACGGCGTTCATCGCGGCCAGCTTCTCCAACATCATGACGTACCTCCAGACGCTGTTCTCGTTCTTCAACGTCCCGATGTTCGTCGTCTTCATCATCGGCATGTTCTGGAAGCGCGCCTCGATGAAGTCCGGTGTCTGGGGCCTCGTCGCGGGCACCACGGCCGCGATGGTCAACTACTTCGTGATCTACAAGCAGGGCATCATCGACATCCCGTCCGACCAGGGCGCCAACTTCGTCTCCGCGATCGTCGGATTCGTCGCCGGCGCGGTCGTCATGGTCGCCGTCACCCTCTTCACCGCGCCCAAGCCGGAGGCCGAACTGGCCGGTCTGGTCTACGGCACGGAGTCCCCGGACGCCGAAGAGGTCCCGGAGGAGGGCGACAGCGCCTGGTACCGCAAGCCCGCCCTGCTCGGCTGGGGCGCGATGGTCCTCGCCGCCCTCTGCTACCTGCCCTACTCGCTCTGATCGGAGGCACTCACCATGTCCGACCTGCACAAGGAAGTCTCCGAGCTGGAGCAGAAGTCCGCGACCGCGGCCCGGCTGTTCGACATCCGGCGGATCATCGGCGGTCTCTTCGTGGTCTACGGAGTGATCGTCACCATCGCCGGGATCAACCCGTCCGACGCCGACCTGAAGAAGGCCGAGGGCGTCCACATCAACCTCTGGACCGGCCTGGCCATGCTGGTGCTCGGCCTCTTCTTCCTGATCTGGATGAAGCTGCGCCCGGCCCAGGTGCCGGAGGGCGCGCCCGGTACGCCGGAGAGCTGACCGGAACACCGCAGGGGCCGGACCGTCACGCGTTCACGCGAGGCCGTCCGGCCCCTGCGGCGTTCCCGGCGCGGCCCGGTCGAGCAGTCCCGTACGGGCGGCGAGCGCGGCGGCCTCCAGCCGGGAACCGACACCCAGCTTCATCAGGACCCGCTGCACATGGGTGCGCGCGGTGCTCGGCGCGATCCCCATGCCGGCCGCGATCAGCCGGGTGTCCTCGCCCTCGGCGACCCGCACCAGCACCTCGACCTCGCGCGGGGTCAGCATCCGCAGCAGCCGCTGGCCCTCGTCGTCGGGCTGGACCGCCGGGTGCAGCAGCTCGGCGAACGCGCCCCGCAGCAGCTGCGGGGCGACCGCGACCTCTCCCGCCCGGGCCTTGACCATGGCGCGCTCGACGCCCTCTATGCGTTCGTCGTGGCGGACGTAGCCGGCCGCTCCCGCGGCGAAGGCGGCGGCGATCCCGCGCGGGCTCGGCACCGGGCCGAGCACCACCACCGCCACCTGCGGGCGCTCCCGTCCGATCCGCACGATCGGGTCGAACGCCCCGGGCTCGGCGGGCGCCGCGGTGCCGAACAGACAGACCTCGGGCGCCCTGCTGACGACCAGTTCCGCGGACCCCGAGGTCGGCGCGGCTGCCGCGAGCACCCGGTGCCCGCGCAATTTCAGCGCCGAGGCGAGTGCCTCGGCGAGCAGACGGTGGTCATCGACCACCATGAGCCGCACGCCCATCGGAAAAGCCCCCATGTGTGCAGCGCACTACCGCTGCGTAACCCTGAACAGGCCCCCCGGCCCCTCTGACCCGGCAAGTTACACGCTTGTTCGACGCCGCGCGCCCTCTACCGGGCAGAAGCCCCCCAGAATGCCGAATTCTGAGTCATTCAGGGCTACTTGCCCGTCGGAAAACGATCGGCCCTGCCGGTCGGATGATCAACCGGCAGGGCCGTTCCGTCCGGGCCCTGGGCGGGCCGGGCGGGTCAGACGGTGCTGAAGGAGACGACGAGGTACTGCTTGTCGTCGAGCGTGCTGGACTTGCTGGGCTCGCTGACCATCTGCTCGGAGATGAACAGCCGGCCCTTCTCGTAGATGAACTCGGCGTAGTCCACGGAGAAGCTCGTCTCCGCGTCACGGACCGACTCGTCGTCCGGGTTGACCATCAGCACGGTCTCCTCGAACGTCGAGCCGTTGATGGAGACGATCTGGCCGCCCTTGTCGTACGGGGGCTCCTTGTACGCGATGACGTTGGAGCCGTCCATGCGCAGCGGGGTCAGCGTGTAGCGGTCGCCCGCGTCCGCCCTGCCGCCGACGAGCTTGCCGGTGGTGAGGTCGAAGGCGACGATCTCGTTGGTGTCGCCGTACTCGCCGCCGCCCTCGTGCCGCTCGGTCGGCACATAGAGCTTGTTGTTGCCGACGGCCAGGGCGGTGCACTCCTCGACCTCGGTGGAGCCGCAGTCCCCGGCGTACTTGTCGGCGTCGGCGGAGATCCGGACGATGAGCTTGCCGGTGGCCGCGTCGATGGAGAAGAAGTCCGAGATGCTGCTGCCGTCGCCTGCGGTGTCGCCGACGTCAGCCGCGACCACGAGCGGCTTGGTGGAGACGATGCTCGCGTACTCGACACCGGCCGGCATGTTGTACGAGGAGAGCGGGGCGCCGGTGGTCGGGTTCAGCGCCTGGATGGTGAGCTGCGGGTCGTCGTAGCCGCCGCACTTGCGGACGACCGCGAGGGCCTCGCCGCCGCCGTAGCCCATGTCGTAGCAGTTGTTGGTGTCGGTCTTCGGCTTCCAGAGCTCGGCGCCGTTGGCGAGGTTGAACGCGGCGCCGCCGCTGGTGCCGCCCGCGGCGACCGTGGCGCCGCTGAGCGTGACCTCGTTGAAGCGGACGGGCTCGTCACCGCTGGACGTGGAGGTGACGGACTTGCTCCACATCAGCTTGCCGGTGGCGAGGTCGAGCGCGCCGATCCGGTTGCAGGAGGGGTACTTGTCCTTGGCGGTCGGCTTGCCCTCCTCGAAGGCGATGGCCGTCTTGTAGTCCTTGCTCATGTGCCGGGACGCGGCGCAGACCTGGCCCTCCAGCGGGATCGACCAGAGCTTGGTGCCCTTGGCGAGGTCGTAGCCGACGACCTCGTACACGCCGGACTTCACGTAGACCTTGTCGGTCACCCAGGAACCGGCGACGACCGTGGTGTCGGTGACCTTCGGGTGCGGGAGCTGGAAGCCGACCTTGGACTTGGTGTCGGCCGGGGCCTTCTCGGTGCCGCCGGCCAGGCCGTCGCCCGTGCCGCCCTTGCCCTCGCCGTCCTTGCCCTCGCCGCCGGGGCCGGCCGAGGACGCCTCCTCCTGCTTGCCGTCGTCACCGCCGCTGGAGGCGTAGAAGATGCCGCCGCCGACGATCAGCACCACCGCGACGACCGCGGCGACGATGATCTGCATCTGGGTGGTGAACTTCTTGCCGCCGCCGGGCTGGGGGGCGACGTACTGCGGCTGCATCGGCGCGGTCGGGTAGCCGTACCCCTGCTGCGGGTACATGCCGGGCTGCCCCGGCGGGGGCGCCTGCGGGAAGCCGTAGCCGGGCTGGGCCGGCGGCTGCCCGGGGGGCGGCGCCTGCGGGTAGCCGTACGCGGGGTTCTGCGGCGGCTGTCCGGGCGGGGGCGTCTGCGGGGCGCCGTAACCACCACCGGGCGGGGGCGGCGGCGGGCTGCCGTAACCGCCTGCGGGCGGGGTGGGCGGGCTGCCGTAGCCACCGGCCGGCGGGGTGGGCGGGCTCCCGTAGCCACCGGCGGGCGGGGTCGGCGGTGCGGCCGGGGGCTGCTTGGCCAGCGGGTCGGCGGGCGGCGGGGTGGGCGCGCCGAAACCGCCGGGCGGCGGGTCCTGCGGGGCACCGAAGCCGCCCTGGGGCGGTTCGTTGGGCGGCTGGGGCGGCTGGGTCATGGCGTACGTACCTCTGCGGGGTCTGAGAAGAAGGGGCTGCGGTGGCCGTCGTCGGCCGTCACTTGCCGAAGGCCATCATGGTCGTCTGTTCCTTCTCCTCCTCGTCGTTGCTCGCGCTGACGCGGTCACTGACGACGAAGGAACGGCCGCCCGCGTAGACGGTCTTGGAGGAGAAGAAGTTCTCGATGCGGGTCGTCGAGTCCGGGTGCTGGAGCAGCACCTTGGGGGCGCCTCCGGTGGGTGCGATCGTGGCGATCGCCCCGCCCTTGTCGTACGAGGGCTCCAGGTAGACCAGGACGTTGCCGCCCTCCATGCGCAGCGGCTTCATGGTGCGTTCGGCAGGGGCCGGGGACTTCCACTTGGTCTTGCCGGTGTTCAGGTCGAACGCGATGACCTTGTTGGTGCGGCCGGTGCCGCTGGTGTCGTCCTCGGTCATCATGTAGAAGGTGTTGGCGTCGGCGGCGAGACCGCTGCACCCTTCGAGCTGCTGGCCGAAGACGGAGAAGTCGTGTCCGCAGTCGACGGCGGGGTTGTCCCCCTTGTCACTGACCAGCTGGGAACGGAGCGTCCCGTTCTCCTTGAGGGCGAGGATGCCCCACTTCTTCTCCTCGCGCTGGGTCAGCGAGACGACGAGCGGGCTCACCGAGTAGACCTTGTCGATCTCCCAGCCGCGCTTGGGCTGGTACGTCCACTTGGCCTTCCCGGTGGCCGGGTCGATCTCCTGGACCTGGTGCTGCGGGTTGTCCACGTCGTCGGTGCGGCAGCTGACCGCGGCGATCAGCTTGGGGCCGCCGGCGAAGGCGAACGGCTGGCAGTCGCCGGACGGCTTGCCGAACAGCTCCTTGCCGTCGCTGACCCGGTAGGCGTTGGAGTTGCTCGTACGGCCGACGGTCACGGTGTCACCGCTGATCGCCAGGCCGATGTCGGACAGCATGTCCCAGGTGCCGTTCTTCTTGACCGCCTTCTTCCAGCCGGCCTTGCCGGTGTTGAGGTCGATCATCTGGAGGCTGGCGCAGTTGGCCTTGTCCGTGGTGCCGTCCTTGACGCCGATGACGATCTTGCCGTCGGCCGTGGCGGTCCCGGGTGCGGCGCACATGTCGGCGGGCAGCGGGAGCTTCCACTTCTCCTTGCCGTCGGCCACCGAGTAACCGACGACCGAGCGGTACATGCCCTTGACGAGCGTGTCCCCGACGATCCACGGGCCGTACACGTCGGCGCCGTTGCGGGGCAGGTCGATGTCGTTCTTCGTCAGCCAGAGGACCTTGGCCTCGCCGTCCTTGCGCCCGGCGTTCAGGTCGTCGTTCGCCTCACGGCCGTCTCCCTTGCCGTCACCCTGGTCGACGGTGGGCGAGGTGCTCGGGTCGGGGGCGCCGCTGCTGGACTTGGCGACGGGCTTCTTCTCGTCGTCGCCACCGCTGGTGGCGAAGAAGATGCCGCCGCCGACGACGAGGAGCACGGCGACTGCCGCGCCGATGATGACGGCGGGCTTGCCCTTGAAGGGCCCGCCGCCGGAGCCACCGGGGCCGCCGGGTGCGGGGGCGCCGGGGTACTGCTGCTGCGGGTAGCCGTAGCCGGGCTGCTGGCCGTAGGGGCCGGGCTGGGGGGCGTACGGACCTGACGGGGCGCCGTAGGGGCCGGGCTGCTGGGCGTACGGACCGGGCGCCGGCTGACCGGGGGCCTGCGGGTAGCCGTAGCCGGGCTGCGCCCCGGGTGCCTGCGGATAGCCGTAACCGGGCTGCGTGGGCGGAGGCGTCTGCGGCGGGCCCGGGGGCGGCGTCTGCGGGGGCGCGGGCGGCATCTGCGGCGGGGCCGCCGGTGGTGACTGCGGCTGGGGCGGCTGAGGAGTGCTCTGCGGATCCTGCGGAGCCCCGAAGCCCCCCTGCGGCGGTTGCTGGCTGGGCGGCTGGGTCATCAGCACGTCCCCCTTCGTGCGGTCC
>NZ_JAERUC010000155.1 GCF_016745505.1 Streptomyces silvae | reverse complement strand
ACTCGATGATGTTCACCGCGAGCCCGCCCCGCGCCGTCTCTTTGTACTTGACGTTCCGGTGGGCAGAACGCCGCGAGGTGCGGTGCCGGGGCACGCGAGCCCAGCATGATCCAAACGAGAGGCCCTAGGGGGAGGTCCGTACCACGAACTCGTTCCCGTCGGGATCGAGCATCCGGACCCGGACGGCGTCGGCGCCGCCCGGGTCCGCCCGTACCGCGCCGAGCGAGACCAGACGGCCGACCTCCGCCTCCGGGTCCGCGCCCACAGGCAGCGCCAGCTCGAGGTACAGCCGGTTCGTGCCCTTCTTCGGCGCCACCGGAGGGCCGCCCCAGGAGATCTTCGTACCGCCGTTCGGCGATTGAATCGCGGTTTCCTGGTCCTGGTCCCAGACCAGAGGCCAGCGCAGCGCCTCGCTCCAGAAGTAGCCGACCTCTTGAGTACCGTCGCAGGCCAGTGCTCCGATGGGACCGGTGTCAACGAGGAACGTGTTGCCCGCCTCGATGACGCAGAACTCGTTGCCCTCCGGATCGGCGAGCACCACGTGTCCGTCTTCGGGGCGCTGACCCACGTCGATGTGCGTTCCCCCGAGTTCGAGGGCCCTGGCCACCGTCCGCCGCTGGTCCTCGGGGGAAGCGCTCGTCAGGTCGAAGTGCGCCCGGTTCTGAGCGGTCTTCGGTTCGTGGCCCGGCAGGAAACGAATACGGAAGCCGGTGTCTTCCGGCGGCCGGATCGTCACGCCGTCGTCCGATCCGGGGGCCGGCCCCCAACCCAGGATCCCGGACCAGAAGCGGGCCAGTTCCGACGGCGTCGTCGCGTTGAAGCAGACCGCGAACAATTGGCTGGTCATACCCGATGCATCTCCGATCGCCTGAAGGCCGGTCCGGTACCTCGACCTCTTCGCGGGTTCAGCCTAGAGTCGCTGAGCGGCGCGTGCATGCGAGTGCGGTGGTCTCGGCCGCGTCGGCGACGCATCGTCACCGGTCCGCGGGCCGGTCCGGCCCCGGCGGGCAGATTCTCGGGAAGCCGTCCTGATCCGCCGGTTCCCGAGCCGAGGCCTGCGTAGTGGACACCGGCCGGCGCCTGCTCAGTAACAGCTGACCGTGGGGGCGCGCAGGGCGAGCGCGGCGGCGAATCCCTCGGGGGACGGCAGGTCCGTGAGGGACCAGGGAGGGCGGACGGCCTCGGCTGCCGGGCCGGTTCCCAGATAGCGCCGGTGGCCGTCGTGCGCCAGCCCCACGCCGACCCCCTTCAGATGAGCTTCCTTGCGCGCCCACAGGGTGGCGAACGCCGCGGCGCGTTCGGCAGGGGGAAGCGCGGCGAGTTCGACGTTCTCGTCCGGGTGGAAGAAGTGCTTCACCTGGGTCACCACCTGCGGGGTCGGCAGCGCCTCCACGTCTACGCCGACCGGCGTGGACGCGCAGGCCACGAACACCGCTTCGCGGCTGTGCGCCAGCGAGAAGTGGGCGCCGCCGCCCCGCAGGAGCGGACGGCCCGACGGGCTGCCGCACTCGGGGCAGGCACCGCGGCTCATCACAAGGTCCCGTGGAGGCGTGTCGAGCAGTGCGCCCAGCAGCAGCCTCAGCGCCACGTGCGCGACCAGGAAGGACCCGCGGTCCCGGGGGCGGGCGAACCGCTCCGCCCGCCTCAGCTCCGTCGCGTCCAGCACGCAGGGCGCGAGCTGTTCCGCCCACGGAGTCTGTGCTGTCGCGTCCAAAAACCGCACCAGCGCCTCGCCCGGAGTGGGCGGCCGCAACGGCTCGACCGGCCTGTCGAGCCGCAGTGCGACAGGACGGGGATTGGCCTGTGTCGTCACGTGGACATCCTCAAGAGTGCTCCGGTTCCCCTCGTCCGGGGCTCCGTGTGGCTCGGTACGGCTCGTGGGATCAGCGGGCCTGCCACCGGGGCGGCCGCTTCTCCACGAAGGAGCGGGGCCCTTCCTTCGCGTCCTCACTGTGCATACGCCGTTCCTCCCACGGGTAGCGCGTGGCGAACGCCTGCTCCAGGGGGAGATCGGCAGAGGCAAGCGCGGCCTCCTTGACCGCGCGGACCGCAAGCGGGGCGCAGCGCAGGATGTCGTCGACCCACGCGTCGACGCAGGGGTCCAACTCCTCGGCGGAAACCACCGAGTTGACGAGACCCAGTTCGTATGCACGAGCGGCACTCAGTCTGCGACCCGTCATGAGGTGGCCGAGCGCGACGCGGAACGGGGCCTGCCGAGTGAGCCGGAAGACCCCGCCCGCACCGGCCGTCAGGCCGAGCCGGGCTTCCGGCAGCCCGAACTCGGCATGCTCGGCCGCCACGATCACGTCACACGCCAGCGCCAGCTCGAATCCGCCGCCGAGCGCGTATCCGTTGACCCGCGCCACCACCGGCTTGGCCAGGTGGAACCGTTCGGTCAGCCGGGGCCAGCCCGGCATGCCGCGGCTTCCGAACGTCGATGGCGTCGTCTGCCCCGCTCCGTTGCGCCGCTCCAGCTCCTTCAGGTCCTGGCCGACGGAGAACGACCGGTCACCGGCACCGGACAGCACCGCTACCCACAGATCGTCGTCCTGTTCGAAATCGTCCCAGATATCGGCAAGCCGCTCATGGGTCGCCAGGTTCATCGCATTGAGCACTGTCGGGCGATTGAGCGTGACGCGGGCCACATGGCCATCTTTTTCGTACATGACTTCCAAGGTGGTCTTCTCCTCGCCGAGAAAGAGGGAGCACGTACGGTCGTTACGCGCTGAGCGCCTCGTCGTCGCCGAGGTCGCGCATCTCCTCGACCTGCCGCACCAGGTCCTCGGCCAGCCACCGCCACATTCCGGCGTATCCACGGGCCAGCTGGGCGACGGATTCCTTGCAGTGCGCGGGTACCGTCTCGGTGATCTTCTGCCGGTCCAGGGTGATCAGTGTGCACACGTCGAGCAGGCGCAGAAGGGACCGTCCGGACATGTTGTGCCGCAGGGAGGGATCGCGGGCCAGCATGCCGGTGATCTTCCTGACGTCCTCCAGCGCCGTGCGCAGCGACGCCTCGTCGGCCGGAGCGCGTCCGCCCGGCACCGGATCTCCGGCGGATCGGGCACCCGGCTGCCGCGTCGGGTGGGATGCTTCCGCAGGTCGGACCGCGCGCCCCCGTGCGCCGCTCGGTACCGGACTCTCGCCGCGGCGGATCCGGTCCCGCACGTCGGCCACGGTCGCCGGAGCGAGTCCTACCTCTGCCGCGATCTGCCGCAGAGAGGAGCCGGGATTGCTCCGGAGCAGCTCGCCGGCTCGTTCCCGCCGCCGTGCGGAATCGATGGGGCGGACCCGGCCGTCACGCCCCACCCGGGAGTCCGACTGAGGCAGGACCAAGTCCTTCCGCAGCCGCGCGATCTTCTTCGGGGAGAGTCCGGCGACCGCGGCGACCGCGCGGTCGGACCAACGCGGATGCGCGGCGAAGATGCGCACTGCCGCGGCCGACCGGTCGGCCGCGGACAAGGGTCGGCCGTGGATGACGTTGGCCGCCACGGCGAGGAGCAGGGCGTCGGCCTGGTCACCGTCGAAGAACCGCACCGCGATGTGGTCCGTGCCCAAGAGTTCGGCCACCCGCAGGCGGTGGGCGCCGTCGATGACCGTCATGCTCGCGCGGTGCACGAGGATGGGAGGGAGGTCGTCGGCGTTCTCGGCGAGGATCTGGATGTGTTCGGCGTCCTCGCCGTCAACCCGCGGGGAGAACCCCGTCCGTAGTTGGTTGACCGGGACCTGCTCGATGGGCAACGCATGGGTGAGGGACTGCAGCTTGATCAGATAATCGGAGTCTGCTCGCTCCGTGACCATTTCCATTTCGTGAATCCCATCAGATCCGAAATTGGCCGGTTTCACTGCCATCCGTGGTCGTTCTCACTCGCCGAAGGTGTTTCCGTGCCGTCTGCCTGCACGTGAACTTCCACGCCGTGGGGTCTGGCGCTCTGGATCTGCGCCGAAACCCCGGCACCCGTCGAAATGACACTGGCCACAATTGCACTGCGAAGGACATTGCGCAGAATCGGGTGGGTCATCGGATGCTCCATCTCCTGGACCGGATCTCGTTGATGGAGAAGAGACTGCCGTCGGTTCGTGGAGAGGGAAAGCGGGTGGCGGGGAGGTAAACTGGCCATGACCTAATCCGTCCACCGCAGCCTCGGAGCTCGTAAAAGGATCTTGCCGGCTTGCCCCGGTCCGGCGTGACGATGTGATGAGCCGGCCGTGGATCGTGGACGATGACTTGTGGGCACGGATCGAACCGCTGCTCCCGCCCTGGTCAGAACGGTCGCCAGGGCCCGAACCGGTAGATGGCGGGCTATGCCTGCAGGGCGTCACGTGCATCTTGCACCAGGACATTGCCTGGCAACTCCCGCCCATGGAGGCGGGGTTCTCCGGGCAGGCGCGCCGACGGCGTCTGGCCCGGTGACGGAGGGCCGGCGTCTTCGGCCAACTGCACCGCGTGCTGCTCGCCCAGCCCAACGCGGCTGTCCCGACGGCGCCCGCTGCGGGTCCGGCTCGACCCGGAGCACGGGCTGTGCCGGGCCACTCCGCGGATGGGCGACGGCAACCGGTCGATCGCGCCGGCCCCCCCGGGCTCCTGCACCACGCCGAGATCATTGCCCGACAGCCCGCAGGGAAGGCTCGCTGGAGATCCTGTCACGAGTTCTCAGGGCGGACCCGGCTGCAGATCCGGTCTGAACAACGGGCTCTCGGCCCGCACCAGCTCCCAGTCCTGCAGCTCCACGAGCCCGGAGCTGGCGTGGTCCCACAGAGCACGGGCCGCAGCCTCGGCCTCCAGGAGTGACTCGGTCCGCACGTAGAAGGCGACGACCGGATGCGGGAGCGCGTGCGGGTGCACGCTCGCGTGCTCGAAGCCGTGCAGGCCCGTGCAGAGCAGGGTTATCGACTTGGCGGTGGAGTCGGGTATTTCCGCCTCGGGCCGGCGCGGCCGGAGGGTCACATGGACGAGAAACATGGATGCGCTTCTCCTCCGAGCTGGGTCATCTGAATTGATATGAACAAAACTCTGTACAAATCGGGCACCTTCTTGCCTCGTTCAGACGCGACGCGTAAATTAGAATTGGCCAATTTATGAGTCGTCGGGGTGGGGAACAATGGTTGATGGTGAATTGGTGCATGGCCTTATGGGCTCGCTCGGCCTGGAGCCGATTGCCGAGTCCGTCTACAGCGCTCTGCTGGATGGGGTGGAGGGCGTCGTCGATATCTGCCTCCGGCTGAGTCTGCCGGAGCATGTCGTCCGGGACGCGCTCGACCGGCTGAGCGCGCTGGCCCTCGTGCGCGCGTCGGCCGAATCCCCTCACCGTGTGTACGCGGTCAGCCCGCGGCGGGGCATGGATGTCCTGATCGCACGTCAGCGCTCCGAACTCGCCGCGCACCAGCAGAGACTGGAGGCGGCCCAAGCCGCCGCGGCCACATTCATCCTGGCCTACGAGGAGCGTCGGCTGCCCGGAGCCTCCGAGGCGGAGGTCGAGTATCTGTCCGGGCTGGACGCCATACGCGACCACTTGGCGGTCATGAATGGTCAGGTTGCCGAAGAACTTCTCACTTTCGCACCGGGTGGCCCGCAAAAGCCCGCGAACATGGAGGCGTCCCGGCCTCTCAATCAGCAATTGCTGCAGCGCGGCGTGCAGATGCGGACCGTCTATCTGGACAGTATTCGCAGCGACCGGCCGACGACAGACCATGCGCGCTGGCTGATCGAGCAAGGGTGCAAAGTCCGTACCGTCCCGTCGCTGCCGAACCGGATGATCATCTACGACCGCAAGTCCGTGATGATCGCCGTCAATGCCGACGACACCGCGGCCGGTGCCGTTCGTGTGAGCGCACCGGGCATGGTGGCCGCACTGCATTCACTTTTTGAGAGGGTGTGGCAGTCCGCGGAGTCGCTTGAGGCGCCCGTGCTACCGGCTCCGGGACAGCTGACCGGCCAACAGGCCGAAGTGGTCCGGCTGTTGGCGCACGGCCACACAGATGAGGCTATCGCCAAGCGCCTCGGGGTGTCACCGCGCACCGCTCGCCGGATCACGTCGGGCCTGATGACCCAGCTCGGCGCGCGCAGCCGTTTCCAGGCGGGAGTGCTCGCCATCCAGCTGGGGTTCCTCCCGCTGAGTGCCGACTGACCCGCACACGGGTCGCAGCGGGCCGCCCCGGCGAAGGGCTCCGTGTCCGCGCGGACTGTCGCGGACTGTCCAAGTGATTCCCGGAGTCACTTGAGCGATTCATGCAATGAGAGCCGGACACGGGGCTTTTCGCCGGCCGTGCGCGAAGCCCGCAAAGATCAATGCGCGTTGACGCTCCTCTTCGTTTCTGGTCTGGTGGCCCACGACACCAGCAGATCTCCGATTCACGCTCATTCGAGATTCCGCGGAGATTATTCCCAGCCGGGCCACCCTCTGCTCCTGTTTTTGCAGGGCATTGCCCCGACCATGATGTGGAGTGGTACCAGATGCATGATGCGCCATCCCTTCATGGGCGGTTCCAGCAACAAGCCGCGCGTACGCCGGGCGCTGTCGCGGTGCGTTCTCGGGGGCGTGAACTGACCTACCGGGAGCTGGACCGGCGTTCCGGTGCGCTGGCGCACGTCCTGACGGATCTCGGAGTGGTCCGGGAGACACCGGTCGCCGTGCTGACCGATCGCGGTGTGGACATCACGGTGGCCCTTCTGGGGGTGCTCAAGGCCGGCGGTTGCTATGTGCCCCTGCACAGCGGGCAACCGGTGGAACGGATGGAACGAATCCTTCGCGAGACCGGGGCCCGCGTCCTGCTGGCCGACGCGGTGACTACCGCTCAGGGGCTTCCGGGGGGCGATATCACCGTGGTCCCGGTCGACGGGCCGGATGTCCCAGGGGCCGCGTCCGTGTCGACGGCGGTGTGCTCGACGGACCAACTGGCGTACGTCATGTTCACTTCCGGTTCCACCGGCACACCCAAGGGGGTCGCCGTCAGTCACCGCAACGTGCTCGACCTGGTGGACGACTCCTTGTTCGGCACCGGGCACCACGAGCGCGTTCTGATGATCGCCCCGTACGCGTTCGACGCCTCCCTGCACGGCCTGTGGATGCCCCTGTTGCGCGGTGCCACGTCCGTCATCGCCGCCGACGACGACGTGTCCGCGCCCCGGCTGCGCGCGCTGTTCGGCGCGGAGAGGATCACCAGCCTGGAGATGACCGCCGGCCTGTTGCGGACCATCGCCGAGTCCGATCCCGAGACCTTCCGCGGGCTGCGCGAGGTGTCCACGGGCGGCGACGTGATCTCCCCGGTCGCGGTGCGGCGGATTCTGGAAGCCTGTCCCGGAACGGTGGTTCGCGCCACGTACGGACCCACCGAGACCACCCTGTACGCCACTCAGCACGCCTACACGGATGCCTCCCGGGTCGCCGGTGAGATCGCCATGGGACGGCCCCTGGACGGCATGCGCGCACACATCCTGGACGAGCGGCTGACCCCGGCCGAGGCCGACGCACCCGGCGAGCTGTGCATCGCCGGGGCGGGGCTGGCCCGCGGATACCTGCGCCGCCCCGGACTCACCGCCGAGCGCTTCGTCCCCGATCCCGGCGGGCCGGCCGGCAGCCGGATGTACCGCACCGGTGACATCGTGCGCCGGGGCGCGGACGGTGTCCTCCACTTCCTCGGTCGTGCCGACGGCCAGGTCAAGATCCGTGGCTTCCGGGTCGAGCCGGGCGAGGTCGAAACCGTCATGTCGACGTTCCCGGGACTCGACCAGGTCGTGGTCACGGCCCGCGAGGCCGACGGCGGCAAGCGCCTGGTGGCGTACTGCGTGGGCGTCGGTGCCGTCCGCGCCGACGCGCTGCGCGACCATGCCGCGGCCGCCCTGCCCGACTACATGGTCCCGGCCGCGTTCGTGGCGCTGGACGCTCTTCCCCTCACGCCGCACGGAAAGATCGATCACCAGGCCCTGCCCGCCCCGCAGTTCACCACTTGCGCCGCCTACCGCGCCCCACGATCCGAGGGTGAGGTCAGGCTCTGCGCGCTCTTCGCGGTGGTTCTCGGCGTCGAACGAGTGGGCGTGGACGACAGCTTCTTCGACCTCGGCGGCCACTCCCTCCTCGCCACCCGGCTGATCGGTGAGTTGCGGGCCGCCTTCGGTACGGAGGTGTCCGTCCGGCAGATCTTCGGCGCGCCCACGGTCACCGCGCTGCTCCCTCTCCTTCGGGGGCAGGCCTCCGGTCCCGGCCGGCCACGGCTCGTCCGGAACCCGCGGCCGGCCCGCGTCCCGCTGTCCGCCGCCCAGCACCGGATGTGGTTCCTGGAACAGTGGGACGGGCCCTCGCCGCTCTACCACCTGCCCGTCGTCCTGCACTTGGACGGTGACGTGGACCGGGACGCGCTGCGCGAAGCGGTCCGGGACGTGATCGTCCGGCACGAGAGTCTGCGCACCGTCGTGGGTGAGGAGGCCGGCGAGCCCCACCAGGTGGTTCTCGCCCCGGAGGATGTGCGTCCCGCCTTGCCCGTCAGACACGTCCGCGCCGCGGGACTCGACGCCGCGCTCCGCGAGTCCGGCCGCCGGCCCTTCGACCTGCGGGCCGACATACCCCTGCGGGCGGAGCTGTTCGTCCTGGAGGAGCGTCGGCACGTGCTGCTGCTGACGCTGCACCACATCGCTTCGGACGGCTGGTCCAAGGCCCCGCTCAGCCGTGATCTCGCCATCGCCTACACGGCGAGGCGCGCCGGCGAAGCCCCGCGCTGGGCCGGTCTGCCCGTGCAGTACGCCGACTACACACTGTGGCGGCAGTCCCTCCTCGGTGACCCGCGGAACGCGGACAGCCTTGCCGCGCGTCAACTCGCCCACTGGAAACGTGCTCTGTCCGGTGTGCCGGACGAACTGGCGCTGCCCTTCGACCGGCCGCGCCCGGCGGACAGCGAGCACCGGGGCGCCGCGCTGCCGATCCGCTTCGACGGTGAACTCCAGGCGGCCGTGGTCGAGCTGGCGCGCAGCAATGGCGCCACGCCGTTCATGGTTCTCCAGGCCGGGCTGGCCGTGCTGCTGCACGAACTCGGTGCCGGGGAGGACATCCCCGTGGGGACCGTGGTGGCCGGGCGCGGCGAGGCGGCACTCGACGACCTGGTCGGCTTCTTCGCCAACACGGTCGTCCTGCGGACGGACCTGTCGGGTGCCCCCTCCTTCACCGAACTGCTCGCTCGGGTGCGGGAGGCGACCCTGGACGCGTACGCCCACCAGGAGGTGCCCTTCGAACAGGTCGTGGGAGCGGTCAACCCGCCCCGGTCCCTCTCCCGGCACCCGTTGTTCCAGGTCATGCTCGTCCTGCAGAACGTCGCGGGCTATGAGTTCACCGTGCCCGGCCTCGATGTCTCGGTCGTCGAGGAGGCCACGTCGACCGCGAAGTTCGATCTGCTCATCAGCCTCACGGAGCAGTACGACGACCGGCACCGCCCGCTCGGCGTCACCGGCTATCTCGAGTACGACACCTCGCTCTTCGACGCGTCGACGGCGGAACGCGTCCGCGACCGGTTCGCCGCACTGCTCGCGACGGTCGTGGCCGACCCGGGACACCGCAGCACGGGCGCCGGCCTTACCGCACCGGCCTGACCGGCGCCGCCCACACGCGTACACCGCCCCGCACCGCGGCCGCCCACGGGAAGAAACTCATCAGAACTCAGGGGAGCCCATGCCTGGAATCGCTGTGTCCACCGAGACCCGCCCACGGGACTGGCTGGAGAAGGCAGAGCTGCACGGCAGTGTCTCCGAGCCGGTGCTCGACACCATGAACTTCCTCAACGAGATAACCCATCGGTACCCGGACGCGATCTCGTTCGCCCCCGGGCGTCCCTGTGACGCCTCCTTCGACACCGAGCAGGTGATCGGCCACGTCCGCCGGTATCTGGACCACCTGGCGGAGCGGGGAGGCTCGCCGGACGACCTGCGCACCGCGCTGTACCAGTACGGGCCGACGGCGGGGCTGATCCGGGACATCATCGCCGACTCGCTGCGCGTGGACGAGAACACGGACGTGCCGGCCGAGTCGATCCTGGTGACCGTCGGCGCCCAGGAGGCCCTGCTCCTGGTTCTGCGCGCGCTCATCGCGGACTCCGACGACGTCCTGCTGGTCTCCAGCCCCTGCTACGTAGGGATCACCGGCGCGGCCCGGCTGCTCGACGTACGCGTCCGCCCGGTGGAGGAGCGCGAGGACGGGTTCAGCGCCGCCGATCTGGAGGCCGCGGTGCGTGAGGAGCTGGCGGGCGGCCGCCGCCCGCGCGCGTTCTACGTCGTGCCCGACCACTCCAATCCCTCCGGTGCCACCATGGGAGCACAGGCCCGGGAGGACCTGCTGAGGCTTGCCGAGCGCTACGACTTCCTGATCCTGGAGGACAGCCCGTACCGGCTGGTGAGTCCCGGAACACCGCTGCCCACCCTGAAGTCCCTGGACCGGGCCCGCAGGGTCGTGCACGTGGGCTCGTACTCCAAGACGGTCTTTCCCGGTGCCCGGGTCGGATTCGTCGTCGCCGACCAGCGCGTCCGTGACGCCGACGGCGGTGAACAACTGCTGGCCGCCGAGCTCACCAAGATCAAGAGCATGGTCACGGTCAACACCTCCCCGCTCGGCCAGGCGGCGGTGGCCGGCGCCCTGCTCGGCGCTCAGGGCCGGCTGTCGCAGCTCAACGCAGGGGCGGCCGTGCGCTACCGCGACGCGATGCGGGAGATGCTGCGGCAGCTGGACACCCGGCTTCCCGAGGCGCGACGCACGGCCCTCGGGGTGAGCTGGAACGAGCCGACCGGAGGCTTCTTCCTCACCCTGCGGGTTCCCTTCAAGGTGGGCAGCGAGCAACTGGCCCTCTGTGCACAGGACTTCGGCGTCATTTGGACGCCGATGACGCACTTCCATCCCGGCGCCGGAGGCGATCACGCCATCCGGCTGTCGATCAGCTCTCTGACGCCGGCCGAGATCCATGAGGGCACCGCGCGGCTCGTGCGCTTCGTCGAGGCGCAGTGCGCGGCGCTCTGACCGGCCCGGACAGGGCAGTACCCCAGCGAGAGAGGACATGCACGTGACCGACCCGAACCGGTGCCGTCGACCGCGGAGCAAGCCGCGTATGTGGGGGTGGATGTTCCGATGACCCCGGCATCCGCACTGCGGCCCCGCGCCCTGGGCGTGGGGACGGCGGTGCCAACCGCGTCGTACACCCAGGAGGAGGTGCTCGACACCTTCGCGATCACCGACCCCAAGATCCGTTCGGTGTTCCTCAACAGCGCCATCGAGCGCCGCCACCTGACGCTCCCGCCGCCCGACGGCGCGGGCGGCCGGGTCCACGAGGCCCAGGGCGACCTCCTTGACAAGCACAAGGCTCAGGCCGTCGGGATGGGGGCCGAGGCGCTGCTCGCCTGCCTCAAGCGGGCCGGGGCCGAGCTCTCCGATCTGCGCCACCTGTGCTGTGTGACGTCCACCGGGCTGCTCACTCCGGGACTGAGCGCCCTGCTCATCAAGGAGCTGGGAATCGACCGGCACTGCAGTCGCTCCGACATCGTGGGCATGGGCTGCAACGCAGGCCTCAACGCGCTGGGCGTTGTCTCCGGCTGGGCCGTCGCCCACCCCGGTGAGCTGGCCGTCGTGCTCTGCGCGGAAGCGTGCTCCGCCGCCTACGCCATGGACTCCACCATGCGTACCGCGGTGGTCAACAGCCTGTTCGGCGACGGGGCTGCAGCGCTCGCGATCCGTTCGGGGCACACCCCGGACGAGACGGTTGTCGTCGAAGGACCGCAGATCCTGAAGTTCGCCAGTTGCCTGATCCCGGACGCCATTGACGCCATGCGCTACGACTGGGACCGGGATCTGGGCCGGTTCAGCTTCTACCTGGACCCGCATGTTCCGTACGTGGTCGGTGCCCATGCCGAGCTGGCTGTGAACAGGCTCCTCGACGGGACGGGGCTACGGCGCAGCGACATCGCCCACTGGCTGGTGCACTCCGGCGGCAAGAAGGTCATCGACGCCGTCGCAGTCAACCTGAGGCTGACGAAGCACGACGTACGGCACACCGTCGGTGTCCTGCGCGACTACGGAAACGTGTCGAGCGGATCCTTCCTGTTCTCGTACGAACGGCTCCTGGACGAGGGGGTCGCCCAGCGCGGCGAGTACGGCGTGCTGATGACGATGGGTCCTGGTTCGACGATCGAAACGGCGCTGGTCCAGTGGTGAATGCGGAGGACGTTGTGGAAGAAGCACTGACTCTGGTGATCGACGGCACCGAACCGCCTTCGGCGGTGACGGCCGCGACCGTGCAGGCGTTCTGTGACACGGCTGAGGACCGGGCGGGTGCCGGTACCGTGGTGGTACGGGTCAGCGGGGCCCCGGCCGAGGGATGGACCAGCGGCCTCGACGTGAGCGCGGTCAGCAAGTGGGAACGCGCGCTGCGACGGTTGGAGAGGCTCGCGCGGGCCACGGTGGTCGTGGCGTCCGGCGACTGCGGTGGCGCGGCCCTCGACGTCTTCCTCGCCTGCGACATCCGGACGGTCACGCCTGACACCCGGCTGCTGGTGGCCCGGGACGCCGCCGCGACCTGGCCGGGCATGGCCGGATACCGGCTCGTCCAGCTGGGCGGGGCCGCCCGGGTCCGCCGCGCGCTGCTGTTCGGAGAGCCCATCGACGCCGCCACGGCGCTGCGGATCGGCGTCGCCGATGAACTGACCGAGGACCCCGAGGGTGCGCTCGCTGCCGCAGTGGCGCTGGTGGGCGCGCTGGTGGGCGATGAGATAGCCGTCCGGAGGCAGTTGCACTTCGACGCCGCGACGACGAGCTTCGACGAGGCGCTCGGCTCGCACCTCGCCGCATGCGACCGGGTGCTGCGCGAGCCGGTGGAGGTGGCGTCGTGACCGTGCAACTCTGGTCCGCGGTGCGGGCGACGGCCGCACATGTCGACAAGCTGGTGGCCGCGCTGCCCGAACCCGGCGCACGACTGCCCGGCGAACGGGCGGAGATCGCCGCGGCGAAGGACGCCGCCCGCACGATGCGCATGCGCTTCCTGCGGGCGCAGGCCGACGCAGTGTACGACCGTCTGACGGACGGCCGCACCAAGGGACTGCGGATCGCGGAACTCGTCGAGGCCGCTGCCGCGGAGTTCCCCGGGCTGGTGCCGACGGCCGAGCAGCTCGCCGCCGACCGCGGCCGCCGGCAGGCGGACAAGGAGGGCTACGAGATCGACCAGGGCATCTTTCTGCGCGCCGTCCTGGGCTCGCCCAGGGCCGGCGAGCACCTGCTCGACACGATGCTCCGCCCCACCCCCCGCGCGCTGCGGCTGCTGCCCGAATTCCTGCGCACGGGTGTACTGGAGACCGAGTCGGTTCGGGTCGAACGGCGGGACGGCGCGGCGTACCTCACGATGTGCCGCGACGACTGCCTGAACGCCGAGGACAACCAGCAGGTCGACGATATGGAGACCGCGGTCGACCTCGTCCTCCTCGATCCGCAGGTGAAGGTGGGGGTGCTGCGCGGCGGCACGATGACCCACCCGCGCTACCGGGGCCGACGGGTGTTCAGTGCGGGCATCAACCTCAAGAGCCTGCACGCCGGGGACATCTCTCTGGTGGGTTTCCTGCTGCAGCGTGAGATCGGGTACATCCACAAGCTCGTCCGGGGGATACGGACCGACGACGCGCCCTGGCACTCGCCCACAGTGGAGAAGCCGTGGGTGGCGGCCGTCGAGACCTTCGCCATCGGCGGCGGGACACAGCTGCTGTTCGCCTTCGACCACGTCCTGTGCGCGTCGGACGCCTACCTCAGCCTGCCCGCCGCCCGGGAGGGCATCGTGCCCGGAGCCGGTAACTTCCGTCTCGGCCGGGCCACCGGCCCCCGGATAGCGCGGCAGGTCATCCTCCAGGGCCGGCGGATTCAGGCAACAGAGCCCGACGCCCGGCTGCTGATCGACGAGGTGGTGGAGCCGGAGGAGATGGACGAGGCCGTGGCCCGCGCCGTCGAACGGCTGCGCGGCCCGGCAGTGGTGCCCAACCGCAGAATGCTGAACCTCGCCGAAGAGCCGCTGGACGCATTCCGCCGCTACATGAGCGAGTTCGCCCTCCAGCAGGCTCTGCGCCTGTACGGCGAGGACGTCATCAGCAAGGTGGGCCGGTTCGTGGAGGAGGCGCGGCCAACATGTCTTGTGCCGTCCTGACCTGCGCCGTGCCTCGTGCCCGCGCTCGCCGCGCGGGCACTCGACCCGGCCCCCCCGGGGGGAAAGAGGTGCCGGGGTGGCCGGGATGACGGTTCGGCCCGGAGCCGGGGAGCGGGGTGCCACCGTCTGGCTGACCGGTCTGCCGAGTGCGGGCAAGTCGAGCATCGCGGCCGCGGCGGCGGAGCGGTTGCGGGCGGCAGGACGCCGGGTGGAAGTGCTGGACGGGGACGAGATGCGCGGATTCCTCTCCGCCGGGCTCGGCTTCTCCCGCGCCGACCGGCACACCAACGTGACCCGCATCGGCTTCGTCGCCGAGCTGCTCGCCTCCCACGGCGTGCTCGTCCTTGCACCGGTCATCGCGCCGCACGCCGAGAGCCGGGCAGCGGTGCGCCGGCACCACGAATCGTCCGGCACGCCGTACCTGGAGGTGCACGTGGCCACGCCGGTCGAGGTGTGCGCCGACCGCGACGTGAAGGGCCTGTACGCCCGGCAGGCTGCCGGTGGGCTGACCGGACTCAGCGGGGTGGACGACCCCTACGACGTGCCGGCCGGCCCGGATGCGCGCATCGCGGCCCACCGGGAGGGCGTGGACGACTCGGTGGGGGCACTGCTGTACTTGTTGAAGAGAAGGGGCATCACATGACGTCATCGAGCGCACTGGCGGAGGCCGAGGCCGAGAAGGCGGGCGGGCCGGACGCCCTCACCCACCTCGACGTCCTAGAGTCCGAGGCGGTGCACATCCTCCGTGAGGTGGCGGGGGAGTTCGAGAAGCCGGTGATCCTGTTCTCCGGCGGCAAGGACTCCATCGTGATGCTGCACCTGGCGATGAAGGCGTTCACCCCCGCGCCGGTGCCGTTTCCCCTGCTGCACGTCGACACCGGGCACAATTTCCCCGAGGTGATCGAGCACCGCGACCGGATCGTGGCGACGCACGGGCTGGGCCTGCATGTCGCGTCGGTGCAGGAGTTCATCGACCGGGGACTGCTGCGCGAGCGTCCGGACGGGACGCGCAATCCGCTGCAGACGGTGCCGTTGGTCCACGCCATCCGCGAGCACCGGTTCGACGCGGTCTTCGGCGGCGGCCGCCGCGACGAGGAGAAGGCCCGGGCCAAGGAGCGCGTCTTCT
>NZ_JAERUC010000154.1 GCF_016745505.1 Streptomyces silvae | reverse complement strand
GGGTGGCGACAAGTTCGATCTCGAAGTGATCAGTGTTCTCAATCTGGGCGGCCGGTCTGTGACGGACCGTCCGGTCGCGTGGTCGGTGGCGGGGTGTGTGGTCACATCTGGCCCAGGCCGCCGTCGACGAAGAGTTCGGCGCCTGTGGTGAAGGAGCTCTGGTCGGAAGCCAGGAACACCGCGGTGGCGGCCACTTCCTCGGGGCGGCCGATGCGGGCGAGGGGGATGCTGCTGCCCATCTGGTCCCTGATCTGCTGCCGGGACTCGTCGTCGTGCGCACCGGCCGCGACGTAGGTGGCAGGTGTATCGATGGGGCCGGGGCTCAAAATGTTGACGCGGATACCACGTTCAGTCAGTTCGTAGGCCCAAGAACGGCCCAGGCTCCGCAGAGCGGCCTTGGTCGCGCCGTACAGGCTCATCTGGGGAACGTTGCGGGAGGCGCTGACCGAACCGACGAGGATGATAGAGCCGCCGTTCGTCATCAGAGGCAGGGCCTTCTGCACGCTGAACAGCGCTCCCGCCACATTGACGGAGAAATGGCGGTCGTAGTCGCTTTGAGTGATCTTGGTCAGAGGGATCACGCTGCCGCCGCCCGCATTGACGAAGACGATGTCCAGCCGGCCGTGACGCTGTGTGATCGCGCTGATTACTGGTCAACGGCAGTAGGGTCGGCGACGTCGCCCTGGACGCCGGCGGCCCGGGGGCCGAGGTTTCCGACGGCGGCCTCAAGTTCCGGTCGCCGTCGGCCGGTGATGTAGACGAAGCTCCTCCTCGATGAAGCGCTGGGCGGTGGCCAGGCCGATACCTGCGGTGCCGCCGGTGATGAGAGCGACCTTGTCGGATAGCTGTCCCATGGTCAGTTCCTTCCTTCTGGTGTCGTGGCCGAGGCCCTGTGGTGTTCGTTGTTTCGGGTAGGAGATCGGGGCTGGCGAAGCGCGGCGGCGAAGGTCGTGGCTGGCGCTATGCAGAAGGCCGGGCCCAGGCTGGAGGGGAAGGAGGCGGCATTGTCACCTGCGGCGTGACCGCGACGGTGATCGCGAAGCCGAGGCAGCCTGCGACCTGCTGCAGCCGGGGTGAAACCATGGCCATCCCGACGCTAGATGAGCAGCTCAGGCGGACACCCGTGGCGTAGTTGCCGACGGAGTCAAGGGCGGGGAAGCGACGAACTCACCGTGCCCAGGAGCGTCCCAGTCAGCGTGAGTGAATGCGAAGCCCGGCGTCAGGTGCCCAGATGCAGCGCGCGTTGGCGGTAACGCACGACCACAAAGAGGATGGTTGATTGGGTGCTGCCGATGAGCGCCATGATGGCCTGCCGTCAGCCCAGCAGCAGTACTGCTGCGAGAGCGAAGGGCAGGATCGCCCAGGGGACTCAGTGTTATGGATGAAGCCGTAGACGAGCGCGAGGAGTCCGCCGGTGGTGGCGGCATTCACGTGTTCTCGAACATCGCCACCGACCGCCCCCGCAAGAGCAAAGTCGGGACCGACACCGGCTACCCCACCAGGTCACGCCCGGCCCGCCCCGCACCAAATGCCCTCGGTGGGACGAGGCCCTCTTCAACGCGGGACGACCGCTACTGTCCTGAACGAGCGCGGGCAGGAAGACGCGGCGTCACCGTCATTTACCGGTTACGCCGAGCGGCATCAGGCCGGGTTCTCGCAGAAGGCCTCCACGTTGTTGCCGTCCGGGTCCCGCACGAAGGCGGCGTAGTAGCTGTCGTGGTACTGCGGCCACACCTTCGGCTGGTGCAGAACCGGCGCCCCCTGGGCCACGGCCGCGGCGTAGAAGGCGTCGACCGCGTCACGGCCGGGCGCCGCAAAGCCGAGGTGCGTCTCGCGTGAGGCCGATGCCGGTCCGACAACCGGACCGATCCAGAACTCGGGGCGCCCGGGCCCGTAGCCGATACGCTGCTGGTGCTCGATACGACGGCTGGCGCCCAGAGGCGCGAGCACGGCGTCGTAGAACACCCCGCTCTTCTCGGGATCGGCGACCTGGATCTCCACGTGGTCCAACACGTTTTCCTCCTCATGGGGGTGGTGCGGAGTGGGGACGGACCATCAGTCCTGGTAGTCGAAGAAGGCCTTGATCTCTTCGAGTACCCGCCCGGGTGCCTCGTGCAGGAGCCAGTGCCCCACTCCCTCGACAGGGCTGCCTGTCGCCTGCGGAGCGGCGTCCTTGAGCGCAGTGTGGAACGCATCGAAGAGCTGTGCCTGGGCGATGATGTGGACGGGCATGTCCAGGGGCTTGAGCATGAGACGGCGGTTGTCGGCCTCGTCCTGCGGCCATGCCTGGTAGTAGCGCGACCCGTTGTGCAGCACGCCCGGCCGGCCGTAGACCCGCGCGTACTCCTCGACACTCTTCTCCGGGGCCGGTGCTCCGAGCAGTTGATAGAAGTACGAGAGGAAGAGGCGCTCCTGTCCGGCCACGAGCTGCTCGAAGAGCGGTTCCTGCTGGAAGAAGGAGAAGTGGAACGACAGCGGCTTGAGTTGGTCGAAGGTGAGTGAACCGCCGACGAGACCAAAGTCCATGATCATCAAACCGGCGAACTGTTCGGGCCACTGGGCCGCAAGGGCATAAGCGACGGCGCTGCCGAAGTCGTGCGCGACCAACTGCACCCCCTCCTGGTGGCCGAGGTGGACGAGCAGACGGTGCACGTAGCGGGCGAGCGTGGCCTTGTCGTGCGAGGGCAGCTCGCCGGTGGTGTCCCCAAGTCCCGGCAGATCCACGGCGATGACCGTGTGGCCCGGCAGCAGGTCGGGCATGATCGCCCGATATTCGTACCAGCTCTCCGAGAAGCCGTGGAGCAGCACGATGGTGCGGGGGCCGTCGCCTCCGACGACGTAGTGCATCTGAAGGCCGTCGATGGTCGTGAAGCGGTGCTCGAAGTGCTGAGCGAACTCCGGGTCATTACGGGTGGCGGCGTCGTAGCCCTCGCTCAACGGGGCTTCTGAAAGGGAGTGGAGGTGTGCAGACACGAGGGTGCTCCTGACGGTTGACAGGGGGTGCCGGTCGGCGCGTTAATGTAACGAACCTTGATACAGCTTACACAGTGTCGCGCCGCCCGGAACGGCCGTCCTGCGGAGCAAGGAAAAGCGGGCCCGTGGAGGCTCATCGCCGTTGGTCCAAGAGGGACGGAGCCCCCGGCGAGTGGTGACGGGACGGAACGAGTGCTCCCGCACCACACCTCAGGAGCCGGCCACACCCGTGCGTTCACCCATCCCGGAACGGAGTCACATCAATGACGTCGTCATCGACATCCGCGAAACCGTCTCTCTTCACGCCCGATTCGCTCGGAGACATCAAGCTCGCCAACCGTGTCGCGATGGCCCCGCTGACTCGGATGCGGTCGGGCCCCTCCGGCATACCCGGCGACCTGATGGTCGAGCACTACCGACAGCGAGCGAGCCTCGGACTGATCGTCACCGAGGGCGTCTACCCCAGCCGCGAGTCGCAGGCCTTCGTGGGGCAGCCGGGCATTGTCACTGACGAGCAGGCGGCCGGCTGGCGGCGGGTGGCCGAGGCGGTGCATGCTCAAGGCGGCCGCATCGTGATGCAGGTCGTGCACGCCGGTCGCGTCACCCACCCCGATGTCAACGGAGGGCGGCGCATCCTGGCTCCCAGCGCGATCGCGATCAACGGTGAGGGACACACGGAGAAGGGCAAGCAGCCCTACCCAGTGCCGCAGGCACTGACCGTCCCGGAAGCCCGAGCGGCACTGGAGGACTTCGTCGCGGCCTCCCGACGGGCGATCGAGGCGGGCTTTGACGGCGTAGAGGTCCACGCCGCCAACGGATACCTGCTGCATGAGTTCCTCTCCCCAGCGTCGAACCACCGCACCGACGAGTACGGCGGCACACCGACGAACCGGGCCCGCTTCGTCGTCGAGGTGGTCACGGCAGTGGCGAAGGCCATCGGCGCCGGGCGGGTCGGGTTGCGGATCTCGCCCGAACGCAACATCAAGGACGCCCTGGAGACCGACAGGGACGACGCCCTGGCCACCTACGGTCACCTACTGGACCAACTGCGCCCGCTAGGCCTGGCCTACCTTTCCCTCCTGCACAAGGAGCTGGGGGGAGAGCTGGCCCAGCAGTTGCGCCGGCGCTTCGGTGGCAAGTTGATGGCCAACAGTGGGTCCGTCTCGATCACGACGCGCGAGGAAGCGGTGGAGCTGATCGAGGCCGCTCACGCCGATGTCGTGGCCGTGGGCCGAGCAGCCATCGCCAACCCCGACCTGGTGGAGCGCTGGCAGGGCGAGCACCTGGAGAACGTGCCGCGCCCGGCACTCTTCTACACATCCGGCCCCGAGGGGTATACCGACTACCCGTTCCTCCAAGGCGAACATATCTAGGGATACGGGCGGGCCCGAGCCTGCCGTCGTTCGGCGCGGCCCGCTCGCTTTGTGGTCCGCCCCCGGGCTGCCACAAGGCCGCGTCGCGGCACCACGGCGTGGCAGTGCGGCGAGGTGAGGGGGTGGCGACACACCGCTGACGCGGGTCGCCGCCGACACCCACGGCAAAGTGTAATCAAGGCTGTTATATTTTATTTGAGTGGCTGGTGCAGCACCTCCCGGCGTCCTTCACCGGAGGTGGCGGGCTCCCCGCAGCCTGCAGAGCCAGCCTCAGAGCAATTCTCCAAGGAGTGGGCAATGGGACAGCTTGACGGAAAGATCGCCCTGGTCACGGGCGGTACCACTGGTATCGGCCTGGGCGCGGCCCAGCATTTCGCACGGGAAGGCGCCACCGTCTACGTCACGGGGCGCCGCAAGTCTGAGCTCGATGCCGCTGTGGCAGCGATCGGCGCGGACGCCGTGGGAGTGCAGAGCGACGTGTCCAGGCTCGATGATCTCGACGCCCTGTTCGCGACCATTAGGGAGCGCAGCGGACGGCTCGATGTGCTGTTCGCGAACGCAGGAGTGGGCGGCGTCACAGGCTTCGCAGACGTGACAGAGGAGGAGTACGAGCGAACGTTCGACATCAACGTCAAGGGCATGTTCTTCACTGTGCAGAAGGCGCTCCCACTCCTTCCCGAGGGCGCCTCGGTCATCCTCACCTCCTCGACCAATGCCTCCCAGGGCATTCCGGCGATGAGCGTCTACAGCGCCACCAAGGCGGCTGCGCGCAACTTTGCCCGGTCTTGGGCAGCCGAGCTGGCGGGACGCAAGATTCGGGTCAACTCGATCAGCCCCGGCCCCGTCGAGACCCCCGGTCTCCTGCGCTTCGCGGGTGACGACGCCGATGCGCAGCGCGAACTCAAGGAAAACTTCGCCAGCTCCATCCCCATGGGGCGGGTAGGGCACGTGGACGAAGTGGCCTCCGCCGCCGTCTTCCTCGCTTCCGACCAGAGCTCGTTCACCACGGGTGCCGAACTCTTTGTCGATGGCGGCCTCGCCCAGGTTTAGGAAGCAGACGGCCTGCAGGACGTTTCGCTGCGGACCGGACAGCGGCGAAACCGCCCTGCCGGAAGTGCGGACGGCGGTATGCATGGGCGCCCCAGCTGCCCGCCCCGTAGGCGCGCACGGTCGCACTGCCCAGACGGTGACCATGAAATATCGATGCAACGTCGGTCGCCGCGCTTTCCAGCGCTGGCGGAGCGGGGAACTCCCTCGTGGAAAAGGGGTCAGGGGCGTGCGGCGTGTGCGTGAAAAGCCGCACGCGGCTGGCGTGCGACCGGCGCGGCATCGACAAAGGGGAGGCAACGCCCCAGCGCATCGCCGCCTCCCTCAGAGATCCCCTCGGCCAGGAGCTTGACCAGTGATCCCTGTCGGGCGTGTGCGATGTCCGCACAGCAGGGACGAACGGCGCAGCCCAGCTCCGCATGCGACCCGGCTGGAGCACGCGGCGCCCGGTTTTTCTGTAACTGTTACAGTTTTTAGTGTCGCCGGCAGCGTGCGCGAGCGCCAGTCAGTACCGGCATCGACCGAGGGAGGCGAGCCCGCGTGAGCGCGAACAGCCGTATGAGCCTGGCCGTCCACATCCTGACCTGGCTGGCGTATGACCGGCGGGGCACCGACAAAGAGGTCGCGACGTCCCAGCGCATCGCGACCAGCGTCAACACCAACCCCGTCGTCATCCGGCGCTGCCTCGGGCAGCTCAAGGATGCCGGACTGGTAGAGGTCACCCACGGACGCAACGGCGGCTGGAACCTCGCCCGTCCGGCGGAGGAGATCTCTCTTCTCAACGTCTACCAGGCACTCCCCGAGGAGCCGATCTTCGGAATGCACGCCTCGGATCCCAACGCGGAGTGCTACGTGGGTTTCGGCATCCAGCACGCCCTGGGTCAGGTGTATCAAGAGGCGACTGAGGCTCTCTGCCGGTCACTGTCGGCCACCACCGTGGCAGACGTCCTGCGCGACACGCTGGCGTTCCACTCCGTATCCGCCGGGGCGCGCTGACCGTTCAGGAGGTCACGCCACTCGGCTGCGGCAACTGTCGCCGTCGGCCCGGCGTACGGCGCTCCCTCTTGGCGTACCGGTAGGACGACTTTGCGTGCCTCGCGATCGCCCCTGGCCCGCGAGACACCAAGGTGTCGGCCGCACGACCGCCGACACGCTGGGCGCCTGATAGTCATACGGCCATCCACGTGAAGTTCCCTACCGGTCACGAAGGAACTCTCGTCGGTGGCGAGGAAGAGAGCCGCCGAGGCATCTCTGCCGGCTTCCCCGTACGACCGAGGGGGTCGTGGCCCAGCGTTCCCGGTGCGCTCAGCTCCCCCGAGGTCTCGCCCTGGGATTCACGGAAGCCCCCGGTCTCGATAGGGCCGGGGCTGAGGCCATTCACCCGGGCGCCTCTGCCACCCAACCCCTGTGCTCAGGAGCGTGCCGAACAGTGCGCGGCGGACCTGGATGCTGCGTACAGGCTCATACCAGGGTTGCCACCGTCAGCGCTCACCGAGCGACGGCACGCCCGATCACCGTCCCCCAGCCGGTGACGCGTGCTATCCGGTCATCCAGTTCTTCATGTTCACCCCTCTTCGTATCGGTCCTGCCACACGGGCGGGTGACCCCACGAGGAGAAGCCCTGCATACGTCGCGGGGCCTCTCGCGGTCGAAGTCCGGTCCGCCGTCGACAATTGCTAAAGTGTATCTACCCTAGTTACACTAACGGCATCGCTTCGACTACACGGCCGTGCCGGGCGAGAAGCAACTCCTCGCCCCTCGTGCAGGTGCCAGCTGCTCGCACGTGCGGCCTCCCTCCGCGTTTTCATCAACCCATCCCCCTATGAGGTGGCATGTCCGTCCACACCGGCAGCGATGCCGATACATCCCCGGCCCCGACGGAACACCGCAGGGTGCCCACCGTGGCCGTGCCGCGCTTCGTCGCCCTGGCCACGGTCGCCATCCTGGCCACGCAGCTCATGCTGCAACTCGACGCGCAGGTGGTGACGGTCGCACTCCCCCAACTGCAACAGGATCTCGGCTTCTCCCCCGCCGGTCTGTCATGGGTGCCCAACGCCTACGCGCTGGCCTTCGGCGGACTCATGCTGCTCGGCGGTAGGCTCGGCGACGTTCTGGGCCGGGTCCGGGTCTTCACCATCGGAACGGTGCTGTTCGCCCTCGCGTCACTCGCCGCCGGCCTTGCCCCCGACGCGACGATCATGGTCGTCGCCCGGGTGGCGCAGGGAGTCGGAGCGGCCATCGCGGCACCGAGCATCCTGTCCCTGATCACCGCCATCGCCCGAGACGAGCATGCCCGCAGCCGGAACATGGCCCTGTTCACCGCCGCCTCCGCAGTGGGCTCGTCCTTCGGCCTGATCGTCGGTGGTGCGCTTACCGCCTTCTTCTCCTGGCGGTGGGGGCTGTTGATCAATTTGCCCATCGGGGCCGTCGTCGTTCTCGTCGTCCAATGGCTCGTCAAGGAGGACCGGCCGACCGGAGGCCGGGTGGATGTGGCGGGAGCGATCACCGCGACCCTCGGGTCGCTGGCCCTCGTCTACGGTTTCGTGCACGCCGCAGAGACAGGCTGGGCCACCGCGGGAACGGTGGTCACCTTCGTCCTCGCTCTCGTCCTGCTCACCACGTTCGTCGCCGTCGAGCGGCGCGTCAGGCTCCCGCTGCTCGACCTCTCCCTGGTTCGTCATCGCAAGCGCGCGACGGCCCTGGGCGCCATGGGGCTCACCGTGGGGGTCCACTTCTCCCTGCTGTTCACGCTGGTGCAGTTCTACCAACGGGAGCTGGGCATGAGCGCCTTGGTCGCCGGCCTCGCCTTCCTGCCCCTGACAGGCACCATCCTGATCGTCACGCAGTTCGTGCCCGCATTCGTACGGCGGTTCGGAGCCGGTCGGTTGCTCGTCCTCGGCACGGCCCTGGTCACCATCAGCTTCATCTGGTTCGCCGCCCTGGACGACTCCAGCACCTACGTCGGCGGGGTCGTGGCCCCCCTGGTGCTCCACAGCCTCGGTGTCGCCCTCGTGTTCACCCCCGGGACGATGCTGATCATGGAGGGGGTGCCTGCCCGGCACAGCGGGTCGATGTCCGGGTTTCTGCAGATGGTTCAGCAGGTGGGCGGTTCCCTCGGCATCGCCGTCATCGTCGCGGTCCACACGAGCGGCGGCGAGCCCGGCGCCTTCGTCCCCGGCCTGGCGGGCGCCTTCTGGACAGCGGCCGGCCTAGGTACCGCCGCCGTGCTCGTTGCCCTCTTCGGTCTCAGCGCCCGACGCTCTCGAAGCTAGCCCGCCGGCTGACCGCGGGCGTGCACCACCCAGGTCGGCCCACCTTAGACCGTGTCCTATGTGGTGAGTCGGCGGAGTCGTTTGTAGCAGCAGAGGGCGGCGGCGAGGCCGAGAAAGGCCAGGTAGTTGCGGGGTTGGCGTTCGTATCGGTGGTTGAGTCTGCGGTAGCCGGTGAGCCAGGACATGGTGCGTTCGATGACCCATCTGCGGCGCCCTAAGCGTTCGCTGGAGTCGACTCCCTTGCGGGCGATGCGGACGCCGATGTGGCTTGCCCCCTAACCATTTCCGCAGGTGAGGGACGTCGTATGCCTTGTCCGCATGCAGGCGCTGGGGCTTGAAGTAGCGGCCATGGTGGGGGTCGTGTCTCGTTTGGTGACCTGTGATCATGGGCTTCAGAGCGAGGCTGTCGTGGGTGTTCGCCGCGGAGAGGCCGACGAGGAGGGGCAGTCCGTTCGCGT
>NZ_JAERUC010000153.1 GCF_016745505.1 Streptomyces silvae | reverse complement strand
TATCCGCACGAGTTCTCCGGCGGCCAGCGCCAGCGCATCGGCATCGCGCGGGCGCTCGCCCTCAAGCCGAAGCTGGTCGTCGCCGACGAACCGGTCTCGGCGCTGGACGTGTCGATCCAGGCGCAGGTGGTGAACCTGCTGGACGACCTCCAGGACGAGCTCGGGCTCACGTACATGATCATCGCGCACGACCTGTCGGTCATCCGCCATGTCTCGGACCGGATCGCGGTCATGTACCTCGGCAAGATCGTCGAGCTCGCGGACCGTACCTCGCTGTACGAGGCGCCGATGCACCCGTACACGAAGGCGCTGATGTCCGCGGTGCCCGTGCCGGACCCGCGCCGGCGCGGTGCCAAGAGCGACCGCATCCTGCTCAAGGGCGATGTGCCGTCGCCGATCTCGCCGCCGAGCGGCTGCCGCTTCCACACCCGGTGCTGGAAGGCGACGCAGGTCTGCAAGACCACCGAGCCGCCGCTGCTCCAGCTGAAGACCGGGCACCAGGTGGCGTGCCACCACCCGGAGAACGGCGAGGACCAGGCCCCGGGGGACGCGCCGCTCGTCGCGGACGTCATCACGGTGAAGTCCGCGGCCCCCGCGGAGCCGGCGGTGACCGCGTCCGTGGCGGAGGAGGCTCCCGAGCCCGCCGAGCCGGAGACGCCCGCCGAGCCCGAGGCGTCGGAGGAGGCCCCCGAGCCCGCCGCCGAGACGGACGACAAGGGTGCGTCCGCGACGCCCACGGGTGCGGAGGACAAGACGAAGGAGTAGTACCGGCACAATTGCCCGGTGCTCAACGAACTCTTCACCCCCTCCGTCCAGCATGCGCTCGACATCGTCGGGATCTTCGTCTTCGCGATCTCGGGCGCCCTGCTCGCCGTACGCAAGAACTTCGATGTCTTCGGCATCGCGGTCCTCGCCGAGGTCACAGCGCTGGGCGGAGGGATCTTCCGTGATGTGATCATCGGCGCGATCCCCCCGGCGGCCTTCACGGACCTCGGCTACTTCGTGACCCCCCTGATCGCCGCCGCCCTGGTCTTCTTCCTGCACCCGCACGTGGAGCGGATCCAGGTCGGCGTCAACGTCTTCGACGCGGCGGGCCTCGGGCTCTTCTGCGTGTCCGGCACGATCAAGGCGTACGAGTACGGGCTCGGCCTCACCTCGTCCGCCGCCCTCGGGCTGGCCACCGCGGTCGGCGGCGGTGTGCTGCGCGACGTCCTGGCCAACGAGGTGCCCTCGCTGCTGCGCTGGGACCGCGACCTGTACGCCGTGCCCGCGATCGTCGGCGCCGTCATGGTCGTCCTCTGCATCCGCTTCGACGCCCTCGGCGCCTACACCAGCGGCGCCGCCGCGATCACCGCGTTCGTCCTCCGGCTGCTGGCCATGCGCTTCCACTGGCGGGCCCCGCGCGCCTACAACCGGCGCTCGGCCACGGCCGAGGAGACCTCGGCCGTCATCTGAACGCAACAAAAAGCTACCGCTCAGTAATACGATCGGTGTAGCGTGCATTCCATGGCACAGGCAGCAGCGCAGGAGTCGCGCGCGGTAGACGCGGTACAGGCGACCATCGGTGACAGCGAATTCGACCGCGACACCGCCGTCACGCTCCGGGAGGAAGGCGTCTACGACGCGGAACTCTCCGCGGGATGGACGATCATCCACGCGGTCAACGGCGGCTATCTGCTCGCCATGCTGGGACGCGCGCTCGGCCAGGCGCTCCCGCACTCCGACCCCTTCTCGGTCTCCGCGCACTACCTCACGGCCTCCGTCCCCGGCCCCGCCGTGATCCGCACCCAGGTCGTCCGCACCGGCCGCACGCTCTCCACCGGCCAGGCCTCGCTCTTCCAGTTCGCTGAGGACGGCACGGAGGTCGAGCGCATCCGCGTGCTGGCCACCTACGGCGACCTGGACGGCCTGAGCGAGGAGGTCCGTACGACCGCCGAGCCGCCGGCCATGCCGCCCCGGGACCAGTGCCTCGGCGCGAGCGACGGCACGGCGCCGATCCCCGGCAGCTCGGCCATCACCGAACGGCTGGACATCAAGCTCGACCCGGCGACCGTCGGCTGGGCGATCGGCGCACCGTCGGGCAAGGGCGAGATGCGGGGCTGGTTCGGGCTCGCCGACGGCCGCGACGCGGACCCGCTGTCGCTGCTGCTCACCGTGGACGCGCTGCCGCCGACCTCGTTCGAGCTGGGGCTGAAGGGCTGGACGCCCACCATCGAGCTCACCACCCACATCCGCTGCCGCCCGGCCCCCGGGCCGCTGCGCGTCTCCATCACCACCCGCAACCTCGCGGGCGGCTTCCTGGAGGAGGACGCGGACGTCTGGGACAGCGCCGGCCGACTGGTCGCCCAGTCCCGCCAGCTCGCCCGCGCGCCCCGCGGCTGAGACACCGGGCCCAGCGCCCCGGCCGGGTCCCGCGCCGGGTCCCGCGCCCGGTCCCGTCATGATGGTGCCGTGAAGTCCGACCGGCTGCTCTCCGTCCTGCTGCTGCTCCAGACCCGTGGGCTGGTCCCCGCCGGTGAGCTGGCCGAGCGCCTCGAAGTCTCCGTACGCACCATCTACCGGGACGTCGAGGCGCTCTCGGCCGCCGGGGTGCCCGTGTACGCGGAGCGGGGGCGCAACGGGGGGATCGCCCTGCTGCCGGGCTTCCGTACCGATGTCACCGGCCTCACCGCCGACGAGGCGCGTGCCCTGTTCGTCCTCGCCGCGCAGGGGGCCCACGCGGCGCTCGGGCTGGACGACGCGCTCGGCTCCGCCCTGCGCAAGGTGATGGCCGCGCTCCCGGCGCCGCACCGGCCCGCCGCCGAACAGACCAGCCGGCGCATCCTGGTTGACCCGGTCCGCTGGATGAGCGGCCCCCGGGCCGCCGTCGACGTGGGCGAGCTGCACGACGCGGTCTTCGCCGACCGGCGGCTGCTGCTGCACTACCGGCACAGCGGCACGGACACCCCGCGCGTCTACACCGTCGACCCGTACGGCCTCGTGGTGAAGGCGGGTGTCTGGTACCTGATCGCCGATCTGGACGGCGCACCCCGGCTCTTCCGCGCTGACCGGGTGGGGCGGGCGGTCGTCACCGAGGAGCCCGTGGTGCGCCGGGCGGGCGTGGAGCCCGCCGACGTATGGGAGGAGCTGCGCCGGCAGGTCGAGGAGCGGCCCGGGGACGTACGGCTCCGGGTGCGGGTGCACCGCTCCCGGTCGGACCTCTTCGTACGCCTCCACACCGGGGTGCTGACCGGGCCGCCGGTGCCCGATCAGGAGGCGGCGGGGGAGTGGCTGCTGGCGGAGCTCGCCGTGCCGGAACTCGCGTGGGCGCGCTCCCTGCTCTCCTTCGGCCCGAACCTCGAAGTGCTGTCACCGCCGGAGGCCCGCCGGGTGCTCGCCGAGGCCGCGGCCGCCGTCACGGAGCTGTACGCAGGAAACGGGTGAGGGCGGCCGTCAGCTCGGCGGGCGCGTCCTCCTGGACGAGATGCCCGGCCCCTTCGATCAGCCGCAGCTCGGCACCCGGGATCATCCCGGCCAGCTCATGGCCGCGGGCCACCGGGATCCAGGTGTCCTCCGCGCCCCAGCACACCAGCACGGGCAGCTCCAGCTCCCCGTAGCGGTGCTGGATCTCGTCGGTGAACCGCTGGTCGTTCTGGGTGATCTGCCGGTAGAACGCGGGCTGTCCGGCCTCACTGCACCAGGGGGCGACGAGCCGGTCCAGCACCGCCGGGTGCAGCCCCCGGTGGCTCGCCGAGCCGACGTACTCGCGTACCAGCGCACGGTGCAGGTCCGGCGACAGCTCGCCGAAGACCTCGGCGCGGCCGCCGAGCAGCCGGTAGGCGGGCGAGCCCCAGGGGGACAGCGCCACCGGGTCGACGAGGGCCAGGCGGCGGTAGCGGGCGCCGTGCAGGAGGTGGGCGCGCAGGGCGACACAGCCCCCGAAGTCATGGGCGGCCACGGCCGGTTCGGTGAGCCCCCAGTGGCCGAGGAGCTCGGCGAGCACGCGGCCCTGGGCGCCGAGCGACACGTCCTGGCCGGCGTACTGCGCGGAGGCGCCGTAACCCGGCAGGTCCCAGACGTACACCCGGTGGTCCTGCGCCAGGCCCCGGGCGATGCCGCGCCAGACGTACGAGGAGAAGGGCGTGCCGTGCACCAGGACCACCGGCGGGGCCTGCTCCGGGCCCAGCACGTCCCAGCGCACCTCACCCGAGGAGCTGTCGAAGGTCCGGTCCAGGGTCCAGTCGCTCATGATTCCGACCCTAGGGCCTCTCCGTCCAGCCAGTGGGCCCGGCCCACCGTGACCAGCCGCAGCCGGCGCCGCGCCACCCGGACGACCTCCCGCTCGCCCTCCGGGCCGGCGTCCAGCAGCGCCGAGGTCGTGAGCACCATGTGGTCGACGTACAGCCCGCCCAGCATCAGGAGGTCCTCCCGGCTCCAGCCCGCCGACTCGGGCTCCGCGCCCAGCGCCTCGGCGACCTCCTCGGCGAAGCCGCGCAGCTGGGCGGCGATGGCCTCGCGCACCTCTCCGACACCGCCGTGCTGTTCGCGGGCGATGAAGCGGAAATGGGCGGGCTGCGCCGTGACATGACGTGCTATCAGCTCGACGCTGCGGTCGAGCCGCTCCTCGCTGTCCCCCGTGTCGGCGAGGATCGCGCCGATCATGCCGTGCAGGCTGTCCAGGGTCTCCTCGACGAGGGCGACGCCCAGGGCCGCCGTGCCGTCGAAGTGCCGGTAGAAGGCCGTCGGCGTCACGCCCACGGCCCGCGTCACCTCACGCAGGCCCAGGCTGCTCAGGCTCTGGTGCTCCAGCAGTCCCAGGGCTGCGTCGAGCAGCCCCTGCCGCGTCTTCAGCTTCTGGGCCTGACGGATGCCGATGGTGTGACTCATGCCATTCAGTAAACAACCGTTCTCCGAGTCTTGGAAGGGGTGGAGGGTCTAGACTCGGAAGTCAGTGAACAGTCGTACTCTCAAAGCTCGCAGAAAGGCCGGACATGTTCGTCCTCGTCGCCGCACTGCTCCTGCTGGGGGTCGTCCTCGGAGCGGTCGCGCATCTTCCGCTGCCCGTGACCCTGACCGCCGCGGCCGTGATCGGCCTCTGGCTGGCGGTCTTCGGTGTCCGTGAACGCCTCGCCCGCCGCACCCGCTGACGAAGGAGACGCACCATGACTCTCACCACCGCACGCACCGCTCTGCGCGAGGCCGTCTCCGGTGACTCGCGTGCCGATGACGCCCGTTCCGACGCAGGCCGTGGCGCCGACTCCCGTTCCGCCGACTCCCGTGCCGGTGAGGCTCGTTCGGCCGAGGCGCCTTCCTCGGGCGCCCGTTCCGGCGAGGAGTCCCCGGCGCCTTCGGCCGGGAGCCGTCCCGCCTCCCGGGAGGCCGACGGGCTCGCCGTCGCCTCGTTCGTGCTCGGGCTGCTCGGCCTCCTCGTGATGAACATCCTGCTGGGGCCCGTCGCCATCGTCATGGCGCTCATCGCCCTCGCCCGCTCGACCGCACGGCGGGGCCGCGCCCTGCTCGGGCTGGGCCTCGGCATCGCCGACCTGGTCGTCCTGGCCGTCCTGGTCACGCAGAACGGCACGGTCTCCTGGAGCCTCGCCGGCTGACAGCCCTCAGCCGTGCCGGACCGCGCTCAGGCGCGGACCGAGCGCCAGATCCGCTCCGGCAGGAGGCGCGCGGCCTCGTCGAGTCCGACGTCGTCGACCCCCGACAGCGACCGCCGCGCGACCGCGACGACCGGGCCCATGACCAGGGACTCGACCAGCGGCAGGGGGAGCGGAGCCAGCTCCCCCGACTCGACGTGGAGCCGGATCCACAGGCCCACCTCCGAGATCCTGGCCTCCTGGGCGTCGCGGAACTCCTTGCCCCGCGTCATGCTCTTGCGGTCGGCCAGGGGCGAGTGCAGGAGCAGGGCGGGCTCGCGATGCTCCTGGACGAAGGTCAGATAGGCCCGCACGGCCGCGGCGATGCCCTCGCGCGCGCTGCCCGACTCCCGCAGGGCCGTGGCCAGTTCGCCCAGCAGCCGGTCCAGCCAGCGGTGGCTGAGCGTGGCGATGAGCCCGTCGATGCTGCCGAAGTGGTGGTACAGACTGCCGAGGCTGACGCCGCTCTCCCGGATGACGGCGTTGACCGTGAGCCCCTGCTCGCCCGACGCGGCGAACACGCGCAGCGCGGCGTCCAGGAGCAGTTCCGAAGTGACCTCGCCGCGTTGCTGCTTGGGGCTCATCGAAGGATCGTTCCTGTGGTTCCGGGGGCGGACGCTTCCGCGTGAATTTCTGGAGTGATTTTCTAGAAGGCGCTTCCGCATCCAGTATCCACTGGTCAGACTTCCCCCGGAACCGAAAAGTGTGTCACGGGGGAGACGGTGTGGGCGTGTTGGACCTGACGGGCAGTGGGGCCAAGCCCCTGGAACCCGACGACCCTCGGCAGATCGGCGGAATCCCGCTCGCGGGACGGCTCGGCTCCGGCGGCATGGGGCGCGTCTACCTCGGGGTCCACGAGGGGCGGTACGTCGCCGTCAAACAGGTGCTGCCCTCGATCGCCGGGGAGGACCAGGACTTCGTACGCCGCTTCGGGCACGAGCTCGACAACCTCTCCCGGCTGCCCGCGGAGGCCACCGCGCCGCTCATCGCCAGTGACCGCGACGCCCGGCCGCCCTGGCTGGCGACCGCGTACGTCCCCGGGCTCACCCTGAGCGAGGCGATCGGGCTGAACAAGGGCCCGCTGCCCGTCGGCACCCTCTGGTTCCTGCTGCGGGAGGCCGCCGCCGGACTGGTCGCCGTGCACGAGCTGGACATGGTGCACCGGGACCTCAAGCCGTCCAACGTCATGCTGACGGTCGACGGCGCCACGGTCATCGACTTCGGCGTGGCCCGTGCCACCGAGCAGAGCCAGCTGACCAGAAGCGGCATGGTGGTCGGCACACCGGCGTACATGGCTCCCGAACAGGCCACCACCAGGCGGGACCTGACCGGTGCCGCCGATGTGTTCGCCCTGGGCTCGGTCCTCGCGTACGCCGCCGGTGGCAGCCCGCCCTTCGGGGAGGAGTCGGGCCCGGCCGTGCTCTACCGCATCGTGCACGAGGAACCCGACCTGGACGCGGTGCGGAGGCTGGACCCCGGTCTCGCCGACGTCGTCGCCGCCTGTCTCGCCAAGGATCCGGCGGACCGCCCCACGGCGGCCGAGCTGGTGCGCAGTGCCACGGAACACGGGCCGTTCACGGCCCCGCTGTGGCCGGAGTCCATCAGCGGGAACCTCGCCGGGAAGGCCGCCTTCGCGGCACACGTCCAGGAGATCGAACTGCCGCCGCCCGTGTCCGTGGCGACGCGGAACCTCGGGCGCAAGGGCCGCCCGAAGTTCCGGGAGCGCCGGCGTCGTACCCGCGTCTTCTTCGCCGTCGTACCCGTCGTCGTGACGCTGGGAGGCGCGACCCTCGCCGTCCAGCTCCTGCCCTGGATCTCCGACGCGGACGGCACCGGGATCGCGGGCCCGTCCGCCACGGCCACGGCCCCGGCCGAGCCCACGGCCTCGCCGAGCGGTGCCGGCCCGTCCGGCTCCGCGTCGCCGGAGAAGTCGCCGACGGACAAGCAGAAGGACGAGAACGACGAGAAGGACGGGGGAGGGGACAAGGAGGCGGACGGGTCCGCGGGCCCCTCCCAGGGCGCCGGGGACGCCGGCGGCGCCCAGGACGGCTCCGGCGGGTCCGACGGCTCCGGTGCGGGCGGCTCCAGCGCCTCGGGAGGATCGGGCTCCTCCGGCGGAGCCGACCCGGGGGGCGCCACGACACCCTCCGGCACCCACCGCTATCGCAACGGCGAGAACGGCAAGTGTCTCGCCGCCCCGTACAACGGCTACCCGGCCACCGGTGCCTGCGACGGCTCCGGCACCGTCTGGAGCGTCCGGAGCGTGTCCGGCGGATCCTTCCAGCTCGTCCACGAGTCGGGCAGGTCGTGCCTCAGCGCCGGGGCGGGAGGGGTCCTGCTGCTCTCCTGCAACGAGGACGCCTCACGCCAGTGGCGGGCGGGGTCGGGAGGCACCTTCGTGAGCGTCGGCACGGGGGGCTGCCTCGGAACGGGGAACGGCGGCGGCCTCCTGGCGGGCAGCTGCTCGGGAGCGGCGGCCCAGCGCTGGACGGCCGTCTGAGCACTGCCGGGTCCCCCCGACCGCGGTCCCTCCGGGCTGCCGCGCTCGGGGGGCCCGCTGTGCCGGGTGCTGCCCCCGGCACACCCCGCGCCGCGGACTCGTAGAATCGTCACCACCATGGCTTACCTCGACCACGCCGCGACCACGCCGATGCTTCCGGAGGCGATCGCGGCGATGACCGCGCAGCTCGCCGTCACCGGCAACGCGTCCTCACTCCACGCCGCCGGGCGCCGGGCCCGCCGTACCGTCGAGGAGTCCAGAGAAGCCCTCGCCGACTCCCTCGGCGCACGCCCCAGCGAGGTGGTCCTGACCTCCGGCGGCACCGAGGCCGACAACCTCGCCGTCAAGGGCCTCTACTGGGCCCGCCGCGACGCCGACCCCCGGCGCACCCGGGTCCTCGCCAGCCCGGTGGAGCACCACGCCGTCCTCGACGCGGTGGACTGGCTCGCCGAGCACGAGGGCGCCACCGTCGAATACCTCCCGGTCGACGCGTACGGGCGGGTGCACCCGGACGCGCTGCGGGAGGCGCTCGCGCGTGATCCCGACGATGTCGCCCTGGTCACCGTCATGTGGGCCAACAACGAGATCGGCACCATCATGCCGATACGTGAACTGGCCGAGGTGGCGCGCGAGTTCGGCGTCCCGATGCATGCCGACGCGGTCCAGGCGTACGGGCAGCTGGAGGTCGACTTCGCCCGCTCCGGGCTGGCCGCCATGACGGTCAGCGCGCACAAGATCGGCGGCCCGTACGGCATCGGCGCGCTGCTGCTCGGCCGCGACCAGACCCCCGTGCCCGTCCTGCACGGCGGCGGCCAGGAGCGGCATGTGCGCTCCGGCACCCTCGACGTACCCGCCGTGGCGGCCTTCGCCGTGGCCGGACGGCACGCCGCCGACGGGCGCGAGGCCTTCGCCCGCGAGATCGGCGCACTCCGGGACGAGCTGGCGGCGGCCGTGCTGAAGGCCGTCCCCGACGCCCTCCTCGGCGGTGACCCGGCCCCCGGCGGGCGGCTGCCCGCCAACGCCCACTTCACCTTCCCCGGCTGCGAGGGCGACTCCCTCCTGCTGCTGCTCGACGCCCAGGGCATCGAGTGCTCCACCGGGTCCGCGTGCACCGCCGGCATCGCGCAGCCCAGCCATGTGCTGCTGGCCACCGGCACCGATCCCGAGCTGGCGCGCGGCACGCTCCGCTTCTCGCTCGGCCACACCTCGGCCCCCCAGGACGTGGAGGAGGTGGCGCGGGCGATCGGCCCCGCGGTCGAGCGGGCCAGGACGGCAGGGCTCAGCTAGCCCGCGGCCCCTCGGTCCCGCCCGTGGACGCGGCGCGGACCAGCTTCATGTAGCGGGTCCAGTCCCAGTGCGGTCCGGGGTCGGTGTGGTCCGTGCCGGGCACCTCGACGTGCCCGATGATGTGCTCGCGGTCCATCGGGATCCCGTACCGCTTGCATATCGCCGCCGTCAGCCGCGCCGAGGACTCGTACATCGCCTTGGTGAAGTCCTGCGGGCGGTCGACGAAGCCCTCGTGCTCGATGCCGACGCTGCGTTCGTTGAAGGAGCGGTTGCCCGCGTGGTACGCCACGTCGAGCTCCCGGATCATCTGCGTCACCCGGCCGTTCTGCCCGACGATGTAGTGCGTCGCCGCCCGGTGCGCCGGGTCCTGGAACACACGGACCGCGCTGGCGTAGCTGCCCTGGGTGACATGGATGATCACCCGGTCCACGCCGTAGTCGTCGGGGCGGTCGGCCCGCCGCCAGTTCCCCTCGGAGGCCGCGACCCAGCTCGCCTGGGCGTAGTCCAGCTCACCGGCCTTACGGGGCTTGTCCACGCCCGGCACCCGCCACCAGACGCGCCGGATCTCCCCCGCGGCCAGCGCGGCCGTGCCCGCCGCCGCGGCCCCGCCGCCGATCAGCAGCGTGCGCCGGCTGATGCCGTGACCGGGGCCTTTGCCCGGTGACCCGGCACTCCCGTTGTTCCCCATGTGCTCCTCAACGCATATCCGCGAGCATTCGGTTCCCGGAGCCCCGTACTCTGGTGAAGCTATGACTCAGACCTCCCAGCGCCCCCTCCGCGTGCTCGCCGCCATGTCGGGCGGAGTCGACTCCGCCGTCGCCGCGGCCCGAGCCGCCGAGGCAGGCCACGACGTGACCGGTGTGCACCTCGCCCTCTCCGCGAACCCGCAGTCCTTCCGTACGGGCGCGCGAGGCTGTTGCACCATCGAGGACTCCCGGGACGCCCGCCGCGCGGCGGACGTCATCGGCATCCCGTTCTACGTCTGGGACCTGGCGGAACGCTTCCGTGAGGATGTCGTGGACGACTTCGTCGCGGAGTACGAGGCGGGGCGTACGCCCAACCCCTGCCTGCGCTGCAACGAGAAGATCAAGTTCGCCGCGCTGCTCGACAAGGCGCTGGCCCTCGGCTTCGACGCCGTCTGCACCGGCCACTACGCCACCGTCGTGCTGAACGAGGACGGCACCCGGGAGCTGCACCGCGCCTCGGACATGGCCAAGGACCAGAGCTACGTCCTCGGTGTCCTGGACGAGAAGCAGCTCGCCCACGCGATGTTCCCGCTGGGCGACACCCTCACCACCAAGGACGAGATCCGGGCCGAGGCCGAGCGCCGGGGCCTGGCCGTCGCCAAGAAGCCGGACAGCCACGACATCTGCTTCATCGCGGACGGCGACACCCAGGGCTTCCTCGCGGGACGCCTCGGCGGCCCGGCGGAGGGGGACATCCTCGACGAGGCCGGTGCGAAGGTCGGCACCCACGAGGGCGCCTTCGGCTTCACCATCGGCCAGCGCAAGGGCCTGCGCATCGGCCACCCCGCCCCCGACGGCAAGCCCCGCTACGTCCTGGACATCTCCCCGGTGAACAACACGGTCACCGTCGGCCCGGTGGAGGCCCTCGACGTCACCGCCCTCACCGCGATCAAGCCCCGCTGGTGCGGCACGGCCCCCGCCGGCCCCGGGACCTACACCGCGCAGCTCCGCGCCCACGGCGGCGAGACCGAGGTGACGGCGGAGCTGGTCGACGGCACGCTCTCCGTCACCTTCACCGAGCCGGTCCGGGGCGTGGCCCCGGGCCAGGCGGTCGTGCTGTACGACGGGACGCGGGTGGTCGGCTCGGCCACCATCGCGACGACGGTGCGTAAGGAGAGGGCGGCCGCCGGCTGACGGACGTCCGGGCCGGCCGGGTCGCTCCCCTGCGACGACCCGGCCGAATCGGCGGCCCCTGCGGCCCGGGTGTACGGACCCGCGGGGTGGGTCCCGCGGGTCCGTACACCTAAGCCGTACGCAGGAACGGGGCGCGGGCGAAGAAGTCCGAGAGCACCGGCGCGATCGCGTGCGGCGCCAGCTCGCGGGTCTGGCCCGTCAGGGTGCGGTGCCTCGCCCGGGGGATCGCGTCCGCGAGGGCGAGCGTCGTCCGGTGCGCCTGCTCCGTGCTGGAACCGCCGGTCACCACCAGGGTGCGCGCGGTCACGGCGGCGAACCGCGCGGCGGGAACCGAGCCGTCGCCCAGCAGGGCGTCGTCGTACGCGAGGGTGTGGGCCAGGCCTTCGAGGCCGGACCAGAGCGGCGCACGGCGCATGCGGGCGATCGTCTCCTCCGCGACCCCGGACCGCGACAGATACAGCGCGACGGCGCCGCCCCGGTCACCGTTCGCCAGCAGCCGGTGCAGCAGCGCGGTGCAGCGCGACTTGTACAGGAGACCGGCGGGACCCGGGGTGTACGGCGGCTCGAAGACGGCGACCAGGTCCACGGGCAGCCCCGCGGCCTGCGCCTCCAGGGCCAGCGCCCCGCCCGACAGCATGCCGAACAGGGACACGCGCCCGCCGGCCGCCGCCGCGACCGCCGCCAGGTCCTCGATCTCGCGGCGTGGGCTGTACGGCCCGCCGTCCCCGCTCGCCCCGCGGCCCCGGCGGTCGTACGTGACGACCGTGAAACGCGGGGCCAGCAGGGCGGCCAGCGGTGCCTCGTCGGCCGCGGTGCTCAGGGCACCGCCGACCAGGATCACCGGCGGCCCGTCACCGTGGCGGCGGTACGCGATCGACGTGCCGTCACGGGAGAGAGTCTTGTCCATGTGAGGGTGGACTGCCGGGCCCGCCGGAACTCATCGCCGCCCCGGAGGAATATTTCTGACGGTCAGTCGGAGACGACGTCCGTGGCGTAGAAGCAGAAGTGGTCCTTGATCGCGGCGACTTGCTCCTTGGGCTCCGGGTAGGCCCACACGAGGTCGGCCGCGTCCGGCAGCGACCAGTACGAGGCATCTCCCTTGAACGGGCAGTGCGTACGGGTGTCCGAGGCCGTCAGCAGCTCCGTACGGACGTCCTCGGGCGGCAGGTAGTAGCGGTCGGGGCAGCCCGTCTCGCGCAGCACCAGGGGGCGGCGGCTCTCGGCGAGCACCTGCCCGCCGTGCACCGCGCGCACATGCACGGCCTCGGGCCCGACGGTGATGGTGTGTCCTGTGGTGGAGGTCATACGAGGTTCAGCCGAGGCGGAGCCCGGTTTCTTCCCGCACCCGGGACCGGTCGTACGGTGTCCGCATGAACATCTGTGTCTTCCTCTCCGCCGCCGACCTCGACGACCGCTACACCGTGCCCGCCCGTGAGTTCGCCGAGCTGCTGGGCCGGGGCGGGCACACCCTGGTCTGGGGCGGGTCGGAGAGCGGGCTGATGAAGGTCGTCGCCGACGGTGTCCAGGAGTCCGGCGGGCGGCTCGTGGGGGTGTCGGTGGACTTCCTCGCGGCGAAGGCGCGCACCGACGCCGACGAGATGGTGATAGCCAAGGACCTGGCCGAGCGGAAGGCGCTGCTCCTGGAGAAGTCCGACGCGATCGTGATCATGGTCGGCGGGACGGGGACGCTGGACGAGGCGACGGAGATCCTGGAGCTGAAGAAGCACGGCAAGCACACCAAGCCCGTCGTCCTGCTGAACACCGCCGGGTTCTACGACGGGCTGCACCAGCAGTTCCGGCGCATGGAGGACGAGGGCTTCCTGCCGCTCCCGCTGACCGAGCTGGTTTTCTTCGCCGAGGACGGCGTCGGGGCGCTGGCCTACCTGGAGGAGTCGGCCGGCCTCCAGTGAGGCCGGCACCCGCGGCGGGGCGAGTACCTGCGGTGACGCCCCGCACCTGCCGTGATGCGAGCATGAGGGCATGCCTACTCATCTCATCACCGGCGCCGGCTCCGGCATCGGAGCGGCCGTCGCCCGTCGTCTCCTGGAGCGCGGCGACGACATCGTGCTGCTGGCCCGGGACGCCGGACGCGCCAAGGAACTGGCCGCGCTCCACCCCGGGGCCCGCACGCTCGTGGGCGACCTCGGCAACCCCGACCGGCTCTCCTGGGCCTTCGGGCAGCAGCCGATGCCCGAGCGCCTCGACTCGCTGCTCCACATCGCGGGCGTCGTCGAGCTCGGCACCGTCGGCGACCTCACCCCCAAGGCCTGGCACTTCCAGCTCAACGCCAACCTGGTCTCCCCGGCCGAGCTGACCCGCCTCCTGCTGCCGCAGCTGCGCGTCGCCCAGGGCCACGTCGTCTTCGTGAACTCCGGCGCCGGTCTCGCGGCGCACGCCGAATGGAGCGCGTACGCGGCGAGCAAGCACGGCCTGAAGGCCCTGGCCGACTCGCTGCGCCACGAGGAGCACGGCAACGGCGTCCGGGTCACCTCCGTCTACCCGGGGCGCACCGCCAGCCCGATGCAGGCCAAGGTCCACCGGCAGGAGGGCAAGGAGTACGACCCCGCCCGCTGGATCGACCCGGAATCCGTGGCCACCACGATCCTGCTCGCCCTCGATCTGCCGAGGGACGCCGAGATCAACGACCTCACGGTCCGCCCCGGCCGCTGAGAGCCCGGCCGCCGGGAGCCCGCCTCCCGGGCCCGTAGGCTTTCCGTGTGAGCGAGAAGAGCGGGTTCAGCGCGAGTGCAGCCACCGGGATCGGGTCCATGCCGGGGGGAGACGCCCGGGAGGCGGCGAAGACCGTCACCGGGTCCTTCGCCGACGGCCAGGGCATGCCGTATCTGGCGGAGCTGCCCGCACGGGGCCCCGGCGCGGACATGATCGGGCGGACCGTCGGCCTGCTCACCGAGATGTACGGGCATGTGGAGCCCAGCGGCTGGCGGATCAGCGACCGCCCCGGCCGCGACACCCGCCGGGCCCGCTCCTGGCTCGGCGAGGACCTCGACGCGCTGGAGGAGTTCACCCAGGGCTACGAGGGACTGCTCAAGGTCCAGGCCGTCGGGCCCTGGACCCTCGCCGCCTCGCTGGAACTGCGGGGCGGCGAGGCCATGCTGGGCGACGCGGGCGCCTGCCGTGACCTGGCGGGCTCGCTGGCCGAGGGGCTCCGCTCCCACCTCGCGGAGGTGCGGCGCAGGATTCCCGGCGCCGAGGTCGTGCTCCAGCTCGACGAACCCTCCCTCACCGCCGTACTGCTGGGGCGGGTCAGGTCGGCGAGCGGCTACCGCACCTACCGCGCCGTGGACCGGCAGGTCGTCGAGGGGACGCTCCGCGAACTGCTCGCCGTGAACGGCGACGGGCCCACGGCCGTCCACTCCTGCGCCCCCGAGGTCCCGTTCGGGCTGCTGCGCCGCGCCGGAGCGGGAGCCGTCTCCTTCGACTTCTCCCTGCTCACCGAGCGTGAGGAGGAGGCGATCGGGGAAGCCGTCGAGGGCGGCACCCAGCTCTTCCTCGGCGTGGTTCCCGGCCAGGACGCCGCCTCGACCGCATTGTCGGACCCGGGCGGTAGCGTCAGTGGGGTCAGGACGTTGTGGAGCAGGCTGGGGCTGAATCCGGGGACTCTCAGCGAGTCCGTCGTGATCACCCCGTCCTGCGGGCTGGCGGGCGCGTCGCCCGCGTACGCACGCGCCGCGCTCGCCCACTGCGCCCGGGCCGCGAGGTCGCTCGCGGACAACCCTGAGTAACGGGTCGAAGAGTCAACGGGGCAACGGGAGGAACAGGCGATGGCCGGCGAACAGCAGGCGCGGCAGCTGACCGGTGTGCCGGCGGAGGTGCGGGAACAGCACGCACTCCTCGCCGAGCAGATCGAGGAGCACCGCTTCCGGTATTACGTGAAGGACCAGCCGGTCGTCGACGACGCCGAGTTCGACCGGCAGATGCGCGCGCTGGAGGCCATCGAGGACGAGCACCCCGAGCTGCGCACACCGGACTCCCCGACCCAGAAGGTCGCCGGCCCGTACACCACGGAGTTCACCTCGGTCGAGCACCGCGAGCGCCTGCTCTCCCTGGACAACGCCTTCGACGACGCGGAGCTCGCCGCCTGGGCCGACCGCGTGGCCAAGGACGTGGGCAGGGGCGGATACCACTTCCTGTGCGAGCTCAAGGTGGACGGCCTCGCCGTCAACCTCACCTACGAGCACGGCAGGCTGACCCGCGCGGCGACCCGGGGCGACGGACGCACGGGGGAGGACATCACCCCCAACGTCCGTACGATCGCCGACATCCCGCTGCGTCTCAAGGGCGACCGCGTCCCCGACCTCGTCGAGGTCCGGGGCGAGGTCTTCTTTCCCATGGAGGCCTTCGAGGGGCTCAACGCCCGGCTGGTCGAGGCCGGCGACAAGCCCTTCGCGAACCCGCGCAACGCGGCCGCCGGATCGCTGCGGCAGAAGGACCCGAAGGTCACGGCGACCCGCCCGCTCCACATGGTGGTGCACGGCATCGGCGCCCGTGAGGGCTTCGACATCGAGCGGCTGTCCCAGGCGTACGACCTGCTGAAGGAGTGGGGCCTGCCGACCGCCAAGCACAACAAGGTGGTCGGATCCCTCGACGAGGTGCGGGAGTTCATCGCCTGGTTCGGCGAGAACCGCCAGTCCGTCGAGCACGAGATCGACGGCGTCGTCGTCAAGCTCGACGAGATCCCGCTCCAGGGCAGGCTGGGCTCCACCTCGCGCGCGCCGCGCTGGGCGATCGCCTGGAAGTACGCGCCGCAGGAGGTCAACACCAAGCTGGTCAACATCCGCGTCGGCGTCGGCCGCACCGGCCGGGTCACGCCGTACGCCCAGGTCGAGCCGGTCGAGGTGGCGGGATCGGAGGTCGAGTTCGCCACCCTGCACAACCAGAACGTGGTGAAGGCCAAGGGCGTCCTCATCGGCGACACCGTGGTGCTCCGCAAGGCCGGCGACGTCATCCCGGAGATCCTCGGGCCGGTCGTCGATCTGCGCGACGGCAGCGAGCGGGAGTTCGTCATGCCGTCCGAGTGCCCCGAGTGCGGGACGGCGCTGCGCCCGATGAAGGAGGCCGACATCGACCTCCGCTGCCCCAACGCCCGTTCCTGCCCCGCGCAGTTGCGGGAGCGCCTGGCCTATCTCGCGGGCCGCAAGTGCCTGGACATCGACCACTTCGGCTATGTGGCGGCCGCGGCGCTCACCAAGCCCCTGGAGCCCGCCGAGCCGCCCCTGCTGGACGAGGGCGATCTCTTCGGGCTGACGGTGGACCAGCTGCTGCCGATCCGGGCGTACGTCCTGGACGCGGACAGCGGACTGCCCAAGCGCGACCCGAAGACGGGCGAGGAGAAGATCGCCACGGTCTTCGCCAACCAGCAGGGCGAGCCGAAGAAGAACGCCCTCGGCATGCTGGAGGGCATCGCGGCGGCCAGACAGGCCCCGCTCGCCCGCATCCTCACCGGGCTCTCGATCCGCCACGTGGGGCCGGTGGCCGCCGTCGAGCTGGCCCGGCAGTTCCGCTCCGTCGACCGGATCGACGAGGCGTCCGAGGAGGAGCTGGCCGCGGCGGACGGGGTGGGCCCCATCATCGCCGCCTCCGTCAAGCAGTGGTTCGCCGAGGACTGGCACCGCGAGATCCTGCGCAAGTGGCGGGAGGCCGGGGTCCGCATGGAGGACGAGGGCGCGGGCGAGGACGAGGGGCCGCGGCCGCTGGAGGGGCTCACCGTCGTGGTCACCGGCACGCTGGCCGGCCACACCAGGGACGGGGCCAAGGAGGCGCTCCAGAGCCTGGGGGCGAAGGTCACCGGATCGGTCTCGAAGAAGACCTCGTTCGTCGTGGTGGGCGACAACCCCGGGTCGAAGTACGACAAGGCGATGCAGCTGAAGGTGCCCGTCCTCGACGAGGACGGCTTCGCGGTGCTCCTGGAGCAGGGGCCCGACGCGGCCAGGGAGGCAGCCCTCCCCGCCGAGGAAGCCTGATCGAGGCGCGATCGAGACGCGGGCGACGCGTGTTCGGGCGCCGGAGGGGAAGCAATCGGACGGGAGAGGACACGGACGCCCGGTCCAGCCCGCACGCATCACCCGTTCGGCGCTTATCAGACAGTGAGCGACACAGGACCGCATTCGGGCAAGAGCTGCAGAGCGCTGCCCGCGGGGGCCCTCGTCGGCCTACTGTTGAACGAGCACCTGCCGTGCCCGGCCGCGTGGTGGGATTCGGGTCGTGGTGGCATGGGAGCGGGGGCCACCGTGGGACATCGGCACCGCCGGCTGTGAGAGGGACGGAATGAAACCGACCGAGAGCGCCGCACCGGTGTCGCGGCTGCAAGGTTTCGCGGGCCTCACGTCGAAAGTGGGCGCCGTCGTCGTGGCGGTCGCAGCCGTGCAGCTCGCGACCGGCTTCTACCGGACTGTCCACGACGGACACGCGCTCTTCCCCGCCGGCACCGCCGGCTGGTCGCTCGCCCTGCTCACCGGGATCGTCGTGGGCCACCTGGTGGCCCTGGGACGCGACCGCTGGTGGGGCGGCACCGGTTCCGGCGCGGCCCTCACCCTCGCCGTCCTGCTGCTCTACGGCTGGGTGGCCGCCGGACTGGTCAGCCTCGTCGTCGTGGTGCTCGTCGGGATGGCCCGGCGTCACCGCTGGTGGCAGGGGCTGCTGCACGGGGCGGTGGACATACTCGGGATCGGGGCGGCCGCCCTCGTCCTGGCCGCCTTCGGCGAGGTCCCCAGCGTCGAAGTGCCCTGGCGGCCACTCCACTGGGGCATCGACGCCGTACCGGAAGTGCTGCTCGCGGCCGGCACGTACCTCCTCGTCACCCGGTGCCTGCTCTGGTACGCCAGGGTGTCGCAGAGCGGGGGGCTGCCGACGATCGCCCGCACCGCGCTCCTGCGCCAGGGGCTCGTCGCGGTCGCCCTGCTCGGGATCGCCCCGCTGATCTGCGTGGTGGCCTCGGCCAAGCCCGTGATGCTGCCGCTCTTCGCCGTCCCGCTGATCGCCCTGGACTCCACCCTCTGGATCGCCCGCGCACGGGCCGAGGAGCAGCTGAGGGACCCGCTCACCGGCCTGCCCAACCGCCAGTGGCTCCTGGAGCGGACCTGGACGGCGCTGGAGGAGGCCGACGGCACGGGCACCCGGACCGCCCTCGTCCTCATCGACCTCGACCGCTTCCGGGCCGTCAACGACACCCTCGGCCACCTCGCCGGCGACCGGCTGCTGCTCCAGATAGCGGAGCGGCTGCGGCTCGCCCTGCCCCGCGGTGCGGAGGCCGCCCGGCTCGGCGGTGACGAGTTCGCCGTACTGCTGCCGACCGCCGACTCCACCACCAGCGCCCAGCGCATCGCCCGCCACCTGGTCGCCGAGCTCTCCTCGCCCCTCGACCTCGACGGGCTCACCCTGGTCCTGGAGGCGAGCGCGGGGGTCGCCGTCCACCCCGACCACGCGCTGGACGCCGAAGGGCTGCTCAGACGGGCGGACGTGGCGATGTACCAGGCCAAGCGCGACCGTACGGGCGTGGAGGTCTACGAGTCCAAGCGCGACAGCAACACCCCGGACCGCCTCGGCCTGCTGGGCGATCTGCGCCGCGCCCTGGACGCCCGCGAGGTGGAACTCCACTACCAGCCCAAGGTCCGCTTCGACGGCCAGGTCGCCGGCCTCGAAGCGCTCGTACGCTGGGTGCACCCGGAGCGCGGGCGGGTCCCCCCGGACGAGTTCATCGCGATCGCGGAGTCCTCCGGGCTGATGCCCCACCTCACCGAGTACGTGCTGGAGACCGCGCTGGCCCAGGTGGCCCGGTGGCGGGCGCAGGGGCTGTTCGTCCCCGTCGCGGTCAACGTCTCGCCGCGCGACGTCCACACCCCCGGCTTCGCGGGCAGCGTCGCGGCGCGGCTCGCCCGGCACGGTGTTCCCGCCGGCGCGCTCCAGCTGGAGATAACCGAGCACGTCCTGCTGGAGGACCCCCAGCGGGCCGCCGACACCCTGGCCGGGCTGACCGGGCACGGGGTGAAGATGTCCCTCGACGACTTCGGCACCGGCTACTCCTCCCTGGTCCATCTGCGGAAGCTGCCGGTCAGCGAGCTCAAGATCGACCGGTCGTTCGTCGCACGGCTGGCCGTGGACAACGAGGACGCCGAGATCGTCCGCTGCACCATCGACCTGGCCCATTCGCTCGGGCTGATCGTCGTCGCCGAGGGCGTCGAGGACGACGAGACCTGGGAGCGGCTGCGGGACCTGCGCTGCGACGCGGTGCAGGGGTGGCTGGTCGCCGCCGCGATGCCGCCGCAGGAGACGACCGCCTGGCTGCGGGCGCGGGGCGAGCACGGGTGGCGGCGGCCCTCGGAGCTGGAGGCCGCGGCCGCACCGGCGGTGGCCCCCGAACAGGCGCCCCGGTCCGCGGGGCGCGCGCTGAACCCGGGCCCGGCGACGGCCTGAGGGGCGGGCCCGGGGCTCCGGAGGCGGTGTGTCCTCCGGCGTGTCCCGCGACCCCATAGGATTGGGCCAAAACCACACACCAACCCCTGAGGATCGCTGCATGCCTGGCATCACGCGCGAGGAGGTCGCCCACCTCGCCCGGCTGGCGCGTCTGGAGCTGAAGGGCGAAGAGCTCGAGCACTTCGCCGGTCAGCTCGACGACATCATCGGCGCGGTCGCCCGCGTCTCCGAGGTCGCCGACCAAGACGTACCGCCGACCTCCCACCCGCTGCCGCTGACCAACGTCATGCGCGCGGACGAGGTCCGTCCGTCGCTCACCCCCGAGCAGGCGCTCTCCGGCGCCCCGGCCCAGGAGCAGCAGCGTTTCAAGGTGCCGCAGATCCTGGGGGAGGACTAACAGCCATGACGGACATCAGCACCATCATCAAGCTCACCGCGGCCCAGACCGCCGCGAAGATCGCCTCCGGCGAGCTGACGGCCGTCGAGGTCACCGAGGCCCACCTGGCCCGGATCGACGCCGTCGACGAGAAGGTCCACGCCTTCCTGCACGTCGACCGCGAGGGCGCGCTCGCGCAGGCCCGCGCCGTCGACGCCAAGCGTGAGGCGGGCGAGAAGCTCGGCCCGCTGGCCGGCGTCCCGCTCGCGCTCAAGGACATCTTCACCACCCAGGACATGCCGACCACCGTCGGTTCCAAGATCCTGGAGGGGTGGGTCCCGCCGTACGACGCGACCCTCACCACGAAGCTGAAGGCGGCCGACGTCGTCATCCTCGGCAAGACCAACATGGACGAGTTCGCCATGGGGTCCTCCACCGAGAACAGCGCCTACGGCCCGACCGGCAACCCCTGGGACCTCACCCGCATCCCGGGCGGCTCCGGCGGTGGCTCCGCCGCCGCGCTGGCCTCCTTCGAGGCGCCGCTCGCCATCGGCACGGACACCGGCGGCTCCATCCGCCAGCCCGCCGCCGTCACCGGCACCGTCGGCGTCAAGCCCACCTACGGCGGCGTCTCGCGCTACGGCATGGTCGCCTTCTCGTCCTCCCTCGACCAGGGCGGCCCCTGCGCCCGTACGGTCCTGGACGCGGCGCTGCTGCACGAGGCGATCGCCGGACACGACCCGATGGACTCGACCTCCATCGACGCGCCGGTCCCGCCGGTCGTCGAGGCCGCGCGCAACGGCTCCGTGCAGGGCATGCGCGTCGGTGTGGTCAAGCAGTTCGCGGGCGAGGGCTACCAGGCCGGGGTCGTCCAGCGGTTCAACGAGTCGGTCGAGCTGCTGAAGTCCCTCGGCGCCACGATCGTCGAGCTGGACTGCCCGTCCTTCGACCTCGCCCTGTCGGCGTACTACCTGATCGCGCCGTCCGAGTGCTCCTCGAACCTCGCGCGCTTCGACGCCATGCGCTACGGCCTGCGGGTCGGCGACGACGGCACCCGCTCCGCCGAGGACGTCACCGCGCTCACCCGCGAGGCCGGCTTCGGCGACGAGGTCAAGCGCCGCATCATCCTCGGTACGTACGCGCTGAGCTCCGGCTACTACGACGCGTACTACGGCTCGGCGCAGAAGGTCCGCACCCTCATCACCCAGGACTTCGAGAAGGCGTTCGAGCAGGTGGACGTCATCGTCTCGCCGACGACGCCGACCACCGCCTTCCCGATCGGCGAGCGCGCCGACGACCCGATGGCGATGTACCTCGCGGACCTGTGCACCATTCCGACCAACCTCGCCGGCAACTCCGCCATGTCGCTCCCCTGCGGCCTGGCCCCGGAGGACGGCCTGCCGGTCGGACTGCAGATCATCGCCCCCGCCATGAAGGACGACCGGCTGTACAAGGTCGGAGCAGCCGTCGAGGCCGCTTTCGTGGAAAAGTGGGGGCACCCGCTGCTTGAGGAGGCTCCGTCGCTATGAGCGCAATGGCTAAGAAGGCCAAGAACTTCAAGAAGTCCAAGACCGGCGCGTACGTGTCCATGGGCACCACCGCCTTCGGCGCGCTCAGTGTCTACAAGCAGGTGAAGATGGCCCGCGAGGAGAACGACACGCTGCGGCTGATCGACGCCGCCGTATCCGCCGCCGCGATCGTGACCGGGCTCGCGATCCTCTACCGCGAGCTCAAGCGTCTCGGCGACGACGACGTCCTGCTGGGCTGAGAGGGAAAGTTTCATCGTGACTGTCATCGACCTGGAGTCGTACGAGGATGCCCTCGCGACGTACGACCCCGTCATGGGCCTCGAGGTCCATGTGGAGCTCGGCACCAAGACCAAGATGTTCTGCGGGTGCTCCACCGAGCTCAAGCAGGACGCGAACTCGCAGACCTGCCCGGTCTGCCTCGGGCTGCCGGGCGCGCTGCCGGTCGTCAACGAGATCGGCGTCGAGTCCGCCATCAAGATCGGTCTCGCGCTGAACTGCGAGATCGCCGAGTGGTGCCGCTTCGCCCGGAAGAACTACTTCTATCCGGACATGCCGAAGAACTTCCAGACCTCCCAGTACGACGAGCCGATCGCCTACGACGGCTATCTGGACGTCCAGCTGGAGGACGGGGAGATCTTCCGCGTGCAGATCGAGCGCGCGCACATGGAGGAGGACACCGGCAAGTCGACGCACGTCGGCGGTGCCACCGGCCGTATCCACGGTGCCTCCTACTCGCTGCTCGACTACAACCGCGCGGGCATCCCCCTCATCGAGATCGTCACCAAGCCGATCGAGGGAGCCGGCGCACGCGCCCCCGAGGTCGCCAAGGCGTACGTCGCCGAGCTCCGCGAGCTCATCAAGGCGCTCGGCGTCTCGGAGGCCCGCATGGAGATGGGCCAGATGCGCTGCGACGTCAACCTGTCGCTGCGCCCCAACGGCACCGAGACGTTCGGTACGCGCTCCGAGACGAAGAACGTCAACTCGCTGCGCTCCGTCGAGCGCGCCGCCCGCTTCGAGATCCAGCGGCACGCCGCCGTGCTGAACTCCGGCGGGACGATCGTGCAGGAGACCCGGCACTTCCACGAGGAGGACGGCTCCACCACGGCCGGCCGCATCAAGGACAACGCCGAGGACTACCGCTACTTCCCCGAGCCGGACCTGGTGCCGGTCGCCCCTTCCCGTGACTGGGTCGAGGAGCTCCGCAAGGGGCTTCCCGAGCTTCCCCGGCTGCGTCGCAAGCGGCTGAAGGAGGAGTGGGGTGTCAACGAGCACGACATGCAGTCCATCCTCAACGCGGGCGCGGTCGACCTGATCGTCGCCACGACGGACGCGGGCGCCCCGTCGGACCAGGCCCGCAAGTGGTGGATGGGCGAGCTCGCCCGTAACGCCAACGAGACGGGCCGCAGCCTGGACGAGCTGCCGGTCACCCCGGCGCAGGTCGCCCGGGTGGCGGAGCTCGTCGCGGCCGGCGACCTCAACGACAAGCTGGCGCGCCAGGTCCTCGAGGGTGTCCTCGCGGGCGAGGGCGACCCGGACACCGTCGTCGAGAAGCGCGGCCTGAAGGTCGTCTCGGACGAGGGCGCGCTGTCCACGGCGGTCGACGAGGCCATCGCGGGCAACGCGGCCATCGCGGACAAGATCCGCGGCGGCAAGGTCGCCGCGGCCGGTGCACTGGTGGGCGCGGTCATGAAGGCCACCCGTGGCCAGGCGGACGCGGCGCGCGTGCGTGAGCTGATCCTGGAGAAGCTCGGCGTCGAGGGCTGATCCCGTCAGGCCCCCGGGGGCGGCGCATCCGTGGTCCGGATGCGCCGCCCCTTTTTTTCGGTGCGCTTCGTGCTTGGACTTTCCGTGACGGCCTGTTGGACGTTCATCGTCAGGCCGTACGACGGTCTTCCGGCAGCCACCCTGCCTGGCTAGTTTCCCGCCGTAGGAACGTAACCAGGAGGCTCACTTGACCACGGACATGTCACGGCGGCGGCTCTTCGCGCTCGGGGGCGGCGCACTCGGCGCCGCCGCGGCGGGATCGTTCCTGCCACCCTCGCTCCAGGCGGCGATCGCCGCGCAGCCCGTGGGGGAGCGGTCCGGTGGTGCGGGGCTGGACGCCATCGAGCATGTGGTGATCCTGATGCAGGAGAACCGTTCCTTCGATCATTACTTCGGGGCCCTGCGCGGAGTGCGCGGCTTCGGGGACCGCAACGCGATCGAGCTGCCCTCCGGCAGGCCCGTCTTCGCGCAGCCGGGGCCCCTGGGCTCCACCGTGCTGCCGTTCCCCGTGCGGGGGGCCGCAGAGACGCAGAAGAAGGACCTCCAGTACATCGGCGCCCTCGACCACTCCTGGGACGGCGGCGCCAAGGCCTGGGCCGGCGGCTGGATGGACGGCTGGGTCAGCGCGAAGACCGCCGCGACCATGGCGTACTACGACCGCGGCGACCTCCCGCTGCACTACGAGCTCGCCGACACCTTCACCGTCTGCGACGCCTACCACTCCTCGATCCACTCCTCCACCAGCCCGAACCGCAACCACCTCTGGAGCGGGCGGACGGGTGACGAGGCGAACGGCGAGCGGGCCGTGGGCAACGACGCGTACGACGAGGGCACCCACCCCGGATACGACTGGGGCACGTACGCCGAGCGGCTGGAGAAGGCCGGGCGGAGCTGGAAGACGTACACGGAGTGGGAGAACTTCACCGACAACCAGATCGAGTTCTTCACCACCTTCAAGGCCGTCGCCCGCAAGGCCCTGGTGAGGACCGGCGGCCACACCTACATGGAGTCCTTCTACGCCACCGTGCGCGACGCGGACGACGCGGCCGAGCGGCAGCGGCTGCTCGGCCTGCTCGACGAGGGTGTCGCGGCCCTGACGGCGGCCGAACGCAGCCTCTTCGAGCGGGGGCTGCGCCGGGTGGAGACGGGCACGCTCGCCGACGCGTTCGCCGCGGACGTGGCGGCGGGGACGCTGCCCGAGGTGTCGTACCTGGTCCCGTCCGCGGTGGACTCCGAGCATCCGAGCGTCTCCTCGCCGGTGCACAGCGCGACGATCGTCTACAAGGTGCTGGACGCGCTCGGCAGGCACCCCGACGTGTGGCGGCGCACCGTCGTCCTCATCAACTACGACGAGAACGACGGGTTCTTCGACCACGTCCCGCCGCCGGTCGCCCCCGCTGAGGTGACCGAGGAGCACTGGCAGGGCCGGCCCACGGGACTGGGGGTGCGGGTGCCGCTGCTCGTCGTCTCGCCCTGGTCGGTCGGCGGATACGTCTGCTCCGAGGTCTTCGACCACACCTCCGTGATCCGCCTCCTGGAGCGCTGGACCGGGGTCGAGGAGCCCAACATCAGTGCCTGGCGGCGCCAGGTCACCGGCGACCTCACCTCGGCCTTCGACTTCAGCCGTGCGCGCCGGCAGCCCGCGACGGAACATCCCGCAGCGATCCCGCCCTTCGAGGGGCGCTGGCAGCCGGTGCCGCCGGCCGTCCAGCACATGCCCGCCCAGGAGCCGGGCGCCCGGCCGGCCCGGCCCCTGCCCTACCAGTGCGACGCGGAGGCCACCCGCGTGGACGGGGCGCTCCGGGTGGCGCTCAGCAGCACCGGCCGTTCGTCGGCGCACTTCGCGCTCTACCCCTACGCCCAGGAGTTCCCCGCTCCGCAGCACCGCGACGTCAGGGGCACGGCGCGGTGGACGGTGCCACTGACCGGCGCCGGGTACCGCTTCACCGTCACCGGCCCCAACGGCTTCCGGCGGGAGTTCGAAGGAGCGGCCGACGGCGGAGCAGAAGTCTCCTCGCGCATCGACGCCCACGAGCGGGATCTGCACCTCACGCTGCGCAACACCGGCAGGCGGACCCTGACCTACACCGTGCGGCCCCTCGGATACGTCGACGAGGACGACCTGCGGACCTGGACGCGCACGGTCAAGGTCAAGCCGGGCCGCAGCCGTACGGTCGTGCACTCGGCTGCCGACGCCCACGGCTGGTACGACCTGGAGGTGACGGCCGACGAGACGGGCTCCTTCCGGCGCCGGCTGATGGGCCACATCGAGAACGGCCGGGCGAGCGTCTCCGGCTGAGGTGAATCGGGCGGCCGGAGGCGGACGCCGGCGGACCGGGCGGCGGCCGTACGGCGAAAGGAGGCGAGGCGGAGCCGTGTGACCATGGCCACGAAAGCGGCAAATGGTCAGGAATGGCTGACAGAGTGAGGCTCTCAGGTCATGCGACGTCGTGGGATGTCCCGTCATATCCCGCTACGGTCCACGAACCCCAGGAGCACCTCCGTTGGCCGCCCTCGCACGCTGGTGTCTCACGCACCGCCTCGCCACCGTCCTCCTCTGGCTGATCGCCCTCGGGGGCACCGCCACCGCCGCCGGGTTCGCGGGGTCCGCGTACTCCGAGGACTACGAGGCGCCCGGCACCGAGTCCGGGCGTGCGGGTGAGCTCCTGCAAGCGGGGTTCGACGACCTCGGCGGCGAGACCGGCGACGTCGTCTGGCACACCTCCGGCTCCACCGTCCGTGACCCCGCCGTCGAGCGGACGATGACCGGGACGCTGGACGCGATCCGCGCACTGCCGGGCGTCGGGGACGTCAGCGGGCCCTACGGACCGGCGGCCCAGGAGCGGATCAGCGCGGACGGGCACACCGCCTACGCCACGGTCACCTTCGACCACCGCGCCGGCGAGATCCCGCCGGAACAGGCACGGGCCGTCGTCGACACCGCGCGGGAGGCCGGGGGCGAAGGACTCCAGGTGGAGGTCGGCGGCGCCGCCGCCGCGCTGACCGAGGCCCCCGCCCTCCATCTGAGCGAGGCCGTCGGGGTGGCCGTCGCCGCGGTCGTCCTCTTCCTCGCCTTCGGCTCGCTCGCCGCGAGTCTGCTGCCCATCGCCACCGCCCTCGTCTCCGTCGGCACGGCGTACGCGGGCATCGCGCTGCTCGGCCACGTCATGACCGTCGCCGACTTCGCGCCGATGCTGGGCATGCTCATCGGGCTCGGCGTCGGCATCGACTACGCCCTCTTCATCGTCACCCGGCACCGGCGGGGCCTGCGGCGCGGCCTGTCCGTGCACGAGGCCGCGCGGAACGCCGTCGCCACGACGGGACGCGCCGTCGTCTTCGCGGGAGCCACCGTCTGCGTCGCCCTGCTGGGCATGCTGGTCCTGCGGCTGGGCTTCCTCGACGGCGTGGCGATCGCCGCCTCCCTCACCGTGGTGCTGACCGTCGCCGCCTCCGTCACCCTGCTGCCCGCGCTGCTCTCCTTCATCGGACCCCGGGCCCTGAGCCGGCGTGAGCGCGCCCGGCTCGCCGCGCACGGTCCGCGGGACGAACGGGCCACGGGGTTCGCCGCCCGCTGGTCCGCCTTCGTCGAGCGGCGCCCCCGGCTGCTGGGAGCCCTCGCCGCCGCCGTCATGGCGGTGCTCGCGATCCCCACCCTCTCCCTGCACCTGGGTACCTCCGACCAGGGCAACGGCCCCGCCACGGCCACCACCCGCCAGGCGTACGACCTGCTGGCCGACGGCTTCGGCCCCGGCGTCAACGGGCCGCTGACGGTGGCCGCGCACCTCGACGGGGCCGACGACCGGCTCGCCCTGGACGGCCTGCCCGCCGTGCTGCGGGCCACCGACGGCGTCGCCTCGGTGAGCCCGGTGACGTACAACGGCAGCGGCGACACCGCGTTCGTCACCGTCGTCCCCATGACCGCACCGCAGTCGCAGCGGACCAGCGAGCTCGTCGACCGCCTGCGCCACGACGTGCTGCCGCCCGTGGAGGAGACCACCTCGCTGCGGACGTACGTGGGCGGGGTGACGGCCGGCTACGACGACTTCGCCGGGATCATCGTCGGCAAGCTGCCGCTCTTCGTCGGGGTGGTCATAGGGCTCGGCTGTCTGCTCCTGCTGCTGGCGTTCCGCTCCCTCGCCGTCCCCCTCAAGGCCGCCGTGATGAACGTCGCCGCGGTCGCCGCCTCCTTCGGCGTCGTCGTCGCGGTCTTCCAGTGGGGGTGGGGGAGCGAGCTGCTGGGGCTCGGCAGCGCGGGCCCCGTCGAACCCTTCCTCCCGGTGATCATGGTCTCGGTGCTCTTCGGGCTGTCCATGGACTACCAGGTCTTCCTGGTCGGCCGGATGTACGAGGAGTGGCTGGAGACCGGTGACAACCGGCGGTCCGTCCGCGTCGGCCTGGCCGAGACCGGCCGGGTGATCAACTCGGCCGCGGTGATCATGATCTCGGTCTTCCTCGCCTTCGTCCTCAGCGGCGACCGCGTCATCGCGATGTTCGGCATCGCGCTCGCCGCCGCCGTCGCACTCGACGCCTTCGTCCTGCGCACCCTGCTGGTGCCCGCACTGATGCACCTGCTCGGAGGCGCGAACTGGTGGCTGCCCGCCCGGCTGGACCGGCTCCTCCCGCGCCTGAGCATCGAGCCGCCGGACAGCGCGGCACCCGGTGCGGAAATCCCCGGGGACCGCGGGGCACCCCGTGCGAAAATCCCGGGGGAGCGCACGGGCGACGAGGCCCCGGTGGCCCCTCAGCGCGTTCACTGAGACAGCACGAGACCGAGGAGATTCACTGTGTTCACGGTGTCACTGGGCGACGACGGGGCGGAGCTCCGGCCGATCGAGCCCTGGCAGGCGGCGGAGTTCCTGGCGCACATGGACCGGGCGCGCGCCCTGGTCGACCCCTGGATCCCGTTCGCCGCGGCGGCCACGGACCTCACCTCCGCACGCGCCCTGCTCCAGCGGTACGCGGACAAGCAGGCCGCCGACACCGGCCGGCTCTACGGCATCTGGCTCGACGGCACGCTCGTCGGCGGAGTCCTGTTCCGGATATTCGAGGCGGACACGGGCAACTGCGAGATCGGCTGCTGGCTGGAGGCCGCCGCCGAGGGCCGGGGCCTGGTGACCCGCGCCTCACGGAAGCTGATCGACTGGGCCTTCGGCGTACGCGGCATGCACCGCGTGGAGTGGCTCGCCTCCTCCGCGAACAAGCGCAGCGTCGCGGTGGCCGAACGCCTCGGGATGACCCGCGAGGGCGTCCTGCGGGAGGCCTATCCGTACCGCGGCAAGCGTCACGACGAGGAGATCTGGGCCGTCCTGGCGCCCGAATGGCGTAAGCGGCAGGGCTGAGGGGGCCGGTGTTAAGGAGGTTCTCATACGGGGCCCCTAGCGTGCGGCACATGAACACCTCCCCCACCACTCCGACCACTGACGACACCGAGGAGAAGAAGGCGGCCGACGGGACCGCCACCGCACCGGACGTGACGAAGAAGGCCGGCCCGGCGGAAGACGCCGTCCCGGCCGGCGTCGCACCGGGCGTGACCCCGTCGGACGTGACCGCCATGGACGTGGCCGCGACGGACGCGGCGGCGGAGGACGGCCTGGAGGCCGACCTGGAGCCCGACCCCTACGACGAGGCCGAGGCGGCCGCGGCGTCCGGGGTCGGTACGGGAGCCGCAGCGGTCGTCGCCGCCGGGCTCGGCGTGATCTCCCTCTCGGGAGCCTGGACCGGCCGCGTCGCCGCCGAACGCGAGACCCTGATGGGCCAGATCAAGACCTCCGGCGGCGGCAGCGCCGCCCAGCAGATCTCGGAGATCTACGGCGACGCGTGGCACAGCACCGCCCTCGTCAACGGGATCTTCGCGCTGCTCGCACTGCTCGTCGGCGTCTTCGTCCTGGTCCGTCCCTCCTTCGGCACCCCCTCGCTCCACCCGCAGGCCGGCTGGGTCCGTTCCGTCGCCGTGGCGGGCATCGCGCTCGGGGTCCTGGGCCTGCTGATCTCGGTCGGCATGTACTTCGACCTCTTCGTCGCCCTGCCCTCCGCGGCCGGCTGAGGCCTGCCCGGGGGCGTGTCGGGACGTCCGGAACACGCCCTAAGGCATCCGTCACCCGGGCCTAAGGCCCCCCACCCGCAGAGATGCGGCACTCGCCCGATGTGGCGGCACCCCCTGGCGTACGAGAGTGGGGGCACGGCAAGAAGCCGTGCCCCCACTTTCCGTATCCCACCAGGGAGATGACCATGTACGAGTACGAACTCCACCAGCTCGCCGTCGCCGAGCTGATCCGCAGGGCCGACCAGCAGCGCACCGTCCGCCGGGCGGTGCTCGCCCGCCGCGCAGGACGGGACGACACCGAGGGGAAGGTGGAGAAGAACCGGAGCTGGTTCACCCGCGCCGCGTAGCGATGGGCCACGCGCGGAAATCCACCGACGGGGTGTCGTACGCGTATGCGATGCTCGGCGACGTGGAGACCAACACCGTCAGCCCCCTCTTCGTCGGCCGAGCCGGTGAACTCGCCGCGCTCACCGACACGCTCGCCCGCGCCGCCGGCGGAGAGCCGCAGGCCCTGCTCGTCGGCGGCGAGGCGGGCGTGGGCAAGACCCGGCTGGTCGAGGAGTTCGTCAAGGCCGCCTGCCGCCGGGACGCCGTGGTCGCCGTCGGCGGATGCGTGGAGATCGGGGCCGACGGCCTGCCCTACGCCCCGTTCGCGGCGGCGCTCCGCGCCCTGCGCCGTGCGCTGCCGGAGGAACTGACCGAGGCGCTGGCAGGACAGGAGGGCGAGCTCGCCCGGCTCCTCCCCGAGCTGGGCGAGGCCGACCGGGCCCCGGACGACGAGCAGGGCACCGCCCGGCTCTTCGAGCTCGCCGCCCGGCTGCTGGAGCGCGTCTCCGCCGCCCGTACGGTCGTCCTCGTCCTGGAGGACCTGCACTGGGCGGACGCCTCCACCCGCCATCTGCTCGCCTACCTCTTCCGCACCCTGCGCACCGGCCGCCTCGTCGTCATCGGCACCTACCGCGCCGACGACGTCCACCGTCGCCACCCCCTGCGCCCGCTCCTCGCCGAGCTGGACCGGCTCCGCACGGTCCGCCGGATCGAGCTCGACCGCTTCAGCCGCGCCGAGGTCGGCCGGCAGCTCACCGGGATCCTCGCGATGGTCCCCGACGCCGCCCTGGTCGACGACATCTTCGAACGCTCCGACGGCAACGCCTTCTTCGTCGAGGAGCTCGCCCGCAGCGTGGAGTGCTGCGGCGACAGCTCAGGCCTCTCCGACTCCCTCCGCGACCTCCTCCTGGTCCGCGTCGAGGCACTGCCCGAGAACGCCCAGCGGATCGCCCGGATCATCGCCGAGGGCGGCTCCACCGTCGAGCACCCGCTCCTCGCCGCCGTCGCCGGCCTCTCCGAGGACGACCTCGACGAGGCGCTGAGGGCGGCGGTCGGCGCCAACCTGCTGCTGCCCGCCCCGGACACCGACGGCTACCGCTTCCGGCACTCCCTGGTCCGCGAGGCCGTCAGCGACGACCTGCTGCCCGGCGAACGCACACGCCTCAACCGCCGTTACGCCGAAGCCCTGGAGGCCGACCCGTCCCTCGCACGGGCCGACGAGCGCGCCGCGCGCCTCGCCAGCTACTGGTACGCCGCGCACGACGCGGTCAAGGCGCTCCCCGCCGTGCTCCAGGCGGCGGTGGCGGCCCGGCGCCGCTACGCCTACAGCGAGCAACTGCGGCTGCTGGAGCGGGCCATGGAACTCTGGGACGACGTCCCCGACGCGGTGCGCGCCACCCTGCGGCCGCTCGACCACGCCGAGGCCTACCCGGGGTGCGGCTGCGAGCCCGCGGACCCGCTGCGCTACCTCGACCTGATGGCCGAGGCCACCGTCGCCGCCCGCTTCGGCGGCGACCGCGAACGGGCCCTGGCCATCGCGAAGAAGGCCCTGCGCATCCTCGACCGGGACACGGACCCGCTGCGGGCGGCGTGGTTCTGGGTGCAGCGCTCCCTGCTGACGCAGAGCCTCTCCCGGAGCGACGGCCGGCAGGAACTGGCCACCGCCGAGGAGCTGGTGCGCGGCCTGCGGCCCTCCGCCGTCCACGCCGACGTCCTGGCGTCCGTCGCCAGCTGGGGCGCCCTGCACAGACCGGGGCCCGAGACGCTGGTCGCCGCCGACCGGGCCGTGGAGTACGCCCGGCTCGTCGGCGAGGAGTCCATCGAGCTGCACGCCAGGCTCACCCGCGGCTGGCTCACGATCGACGCCGGGGACGTCGAGGAGGGCGTCGCCGAGATGTACGCCGTCCGCGACCGCTCCGAGGAGCTGCACCTGGTGGGCGTGATGAGCCGCGCCGCCGTCAACCTGCCCTCCTCGCTGGAGTCCTGCGGCCGCTCCCTGGAGGCGGTGTCGGCCGCCGACCACGGCATCCGGATCTGCCACGACCACGGGGTGCCCGAGTCCGAGGCCTGGACACGGGCCAACCAGGCGCAGTCGTACTTCTCGCTGGGGTACTGGGAGGAGAGCAGGGCGGCGGCGGAGGCGGCGGCCCCGCTGGCCCGGTCCCGCAAGTCGAACGCCCTGGTCGCCGCCCGCCGCACCGATCTCGCCCTGGCCATCGGCGACTTCGAGGAGGCCGAGGCGCAACTGGCCCTGAACCGCCGCCACCTCGGCCACGACCCGCAGCCCCAGCACCTGATCTGCCCGGTCCGGCACGCCATGGTCCTCGCGGCCCACCAGGGCCGGCTCCCCGAGGCGCGGGCCGCGTTCGAGGCGCAGTCCGAGGTGGGCCTGCCGCCCGGGACCCAGCGCTACTCCCTGCCGCTGCTCCACGCCGCCGCCGCGATCGAGGCCGACGCGCGCGGGCTGCCCGCCACGGACGCCGGGCGGCCGGCGGTCCTGGAGCGGATCCGGGGCCACCTCAAGCGGCTGCCGATGCTGGTGCCCGTCTGGGCGGCGTACGGCCTGCTGATCGAGGCGGAGCTGGCCCGGGCGGAAGGGGCCGACACCCCGGACCACTGGTGCCGTGCCGCCACCGCCTTCGCCCCGCTCCAGCGCCCCTACGAGCTGGCCCAGATCCGCCACCACTGGGCGGAGGCGGTCCTCACCGCGTCCGGCGACCGGACACCGGCCGCGGCGCTCCTGCGCGAGGCCCACACCGTGGCCGTACGGCTCGGAGCGCGCCCGCTCGCGGAGAGCGTCGAGCTGCTGGCCGGACGGGCCCGTATCGCGCTCACCGGACCGGGCGCCCCGGCCGAGGAGGAAGCGTCCGCGCCCGCGCCGGCGGTGGACGCGATCGAGTCGTTCGGGCTGACCTCGCGGGAACAGGAGGTGCACCGGCTGGTCGCGGCGGGATACACCAACCGCCGGATCGCGGAGGAGCTGTACATCTCGCCGAAGACCGCCAGCGTGCACGTCTCCAACATCCTCGCCAAGCTGAGCGTCTCCAGCCGGGGCGAGGCGGCCGCCCTGGCCCACCGCTTCCGGCTGTACGCGGCGGGGTGAGACACCCGGGCGTGCCCGGGGCGCCCGCTACCGCACCTTCAGCAGCAGGATCCGGTCGTCGCCCGGCTTCTCCGTGCCACGGCCGTCCGTGTTGCTCGTGACCAGCCACAGCTTGTCGCCACCGGCCGCGAGCACGGTGCGCAGACGGCCGTACTTCCCGTCGAGGAACGACTGGGGCGCCGCCAGCGGCTTCCCGTCCGCCTTGCCCGACAGCGGGATCCGCCAGAGCCGCTCACCCCGCAGCCCCGCCATCCAGATCGACCCCTCGGCGTACGCGATGCCGCTCGGCGAGGCCTCGGAGGTCTTCCACTGGGCCACCGGGTCGACGTAACCCGGCTTCCCCTTCCTGCCCTCGACATCGGGCCAGCCGTAGTTCTTGCCCGGCTCGATCAGATTCAGCTCGTCCCAGGTGTCCTGGCCGAACTCCGATGCCCAGAGCCGCTTCGAGCCGTCCCAGGCCAGGCCCTGCACATTGCGGTGCCCATAGGAATAGACCGGTGAGTCGGCTTCCGGATTGCCGTGCACCGGCTCACCGTCGGGCGTCATCCGCAGGATCTTGCCCGAGGGGGACGCCTTGTCCTGGGCGAGGCCCGTGTCACCCGTCTCGCCCGTGCCCGCGTACAGCATGCGGTCGGGGCCGAACGCGATCCGTCCGCCGTTGTGGATGGCGCCCTTCGGGATGCCGCGGAGGATGGTGTCCGGGGCGCCCAGCTGCTGGCCCGCGGGCTTCGCCTCGTCGTACTGGAGGCGGGCGATGCGGTTGTCCGACTCGGTGGTGAAGTACACGTAGATCAGGTGGTCCGCGCCGAACGTCGGGGGGACGGCGAGGCCGAGCAGCCCGCCCTCACCGGCGGGCGCGACCCCGGGCACCGACCCCAGCAGGGTCTTCCTGCCGCTCTTCCCGTCGATCCGGGTGATCGTCGCCTCGTCGCGCGAGCCGACCAGCAGATCACCCCCGGGCAGCGCCGCCAGGCCCCAGGGGGACGCGAGACCGTCCGTCAGCGTCTTCTCCACCTCGACGGAGCCCTTGGCCGGCGGCAGGTCCGCCGACGGACTCGCCGAGGCCGGCGCGGACGTGGCGCCCGCCGGGGGCGAGGAGGCCCCTTCCCCGGCCGCCGGGCCGTCGCCGGACGAGCAGGCGGACAGCAGGAGGGAGGCGGAGGCCATCAGGGCCACGACCCCCTTGCGCAGTACGGGAGTTTGCACAGCACCGATCCTTTCGACGGTCGCACGACTACTGTTCTTACACGCCGCCCGGCCCCGGGTTACCGATCTCCGCCCATTCTCCCGCTTGCGGCGCTCCCGTTCAGTCCCACGAGCCGAGGGCCCGCGGCAGCCCCGCGATCTCGGCCAGGTCCCGGTCCGTGAGCACCAGCCCCGCCGCCCCCGCGTTCTCCACGGCCCACTCCTCCCGCTTCGCGCCGGGCACGGGCACCACATGCCGGCCCTGCCGCAGCACCCACGCCAGAGCCACCTGCGCCGGAGTGGCGCCGTGCCGCTGACCGACCCTGCGCAGCCCCGCCACCACCGGCTGGTTGGCCGCCATCATCTCCGCGGTGAAGCGGGGGTGCCTGGCCCGCGGATCGTCCGGCTCGAACCCCTGGCCGGGCTTGAGCGTCCCCGTGAGGTACCCGCTGCCCAGCGGCATCGCCGCCAGCACCCCCACACCCCGGGCCGCGCACCACGGCAGCAGATCGTCCAGCGCCTGGGGCGACCACACGGAGAGCTCCGCCTGGACAGCGCTGACGGGAAAGACCTGCTGCATCCGCTCCAGCTGCCGGATGGTCGCGTCGTACATCCGCGCCCCCGGGCCCCGGCCCGCCCTGGCACCCACCGCGCACAGCCCGAGCGCCCGCACCTTGCCCGCCGTCACCAGGTCCGCCATCGCGCCCCAGGTCTCCTCGACCGGCACCTCGGGATCGGCCCGGTGCAGCTGGTAGAGATCGATCACATCGGTCTGGAGCCTCCGCAGCGACGCGTCGCAGGCCCTGCGCACATACCCGGGGCGCCCATTGGCCACGATGTGCTGATCACCCACCAGCAGACCGCACTTGGTGGAGAGGAAGGCCTCGGACCGCCGGCCCTTGAGCGCCCGCCCGACGAGCAGCTCGTTGGTGAAGGGCCCGTACATGTCGGCGGTGTCGAGCAGTTGGACACCCGCGTCCAGCGCGGCGTGCACGGTCCGCAGCGAACGGTCACCGCGCTGCTGCGACGTGGTGTAGCCCCAGCTCATCGGCATACAGCCCAGCCCGACCGCACCCACGGCGAGCGCCGCCGCACCGATAGTCCTGCGCTCCAACTCCCCGAACCCTCCCTCGGTCCCGTGATCACGGAACCACCCGCACCCCAAAGTAACCTCTGCCGTTCTCCGCCCTTCGCATAGCCTCCTGACCATGACTTCTCCCACTGCCACCGACGTATGGCTGCCGTTCCCCGCCGACGAGATCGACGGTCTCCCCGAGGGCCTCGACTACCGCTTCTGGGACGGCGGGCCGGAGTACCCCGCGGATCCCGCCGACTGCGCCTTCTACGTCGTCCCGTACATGAAGGGCTCCGAGGTCGCGGTCCGGCCGCTGGACGCGATGAGCGGCGTCCAGGTCGTCCAGACGCTCTCCGCGGGCATCGACCACGTGGAGCCGGGACTGGGCCTGCTGCCCGCCGGGGTCCGGCTGTGCAACGCCAAGGGCGTGCACGAGGCATCCACGGCCGAACTCGCCCTCGCCCTGGTCCTCGCCTCGCTCCGGGGGTTCCCCGGCTTCGCCGAGGGCCAGGAGAAGGAGGAGTGGCGGTCCGGCTTCTACCCGGCGCTCGCCGACAAGTCCGTCCTCGTGGTGGGGTACGGATCGATCGGCGCGGCCATCGAGGACCGGCTCGAACCCTTCGAGTGCGCGCGGGTGGTGCGCGTCGCACGCTCCGCACGGACAACCGCGCGCGGCCCCGTACACGCGATCGACGAGCTTCCCGCGCTGCTCCCCGAGGCCGATGTCGTCATCCTGTCCACCCCGCTGAACCCTTCCACACAAGGGCTGGTGGGCCCCCGCTTCCTCGCCGCGATGAAGGACGGCGCCCTGCTGGTGAACGTGGCCCGCGGCGGTGTCGTCGACACCTCGGCCCTGCTGGCCGAACTCGAGTCCGGGCGGCTGCGCGCCGCACTCGACGTGACCGACCCCGAACCGCTCCCCGCCGGCCACCCGCTCTGGCATGCTCCCCACACACTGATCACCCCCCATGTGGGCGGCAGCACCTCCGCGTTCCTGCCCCGGGCCAAGCGTCTGCTGGCCGGACAGCTCACCCGGTTCGCCGCGGGCGAGGAGGTCGCCAACCTCGTGCTCACGACCGGCTGACCACGCTCCGGAGCTGCCCGGGCGCACCGCGTACCGACAACACCCCAGGTGGTAACGGAGAGTAGAGAAGCTATGTCCCTGAGTGACGGCTCTGGTGTATCGTCCCCAGGAGGGCTGCGCCGTGGAAGGGACGGCGTCGGGGAGGAAGCGCAACGCGAGGGGGCGACGGGCGATGTTCGGCCAGTGGAGAGACGATCCGACGCGACGGGGCGGGCAGGCGGGTCCAGCGGCGGCGAGGGCGCCGGGGACCGCCCGCGGGGCTCTCCGGTGAGCGCCCTCGGGGCCCTGCTCTCCCGGCAGCCGGCCACGGGGCGGACGGTGGGACTGCGCTCCCAGCTGGCCCTCGGTGCCGTCTGCGCCGGATACGCGGTGGGGGCCGCTCTCGGCTGGGGATCACCCGGAGTCGCCCTGTTCATGGGTGACTTCGGCCTCTGCGTCGCTGCCCTGATCGCCGCGGTCTCGTGCTTCGTGTACGCCCGCTCCGGCGGGAGCCGGTTCAGGCCCGCCTGGCTCCTCTTCTCGCTCTCCTCGGCCATGGCCGCCGGAGGCAACGCCGTCTGGGGGTGGTACGAGGTGGTGCTGCGGCGCCCGGTGCCCGCCCCCTCCCTCGCGGACCTCTTCTTCCTCTGCTTCGCGCCGCCCGCCATCGTCGGGCTGCTCGTCCTGGCCAAGCGCCCCGTCACCCGCGCGGGCTGGGTCTGCCTGGTGCTGGACGCCTGGCTGATCGGCGGATCCCTGCTGACGCTCTCCTGGAGCCTCGCGCTGGCCCACACCGCCCATGTCGCCAACGCCGCGGGGGAGAGCGTCGCCAGGGCCGCGCTCTCGCTGGCCTACCCGCTGCTCGACATCGTGCTGGTCTCGATGGTCCTCGCGCTGCACTTCCGCCGGATCAACGTGAACCGCTCCGCCGTCAACACCGCCATCGCCGGCCTCGCCCTGACCGTGCTCTGCGACGCCCTGTTCACGGCGCCGCTGCTGCGCTCGGCGTACCGGTCGGGCCAGCTGCTGGACGCGGGATGGTTCGCCGGTTCCCTGCTCCTCGCGTACGCCCCCTGGGGCGCCCGCCGCTGCCAGGACAACGCTGTCGAGGCCCCGGAGCCACGGGCCGCCAGCCGCCCGATCGCCGGGTCCCTCGCCGCGCTCACGCCCTACCTGGCCGCCGCGGTCTGCACGCTCGGCATCCTGTACAACGTCGTGGAGGGCCGCAGGGTCGACCGGGTCGTGGTCCTCACCGGCTGCACGGTCGTGCTCGCCCTGGTCCTCCGGCAGGCGATCATGCTCCTCGACAACATCGCGCTCACCCAGGAACTGGCCCAGAAGGAGAACCACTTCCGCTCCCTGGTGCAGGGGTCCAGCGACGTCATCATGATCGCCGAGCCCAGCGGCGTGCTCCGCTACGTCAGTCCGGCGGCGGCCGGGGTCTACCACCGCGACGCCGAGGACCTCGTCGGCGCGGAGCTGTCCTCGATCATCCATCCCGACGACCTCGGGGGAGTGGTCCACGAGCTGCGGCGCTTCCTCGCCGTGCCGCCCCGGGAGGAGCCCACCACCCGGATCGAGTGCCGCTTCAGATCGGGCACCGGGGACTGGCTCCACGTGGAGTCCACCGTCAACCGCCACCAGGGCGGACTGCTGCTCAACAGCCGCGACGTCACCGAGCGGGTCAGACTGCAGGCGCAGCTCCAGCACAACGCCGAGCACGACCCGCTCACCGACCTGCCCAACCGGTCCCTCTTCACCACCCGGGTCGGCCAGGCGCTCGGCGGCCGCCGGTCCGGGGACCCGGGCACCGCCGTGCTCTTCATCGACCTGGACGGCTTCAAGGCGGTCAACGACTCCATCGGCCACCAGGCGGGCGACGAGCTCCTCGTCCAGGCCGCGCGCCGCCTCCAGGAGTCCGTGCGCACCTCGGACACCGCCGCCCGGCTCGGGGGCGACGAGTTCGCCGCGCTCATCGTCGGCGACGGCACCCGCGACCAGGCCGCCCGGGAGTACCAGGTCCACGAGATCGCCGACCGGCTGCGGCTCAGGCTCTCCCAGCCGTACCGGATCGGCACCGGCGAGGTCCGGGTGGCCGCCTCCATCGGGGTCGCCTTCGCCGAGCCCTCCATCACGCCCAAGGACCTCATGCGCAACGCCGACCTCGCGATGTACCGCGCGAAGGCCGGCGGCAAGGACCGGGTCGAGCTGTACGCCCCGCAGATGCAGGCGGACGTCGTGCGCCGCTCCGAGCTCGCCGCCCGCCTCCGCACGGCCCTGCGCGACGGAGAGTTCGCCCTGCTCCACCAGCCCGTCGTCCACCTGGCCAGCGGCACGGTGGCGGCCGTCGCCGCCCAGGCCCGGTGGCGCTCCGCCCAGGGCATCCTGTTCACCCCCGCCGAGTTCCTCCGCGTCTCCGAGGACAGCGAGCGCGCCGCCGAGCTGGGCACCTGGCTGCTGGAGGAGGCCGTCGAGCAGGCCGCGGACCGCTCCAGGGCCGGGCACCAGGTCTCCGTCTCCGTACGGGTGTCGGCCGCCCGGCTGCTGGACCGCACACTGCCCCCGGGGTCCGTCGAGGCGCTCCTCACCCGGCACGGGCTGCCCTCCGGCGCCCTGATGATCGAGGTGGCCGACAGCGATCCGCGGGTCTCCTTCGACGAACTGGAGCAGCGGCTGGTCGCGCTGCGCCGCCTCGGCGTCCGTATCGCGCTCGACGGCTTCGGCAGCGGGTACGCGGCGGTCAACGCCCTGCGCCGGCTCCCCATCGACGTACTGAAGCTGGACCGGTGCCTGGTCGAGGGCGTCGTGGAGTCGGCCAGGCTGCACAAGATCACCAGCGGGCTGCTGCGCATCGCCGGGGACCTCGGCATGCAGTCCGTGGCCGACGGTGTGGACGTGCCCGAGCAGGTGCGCGCCCTGCGGGCCATGGGGTGCACGCACGGGCAGGGGATGGCCTTCGCCGGGCCGCTCGACGAGTACCGGCTGCGGCGCACCCTGATCCGCGGGAAGTACCCCGTCCCGGGCGTCGGACCCGCCGCCCGGCCGGTCCTCGCGGGTGGCGCGATCCCGCTCCAGAGCCGCTCACATGATGAGACTCCCGTCCCACCCACTTGACACCGTGTGCGTGCCGGAGAGAGGGTCAATGCCATGCGCACCCGAATTCTCGTACTTGGAAAGCGCGTCGGCTGAAGCAGGGTCACTCATGGACACCCTGCAGACCGCACCGGCGCGCTCCCCTCGCTTGCCTCACGGCACGAGGGGTTTTTTGTTGCACCGGGACCTCTCAAAACCCCACAAAAACACCGCATAAACCCTCAGCTTCGAGAAGAGAATGCCGATGACCGAGCAGGCCACCGGGGCCCAGCACCCGCAGCCGCGGGCCCGTAACGGCGGACCGTCCTCCGCCTCCGTTGAGCACCTCACGGGCGCGCAGTCCCTCATCCGTTCTCTCGAGGAAGTCGGGGCCGACACCGTATTCGGACTCCCCGGCGGCTGCATCCTTCCGGCGTACGACCCGCTGATGGACTCCACCCGGGTCCGTCACATCCTGGTCCGCCACGAGCAGGGTGCGGGTCACGCGGCCACCGGTTACGCGCAGGCCACCGGCAAGGTCGGTGTCTGCATGGTCACCTCGGGTCCCGGCGCCACCAACCTGGTCACCCCGATCGCCGACGCCGCCATGGACTCCGTGCCCATGGTCGCGATCACCGGCCAGGTGGCCTCCGCCGCCATCGGCACGGACGCCTTCCAGGAAGCCGACATCTGCGGCATCACCATGCCGATCACGAAGCACAACTTCCTGGTCACCCGCGCCGAGGACATCGCGCACACGATCGCCGAGGCCTTCCACATCGCCTCCACCGGCCGCCCGGGACCGGTCCTCGTCGACATCGCCAAGGACGCGCTGCAGTCGAAGACCACCTTCAGCTGGCCGCCGACGATGGACCTGCCCGGCTACCGGCCCGTCACCAAGCCGCACGCGAAGCAGATCCGCGAGGCCGCCAAGCTCATCACCCAGGCCAAGCGCCCCGTGCTGTACGTCGGCGGCGGTGTCATGAAGGCCGGCGCCACCGCGGAGCTGAAGGTCCTGGCAGAGCTCACCGGAGCGCCCGTCACCACCACCCTGATGGCGCTCGGCTCCTTCCCCGACAGCCACCCGCTGCACGTGGGAATGCCCGGCATGCACGGTTCGGTCACCGCCGTCACCGCGCTGCAGAAGGCCGACCTGATCGTCGCGCTCGGGGCCAGGTTCGACGACCGCGTCACCGGCAAGCTGGACAGCTTCGCCCCGTACGCCAAGATCGTCCACGCGGACATCGACCCGGCCGAGATCGGCAAGAACCGCGCCGCCGACGTCCCGATCGTCGGGGACGCCCGCGAGGTCATCGCCGACCTTGTCCAGGCGGTCCAGGCCGAGCACACCGAGGGCAACACCGGCGACTACGACGCCTGGTGGAAGGACCTCAACCGCTGGCGCGAGACCTACCCCGTCGGCTACGACCTGCCGGAGGACGGCAGCCTCTCGCCGCAGCAGGTCATCGAGCGCATCGGCGAACTCGCCCCCGAGGGCACGATCTTCGCGGCGGGCGTCGGCCAGCACCAGATGTGGGCCTCGCACTTCATCCGCTACGAGCAGCCCAGCACCTGGCTCAACTCCGGCGGCGCCGGGACCATGGGCTACGCCGTCCCGGCCGCCATGGGCGCCAAGGCGGGCATGCCCGACCGCGCGGTCTGGGCGATCGACGGCGACGGCTGCTTCCAGATGACCAACCAGGAACTCACCACCTGCGCGCTCAACAACATCCCGATCAAGGTCGCCGTCATCAACAACGGCGCGCTCGGGATGGTCCGCCAGTGGCAGACCCTGTTCTACAACCAGCGGTACTCCAACACCGTGCTGCACTCCGGCCCGGACGCGGACGGCAACGCCGCCAAGGGCACCCGCGTCCCGGACTTCGTCAAGCTGTCCGAGGCCATGGGCTGCTACGCCATCCGCTGCGAGGACCCGGCCGACCTGGACAAGGTCATCGCCGAGGCCAACGCGATCAACGACCGCCCGGTCGTCATCGACTTCATCGTCCACGAGGACGCCATGGTGTGGCCGATGGTCGCCGCCGGCACCTCCAACGACGAGGTCATGGCAGCGCGGGGCGTCCGCCCCGACTTCGGCGACAACGAAGACGACTGAGAGACAGAGAGAGACCGACTCCATGTCCACCAAGCACACGCTCTCCGTCCTGGTCGAGAACAAGCCCGGAGTCCTCGCCCGGATCACGGCCCTGTTCTCCCGGCGCGGCTTCAACATCGACTCGCTCGCGGTCGGTACCACCGAACATCCCGACATCTCACGCATCACCATTGTCGTGAATGTCGAGGGCCTGCCCCTGGAGCAGGTGACCAAGCAGCTCAACAAGCTGGTCAACGTCCTGAAGATCGTCGAACTCGAGCCCGCCGCAGCGATCCAGCGGGAGCTCGTCCTGGTGAAGGTCCGCGCAGACAACGAGACCCGCTCCCAGATCGTCGAGATCGTCCAGCTGTTCCGCGCCAAGACCGTGGACGTCTCCCCGGAGGCCGTCACGATCGAGGCGACAGGGGGTGCCGACAAGCTGGAGGCCATGCTCAAGATGCTCGAACAGTTCGGCATCAAGGAGCTGGTCCAGTCCGGCACCATCGCCATAGGGCGCGGCGCGCGCTCGATCACCGACCGTTCCCTGCGCGCACTCGACCGCTCGGCGTAACCCTCACGGGCCGCCTCGCCGCTCGTATGGCGAGACCCGGCAACGTATCCGACGCACCCCGCCGTACGGTGGGACGCAACACCTGCACACCAAGGAGAAGACCCAGTGGCCGAGCTGTTCTACGACGACGATGCCGACCTGTCCATCATCCAGGGCCGTAAGGTCGCGGTCCTCGGTTACGGCAGCCAGGGGCACGCCCACGCGCTGTCGCTGCGTGACTCGGGTGTCGACGTCCGCGTCGGTCTGCACGAGGGCTCGAAGTCCAAGGCCAAGGCCGAGGAGCAGGGCCTGCGCGTGGTGACCCCGTCCGAGGCCGCCGCCGAGGCCGACGTCATCATGATCCTCGTCCCGGACCCGATCCAGGCCCAGGTCTACGAGGAGTCCGTCAAGGACAACCTCAAGGACGGCGACGCGCTGTTCTTCGGCCACGGCCTGAACATCCGCTTCGACTTCATCAAGCCGCCGGCCAACGTCGACGTCTGCATGGTCGCCCCGAAGGGCCCGGGCCACCTGGTCCGCCGCCAGTACGAGGAAGGCCGCGGCGTCCCGTGCATCGTGGCCGTCGAGCAGGACGCCTCGGGCAAGGGCCTGGAGCTCGCCCTCTCCTACGCGAAGGGCATCGGCGGCACGCGCGCCGGCGTCATCAAGACGACCTTCACCGAGGAGACCGAGACCGACCTGTTCGGTGAGCAGGCCGTCCTCTGCGGTGGCACCGCCGCCCTGGTCAAGGCCGGTTTCGAGACGCTGACCGAGGCCGGCTACCAGCCGGAGATCGCGTACTTCGAGTGCCTCCACGAGCTGAAGCTCATCGTCGACCTCATGTACGAGGGCGGCCTGGAGAAGATGCGCTGGTCCATCTCGGAGACCGCCGAGTGGGGCGACTACGTCACCGGCCCGCGCATCATCACGGACGCCACCAAGGCCGAGATGAAGAAGGTCCTGGCCGAGATCCAGGACGGCACCTTCGCCAAGGCGTGGATGGCCGAGTACCACAACGGTCTGCCCAAGTACAACGAGTACAAGAAGGCCGACAGCGAGTCCCTGCTGGAGACCACCGGCAAGGAGCTCCGCAAGCTCATGAGCTGGGTCGACAACGAGGACGCCTGAGTTCTCGCCGGGGGCAGGTCCGCACCGGGCCTGCCCCCGGCGCACGGCCGGCCTCACCCCCGTGTCACTGCGGGGAGAGGTGGGTGGCAGGAGGCGGCGCCGTACGTCTGTACAGCCCGTCCACCCCGTGCGGGTGATCCTTCCACCGGGGCGCAGTGCGTGCCCGGCCGCATGACTACACTCTCACCAACACATACACGCGTCAGGGCCCACAGTGTCGTGCGTCTTCCACGCGGCTAGCCCCTCCACCGCCTGCGGCCGTCGGGACGGCCGTCCGCACTGGACTTGTGAGGACACACGTGAGCTCGAAACCTGTCGTACTCATCGCCGAAGAGCTGTCGCCCGCCACGGTCGACGCTCTGGGTCCGGATTTCGAGATCCGGCACTGCAACGGCGCGGACCGCGCCGAACTCCTCCCCGCGATCGCCGACGTCGACGCGATCCTGGTGCGTTCCGCCACCAAGGTCGACGCCGAGGCCATCGCCGCCGCGAAGCAGCTCAAGGTCGTCGCCCGTGCGGGTGTCGGTCTGGACAACGTCGACGTCTCCTCGGCCACCAAGGCCGGCGTGATGGTCGTCAACGCGCCGACGTCCAACATCGTCACCGCCGCCGAGCTCGCCTGCGGTCTGCTCGTGGCCACCGCGCGCAACATCCCGCAGGCCAACACCGCCCTGAAGAACGGCGAGTGGAAGCGGTCCAAGTACACGGGCGTCGAGCTCAGCGAGAAGACCCTCGGCGTCGTCGGCCTCGGCCGCATCGGCGTCCTGGTCGCCCAGCGCATGTCGGCCTTCGGCATGAAGATCGTCGCGTACGACCCCTATGTGCAGCCCGCGCGCGCCGCGCAGATGGGCGTCAAGCTCCTCACGCTGGACGAGCTGCTCGAGGTCTCCGACTTCATCACGGTGCACCTCCCCAAGACCCCCGAGACGCTCGGCCTGATCGGCGACGACGCGCTGCACAAGGTCAAGCCCTCGGTGCGCATCGTCAACGCCGCGCGCGGCGGCATCGTCGACGAGGAGGCGCTCGCCTCCGCCCTCAAGGAGGGCCGGGTCGCCGGCGCCGGTCTGGACGTGTACACGAAGGAGCCCTGCACGGACTCCCCGCTGTTCCAGTTCGACCAGGTCGTCTGCACCCCGCACCTCGGCGCCTCCACCGACGAGGCGCAGGAGAAGGCGGGCATCGCGGTCGCCAAGTCCGTCCGCCTGGCGCTCGCCGGTGAGCTCGTGCCCGACGCGGTCAACGTCCAGGGCGGCGTCATCGCCGAGGACGTGCGTCCCGGTCTGCCGCTCGCCGAGAAGCTCGGCCGGATCTTCACCGCGCTCGCGGGCGAGGTCGCGGCCCGCCTCGACGTCGAGGTGTACGGCGAGATCACCCAGCACGACGTGAAGGTGCTGGAACTCTCCGCGCTCAAGGGTGTCTTCGAGGACGTCGTCGACGAGACCGTCAGCTACGTCAACGCCCCGCTGTTCGCGCAGGAGCGCGGTGTCGAGGTCCGCCTCACCACCAGCTCCGAGTCGCCGGACCACCGCAACGTCGTGACGGTCCGCGGCACCCTGTCGAACGGCGAGGAGGTCGCGGTCTCCGGCACGCTGGCAGGCCCCAAGCACCTCCAGAAGATCGTCGCCATCGGCGAGCACGACGTGGACCTGGCGCTCGCCGACCACATGGTCGTCCTGCGCTACGAGGACCGTCCCGGCGTCGTCGGCGCGGTCGGCAAGATCCTCGGCGAGGCCGGGCTGAACATCGCCGGCATGCAGGTCTCGCGGCAGGACGCGGGCGGCGAGGCGCTGGTCGTCCTCACCGTCGACGACACCATCCCGCAGTCGGTGCTCAACGAGATCGCGGAAGAGATCGGCGCGGCCTCGGCCCGCTCGGTGAACCTCACCGACTGACCGGTCCTCCCCCTTACGATCGCGCCCGGCGGACGGACTGCGCTCTGTCCGCCGGGCGCGGTCGTACGTGCACGCGGGGCCGGTCCGGCGCCCCGGCCGTCACCGGGCGAACAGCCGGTCCAACGCCGACCGGCTGTCGTCGTCCGCGGGGCGGTGGATCACCAGGAGCTGGTCCGGGTCCTGGAGCGGCATGAGCACCTCGAAGAGCAAGGAGATGTCACCGGCTTCGGGATGCCGCATCAGTTTCTCCCCGCGGTTCTTCGCCTTGACGTCCCCCTGGGCCCACAGCCTCGCGAATTCCTCGTCACGACCGGTGAACTCGGCGATGAGGTCGATCAGCGCCTGATCCTCCGGATGCGCGGCCCAGGCGGCGCGCAGGTGGGCGATTCCCTCCCGTACGACGCGTTCACGGTCGGGATAGAACGCACGCGTCTTCGGATGGGCCAGGCACAGCCACATCGAATTGCGCTGCACGGGCGGCAGCGTGTCGAAATCCAGCAGGAGCCTTGCCATCTCGCTGTTCCAGGCCAGGATGTCGTAACGGTGGTTCATCAGCATGGCCGGCAGGGGTGACAGGTCGGCGACCAGCCCGGCCAGCGGCGGTGCCGCAGCGGTGGCGGGCCGGCCGGGCTCCGGGGGGCGCCGGCCGGCCAGGTTGAAGAGGTAGACGCGTTCGTCGGGGACCAGGCGCAGCGCCCGGGCCAGCGCCTCCACCACGTTCGCCGACGGCCGCAGCCCACGGCCCTGTTCCAGCCGTACGACGTAGTCGATGCTGACCCCGGCCAGTTCGGCGACCTCCTCACGCCGGAGTCCAGGGGTCCGCCGGGCCTGCCGGCGCGTCGGCAGACCGAAATCACGCGGGTCCAGGCGTTCTCGACGGGTCCGCAGAAACGCGGCCAGCTCCTGCGTCGTGTCCACGGTGCGGCTCGTCATGTGCGGTTCAACAGCCAGGGTAGGAACGCTGTTCCCAGGAAGTTCCTTCCCTTATCCCCGGCCCGCGGCGGTCACAGACTCCTGTCGGAACCACGGATCACACACAGGAGGCCACCATGTCGCTCACCCTTGACACCTACCGGCTGCTGGGCCGCTCCGGGCTGCGGGTCTCACCGCTGGCTCTGGGCGCGGCCACCTTCGGCACCGAGTGGGGCTGGGGCGCCGAGCAGGACGAGGCGCGCAAGCTGTTCGACCTCTACGTCGAGCGGGGCGGCAACTTCATCGACACCGCCAGCACCTACACCGACGGCAGCTCCGAGCGCCTGCTGGGTGAATTCACCCGCGAGAACCGCGAGAGCCTCGTACTGGCGACGAAGTACACGACGCTGCGCCGGGCCGGCGATCCCAATTCCGGGGGCCCTCAGCGCAAGAGCCTGTTCGCCTCGGTGGAGGCCAGCCTGCGCCAGCTGAACACGGACTACATCGATCTGCTCTATCTGCACGTGTGGGACCCCACGACGCCGGTCGAGGAGATCCTGCGGGGCATGGACGATCTGGTCCGGCAGGGCAAGGTCCTCTACGTGGCGATCTGCAACACCCCGGCCTGGCAGGTGTCGCGCATGCAGACGATCGCGGACCTGCGCGGCTGGTCGCCGCTGGTCGCGCTGCAGATCGAGTACAACCTGACCGAGCGCACGGGGGAGCGCGACCTGATCCCCATGGCCCGCGAGATGGGGCTGGGGGTCGTCCCCTTCTCACCGCTGGCCGGCGGGGTGCTCACCGGCAAGTACCGCCGTGGCGACCTGACCGCGTCCGGCGTCGGCGACAGCACCCGCAAGAGCGTCACCGTCGCCACCGGCGCCCTCACCGAGCGCAACTTCGACATCGCGGACGTCGTGAAGGAGGTCGCGGCGGAGCTGGGCCGCACACCGGCCCAGGTCGGGCTGGCCTGGACCCTGCAGAACCCGGGCGTGACGGCACCGGTCATCGGCGCCCGGACCCCGGCGCAGCTGGAGGACAACCTGGGCGCCCTGGAGGTCGGCTTCACCGCGGCCCAGCTGGACCGCCTCGACCGGGCGAGCGCGATCCAGCTCGGTTTCCCGCACGACCTGCTCGCGGGTGACGCGATGCGCAGGGTGACCCGGGGCGACATGAAGATCGAGACCCGCCGTTGATCCGTACGCGTCGCTCCGACGTCAGAGCCGCGCCTGCTTCAGCGCCATGTGCAGCAGCAGCCGGTCCTCACCGTCGTTCAGGTCGAGGCCGGTGAGCTGCTGGACCCGGGCGAGCCGGTAGTAGAGCGTCTGGCGGTGGATGCCCAGCTCCGTGGCCGTCCGGCTCGCCTGGCCCGCGCAGTCCAGGAACACCTCGGCGGTGCGGGCCAGTTCGGAGTGGGACGGCGCCAGCAGCGGGCGCACCGCCGGGTCCGGAGCAGCCGGGTCCGAGGTGCGGGGGAGCGCGGCCAGGATGCGGTACGGGCCGATGGCCGACCAGTCGGCGACCGGGCCGAAGCGGGACTCCGCCGAGGCGGCGCGCGCGGCGGACAGCGCCTCGTGCCAGGAGTCGGCCAGCTCCGTCAGACCCCGGCGGGCGGTCGCGAGGCCACCGGTCGCGGGGGGCCCGGCGGCGGTGCGCAGCCGCTCCGCGGCCGTCGTCGCCGGGTCGAGCGCCTCGGCGGAGCGCAGCCGGACCAGGGCGGCCAGGGCCTGGCCCCCGGGCCGGGACACCGTGGCGAGGGCCGCCGCCGACGGCACCGTACGCACGGAGGGGGGCTCGCCCGGCCACGGGGTCACGCACACCACCGTGTGCAGCCCGTCCGCGTCGGCTCCCAGGGCGTCGTGCAGCGCGGCCACCGCCATGTCGCGCTGCCAGCCGCGCCCCGCGACGAGCACCGCGCCGAACTCCCGCGACAGGTCCGCGCCCGCCCGCTCCTCGTCGGCGAGCAGCGCGCCGATCCTGGCCGCCACGTCCATGGCCGCGGCCAGCTGCCCGTCGGTCGGCCCCGGGTCCGCGTCCAGCAGCCATACGTAGCCCAGGACGACACCCCGATGGCGTACCGGAAGGCAGATGCGGTCCCGGAACACCCCGGCCTCCGGGGCGGCCGGGATGCGGACCGGGCCCGTCGCACGGGTGATGCCGAAGCCCTCGAACCAGGCGCGGACGGCGGGTGTGGAGCGCCGGGTCAGGATCGAGCGCGTACGGACGGGGTCCATGGCGGTGTCGTCGTCGCTGTCGTGCGCCCCGAAGGCGACCAGGCCGAAATCGCGGTTCTCCAGGGTCGCGGGGGCGCTGAGCAGCGCGGAGATCTCGTCGACCAGCTCCTGGTAATCGCCCTTCACCCCGCCATTCTCGCACCCCTTCAGACATATGTCTGAGATCCAGTACACGGATGCGTGACAGCTGTCGATGGCAGGCGGGTACCCGGGTCCCTAGATTTCACAGTGGTTCTCCGTGCCATCCCGGTCCGTTCACATCCGTACCGGTCCGGCCTCGTTCGTACTCCGTGGAGGTGCCCCGTGCTGGGTCCCGTGATTCTCGCCGCGTCACGCAGCGACAAGATGCGTCGTTTCATCTCGGCCGCGCCCGGCACCAAGCAGGTCGTCGACCGCTTCATCGCCGGCGAGAGCGTCGACCAGGTCGTCCCCGTCATCCAGGACGCGGCCGCCAAGGGCCTGGAGGTCACCCTCGACGTCGTGGGCGAGGACATCACCACCCCGGAGCAGGCCGCCGCCGCGCGCGACGCCTACCTGGAGCTGATCGGCCGCCTGAAGGAGCTCGGCCTCGGCGCCCGTGCCGAGATGTCCGTCAAGCTGTCGATGTTCGGCCAGTCCCTCCCGTCGCCCACCACCGCCCTCAACGGAGAGCCCTCCGGGCCCGCCCCCGAATTCCCGGGCGGCCACGAGCTCGCCCTCGCCAACGTCCGCCCCGTCGTCGAGGCCGCCGCCGCGATCGGCACCACGGTCACGCTGGACGCCGAGGACCACACCACCCTCGACTCGATGTTCGCGATCCACGAGGAGCTGCGGAAGGACTTCCCGCAGACCGGCTGCGTGATCCAGTCCTACCTGTTCCGCACCGAGGCCGACGCCCGCCGCCTCGCCGCCGCGGGCAGCCGGGTCCGCCTGGTGAAGGGCGCCTACAAGGAGCCCGCCTCCGTCGCGTACCAGAGCAAGCCGGAGATCGACAAGGCGTACGTCCGCATCCTGAAGACGCTGATGCTGGGCGAGGGCTACCCGATGATCGGCTCCCACGACCCCCGTCTCATCGCCATCGGCCAGGAGCTCGCACGCCAGGCCGGGCGCAAACTGGACGAGTACGAGTTCCAGATGCTGTACGGCATCCGCAGCGAGGAGCACGTCCGGCTCGCGGCCGAGGGCCACCGGATGCGCGTCTACACGGCGTACGGCACCGACTGGTACGGATACTTCATGCGCCGCCTCGCGGAGAAGCCGGCCAACCTGCTGTTCTTCGGCCGCTCCGTCCTCACCAAGGGCTGAGCCGACGGGCTGAACCAAGGGCTGAACCAGGGCTGACCTGCCCGGCCGACCACCCACCTCAACCAAGGAGACAAGGCACTCATGGACGCTGTCACCCAGGTCCCCGCGCCGGTCAACGAGCCGGTCCACTCCTACGCCCCCGGCACCGCCGAGCGAGCCCGCCTGGAGGCGAAGCTCAAGGAGCTCGGCGAGAACCCGATCGACCTGCCGATGACCATCGGCGGCGAGAAGCGCATGGGCGGCGGCGAGCGCGTCGACGTCGTGCAGCCGCACAACCACAAGGCCGTCATCGGCACCTTCGCCGGTGCCACCGAGCAGGACGCCCAGGACGCCGTCGACGCGGCCCTCGCCGCCGCTCCGGCCTGGCGCGCCATGTCCTTCGACGACCGCGCGGCCATCATCCTGCGCGCCGCCGAGCTGCTGTCCGGCCCCTGGCGCGAGACGCTGGCCGCCTCCACGATGCTCGGCCAGGGCAAGACCGCCCAGCAGGCCGAGATCGACTGTCCCTGCGAGCTCGTCGACTTCTGGCGCTTCAACGTGCACTACGCGCGCCAGATCCTCGCCGAGCAGCCCCCGGCGAACTCCCCCGGCGTGTGGAACCGCATGGACCACCGCCCGCTGGAGGGCTTCGTCTACGCGATCACGCCGTTCAACTTCTCGGCCATCGCGGCGAACCTGCCCACCGCGCCCGCGCTCATGGGCAACGTCGTGGTGTGGAAGCCGTCCCCGACGCAGACCCACGCCGCCGTGCTGCTCATGCAGCTCCTGGAGGAGGCCGGGCTGCCCAAGGGCGTCATCAACCTGGTCACCGGTGACGGCATCGCCGTCTCCGAGGTGGCGCTGAACCACCGCGACCTGGCCGGTGTCCACTTCACCGGCTCGACCCCCACCTTCCAGCACCTGTGGAAGACGGTCGGCAACAACATCGCCAACTACCGCACCTACCCGCGGCTCGTCGGTGAGACCGGCGGCAAGGACTTCGTCGTCGCGCACCCCAGCGCCGACCGCGCCGTGCTGAAGACCGCGCTGACCCGCGGCTCCTTCGAGTACCAGGGCCAGAAGTGCTCCGCGTCCTCCCGCGCCTACATCCCGGCCTCCATCTGGAACTCCGGTTTCAAGGAGGAGTTCGCGGCCGAGGTCGACTCCATCACCATGGGTGACGTCACCGACCTGTCGCACTTCATGGGCGCCGTCATCGACGCGCGTTCGTTCGCGAAGAACAAGGCCGCGATCGACCGCGCCGCCGCCGACCCGACGTGCACGATCGTCGCGGGCGGCACGTACGACGACTCCGTGGGCTACTTCGTCCGCCCGACCGTCATCGTCTGCGACGACCCGGCCAACGAGGTCTTCACCACCGAGTACTTCGGCCCGATCCTCGCCGTGCACGTCTACGAGGACGAGAAGTACGACGCCATGCTGGAGCAGATGGAGTCGGTCTCCGACTACGCGCTGACGGGTGCGGTCATCTCCAACGACCGCGCGGCCGCCGCGTACACGATGGAGAAGCTCCGCTACGCCGCGGGCAACTTCTACATCAACGACAAGTCGACCGGTGCCGTCGTCGGCCAGCAGCCCTTCGGCGGCGGCCGTGGCTCCGGCACCAACGACAAGGCGGGCGCCCCGCAGAACCTGCAGCGCTGGACGCTGACCCGCGCCATCAAGGAGACGCTGGTCCCGCCGACCGAGTACACCTACCCCCACCAGGGCTGACGCCCTCCGGGGCGCCCGCAGCGGGCGCCCCGCCCCGCACTCCGCCTCCCGACCGGCTCCCCCCGCCGGCCGGGAGGCGGTTTCCATGTACGGGGGGACTCAGCCCTTCACGGACCCGGCCCCGCACGGATCAGCCCTTCACGGACTCAGCCCTTGACCGTGAAGCCGGCGCGCAGGAGGTCGTCGTCCGACGAGGACGGGCCGACCAGCAGCTCGAAGGCTCCGGGCTCGACGACCCGCCGGCCCGCGGCGTCCACGAGGGTGCACTCGGAGACCGGCAGTTCCAGCAGCACCTCACGCGTCTCGCCCGGGGCGAGCTCCACCTGCTGGTAGGTCTTCAGCTCCTTCTCCGCCCAGGTCACGGACGTCACGGTGTCGCTGACGTACACCTGCACCGTCTCCAGGGCGGGCCGGGCGCCGGTGTTGCGGACGGTGACCCGGGCCCGCAGCGTGTCGTTCTCGCCGACGTCCGCCGTGAGCACCTCCAGACCGGAGTAGGCCACGGTCGTGTAGCTCAGGCCCTCGCCGAACACGAAGGCCGGACGCTGGGTGAGGTCGGCGTACCGGGAGCCGTGCTGGCCCCGGATCTGGTTGTAGTACGTCGGCTGCTGGCCCGCGTGCCGGGCGAAGGAGACGGGCAGCCGGCCCGAGGGCTCGACGAGGCCAAGCAGGACCTCCGCCACCGCGCGGCCGCCCTGCATGCCCGGGTTGAAGGCGTACACGACCGCCGCCGCGTCGAGGACGGACGGCGGCAGCACCAGCGGCTTGGAGCTGATGACCACGACGACCAGCGGCTTGCCGGTCGCGGCGAGCGCGTCGAGCAGGGCGACCTGGTCCCCGACGAGCTCCAGGGTGGCCGTGGATTTGCCCTCGCCGATCAGCTCGATGCGGTCCCCGACCACGGCGACGACGTAGTCGGCGGCCTCGGCGGCGGCGACCGCCTCACCGATCAGGCCGGCGTCGGGCTCGGCGGGGATGACCACCTCGGGGCGGGGCTGGCCGTCGGGGAAGAACTGCCCCTCCGGGTCAGCGCCCACATCGAGGATCCTGGCGCCCCGGGCGTGCGAGACCGTCCAGTCGGCGGGAGCGTGCTCCCGGAAACCGTCGAGGACGGTACGGATCATGGCGCGCGGCTGCCCGTCCGGGAGCCAGTCCACCTGGCCCGACGAGCCCGCCCAGTCACCCAGCTGGGTCTGCGCGTCGTCCGCGTTCGGCCCGATCACCGCGACCGTACGGGGGCCGGCGGCCCCGGTGGCCCGCCCGTCGTCGCCCGCCGTCAGACCGCCGGCCAGCGGCAGCGTGCCGTCGTTGGTCAGCAGCACCAGCGAGCGCCGGGCCGCCTCCAGATTCAGTACGGCGTGGGCGTCGCTGCCGATGATCTCGGCCTGGCGGGCCGGGTCGGGGCGGCGCGGCTCCTCGAACAGGCCGAGCTCGAACTTGAGCGTCAGGACGCGGCGTACGGCCGCGTCGATGTCGGTCTCGCTCAGGGTGCCGTTGCCGACCGCTTCCAGGGCGCCCTCGAAGAACCCCTCGGTCGCCATCACCATGTCGTTGCCGGCGCGGACGGCCGCCGCGGCGGCCTGCGCGTAGTCGGCGTACACCCTCTGCTCCCACACCATGCGGCCGACGTTGTCCCAGTCGGTCACCAGGGTCCCGGTGTAGCCCCACTCCTCGCGCAGCACGTCGTTGAGCAGCCAGTCGTTGACCGTGATCGGCACGCCGTCCATGGACTGGTAGCCCAGCATGAACGTCCGGCAGCCCTCCTTGGCGACCCGCTCGAACGGTGGCAGGAACCAGGACCGCAGCTTGCGCCGCGAGATGTCCGCCTCGCTGGCGTCCCGCCCGCCCTGCGTCTCGGAGTACCCCGCGAAGTGCTTGGCCGAGGCCAGGACCGCGGTGGGGTCGGACAGGCCGTCGCCCTGGTACCCGCGCACCATCGCCGACGCCAGCTCGCCGATCAGATGGGGGTCCTCGCCGAACGTCTCGCTGACCCTGCCCCAGCGCAGGTCCCGGGTGATGCAGAGGACCGGTGAGAACGTCCAGTGCACGCCGGTCGCCGCGACCTCCACCGCCGTGGCCCGCGCGATCCGCTCCACCAGCTCCGCGTCCCAGGTCGCGGCCATGCCGAGCTGGGTGGGGTAGATCGTGGCGCCCTCCCAGAAGGAGTGCCCGTGGATGCAGTCCTCCGCGACGAGCAGGGGGATGCGCAGCCGGGACCGGTCGGTGAGCTCCGCGGCCTCCAGGACCCGCTCGGGCGAGGTGTGCAGGATCGACCCCACGTGCAGGTCCTCGACGAAGTGCCGCACCCCTTCCTTGGCGTTCAGCTGGAGCATCTGGCCGACCTTCTCGGGCAGCGTCATGCGCCCCAGGAGATCGGCGACCCGCTCCGCCACGGGAAGCGCGGGGTCGAGATAGGGCAGGGAGGGGGCCACGGGGGGGTCCTTTCGCGACACGGTTCCCCTTCACCATAGAGTCAATACCGACCACCTGGTAAGTATCTCCGGCGGTCGAATCTCCGGAGGCGGTCCTCCGGGGGAGTTGAATGGAACCCGATGCACCGACGTGCCGGCCCGACCGAAGCCGGCGGACCGGGAGAGTGGCAAGTGACGGCCGAAGCGCTGCGCGGCTACGCGAAGGGCCGTGCGAAGCGGCGCGAGATCCTCGACCAGGCCATGTCCCTGTTCGGCGAGGCCGGTTACCGGGGCGCCTCGCTGCGGGTGATCGCGACCCGCTGCGGCATCTCCCACACCGGTCTGCTGCACCACTTCCCGACCAAGGAGGCGCTGCTGCTCGCCGTGCTGGAGCACCGCGACGACGTGGACGACGAATGGCTCTCGCTCGGCGGTACCACGGGCGTCGGACGGCTGCGGCGGTTCGCCGAGCTGGCGGAGCTCAACTCCTCGCGGCGCGGGATCGTCGAGCTGTTCACGGTGGTCTCCGCCGAGGCGACGGCCGCCGACCACCCCGCCCACGGATACTTCGTACGCCGCTACGAGAACTCGGTGGCGGGCGCCCGCCTGGCGTACGAACAGGCACGCCTGGAGGGTGCGCTGCGGCCGGGTGTGGACCCCGACGCCGCGGGCCGGCAGCTGATCGCCCTGATGGACGGACTCCAGGTGCAGTGGCTGCTCGGCGACTGCGCCCCGGACATGGCCGGCGTCCTGCGCGCCCACATCGAGGCGCAGCTCACCGTGGATTTCTGAGGCCCGGCGGAGGGCTCCGTGAACTCCGCCGTCTCAGATAGTAGGAAGTCCGAGTATCTGTAGAGACAGATGGCCCGAGCTGTCCTAGCTTTGTAGAAGCCGAACGAATCGCTGATCCAGCGACCGGCGTGCGTGAGCGTGCCCCGAGCAGGCAACCCCTGCGGCATCCGCTCCCCGCCCCTTCCGGCGCCTCGAAATCCCCCGATCTCGATATCCGTTGCGCGAAATCCCGATCTCGAAATCCACGCGATCTCAAGGAGTCGATCCCCCATGGCCGAGACCACCGTCCGTCGCGTCCGCCACACCTCCCGCTCCGAGTCGGAGCGCAAGAACGCCGCCGCGGCCCTGCAGCGGGCCCTCGACCGCCGGGACAACGGCGGTTCGACGGGCCACTGAGGCCACTGAGGCCGCGCTCCCGCCCCGTGACGCCCGCCCGCCGGCGGGAGCCCTGATGTCCGCATCGTGGACGTTGAATGTCATGGGGTGGGACGGAAGCTAGGGTGCCTGTATGTCTCGCAGCATCGATCTCGCAGTGATCCCCGGCGACGGTATCGGCCAGGAGGTCGTCACCCAGGGCCTCAAGGTTCTCAACGCTGTTCTCCCGCAGGATGTGAAGCTGGAGACCAAGGAGTACGACCTCGGCGCCCGGCGATGGCACCGCACCGGTGAGACCCTCCCCGACGCGGAGCTGGAGGCCCTCAAGGGCCACGACGCCATCCTGCTCGGCGCCATCGGCGACCCGTCCGTGCCGTCGGGCGTGCTGGAGCGGGGGCTGCTGCTGAAGCTGCGCTTCGCCTTCGACCACTTCATCAACCTGCGGCCGTCGAAGCTCTACCCGAACACCGCGACCCCGCTGGCCGGCCGCCCCGAGATCGACTTCGTCGTCGTCCGTGAGGGTACCGAGGGCCCGTACACGGGCAACGGCGGTTCGCTGCGCACGGGCACCGAGCACGAGGTCGCCACCGAGGTCAGCGTCAACACCGCGTACGGCGTCGAGCGTGTCGTGCGCGACGCCTTCGCGCGTGCCGCCGCCCGCCCTCGCAGGAAGCTGACGCTGGTCCACAAGAACAACGTCCTCGTGCACGCCGGCCACCTGTGGAAGAACACCTTCGACAAGGTCGCGGCCGAGTTCCCCGAGGTCACCACCGACTACCTGCACGTCGACGCCGCGACGATCTTCTTCGTCACCCAGCCGGAGCGCTTCGACGTCATCGTCACCGACAACCTCTTCGGTGACATCCTCACCGACCTGGCCGCCGCCGTGACCGGCGGAATCGGCCTGGCCGCGTCCGGCAACATCAACCCGACGGGCGCCTTCCCGTCCATGTTCGAGCCGGTGCACGGCACCGCGCCCGACATCGCGGGCCAGGGCAAGGCCGACCCGACGGCCACGATCCTCTCCGTCGCCCTCCTGCTGCGCCACCTCGGCTACGAGTCCGAGGCCGTGCGCATCGAGGAGGCCGTCTCCGCCGACCTCGCGGAGCGTGACGGGCAGAACGCACGTACCACCGACCAGATCGGCGACGCGCTCGCGGTACGCGTAGCGAGCTGACCCGACGTCTCCACTTCGAAGCCGCCGGGTCGCAACCGCACCCGGCGGCTTCACCTTGCGGTCCCCGGGTGCCACCATCGACCCCTGGACCGCGTTCGCGTGTCGCGTCAGCGTCCCGTGAGCCACACCGCAATCGCATCATTTCGTGCAGAGCCGCCCCCGGGAGATAATCGAACGCGGGACCGCGGCTCGCGGTAGAGCTCGGACGTCCTACAACCCGCCCGGATACCGGGCGGGAGCGGGCGTGAGCGCGGTCCATCACACACAAGACCGGTGAAGGACACGCACTCATGACGACGCCCACGATCGAGCTCAAGCCCTCCTCGAACCCGCTGTCCGACGCGGAGCGCGAGGCGATCCTGGCCAGCCCCGGCTTCGGCCGCCACTTCACCGACCACATGGTGACCATCCGCTGGACGGAGGGCCGCGGCTGGCACGACGGCCAGCTCGTGCCGTACGGGCCGCTGTCCATGGACCCGGCCAACATGACGCTGCACTACGCGCAGGAGATCTTCGAGGGGCTCAAGGCCTATCGGCAGCCCGACGGCACGGTCGCCACCTTCCGCCCGGAGGCCAACGCCGCCCGCTTCCAGCGCTCCGCCGCCCGGCTCGCGATGCCGGAGCTGCCCGTCGAGACCTTCATCGAGGCCTGCGACGTCCTGGTCCAGCAGGACCAGGCCTGGGTCCCGGCCCACGGCGGCGAGGAGTCCCTCTACCTGCGCCCCTTCATGATCGCCACCGAGGTGGGCCTCGGTGTCCGGCCGGCCAACGAGTACCTCTTCCTCGTCATCGCCTCGCCCGCCGGCGCCTACTTCCCCGGCGGTGTGAAGCCCGTCTCGATCTGGCTCTCCCAGGACCGGGTCCGCGCCGTCCCCGGCGGCATGGGCGACGCCAAGACCGGCGGCAACTACGCCGCCTCCCTGCTCGCCCAGGCCGAGGCCGCCGCACGCGGCTGCGACCAGGTCGCCTACCTCGACGCCGTCGAGCACAAGTGGGTCGAGGAGCTCGGCGGGATGAACCTCTACTTCGTGTACGGGCAGGAGGACGGCAGCAAGAAGATCGTCACGCCCTCCCTCACCGGCTCGCTGCTCGCCGGAGTCACCCGTGACTCCCTCCTCACCGTCGCCCGTGACCTCGGTTACGCCTCCGAGGAGGGGCGCGTCTCCATCGACCAGTGGCGCGCCGACACCGGGAACGGCACCCTCACCGAGGTCTTCGCCTGCGGCACCGCCGCCGTCATCACGCCCGTCGGCACCGTGAAGTCCGCGGACGGCGAGTGGACCCAGGGCGACGGCACCCCGGGCGAGGTCACCCTCAAGCTGCGCGAGCGCCTGCTGGACATCCAGCGCGGTGTCGTCCAGGACACCCACGGCTGGATGCACGAGCTCGGCTAGCCGCTCCGCCGTACCCAGGAAGGCCGCGTCCCCGACCGGGGGCGCGGCCTTCGTCGTACCTGCGTCCTGCCACACATTTTGAGCGCCGCTCAAAACCTGGTTAGAGTGCTGCTCCAATGCTCTCAGGATCCAGCGCTCCGACCAGGAGGTCCGTGACGTGCGACTGACCCCGACCGAACGCGACCGGCTGCTGCTCTTCGGCGCCGCCGAGCTGGCCAGAGCCAGGCGCGCCCGTGGCCTGCGGCTCAACGTGCCCGAGGCGACCGCCCTGATCGCGGACACCGTCTGCGAGGCGGCCAGGGACGGACGCAGGCTGGCCGAGGCGATCGAGGCGGCCAGTGCCGTGCTGGGGCCGGACGACGTGCTGCCGGGCGTGGCCGATGTGGTCACCGAGGTCCAGGTGGAGGCCGTGTTCGACGACGGCTCCCGGCTCGCGGTCGTCAGCGAACCGCTCGCCGGAGGCGGCCTCGGCGACGACGCCCCCGGCGCGCTGCTCCCCGGCCCCGCGACGCCGGATCCGGAGCCCGCCGTGCGGCTCACCGTCCGTAACACCGCGACGGTCCCGGTCAGCGTGACGTCCCATTTCCACTTCTTCGAGGCCAACCCCCGGCTCGACTTCGACCGCGCGGCGGCGTACGGGATGCGGCTCGGCGTGCCGGCCGGCTCCTCCGTCCGCTTCGGCCCGGGCGAGACCGCCGACGCGGCGCTCGTCCCCCTCGGCGGCGACCGGATCGCGATCGGCTTCGCCGGGCTCGTGGACGGGCCGCTGGACGCGCCGGGCGCGAAGGAGGAGGCACTGCGCAGAGCAGCAGCCTGCGGCTACCTCGGAGCGGGGGAGGAGAACTGATGGACCCGTACGAGTACGCCTCCGTGCACGGCCCGCGCGCCGGGGACCGGGTCAGGCTCGGTGACTCCGGGCTGACCGTCCGCGTGGAGTCCGACTCCCAGAAGCAGGGCGACGAGTTCCTCGCCGGCTTCGGCAAGACGGCCCGCGACGGCCTGCACCTGAAGGCCGCAGCCGTCCGGGAGACCTGCGACGTCGTCATCAGCAACGTGCTGGTCATCGACGCCGTGCTGGGCATCCGGAAGGTCTCGATCGGCATCCGCGAGGGCCGTATCGCCGCGATCGGGCGGGCCGGCAACCCGGACACCCTCGACGGGGTCGACGTGGTCGTCGGCACCGGCACCACCATCGTCTCCGGCGAGGGCATGATCGCCACGGCCGGAGCCGTGGACCCCCATGTCCACCTGCTCTCCCCGCGCATCATGGAGGCGTCCCTGGCCTCCGGCGTCACCACGATCATCGGCCAGGAGTTCGGCCCGGTGTGGGGCGTCGGCGTCAACTCCCCGTGGGCCCTGCGCCACGCCTTCAACGCCTTCGACGCCTGGCCCGTCAACATAGGCTTCCTGGCCCGCGGTTCGTCCTCCCACCAGGCGCCGCTGGTGGAGGCCCTCGCCGAGGGCGGGGCCTGCGGCTTCAAGGTCCACGAGGACATGGGCGCCCACACCCGTGCCCTGGACACCGCCCTGCGGGTCGCCGAGGACCACGACGTCCAGGTCGCCCTGCACAGCGACGGGCTGAACGAGTGCCTCTCCGTCGAGGACACCCTGAGCGTGCTCGAAGGCCGGACGATCCACGCCTTCCACATCGAGGGCTGCGGCGGCGGGCACGTGCCCAACGTGCTGAAGATGGCGGGCGTCCCCAACGTCATCGGGTCCTCCACCAACCCGACGCTCCCCTTCGGCCGGGACGCCGTCGCCGAGCACTACGGGATGATCGTCTCCGTCCACGACCTCAAGACCGACCTGCCCGGCGACGCCGCCATGGCCCGCGACCGGATCAGGGCCGGAACCATGGGCGCCGAGGACGTCCTGCACGACCTGGGCGCCATCGGCATCACCTCCTCCGACGCGCAGGGCATGGGCCGGGCCGGCGAGACCGTGCGCCGCACCTTCGCCATGGCCGCGAAGATGAAGGCCGAGTTCGGCCCCCTGGAGGGCGACGGCCCCGGCGACGACAACGCCCGGGTGCTGCGCTACATCGCCAAGCTCACGGTCAACCCCGCCATCGCCCACGGCATCGCGCACGAGGTCGGCTCCATCGAGCCGGGGAAGCTCGCCGACATCGTCCTGTGGCACCCCGAGTTCTTCGGCGCGAAGCCCCAGCTGGTCCTGAAGTCCGGCTTTCCCGCGTACGGCGTCACCGGCGACCCCAACGCGGCCACGGACACCTGCGAACCCCTCGTCCTGGGGCCGCAGTTCGGCGCGTACGGGGCGACGGCCGCCGATCTCTCCGTCGCCTTCGTCGCGGAGGCCGCCGCCCAGCTGGGCGCCGACCTCATGCCCACCCGCCGCCGCCGGGTCGCGGTCCGGGGCACGCGCTCCATCGGGCCCGCGGACCTGCTCCTCAACTCCCGTACCGGGACCGTCGGTGTCGACGCCGGGACGGGCCTCGTCACCCTGGACGGCGACCCGCTGCGCTCGCCCGCCGCCGAGTCCGTCTCCCTGAACCGCCTCTACTTCCTCTAGGACCCGCCATGACCTTCCGCATGCCGCCCGAGTGGGCCCCGCACGAGCGCACCTGGATGGCCTGGCCGGGCCCCAACCCCACCTTCGCCACCCCGGCCGAGCTCGACGAGGCGCGCCGGGCCTGGGCCGCCGTCGCCCGCGCCGTACGCCGCTTCGAACCCGTCACCGTGATCGTCGGCCCGGGCCAGGAGGACAGTGCCCGCACGCTCCTCGGCCCGGATGTCGAGACCGCCGTACGCCCCCTCGACGACGCCTGGATGCGGGACATCGGCCCGACCTTCGTCGTCGACCCCGACACCCGCGAACTCGCCGCCGTGGACTGGACGTTCAACGGCTGGGGCGCCCAGGGCTGGGCCCGCTGGGAGCACGACCGGCACATCGCGAAGGGCGTCGCCGAGCTGGCCGGGGTGCCCGTGCACAGCTCGCCCCTGGTCAACGAGGGCGGCGCGATCCATGTGGACGGCGAGGGCACCGTGCTGCTCACCGAGACCGTCCAGCTGGGTAAGGAACGCAACCCCGGCTGGACCCGGGAGGCCGTCGAGGCGGAGATCCACGCCCGGCTCGGCACCGCGAAGGCGATCTGGCTGCCGCGCGGCCTGGCCGGCGACTACGGGACGTACGGCACCCTCGGCCACGTCGACATCGTCGCCGCGTTCGCCCGTCCGGGTGTCGTCGTCGCCCATGTCCAGCCCGACCCGTCCCACCCGGACCACGAGATCACCCGGGAGACGGTCCGGATCCTGCGGGCCGCCACCGACGCGGGGGGCCGCCCGCTGGAGGTCGTGGAGATCCCGGCACCCACGGCGCTCACCGACGCGGAGGGCGCCTGGGCCGACTTCTCCTACATCAACCACTACCTCTGCAACGACGGCGTGGTCCTCTGCGCCTTCGACGACCCCAGGGACGACGAGGCGGCGGCCGTGTTCCGCGACCTGTTCCCCGGCCGTACGGTGACACCCGTCGACGCCCGTACGATCTTTGCCGGTGGTGGAGGCATCCACTGCATCACGCAGCAACAGCCCAGGATCTGAACCGTGCCCAGTAGCCAGCGCCGTCGCAACATCGCCCCGCCCCGGGAGGAGGTGCTCGCCGCCGTCATGGCCACCGTCGCCGAGCGCGGGCTCGACGGGCTGACCATGGCGGGGCTCGGCCGTGAGGTGCGGATGAGCAGCGGCCACCTCCTCTACTACTTCCGCACCAAGGACGAGCTGCTGCTGCAGACCCTGGAGTGGAGCGAGGCGCGGCTCGGCGCCGAGCGCCGGGCCCTGCTCACCGGCCCCGGCACCGCCCGCGAGCGGCTCGACGCCTACATCGCCCTGTACGTCCCCGACGGCCACCGCGACCCGCACTGGACGCTCTGGCTGGAGGTCTGGAACCGCTCGCAGGGCGCCGACGACGACGCCCGCGCCCGGCAGGCGGCCATCGAGGACGCCTGGCACCGCGACCTCGTCGGGCTGCTGGCCGAGGGCGTCGCAGACGGTGAGTTCCGCGCCGTCGACACCGGCCGGGCCGCGACCCGCCTGCGGGCCCTGATGGACGGGTTCAGCGTCCATGTCACCGTCGGCATCCCCGGCACCGGACGCGGACAGGTCCTGGACCAGATGCGCGCGTACGCGGACGAGACGCTCACGCCACCCGGTGCCGGGGCCCCTGCGACGGACATCACGCCCGCATCCTGAGACGGGCCGGGACCGCGGAGCGCCGCTGTGCCAGACTGCGGGCGTGTCCTCGTTCGCCATGATTATCGGCAGCAGGCGCGCCGGTCCGCAGTGACCGTCCCGTATCACCACGTACGGAACGGACATCGTGCCCCAGACCCGCGCGCAGACCTCTCGCACCCGCGAGGGGTTTTTTCGTTTTCCGGCCCCCACCACGGCCGGGGCGAGGCACGCGAGAGGATGGGGGCAAGTGGAGCCGATTCGTCCGGATCCGCTCACCCGACAGGAGTCAGATCAGCATGACCACCAAGGCCACGGCCCCCGACGACACCTTCCATGTCTTCGACACCACGCTGCGCGACGGTGCGCAGCGTGAAGGCATCAACCTGACGGTCGCGGACAAGCTGACCATTGCCCGGCATCTGGACGACTTCGGCGTGGGCTTCATCGAGGGCGGCTGGCCCGGCGCCAACCCGCGTGACACCGAGTTCTTCGCCCGCGCCAAGCAGGAGATCGACTTCGAGCACGCCCAGCTCGTCGCCTTCGGCGCCACCCGCAGAGCGGGCGGCAGGGCCGCCGAGGACCCGCAGGTCCAGGCGCTCCTGGACTCGGGCGCCCCGGTGATCACCCTGGTCGCCAAGTCCCACGACCGCCATGTGGAACTGGCCCTGCGCACCACCCTGGACGAGAATCTGGAGATGGTCCGCGACACGGTCGCCCACCTCCGGGAGCAGGGCCGCCGGGTCTTCGTCGACTGCGAGCACTTCTTCGACGGCTACCGTGCGAACCCGGAGTACGCCAAGGCGGTCGTACGCACCGCCCACGAGGCCGGCGCCGACGTCGTCATCCTCTGCGACACCAACGGCGGGATGCTCCCCGCCCAGGTCCAGGCCGTCGTCTCCACCGTCCTCGCCGACACCGGCGCCCGGCTCGGCATCCACGCCCAGGACGACACGGGCTGCGCCGTCGCCAACACCCTGGCCGCCGTGGACGCGGGCGCCACCCATGTGCAGTGCACCGCCAACGGCTACGGCGAGCGGGTCGGCAACGCCAACCTCTTCCCCGTCGTCGCCGCGCTGGAGCTCAAGTACGGCAAGACCGTCCTGCACGAGGGCGCGCTCGCCGAGATGACCCGCATCTCCCACGCCATCGCCGAGGTCGTCAACCTCACGCCCTCCACCCACCAGCCGTACGTCGGTGTCTCCGCCTTCGCGCACAAGGCCGGACTGCACGCCTCCGCGATCAAGGTGGACCCGGACCTCTACCAGCACATCGACCCCGAGCGGGTCGGCAACACCATGCGGATGCTGGTGTCCGACATGGCGGGCCGCGCCTCCATCGAGCTCAAGGGCAAGGAGCTCGGCATCGACCTGCGCGACGACCGCGCCCTCGTCCAGCGCGTCGTCGAGCGGGTCAAGGAGCGCGAACTCAAGGGCTACACCTACGAGGCCGCCGACGCCTCCTTCGAACTGCTGCTGCGCGCCGAGGTCGACGGCCGGCCCCGCCGCTACTTCCGCGTCGAGTCCTGGCGGGCCATCGTCGAGGACCGCCCCGACGGCACCCACGCCAACGAGGCGACCGTGAAGCTCTGGGCCAAGGGCGAGCGCATCGTCGCCACCGCCGAGGGCAACGGCCCGGTCAACGCCCTGGACCGGGCGCTGCGCGTCGGCCTGGAACGGATCTACCCGCAGCTCGCCAAGCTGGAGCTGATCGACTACAAGGTCCGCATCCTGGAAGGCCGCACCGGCACCGAGTCCACCACCCGGGTACTGATCACCACGGGCGACGGAACCGGCGACTGGGCGACGGTCGGCGTGGCCGAGAACGTCATCGCCGCGTCCTGGCAGGCGCTGGAGGACGCGTACACGTACGGCCTGCTGCGGGCGGGCGTCGAGCCGACGGACTGAGCGACCCCACGGGCCGCCCGTCCCCGCCGGGGACGGGCGGCCGTCGTGCGAGCGGGGGCCCGTTACTGGAGCCGCCACTTCTGGTTCGCGGCTCCGGTGCAGGTCCAGATCTGGACGCGGGCGCCGTTCGCCGTGGACTGGTCGGTCACGTCCAGGCACTTGTCCGCCGCGGTGTTGACGACGTCCCCCGTCCCGGCGTCGTACCGCCAGCGTTGCGCGCCCGACCCGTTGCAGGTGTACAGCTGGACCTTTGCTCCGTTCGCCGTGGAGCCCCCGGTGACGTCCAGGCAGGCGCCGAGCACCGTGATGCTTCCGTCGCCCCCGACCGTCCAGCGCTGGTTGGCCGCGCCGGTGCAGGACCAGATCTGGACGGGGGTGCCGTCGGCGCCGGTGTTGCCCGTGGCGTCCAGGCACTTCCCGCCGGTGCCCGCGAGGGCGCCGCTGCTGCCCGAGGAGCCCGACTGGGTTCCCGACCAGGTGAACGTCGCCGAGGTACGGCCGGGCAGGGAGTACGTGAACTTCTGCCCGCCCCAGTTGACCGTGAGCTGCTGGGCCGACGAGGAGCCGTTGTAGCCGATCAGGGCCTTCGAGCCGTCCGTATTGCGCCAGGCCACGTTGGGCACGGCGGAGCTGGCGGTGGAGGCGATGCGGGAGGCGCCGGGCCGGACGTACTTCGTGAGGTGGCCCATCGTGTAGTACTCGACCGTGTAGTCGACCTGCCCGTGCCTGCCGTCCCCGTTGTGCACCGTGACCAGCCCGTCGCAGGTGCCGCAGCCGCCGTTGTGCGGGCCGCGGTTCTGGTCCACGGCCAGCGACCACTTCGTCACCGACTTCGCCCAGTTGCGGGTGTAGTCGATGATGTTCAGCATGTCCTCGCGCTGCTGGTCGGCGATCCACGTACCGCCCGAGTGCTCGGTCTGGAAGGCGTCCAGCCCGGGGTACTTGTCGTGCACCGCGGTCTGCTTGGCGATGTCACCGCCGTACCCGTGCCAGGCGATCCCGCCGAAGTTCGGGTGGCTGCGCACCGCCGCGTCGTCGACCGTCGGGGCGGCGTACGCGTCGTAGGTGTCCCAGTTCCAGTCGTGCGCCAGCACCTTGGTGGTGAGCCCCGCGCCCTGGAGCTTCGGCAGCAGCTCGCTCTTGGTGAAGTACGCGAGGCCCGAGCCGTTCCAGATCATCGACGGATAGCCGGAGCAGCAGGTCGGCTCGTTCTGCGCGGTGACGTAGTCGACCGGGACGCCCTGGTCCTTCCAGGCCTGAAGGTACTTCACGAAGTAGTCGGCGTACGTGCCGTAGTTCTCGGCCTTCAGCCAGCCGCCGTTGAGCTGCCCGCTGTCCTTCATCCAGGCCGGCGCCGTCCACGGGGAGGCGACCGTCGTCAGCGCCGGGTTGAGCTGCCGGGCCTGCTTGGTGAGCGGCAGGACGTCCTGGAGATCGTGTGCGATCGAGAACTTCGTGAGGCCGGGGTCGGTCTGCCCGGCCGGCAGGTCGTCGTACGTGTAACCGAACCGCGCCAGGTCCGAACCGCCCATCGGATTGCGTACGAACGACAGCCCGATGCCCTCCGTGGGGGAGAAGAGCTTCTTCATCGTCTCGTCGCGGGTCGCCTGGCTCAGCGCGCCGCTGCCCTTCATCAGCCAGGCCGCGGTGTCCGTGAACGAGGCGCCGCCGCCGGTGAACGTCTGGTAGCGGGTGTTCTCGTCGACGGTGATGTTCGTGCCGGAGCCGCCGTTGCCGGCGCCGAAGGAGGCCGGAGTCTGCGCCTGGAGACCCCGGGTGACATGCCGGCCGCCGGAGTCGTCCGTGGTGGTCAGCACGATGTTCACGGTCTCGCCCGCGGCCTGGGCGGTGCCGGAGGAGAGCCCGGCCAGTCCCGCGGTCGCGAGCGCCGTCGCGACGAGGACGCTCGCCGCTCTGCTTGTCCGAATCATGGGCTGCTGCCTTTCTCGGCAGGGGCGTGGGGAAGTGCCGTCGAACGAGCCGTGAGTGAACTGCTCTTACGTGTTCGCGTCAAGAGCTTCATTCGTTCAACAAATGAACGGAAGCTCTCCTGGACCTGCTTCGATCATGGGTACGGACCAATGTCGGCGTGAAGTATTGACGCCTCTGTTCCGGCGCGGTTAACTCCAGCCGCAACGCCGGTACCGGTTCCGGTACCGGTTACGGAACCGGTACCGAAGTCCGAGCCACCCCCTGTCCTGCCTTGTCCCTGGAGGCCCCGTTGCGTGTCACCATCGCCGATGTCGCCCGTGAGGCCGGCGTCAGCAAGACGACCGTGTCGCGGGTCATCAACTTCAAGGGCGAAGTGGACGGTTCGACCGCGGCCCGCGTTCGTGAAGTGATCGCGGACCTCGGCTACGTACCCAGCTCCGGCGCCGTCGGACTGGCACGCGGCCGCAGCCGTACGGTCGGCCTGCTGGTGCCCTCGTTCACCTGGCCCTGGATGGGTGAGGTGCTCCAGGGGATCGTCGACACGGTCGAGGCCGCCGACTACGGGCTCCTGCTCTTCACGTGCACCCGGGGCGCGCAGTCCGTCGAGCGCTTCACCACCCAGGTGTCGGCGCGCGCCTTCGACGGGCTCGTCGTCGTCGAACCGGAGAACACGCTCGACCAGCTCACCGCACTGCACCGCGCCGGTCTGCCGATCGTCCTGATCGACGACCGGGGCCACCACCCGGAATTCCCCTCCGTCGTGACCACCAATCACGAGGGAGGTGCGTCCGTCGCCCGCCATCTGCGGGCCGCCGGGCGTACCAGACCCATGGTCGTCACCGGCCCGACCCACTTCGGCTGCGTACGCGACCGGCTCGCCGGCTTCCGTTCGGTCCTGCCCACCGAGCTGGTCGTGGACGGGGACTTCACCGAACGCCGGGGGCGGCTCGCCGTGGAGCAACACCTGGCGGCGGGAACCGAGTTCGACTCGGTCTTCGCCCACAACGACATCACGGCGGCCGGGGTGCTGCGCGCCCTGCGGGCCGCCGGCCGCCGCGTACCCGACGACGTCGCGGTGGTGGGCTTCGACGACATCCCGATGGCCGAACACACCGAACCACCGCTGACCACCGTGCATCAGCCCACCCGGCAGATGGGCGAGGCGGCGGCGAGTCTGCTGCTCTCCCACCTCGGCGGCACCGCCGTACCGGACGGACCGGTCGTGCTGCCCACCGAACTGGTCGTGCGCCACTCGGCGCCGTAACGGACCCGGCCCCGCCGGTCACCCGTCCGTATCCCCGAACCAGCCGCAACCGGCACCGCACCACCCCGCCCCGGCGCGTCGAGCGCTGTCCACACCGGATCTCCCAGACCCGCAGTCCTCCTGGAGTCGCCATGTCCGTACGCCGTCGTCACACTCTGAGAGCGCTCTCAGTCGCCACTGCCGTGGTCGCGCTCGCCGCCGGCTGCTCGTCCGCCAACTCGGGTGCCAACAAGGGAGGCGGAGCCGGCGCCTCCGGCGTACTGACCCTCGGCAAGCCCGACGGACCGCAGACGAACAACAGCAACCCGTTCCTCGCGACCTCGGCGGCGGCCGTCCTCGGCTACCGGGTCATGGTCTACGAGCCGCTGGCGATGCCCAACCAGATCCGGCCCTCGGACAAGGCGGACCCCTGGCTGGCGACCGCCTGGGACTGGGAGGCGAACTTCACCAAGGTCACCTTCACGCTCGACAAGCGGGCGAAGTGGGCCGACGGCAAGCCGCTGACCGCCGAGGACGTGGCCTTCACCTTCGAACTCCTGAAGAAGCACCCGGCGCTCAACAAGGACGGCATCCCCTTCGACGGCATCGCGGTCGAGGGCGGCAAGGTCGTCCTGACCTTCAAGGACTCCCAGTTCGTCAACCAGAACAAGATCACCTCGATCTTCGTGGTGCCCAAGCACATCTGGGAGAAGGTCGAGAACCCCGAGACCTGGCCGAACCGGACCCCGGTCGGCTCCGGCCCGTACAAGCTGAAGACGTTCACCCCGCAGACCACCACCCTGACCGCCACGCCCAGCTACTGGAAGGGCGAGACCAAGGTCAAGGAGCTGCGCTACACCACGTACAACGACAACAGCGCCGCGACCACCGCTCTGGCGAACGGCAAGCTGGAGTGGTCGTTCGTCTTCATGCCGAACTACAAGCAGCTGTACGTCGCCAAGGACCCGAAGAACCACAAGCTCTGGTTCCCCTCCGGGCTCGGCATCCACGGCCTGTGGTTCAACACCGCCCGCAAGCCGTTCGACAACCCGGCCCTGCGCAAGGCGATGGCCATGGTCATCGACCGCAAGGCGATCCACGTGCAGGCGCAGGCGACCCTCTACCCGGAGATCACCAGCCCGACCGGCATCCCGCTGCCCGCCGGCGAGAAGTTCCTCGCCCCCGAGTACAAGAGCGCCACCACGGCGCCCGACGTGGACGGCGCCAAGGCGCTGCTCAAGGACGCCGGCTTCAAGCTCAGCGGCGGCGTCCTGAAGGACCCGGGCGGCAAGCCGGTGGAGCTGACCTTCACCGACCCGGCCGGCTGGAACGACTACATCACCGGGCTCTCCATCATCAAGGACAACATCAAGCAGCTCGGCATCGAGGCCAAGGTCAAGACCCAGACCGCCGAGGCCTGGGGCAACGACGTCGCCACCGGCAACTTCGACGCCACCCTGCACTGGACCAACAGCGGCGCCACGCCGTACGACATGTACCAGAACATCATGGACGAGGCGATCTACCAGCCCATCGGCAAGTCCGCCCAGACGGGCAACTTCGGCCGGTTCAAGAACGCCGAGGCGACCGCCGCGCTGAGGGAGTACGCCAACGCCGCGGACGACGCCACGCGCACCAAGGCGATGAACACGCTGCAGAAGATCATGGTCGAGCAGGCGCCGCTCATCCCGACCGCCGCCGCCCCGATCGGTGCCGAGTACTCCACGAAGAACTGGGTGGGCTGGCCGACCGAGCAGGACCAGTACGCAGCCCCGCAGCACACCCAGCCGGACGCGCTGGAAGTCGTGCTGAACCTGAAGCCCGCCAAGTAGTAACGGGAAGAACCGGCCATGACCACCGAACAGTCCGAAGACGTGCGCACCACGGCTGACGTGGTGCTCGAAGCACGCGGAGTCACCAAGCACTTCCCCGTACGGCGCACCGGCAAGGACCTCCTCGCCCGCAGCCGCCGTACCGTCCACGCCGTCGACGACGTCTCGCTGAAGCTCCGGCGCGGCACCGTCACGGCTCTGGTGGGGGAGTCCGGCTCGGGCAAATCCACCGTCGCGCGGCTGCTCGCCCAGCTGTACCCGCTCACCGCGGGGGAGATCGAGCTGGGCGGCACGGCGGTGAAGGCCGGGCGTGGCCGGTCCTTCCGTAGATACGTCAAGCAGGTCCAGCTGATCTTCCAGGACCCCTTCGCCTCGCTCAACCCGGTGCACACCGTGCGCTACCACCTGACCCGCGCCCTGAAGATCCACGGCCGGGCGGGGGACGGAGAGGCGGAACTGGAGACGAATCTGGCGGCTCTGCTGGAACGCGTCCAGCTGACTCCTCCTCATCAGTACCTGGACAAGTTCCCGCACGAGCTGTCCGGCGGGCAGCGCCAGCGCGTCGCGATAGCGCGCGCGCTCGGCGCCGACCCGCAGGTCCTGCTCGCCGACGAACCGGTCTCGATGCTCGACGTGTCGATCCGGCTCGGCGTCCTCAACCTGCTCCGCGACCTCAAGGAGCGGTTGCACCTGGCGATCCTCTACATCACCCACGACATCGCGTCCGCACGCTACTTCGCGGACACGACCCTGGTGATGTACGCCGGCCGGATCGTGGAGGGCGGCGACAGCGAGACCGTCACCCAGCACCCCGCGCACCCCTACACCCAGCTGCTGATCGCCTCCGCGCCCGACCCCGACCGGGTGGCCGACGAGGAGGCACAGGAGGAGACCGGGAGCGGCGAGCCGCCCTCGCTGATCGCCCCGCCGGCCGGCTGCCGCTTCCACCCCCGCTGCCCGAAGGCCATGGAGCGCTGCCGCACCGACCTGCCGCCGCGCTTCGACCTGGCGGACGGCCAGTGGGCCGCCTGCTGGCTGTACGACGGCACCACCGCCGAGGGAGCAGCGAAGTGAAGTACATCCTCCAGCGGATCGCCTTCTACGCGATCACCGCGTGGGCCGCCATCACCATCAACTTCCTGATCCCGCGCCTGATGCCGGGTGATCCCGTCGAGGCTCTGATCAGCCGCTACCAGGGGCAGCTCGACACCTCCGCCATCGCCTCGCTCCAGGCGCTGTTCGGGCTGGAGGAGAACGCGTCCATCTGGTCGCAGTACACCGACTACTGGTCGCACCTGCTCGACGGCGACCTCGGGCTGTCCTTCACCTTCTTCCCGACCCCGGTCGGCGAGGTGATCTCCCAGTCGCTGCCCTGGACGCTCGCGCTGGTCGGCATCACCACCCTGATCAGCTTCCTGCTCGGCACCGGCATCGGCGTCTACAGCGGCTGGCGGCGCGGCTCCTGGCTGGACGGGCTGCTGCCCGTGACCACCTTCATCTCCGCCATCCCGTACTTCTGGCTCGGCCTCATCGCCATCGCCGTGTTCGCGGTGAAGTGGCAGATCTTCCCGGCCGCCGGAGGCTACGACAACTCCCTGGTCCCGGCCTTCGACTGGCCGTTCGTCTCCAGCGCGCTCTACCACGGGGTGCTGCCCGGCGTGACGATCGTGCTCAGCGCCATCGCCGGCTGGATCCTCGGCATGCGCAACATGATGGTGACCGTCTCCTCCGAGGACTACGTCATGGTCGCGCAGGCCAAGGGCCTGTCCGAGCGGCGCGTGATGTTCTCCTACGCCGCCCGCAACGCGGTCCTGCCCAACATCTCCGGCTTCGCGCTCTCGCTCGGCTTCATCGTCGGCGGGACCCTGCTGGTCGAGATGGTCTTCTCCTACCCGGGCATCGGCTACCAGCTGTTCCAGGCCGTCGGAGCCAAGGACTACCCGCTGATGCAGGGCGTGTTCCTGATCATCACGCTCTCCGTGCTCGCCGCGAACCTGCTGGCCGACATGGCCTACGCCCTCCTCGACCCCCGCACTCGTAAGGAGGCCTGACGACCGTGTCCGTCACCGCCACCGACGTCGCCGTACTGGACGACCCGCCCACCCCCGCCGCCGCGGGCCGGGCGAGGTTCCGCTTCCTGCGCGGAGGGAAGACCCGCACCGGGCTGCTCATCCTCGCGTTCTTCGTGATCCTCGCCGTGGCGGGCCCCTGGCTCGCCCCGTACGACCCGGACGCGATGAGCGACCAGCTGCTGCAACCGCCGTCCTCCGCCCACTGGTTCGGGACGACCCAGACCGGGCAGGACGTCCTCTCCCAGATCCTGGTCGGCACCCGCGGCGTGCTGTTCGTCGGATTCCTCGCCGGCATCCTGGCGACCGTGCTGTCCGTGCTCATCGGGGTCAGCGCGGGGTTCCTCGGCGGAGCCGCCGACGAGATCCTCTCGATGCTCTCCAACATCTTCCTCGTCATCCCGGGCCTGCCGCTGATCATCATCATCGCGAGCTTCGTCGAGGACACCGGGGACCTGCTGATCGCCGCCGTCATCGCCCTCACCTCATGGGCCTGGGGAGCGCGTGTGCTGCGCGCCCAGACCCTGTCGCTGCGGCGCCGCGACTACGTGGAGGCGGCCCGCGCCACCGGTGAGTCGACCTGGCGGATCATCCTCTTCGAGGTCATGCCGAACCTCACCGCCGTCATCGCGTCCGGCTTCGTCGGCACCGTCATCTTCGCGGTCCTCTCCGAGATCACGCTCGCCTTCATCGGCGTGGCCGACATCTCCCACTGGAACTGGGGGACGGTGCTCTTCTGGGCGCAGTCCAACCAGGCCCTGGCCCAGGGCGCCTGGTGGTGGTTCGTCCCGGCCGGCCTGTGCATCGCCCTGCTGGGCACCGCGCTCTCCCTCATCAACTTCGGCATCGACGAGTTCGTCAACCCGCGCCTGCGCACCGCGACGGGCTCCTCCCGGAAGGTCCGGATGCGGGTCGGCTTCACCCCGGTGGCCCGCACCACCGCGCCCGAGAAGACCGCGCCCGGCTTCACCCCGGTGGCCCGTACCACCGCATCCGCCGCCCCCGGGCCGGCCGAGGAGCCCGAGTCGCCCGGAACGCCCAGCAAGGAGCACAGCGCATGACCGCCGAGCCGATCCTCACCATCAGCGGCCTGAACGTCGACTACGGCACCGGCACGAGCGGCGTCCGCGCACTGCGCGACATCGACCTCACCCTGCACCGCGGCGAAGTCCTCGGCCTCGCGGGGGAGTCAGGGTCGGGCAAGTCCACGCTGGCGTACGCCGTCACCCGGCTGCTCTCCCCGCCCGGGGTGATCACCGGCGGCGACGTCCACTACCACCGGCCGGGCGGCGAGAGCGTCGACATCCTCTCCCTCACCCCGGACGAGCTGCGCGCCTTCCGCTGGCAGGAGCTGTCGATCGTGTTCCAGGGGGCGATGAACTCGCTCAACCCGGTGCACACCGTCCACAGCCAGCTCACCGACGTGCTCACCGCGCACCGCCCCGGCATGCGGGCCGCCGAGCGCACCGCCCGCGCCGAGGAGCTGCTCAACCTCGTCGGGATCTCCGCCGACCGGCTCGCCGCCTACCCGCACCAGCTCTCCGGCGGCATGCGCCAGCGCGTGATGATCGCGATGGCGCTCGCCCTGGAACCCGAGATCGTCATCATGGACGAGCCCACCACCGCGCTCGACGTCGTCATGCAGCGGCAGATCCTGCGCAAGCTGGTGGAGCTGCGCGAACGCCTCTCGTTCTCGGTCGTGTTCATCACCCACGACATCTCGCTGCTGATCGAGTTCTCCGACCGCATCGCGATCATGTACGGCGGCCGGATCGTGGAGCAGGCGGGAGCCGCCGAGATCTACCGCGATCCCCGCCACCCCTACAGCGAGGGGCTGCTGCACTCCTTCCCCGCGCTGCACGGCCCCCGCCGGGAGCTCACCGGCATCCCCGGCTCGCCCCCGCACCTGTCCGCCATGCCCGCCGGCTGCGCCTTCCACCCCCGCTGCGGCAAGGCCTTCGAGCCGTGCTCCCAGCGGGTCCCGGTCCTCGCCGCGCCGGACGCCGGCCAGGACCGCGAGGTCGCCTGCTGGCTGCACCACTGACCGCCCGCACCGCCGCCCACCACCCCACAGCAGAACCGGAGTCACGGAGAACCATGAACCTCGTCACGCCCCGCAGCCGCCTGCAGCCCGCCGCCGTCCAGGGTCTCCCTGCCGACTTCCGCTGGGGCGTGGCCACCTCCTCGTACCAGATCGAGGGCGCGGTCTCGGAGGACGGCCGGACCCCGTCGATCTGGGACACCTTCTGCCGTGTGCCGGGCGCCGTGCACAACGCGGAGCACGGCGACGTGGCCTGCGACCACTACCACCGGATGCCCGAGGACGTCGAGCTGATCGCCGGCCTGGGCGTCGACACGTACCGCTTCTCGCTGGCCTGGCCGCGCATCCAGCCGGGTGGCCGGGGCCCCGCCAACGCCAAGGGCCTCGACTTCTACAAGCGGCTGGTCGACGAGCTCCAGGGCCGGGGCGTCACCCCCTGGATCACGCTCTACCACTGGGACCTGCCGCAGGAGCTGGAGGACGCGGGCGGCTGGCCTGCCCGTGACACCGCCCTGCGCTTCGCCGAGTACGCCATGCTCGCCTACGAGGCGCTCGGCGACCGGGTCGAGCACTGGACGACCCTGAACGAGCCGTGGTGCTCGGCCATGCTCGGTTACGCCTACGGGGCGCACGCCCCGGGCCGCACCGACCTGGGCGACGCCATGGGCGCCGTCCACCACCTGCTCCTGGGCCACGGACTCGCCGCCCGGCAGATGCGTGAGGCGGCGGGGAGCAGCCCGCTGGAGCTCGGCATCACCCTCAACCTCGGCACCGCCACCCCGGAGACCGACAGCGAGGCCGACCGGGAGGCCTGCCGCCGTGCCGACGGCATGGGCACCCGCCTCTACCTCGACCCGATCGTCCACGGCCGCTACCCGGCGGACGTCGTCGACGACCTCGCGGCCCAGGGCATCGAACTGCCCGTCCAGGACGGCGACCTGGCCGCCATCGCCACCCCCCTCGACGTCCTCGGCGTCAACTTCTACCGCGGCGCGCTGTTCTCCGGGGTGACCGAGGACGGCTCGCCCACCGACACCGACGGCCTCCCCGTCGTGCGCGGGGTGGAGCGCGACCTGCCCCGCACCGCCATGGACTGGGAGATCACCCCGGGCGAGCTCACCGAGCTGCTGCTACGGCTCCAGCGCGACTACGCCCTGCCGACCGTCATCACGGAGAACGGGGCCGCGTTCGACGACACCGTCGCCGCCGACGGCACGGTCCCCGACACCCACCGCACCGCCTATCTCGCCGACCACATCGCAGCCGTGTCCGAGGCCCGCAGGCAGGGCGCCGACGTCCGGGGCTACTTCGCCTGGTCGTTGATGGACAACTTCGAGTGGGCCTACGGCTACGACAAGCGGTTCGGCATCGTCCGCGTCGACTACGACACGCAGGTGCGGACGCTCAAGGACAGCGCCAAGTGGTACCGCGACACGATCCGCCTCACCCGGAACACCCCCACCGACTGACGCAGGACCGACCCGTATAGGAGCGCCCCCATGCCTTCTCGTACGACGTTACTCGTGACCGCCGCCGCCCTGGTCGCCCTCACCGCCCCCATGGCCCTCGCGGCGCCCGCCCCCGACCCCGCCGCCCGGGCCGCCGCCGCGGCCTGGGACACGGACCGCGCCGCTGCCGCCTACACGGCGAACCCCGGCGCGGTCACCGCGTCCGGCAGCGAGAACGGCGCGTCGGGCCCCGGAGCCGTCGCCGACGGTGACGCCGCCACCCGCTGGTCCAGCGACTTCGCCGACGACGCCTGGATACGGATCGACCTCGGCTCCACCATCCGCATCAACCAGGTGAAGCTGGAGTGGGAGGCCGCCTACGGCAAGCGGTACGTCCTGGAGGTGTCCCGGGACGGCACGAACTGGACGGACTTCTACACGGAGGACGCGGGCACCGGCGGCACCGTCACGGCCCACACCTACCCGCAGGAGGTCACCGGCCGCTACGTCCGGATGCGTGGCGTGGAGCGCGGCACGGCCTGGGGCTACTCCCTGTTCTCCTTCCAGGTGTACGGCGGTGAGCCGGCCCCCGCGTCGACGGCCCGCGCCAACCTCGCCCTGAACCACCCCGCCTTCGGCAACCTCTACCAGCACGCCGGGAACTCGCCCGCCTACATCACCGACGGCGGCTGGCCCGCCGACCTCAAGGCCGACCGGTCGCGCTGGTCCTCCGACTGGAACGCCGACCGCTGGGTGGGCGTCGACCTCGGCGCCACCTCCACCATCAGCAGCCTCGACCTCTACTGGGAGGCCGCCTACGCCGTCGACTACGAGATCCAGGTCTCCGACGACAACAGGACGTGGCGCACCGTCCACCGCCCGTCCGCCGCCGAGGTGGCGGCCGGACGCGCCGACGTGAAGTCCCCGGGCGACGCCGTGGGCCGCCACGACACGATCACCCTCTCCACCCCCGCCACCGGCCGCTACGTCCGGATGCTCGGCAGGGAACGCCGCTCCTTCTACAACCCGGCGCCCTCCACCGCGCAGTTCGGCTACTCGCTCTACGAGTTCCAGGTCTGGGGGACCGGAGGCAGCGCGGACGCCGCCTACCCGGCGCTGCCCCGGGACACCGGCGGCGCGTACCGGACGACGTTCTTCGACGACTTCACCGGCTCCGGCCTCGACCGCTCCAAGTGGCGGGTGGTGCGCACCGGTACGGAGATGGGCCCGGTCAACGGCGAGTCACAGGCGTACGTCGACTCGCCGGACAACATCCGCACCGAGAACGGCGCCCTGGTCCTGGAGTCGAAGTACTGCAAGGGCTGCACACCCACCCCCAACGGCACCTTCGACTTCACCTCCGGACGCGTCGACACCAACACCAAGTTCGACTTCACGTACGGCAAGGTCAGCGCCCGTATGAAGCTGCCCGTCGGCGACGGGTTCTGGCCGGCCTTCTGGATGCTGGGCAGCGACGTCGACGACCCGGCGGTCTCCTGGCCCGGCTCCGGCGAGACCGACATCATGGAGAACATCGGCTACGGCGACTGGACCAGCTCCGCCCTGCACGGCCCCGGCTACTCCGCGGACGGCAACATCGGCGCCTCCCAGACGTATCCGAACGGCGGCCGGGCCGACCAGTGGCACACCTACGGCGTCGAGTGGACGCCCGAGGGCATGACGTTCACCGTCGACGACCGTGTCGTGCAGCGGACCTCCCGCCAGAAGCTGGAGTCCACGCGTGGCAAGTGGGTCTTCGACCACAACCAGTACGTGATCCTCAACCTGGCCCTCGGCGGCGCCTACCCCGCCGGCTGGAACAAGGTCACCCAGCCCTACTGGGGCCTCCCGCAGTCCAGCGTCGACCGGGTCGCGCAGGGCGGCGTCAAGGCGGAGATCGACTGGGTCCGGGTCGAACAGAAGTAGCCGCACCTCCGACACACGGAAGAGAGCCGCACATGCCACGCACCCCGCACGCCCGCGCCCGACACCGCGCGAGACCGGCCACGGCCGCGCTCGCCGCGGCCACCGTCCTCGCCTCCCTGCTCGCCGGGGCCGTCCCCAGCGCGGCGGCCGGCGCCGAGGACGACCCCGCGCCCGTCCTCGTCGACCGCTTCGAGGGCGAGGTCCCGCTCGGCGGTCCGCCCGCCGACTCCCTCTTCACCTGGGGCGGAGACACCGACGACCACCCCGCCCTCACCTTCGAGGAGCGCGCCGACGCACCCGAGGGCGCCAAGGTCCTGTCGGGCACCTACGACATCAGCTCCTACGGCGGGCTCAGCCACGAGTTCGCCGTCGACCAGCCCCCGAAGGACTGGACGGCCCACAAGGGCATCCGCTTCTGGTGGTACGGCCAGAACACCGCGCCCCTGCCGCCCGGTTCGGGCAAGCGGATCAACTTCGAGATCAAGGACGGCGGAGCCAACGGCGGCGCCTCCGAACTCTGGACCACCTCCTTCACCGACGACTGGGAGGGCTGGCACCAGGTCGAGATCCCCTTCGCGGACTTCGTCTACCGCGCCGACTACCAGCCCGTCGGCGGCATCGACCAGATCCTCGGCCTGAACGAGATGTGGGGCTACGCCCTCACCCTCCCGACCGGCGCCCCCGGCTCCTTCGCCATGGACGCCGTCGAGCTGTACGGCAAGGCCGACCCGGCCCTCAAGGCGAGCGTCGTCGTCGACTCCGCGGTGCACCCGGTCAAGGAGGGCGGCACGGCGGACATCAAGATCTCCGTCGCCACCACAGGATCGGCCCCCGTCGAGGAGCCCGTCACCGTCGCGTACACGACCAAGGGCGGCAGCGCCGAGTCCGGCAAGGACTACACCCCGGTCACCGGCACCCACACCTTCCCCGCGGGCACCGCCTCCGGCACCACGCACACCGTCTCCGTGCGCACCACCAAGGACAAGGGCGCCGAGTCGGCGGAGACCGTCCCGCTCGAACTCACCGTCACCGGGGCCAAGGCGCCCAAGGAGAACCCCCAGGTCGTCATCGACGCCCACGGGCTGCCGTACCAGAACGCGAAGCTCCCGGTGAAGCAGCGCGTCGCCGACCTGCTCGCGCGGATGTCCCCGGCCGAGAAGGCCGGCCAGATGACCCAGGCGGAGCGCAACGCGCTGCGGTCGCAGGGCGACATCGCCACGTACGACCTCGGCTCGCTGCTCTCCGGCGGCGGCTCCGTGCCCACCCCGAACACGCCCGAGGCCTGGGCGAAGATGGTGGACGCCTACCAGCTGCGCGCGCAGGCGACCCGCTTCCAGATCCCGCTGATCTACGGCGTGGACGCGGTGCACGGCCACAACAACGTCATCGGCTCGACGATCATGCCGCACAACATCGGCATCGGTGCCGGCCGCGACCCGAAGCTCGCCGAGAAGACGGGTGCGGTCACCGCCAACGAGGTGCGCGCCACCGGCATCCCGTGGGACTTCGCGCCCTGTGTCTGCGTCACCCGCGACGAGCGGTGGGGCCGCTCCTACGAGGCGTACGGCGAGGACCCGGCGCTGGTCGAGGCCATGGAGACGGTCATCACCGGCATGCAGGGCAGCCCGTCGGGCAAGGACCTCGCCCGCAACGACAAGGTGCTGGCCAGCGCCAAGCACTTCGTCGGCGACGGCGGCACCGAGTTCGGCTCGTCCACCACCGGCTCGTACACCATCGACCAGGGCGTCACGAAGGTCACGCGCAAGGAGCTCGAAGCCGTCCACCTCGCGCCGTTCGCGGAGTCCGTGAAGCGGGGCGTCGGCACGGTCATGCCGTCGTACTCCTCGCTGGACGTCCTCGGCGACGACGCGGGCCCGGTGAAGATGCACGCCAACGCGGAGATGATCAACGGCGTGCTCAAGGACCGGATGGGCTTCGAGGGCTTCGTCATCAGCGACTGGCAGGCCATCGACCAGATCCCCGGCGACTACGCGAGCGACGTGAGGACCTCGGTCAACGCCGGACTCGACATGATCATGGTCCCGACCGCGTACCAGGACTTCACGAAGACGCTCCAGGACGAGGTCACCGCCGGCCGGATCGAGCAGGCCAGGATCGACGACGCGGTGTCCCGGATCCTCACCCAGAAGTTCCGCCTCGGCCTCTTCGAGAAGCCGTACGCCGACACCTCCAACCTGGACGAGGTCGGCTCGGCGGCCCACCGCGCGGTCGCCCGCGAGGCGGCCGCCAAGTCCCAGGTGCTGCTGAAGAACGACGGCGCGGTCCTCCCGCTCAAGCCCTCGCAGAAGGTCTACGTCGCCGGGTCCAACGCCGACGACCTCGGCAACCAGGCCGGCGGCTGGACCATCAGCTGGCAGGGCGCCTCCGGCGCCACCACCACGGGCACGACCATCCTGGACGGCATCGAGAAGAACACCTCGTCGGCCACCTGGTCCCAGGACGCCTCCGCACCGACCGCCGGGTACGACGCCGGTGTCGTGGTCGTCGGCGAGAAGCCGTACGCCGAGGGCATCGGGGACGTGGGCAACGGCCACGACCTGGAGCTCACCGACGCCGACAAGAAGGCGATCGACACGGTCTGCGCCGCCATGAAGTGCGCGGTCCTCGTCGTCTCCGGCCGCCCCCAGCTCATCGGCGACCGGCTCGGCGACATCGACGCACTGGTCGCCTCCTGGCTGCCGGGCACCGAGGGCGACGGCGTCGCCGACGTCCTCTACGGCAAGCGGGCCTTCACCGGGCAGCTCCCGGTGACCTGGCCGAAGTCCGAGGCGCAGCTGCCGGTCAACGTCGGTGACGCGACGTACGACCCGCAGTTCCCCTACGGCTGGGGACTGACCACCCTGCGCAAGCCCCCGGCGGGCGGCGAAGCCACCCTGACCGCCCTCGCCGTCGCCGCCCAGCTCGCCGAGCGGGCGGGCCTCGGGAGGACCGCGGCCGGCAAGGAGATCGTGGACCGGGCGAGGCTCCTGGTCCAGCAGAGGACCGGCGGGAAGCTGACCGCGGCGGTGTCCAAGCCGTTCGCCGAGGCCGACCACCTGCTGCTCACCGGTGATCTCACCGGGGCGGTGGCGAAGCTGCGCGCGGCGTACCGCGCCGTGTAACAGCATGAAGGGGACCCGGGCGGGCGACGCATTTGTCGCCCGTTCGGGTTACTTTCGGAGTATGCGGAAGAGGCTGTTCGCTCCCCTGTGGGCCTGCCTGCTGCTGATCCTCTCGGCGGCCGTGCTGGCCATCGTCCCCGCTGCCCAGGCCGCCGCCCCCTCCACGATCGACGACGTGGCCACCGCTCTGCGGGAGGACCCCGTCTACGTCGACCCGGCGGCGTCCGGCCAGCTCTCGGCGTCCCAGGAGGCCGCCCTGGAGAAGAAGATCGTGGACGCCGACAAGCCGGTCTTCGTGGCCGTGCTGCCCGCCACGTCCGAGTACCCGCCCGACAACCTCCTCCAGAACCTGCGCACCGACACCGGAGTCACCGGCGTCTACGCGGTCCGGCTCGGCGACGGCTTCGACGCGGGCGCCGACCCGCAGGTGATGCCCACCCGGGCCGTCGAGAACCTCACCACCGCCGTGAAGGCGCCCGGCGCGGACACCGACGCCGCGACCCAGCTCAACGCCTTCGTGGACCGCGCCGTGGACGAGGCCAACGGCAGCGCCCCGGCCTCCTGGTCCGGAGGCGCGGCGGACGACGGCGGCCGCAACGGGCTCCCCGTGGCCGGTCTGATCGTCCTCGGAGGCGTCGTCCTGCTCGGCGGAGGCACCGCGCTCGCGGTCTCCCACCGCAACAGGAAGCGCAAGGAGGAGGAAGAGCAGGCCTCCCTGGAGAAGCTCCGGGTCGTCGTGGACGAGGACATCACCGCGTACGGCGAGACCCTGGACCGGCTGGACTTCCATCCCGCCGAGAAGGGCGCGGACAACGCGATGCGCATCGACTACGAACGCGCGCTCGACTCCTACGAGGACGCCAAGTCCCGCATGGGCAACGCCCGCCACCCCTCCGACGTACGCGGAGTGACCAAGGCGCTGGAGGACGGCCGCTTCTCCCTCACCGTCCTGGAGGCCCGTCGCAAGGGCCGCCCGCTCCCGGCCCGCCGCCCGCCCTGCTTCTTCGACCCCCGGCACGGCCCGGCGGTCGCGGACGTCCTGTGGACACCGTCCGGCGGCTCGGCCCGTGAGGTCCCGGTCTGCGGCGCGGACGAGGTCAGGCTGCGCGAGGGCGAGGCCCCGATGAGCCGCACCGTCGACGTCGGCGACGGCCGGCAGCGCCCCTACTGGGAGGCGGGCCCGGCCTACGGCCCCTGGGCCGGCGGCTACTTCGGCGGCGGCCTCCTCCCGGGCCTGCTGGTCGGCACCATGCTCGGCTCGATGCTCTCCACCCCGGCGTACGCGGCGGAGTACGGCGGCGGTGACTTCGGCGGAGGCGGCGGCGGTGACTGGGGAGGCGGCGACGTCTCCGGCTCCGACTTCGACTCCTCCGGCTTCGGCGGCGGCGGCTTCGGCGACGGCGGCGGATTCGGAGGCGGCGGTTTCGGCGACGGCGGAGGCTTCGGAGGCGGCGGGTTCTAGCCACCGCCGGCCCTCCGACAGCGGCTCAGGCCTTCCCGGCCGCGCCCTCCCACGTCTCCGGGGCCCACATGCCCGAGCGCTTCAGCGACGCCGGGCAGTGCAGATAGATCTCGTCGATCTCCACGACCAGCGCCAGGTCGGGGCGCCGGCCCTTCACCGTCATCGCGTCGAAGAAGGGCGCGTCCGTGAGGATGCGGGCGCGCCCGTTGATCCGCAGGACGGTCATCGCGCCGGGTATCAGGTAGAGCAGGCCGACGTGCGGGTTGGACAGGATGTTGTGGAAGCTGTCGCCGCGCCGGTTGCCCGGCAGATCGGGCAGGGCGAGCGTCCGCGCGTCCAGGACCCGCGTGAAGCCCGGTTCGCCGCCGCGCGGCGAGGTGTCGCAGTTGCCGTCGGCGTCCGAGGTCGAGACGGCGCAGAACGGCGCACGGGCCAGGAGGTCCAGGTCGGCCTCGGTGAGCTCCTCGTGGACCTTGTCGATGACGAGCGGCCACGGTGTCCCGAGGATCTCGCGCAGCTGCTCGGCGGACCGCAGGGGCACCGCGCCGGCCAGGGGGTCTCCGCCGGGGGCGGGCGCGTCGGCGGTGACGGCCACGGGCGCGGCGTTCGACAAGGGAGTCTCCGTACCTCGTGGGGGCGCGGCAGCGAATCGCTGACCTGGAACTGTCCGGTCAACCTTACGTATTCCCGGGGGCGCGCCCGTGGCGGGGCCGCACACCGTCCGCGCCCCTGTTGGCGCGGGGCGCCGTCGGGTGCCAGGCTTGGCCTGGTGGAACGTGACCGGGTGGAGAAGCAGCTGCTGGACGGCCTGACCGTCGACACCAGCCGGCCGGAGCAGCCGATCCTGCTCGACGAGTCCGGCCTGCCGATCAGGACCTGGCGCGAGAACTACCCGTACGACCGCAAGATCCGCCGCAAGGAGTACGAGCGGATGAAGCGCGTCCTGCAGATCGAGATGCTCAAGCTCCAGCGGTGGACCAAGGACACCGGCGCCCGGATCGTCGTGGTCTGCGAGGGGCGGGACGCGGCCGGCAAGGGCGGCACCATCCAGCGCTTCACCGAGCGCCTCAACCCGCGTGGCGCCCGCATCGTGGCCCTGGACAAGCCCACCGACCGCGAGCGCGGCCAGTGGTACTTCCAGCGTTACGTCGCCCACCTGCCGGGCCCCGGCGAGCTCGTCTTCTTCGACCGCTCCTGGTACAACCGCGCCGGGGTCGAGCGCGTCATGGGCTTCTGCACCCCGCCGGAGTACGAACGCTTCCTCCGGCAGTGCCCGGCCTTCGAGGAGATGCTCGTCGACGACGGCATCATCATGGTCAAGTTCTGGTTCTCGGTCTCCCGCGCCGAGCAGCGCACCCGCTTCGCGATCCGCCAGGTCGACCCCGTCCGCCAGTGGAAGCTCTCGCCGACCGACATCGACTCCCTCGACCGCTGGGACGACTACACCACGGCGAAGGTCGACATGTTCCGCGCCACCGACACCACGCACGCGCCGTGGACCGTCGTGAAGAGCAACGACAAGCGCCGGGCCCGCCTGGAGTCGATGCGCAGCCTGCTCGCCCGCATCGACTACACGGCGAAGAGCGACGAGGCCGTGGGCAAGCCGGACCCCCTCGTCGTGGGCCCGGCCGCCACCCTGCTGGAACCGGGCGAGGAGGACAGCGCTCTCTCGCCCACCCGCCTCGCCCCGCACGCCGAAGGGCCGGGCGAGCACCCCTGAGGCGTCTCAGTCGCGTGCGGCCGTGACGTCACCGTTGACGGTCGCCAGTGTCATCCCGTGCCCGTCGCGCTCCGTGGCGGAGGGCACCGTCACCGAGGTCCGGCCGTTCTGTGTCGTCGCGTCGACGGCGTAGGCGGGCGCGTCGTGGGGGAGCGCCACCCGCACCGAACCGTTGGTCGTGGCCGCGTCCAGACGGGACGGCGAGGTGGTGCTGCCGAGCGTCACGTCCCCGTTGACGGTCTCGGCGTGCAGGTGGGCCGACTTCAGGGTCCCGGCGCGCACGGAGCCGTTGCGGGTGGCCAGCCGGACGGTGGCGTCGTCCAGGCCGGACCGGGCGACCGTCACGTCCCCGTTGACGGTGGTCAGGTCCAGCGCCGACGCCACGCCCGCCACGTCGATCCCCGCGTTCCTGGCGGTGACCGTCACGGACACGCCCGCGGGAACGCCGACCGCCGGCATACGGGTGCACGGCCCGCCGTCGGCGTTCCCCTCGTCGCCGTCCTGCCCCGGGCAGGTCAGGTCGAGGACCCAGGTGCCGTCGCGGTGGGACCAGCTGCTGTCGATCCGCCCCCCGGCGACCACCCGTTCGTCGTCGGAGGGCCGCAGCCGCACCCCGTTGTCGGTCGTGATCACCAGATGCGAGCCGCGCCCCAGCTCGGGCGGTCCTGCGTCCGGCCGTGCGCCGGGGTCATGGCCGCACGCCGCGAGGAGGGGGACGACCACCAGCAGCGAGGCCCGGCGCCGTCCGTGCGTGAAAGCCGTGATGTCCATGACTCCACGTCTTCCCCGCCCCGGCTCATCGATGGCATGCCGCCCGAACACCGCTCAGCGGGAGAGGAGCTCGATCAACTGGTACGGGACCAGGAAGAACCCGAGGGCCAGCAGTGACGTGCCGCCGAAGCCGACTCCGATCGTCCTGAGCACCCACGTCCGCAGGGGCAGGACGGCCTTGACCCGTTCGACGCGTCGGGGGTCGTAGACGGCGGCCACCTGGCGCGGTGCGAGGCTGACGGGCGCGGCCGCATGGTCGGGCTCGAAGAACCGCCGCACGCCCTCCGCGTCGACGTAGCGGTAGATCTCCTTCTTGCCCTGGGTGTGGTCGGACGTCGCCAGCACCGAGATGCCGCGACGGCGCAGAAGGCATCGGTCGTACAGGTTCTTGGCCGCCATGCCGTAGAGGAGGAGGCCGAAGGCGAGAGGCTTCAGGCCGAGGAGCCAGAAGATCACCCCGAGCACGTCCCCGTCCATGATCAGGACGAGCAGGCCGCCCACATAGAGGGCCACGGGGGCCAGGACAGCCGCGATCACCAGCCGGTCGCGGGGAGACCTCCTGTTCCGGTCCGCCGCACGGGGAAGCACGGCGACCCGCGCGGCGCCGTCCTCGCGCGGTGTGTCCACGTCCCGTGCGGGCAGCGCCCGCGCGGTCGCGTCCACGAAAGCCGTCGCGGACGCGGCGTTTCGGCAGTCCACCCGGTAGACCGTGCCCGATGACCCCGCGGGAGCGGTCAGGACGACCTCCACCGCCGGACGGCGCACCCCGTCCAGGCGGACCTCCTCAACGGCCTCCAGCGGTATGCGTCTTCGGACCCCGCCCTGTTCGAGCAGTATCGAGCGGCTCTCCAGGGCGAAGGAGCCGGAACGGCTGCCCACGGTCAGGGAAGGCAGGGCGGAGGAGCTGGAGCTGGAAGTCATAGCGGGACTTTAGCCATGATGTCCGGGAAGCGGCATCCGATTGCCGTGCGGGCAGGGCGAGTTCGTCTGCGAAGCTGCATGAGTGAACATCAGACTCGCGCAGGAGAAGGACCTCGCCGGCCTTCTCGACCTCGCCGCCCAGGTCGAGGACTGGTTCGGGCCGATGGTGGAGGAGCCCGGTTTCCACCGCGCCGTGGAGGAACACATCGGCCGGTCGGAGGCGCTGGTCGTGGAGGCCCCGGACGGGCACCTGGCCGGCGGGCTGCTGTTCGGCGCGGTGCCCCCGGCCTACCACGTCCACTGGCTCGTCGTGGGGGAGAAGGCGCGCGGGACCGGTGTCGGACGGGCGCTGATGGCGGATGCGTTCCGCAGGTACGTCCGGGGCCCGGGCACCGTCGAGGTGATCACCTTCGGGGCCGACCACCCGGGTGCCGTGGCCAGCGGGGCGCGGGTCTTCTACGAACGCCTCGGTTTCACACCGGCCGAGGCCGCGGAGCCCGGTCCGGAGGGCGGTTCACGGCAGGTCTACCGCCGGACCGTCGCCTGAACGGAAAGGGGAAACGGGGATGGGTCTGATCCAGCGGCTCTGGGCGGGCGGAGAGCTGCCGTTCCGCGACGGGCTGTACCGGGCGGACGACACCGGCCTGGAGCTGTACGTGGACGGGCCCGGGGCCTACCACCCGGACGCCGGACAGCCCATCCCCTTCCGGCTCGGAGGGCCGCTCCGCGTGGCCGAGGCCGTCGCGGAGGACGGCACCACCGAGGCGGACCCCTGCTTCGAGAGCCCGCTGCCCGACGGGTCGGGCTGGATCACCGGGGGAGGCGGCGGGATGGGCAACATCGGCTATATCGCCCGCCTGGACGCCGACCGCTCCCTGCGTTGGGTCGCCGCGATGTGGGCCTCCAACCCGTTCGTGAGCGTGCGCTACGCGGGGACGACCGCCGTCCTCACCAACGACTGGCGGAACCGTCTGACCCTGGACCTCACCGACCCGGCCCTCTCCTGACGCCCGAGGGGCCTGCGCCGGAGCACCGGGGAAGGCGGTTCCCCCCGGCGCCCCGACGGGCCGTCAGCAGTCGACGGGCGCGGAGCCGACCGTCACATCGTCGAACCACAGGGTGTCGTCACCCGTCCCGTAGCTCTCCCAGCCCAGCCGCAGCGCGGTGGGCCGAGGCGGGGTGGTGCGGGCGAGCCACTGCTGGTCGATGTCCTGCGTCGGGTCACCGTCGGCGTGCAGACCCGGGACCAGTTCGTCGCCCAGCCAGGTGACGAGGCCCGGCGCCGTGGTGTCGATCGAGAAGCGCAGGCACTGCCAGCTGTCCGTCGGCAGCGGCCTGCTCAGCGCCACACCGGCCGGGCTCTGGGCCGGCAGGGTGGCGTCGTCGACCTCCCGGTTCCACTGCAGGGCCCCGTTCTGGCCGCCGACGCGCAGGCTCCGCCCGTCCTGCGAGGTGTCGGGCAGCGAGACGAACGTGACATGGGCGGTGGGCAGCGCGGTGGTGTGCCGCACCCACATGCGTACGTACACCACCGGGCCGGCCGAGGACAGGTCGGCGGTGGACGCGACGAAGGCGTGGTTGCAGTAGCCGGTTCCGCCGTCGACCCGCAGTGATCTGCCGCCGCTGTGCGCCACTTCGGTGTCGACGGCTGCTGTGCCGGTGCCCTGGCAGTCCGGCGCCGTGAACTGCCAGTCGCCGGACGGCACGGGCCCGGTCTGGTCCTCGAAGTCCGAACAGATCAGGGCGCCGTCGGCCGGACAGCCCGCCTCCGCGCCGCTCGCGGCATGCGCCGAGAAGCCGGTCGCCAGCAGGGCGACCGCCGTGAGGGCCGCCGCCCATCGTGATCGTGAGGGAAGGATGCGCACGTGTACCTCCGAGTCGGGGGTGAGGTTCCGTGCGGCGGGGCTCCTCGCCGGAGCCCCGCCGGGGGCGTCAGCTCGTGGGGAAGCTGTCGGGCGTGCTGATCCGGTTCTTGAGCAGCGCCCCGGACTCGGTCAGCACACCGCTGCTGCTGTAGTCGCCGCCCTCACAGGTGCCCGGCCGGAACGCCGCACTGCTCTCCGGGGCGTCGGAGTACGTCCAGTTCGCGTAGCTGATCTTCAGCTGGTCGAGCAGGTCCAGCCAGGCCGTGGTGCTCGCCTGGTCCATCGCACCGCCACCGGTCGCGCTCACCGTGCCGAACTCCGTGACGAACAGCGGAAGTCGCGAGGCCGCCCGGCTCACCGTCGCACGGTAGGAGTCCTTGTGGCTCGCGGCGTAGAAGTGGAACGCGTACATCAGGTTCGTGGCGTTGACCGGGTTGTTGACGACCTCGTTCTCGTCGGACCCGTCCGAGACGCCCAGCGAGGACCAGCCGCGGGTGCCGACGATGACGACGGCGTCCGGGTCGGCGGCCCGGATCACCGGGATGACCTGCTCGGCGTAGCTCTTGATCGCCGACCAGCTCACGCCGTTGGGCTCATTGGCGATCTCGTAGATCACGTTCTTCTTGCCGGCGTTACGGGCGGCGACGGAGGCGAAGAACGTCTTCGCGCGGTCGAGGTTGACGTTCGGGTCGCCCGGCGTCAGGGTGTGGAAGTCGATCAGCGCGTACATGCCCCGCGCCTCGGCCTCGTCCACGAGACCGTTCACCCGGCTGGTGAAGCCCGCCGGATCGGTCTCGTACCCGTCCTCCTGTACGTACATGGCGATGCGCAGCAGGTCCGACTTCCAGTCGTTCGCCAGCGCGTCCAGCGATGCGGCGTTGTAGCACTGGCTGAACCACTGGATGCCGTGCGTGCTCATGCCCCGCAGCTGGACGGGCCGGTCGTACTGGTTGCACAGGTTCACACCGCAGACGTGGAGCTGCCCGTTGACGTCCACGGGGGTGCCCGCGTCAGGGTCGGGCGTGGGCTCCTCCAGGGCGCCCGTGCAGGCGACACCGTTGAGCGTGAACGCCGTGGGCTTCGGGTTGGCGCCGGTGAAGGAGCCCGCGAACCCCAGATCGACGGCCGCGCCGGTGGCCAGCGTGCGGTTCCAGTCGAGACCGACGGCGGTGACCCCGGAACCGGACTGCGACCACGTGGCGTTCCAGCCCTGGGTGACCTTCTGCCCGGCGTCCGGCAGGGCGAATGCGAGCGTCCACCCGGTGGCGGGGGCACCCAGGTTGGTCACCTTCACCCCGGCCTGGAAGCCGCCCTGCCACTGGCTGGTGACCGTGTACTCGACCGTGCAGCCGGTGGCGGCGGAGGCCGCTGCTTGCGGGGGGCTGACCGCTGCGGTGAGACCCAGGACGGTGGCACAGGTGGCCAGTAAGGCGAGCAGGCGTTTCATGACGTTCCTCCTCGTACGAAGCGGTGGGGGGTGGGAGCGCTCCCAAGGTCCATCGGGCCGAGACCGTACACGGTGCGCCGATGCGCGTACAGACATCCGGCAGGCTTCGGTGCGGAATCAGGCCCAGGACGAGGTGCCGTGGATGGTGTCCGCCGACTCGACGGGGCAGCCCATGAGTTCCACGGCCGCGAGCACGGCACGGCGGGCCTCCGTGCTGTCCGCCGGCGGGAACGCGACCCGGAGCTGATGGCCGTAGGCCGACTCGTACGTCATGAGCCAGCCGGCCCCGTCCACGGCGAAGTGGTCCTGCCGCTGGCCGTCGTACGCGTAGTCGCCGCGGTCCGACGTGGGGCCGAGCGCCTCGCGCAGGATCCGCAGACGCTCGGCGTACGGACGCGGCCCCTCGCCCAGCCGTACGTACACGTGGTCGAGCGGGATCCCGGGGTCGAACCAGGGGGCGAGCTCCGGCTCGTGGTGGAGGAGCTCGGAGGTGATGCGGCGGCTCGTCAGACCGTCGAGGAACGCGCCGGCCCCGCAGTCGAACCGCTCGTAGTCGTCGTCCCGCGACCAGATCACCACGGGCCAGGCCTCGGGAGGCCCCTCGGTCAGCCAGCAGACGTGCGCCGCGCTCTCCGTCACCGCCCAGGCGAGCAGGCCGCCGGGCTCGGGGAAGAGCGGGTAGGGATAGCCCTCGGGGCGGCCGTCGCGCAGGGGGCCGTAGTCGTCCAGGAGGTCCGCCGTGAGCGGGACCGGGTTGTCGTCACCGAACGGGGTGCACAGGCACAGCGCTCCCCAGAAGTCCCCGCGTCCGTACGTCGCGACCAGCTGCTTGAAGTCCTCCGGCAGCGGGGTGCCCAGCCGACGCTCCGCCTCCGCCCAGTCGCCGTGGCCGTCGACCGCCACGGCGGGCGGACGCACGCGCTCGACGATCCGGGCGAGAGGGTCGGTCATGCGGCGCCCTTCAGGCGGCGGAGGCGACGAACGCGGCCCAGGCGGCCGAGGGCACGGTCAGGACCGGGCCGTCGGTGACCTTGGAGTCGCGGATGTGTACGGCGGCGGGGTGGGCGGAGACTTCTACGCAGGCGCCGCCCTCGCTGGCGCTGTAGCTGGACTTGCGCCAGTCGTAGGCGACCTCAACGCAATCGCCGCCCTGGTCGCTGCTGTAGCTGGACTTGCGCCAGTCGTAGGCGACTTCGAGGCACGCGCCGCCCTGGTCGCTGCTGTAGCTGGACTTGAACCACGAGAGATCCGTGCCGTGTGCTGCGCGAGTCATGACTCTCCAAGCAGGTCGTCCAGTAGGCGCGCGCTGTTCTCCACGGAAAGCGCCTGCGAACGCAGCATCCCATATTTCTGCTGGAGGACGCTGACGTCATCCGGATCATCGTGGAGCACGCTGGTCAGCTGGGCCTCCACGTAGGCCAGATGGTCGTGATCGGGGGTTTCCAGCAGGACCATCGGCCCCGCCAGACCGGCGTGTTTAGGGAGCCGCATCGGCATGATCTGCAGCCCCAGGAAGGGGAGTTCCATGCACTGCCGCAGGTGCTGGATCTGCTCCCGCCGCACGGTGGAGTCCCCGATCTCACTGCGCAGGATGCTCTCCTCCAGGATGAAGTGGAGCATCGGCCGTGGCCTGCGTTCGAGAAGCCGCTGCCGGTCGAGTCGGGCGGCCACCCACTCCTCCCGCTGCTCCTCTTCGAGGGGCGGGAAGAGGCACGAGAACACGAAGCGTGCGTACTCCTCGGTCTGGAGCAGTCCAGGCACGACCTGGGTTTCGTACCAGAGCAGCGTCACCGCCTCCTGCTCGTACTCCACGAAGTCCTGCACGAACGCCGGGAACCGCTCCTTCTGCGGCACCTTCGCCACCGCGACCCCCAATGCCCCCTTCGTATCCAGGAGTTCGTCCAGCTGTGCCGCGAAGTCCGCCTGGAGGGCGCGGCGCCCCTGCTCGATCGAGGCGATCGTGTCCTCGCCCACGCAGAACCGGTCGGCCAGCGATGTCTGCGTGTGCCCCGCCGCGCGGCGGAACGCGGCGAGCTGTGCGCCGATCACATGCCAGGACGTGACCCGCTTGTTCCTCTTCACCGAGTGCATGACGTGCCTCTCCCCGTACGCGAACCCCGCCGGACCCGTCAGCGCTCGTACAAACGCGGTGTACGACCTGACACGGTGACCCAGAGTAGTGACGAGCTGTGACAGTCGTCCCGTGAATGAATCAACACAACTCCCCTCCTTCCGTGAGGCGTTCTACCGCCGTGAGCGCAGGTCGGTGCCCCTCGTGCGCCAGTTCGTCCGGGAGGCGCTGCTCGACTGGGCGTGCGAGGCGGACCTCGACGACGTACTGCTCTGTGTGAGCGAACTCGCGACGAACGCGCTGCTGCACGGCGTCCCGCCCGGCCGGGGTTTCCGGGTCCAGCTCACCTGCGGGAGCGTGCTCCGGATCGAGGTGCACGACAGCGGCGGGGGGCGGGTCGGGGAGCCGGAGGACCCCGGGCCCCTCGCCGAGTACGGGCGCGGCCTCGCGCTCGTCGGGGCGCTCGCCGATGCCTGGGGGGTGGGGGAGCGGGATCCGGGGAAGATCGTCTGGTGCGAGTTTGCCGGTTCGGCAAGCAGGTTTGTCGAATCGGGGCCGCGCGCGCACCATCTCCCGTAACAGGAGGTGTTCCGCATGAGCGAGAAGGACCAGCGGTACGACGTGGTGGTGATCGGCGGCGGGGCCGCCGGGCTGAGCGGCGCGCTCGCCCTGGCCCGGGCGCGGCGTTCCGTGCTCGTGATCGACGCGGGGAGCCCGCGTAACGCACCGGCGTCCCATGTGCACAACTACCTCGGCCGGGAGGGCACCCCGCCCTCGGAGCTGCTGGCAGCGGGCCGGGCCGAGGCGGCGGACTACGGCGCCGAGATCGTCCGGGGGCACGTCGTCTCGGCCGAGAAGCTGACCGACGGCTTCCGCGTCGTGCGGGAGGACGGGAGCACCGTCCACGCCCGCCGGCTGCTCGTGACGACCGGGATCGTCGACGAGCTGCCGCAGGTGGAGGGCCTGGCCGAGCGCTGGGGCCGCGAGGTGCTCCACTGCCCGTACTGTCACGGCTGGGAGGTGCGGGATGCGACCGTCGGCATCCTGGCGACCAGCCCCATGGCCGTGCACCACGCGCTGCTCTGGCGGCAGTGGACCGACGACGTGGTGCTGTTCCGGCACGGGCAGCCCGACTTCGGTGACGAGGAGTACGAGCGGTTCGCCGCCCGGGGCATCTCCGTGGTGGACGGCGAGGTGGCCGCGCTGGAGGTGACCGGCGACCGGATGACCGGGGTGCGGCTGGCCGGGGGCACGGTGATCCCGTGCGAGGCGCTCGTCGTCCAGCCGCGCTTCACCGCGCGGTCGGCGGTCCTGGAGAGCCTCGGCCTGGTGCCGACCGAGCTGACCATGGGCGACCAGGTCATCGGCACCTACATCGCGGCCGATCCCGCCGGGGCCACCGACGTGCCTGGGGTATGGGTCGCCGGTAACGTCGCCAACCTCATGGAGCAGGTCGTCGGCGCGGCGGCGGCCGGGCTGAAGGCGGCCTCGACGATCAACATGGACCTCGTCACCGAGGACACCGCCCGCGCGGTCGACGCCCGCCGCGCGCCCTTCTCGGCCGAGGCCGAGCGCCAGGTCACCGAGCGTGTGCTCGGGGACCGCCGTCACGGACTTCAGGAGATGAAATGACCACCGACAGCACCCGTACCGACGCCGAGATGTGGGACGACCGCTACCGCGAGAGCGACCGGATCTGGAGCGGGAACCCCAATGTCGTCCTCGTCCGTGAAGTGGAGGACCTGAAGCCGGGGCGCGCCCTCGACCTCGGGTGCGGCGAGGGGGCCGACGCGGTCTGGCTCGCCCGGACGGGCTGGCAGGTGACCGCCACCGACATCTCGCGCGTCGCCCTGGAGCGGGCGGCGGTGCACGCGGCCGACGCCGGTGTCGCCGACCGGGTCGACTGGCAGTGGCACGACCTGGGGGCCTCCTTCCCGGAGGGGGAGTACGACCTGGTGTCCGCCCAGTTCCTGCACTCGATGGGTGATCTGCCCCGCGAGGAGATCCTGCGCCGGGCGGCGGGGGCCGTCGCACCCGGCGGCGTCCTCCTGATCGTCGGGCACGCGGGATTCCCCTCCTGGGAGCACGACCACCCGGACATGGAGCTGCCCACGACGGACGAGGTCCTCGCCTCCCTCGAACTGCCGGAGGGGGAGTGGGAGGTGCTGCTCAGCGAGGAGCACGAGCGCATCCAGAACGACCCCGACGGCAACCCCACCACCCGTACGGACAACGCGCTGAAGGTGCGCCGCGCGGCCGGCCGCTGACACGCCGAGCGCCCGCCGGCCTCCCCTTCGGGGAAGCGGCGGGCGCGCTCGGTGCGGGGATGTCAGGCCTGCGGGGCGGCCTTGATCGCGGAGATGTCGAAGTTCAGCTTGACCTTGTCGCCGACCAGCACGCCACCGGTCTCCAGCGCCGCGTTGTAGGTCAGGCCCCAGTCGGAGCGCAGGATCTCGGCGCTGCCCTCGAAGCCCACGCGCTGGTTGCCGTAGGGGTCGGTGGCGGAGCCGTTGAACTCCAGGTCGATGGCGAGCGGCCGGGTGACGCCCTTGATCGTGAGGTCACCGGTGACGCGGTACGCGTCGCCGCCGAGCTGCTCGGCCGCCGTGGAGCGGAACGTCATCAGGGGGAAGGCCTCGGCGTCGAAGAAGTCGCCGCTGACCAGGTGGCCGTCGCGGTCGGCGATGCCGGTGTCGACGCTGGCGATCTTCACGTCGATGGACGCGGTGGAGGCGGACGGGTCCGTGCCGTCCAGCGTGAGGGTGCCCTCGTGCTCACCGAAGGAGCCGCGCACATTGGTGACCATGGCGTGGCGCACGGTGAAGCCGATGCTGCTGTGGGCCGGGTCGATCGTGTACGTGCCGGTCAGGGCGGCCAGCGCCGGGTCCACGGCGAGGGTGGCGGTGGTGGACGGGGCGTTGTTGTTCCTGCGGTTGAACAGAGCCATGGCTCCTCCTCGGGGGACGGTTCAGACGAGTGGCCGTCGAAGGTTTGTTTAACCTTCAACGAGATTGACTGTAGACCCATCTTGTTCAAAGTTCAACATCAAGGGTCCAGGCCCGTCCGAAAGTCGCGGGCGGGGCACCGTCCGCCCTCTGTCGCCCCCTGGCGGACGCGCGTAGAGCTGGGGCACTATCTCCCTGCCCCCAAAATTGTCATGAGCAGGAGGATTTCCCCCATGCAGACCCGTCCCCGACTCCGCTCCGCCCTCGCCGCTCTCGCCCTCGTCCTCGGCGCGCTCTTCGCGCCCGGCGTGGGCATCCTCGGCGGCGGCGCCACCGAGGCGCACGCCGCCACCAAGCTGACCCACTCCCAGGCGACCTCCCGCTTCAGCTCGTCCGGGATCACCTGGTCGTCCTCGGGCGGCTGTTCCAACCGGAACGTCTCCACCTGCACGTCCTTCGACCAGCTCAACCTGACCAGCGCACAGGGCGCCCAGACCCTGAAGAGCGCCACCGGCTGCGCGCTCAACATCACCGGGGGTACGGAGACCGGGCACGCCAGCGGCACCTACTCGCACTGGAACGGCTACAAGCTCGACTTCGGCAAGACCACCTGCCTGACGAACTACGTGAAGGGCACGTTCGCCTACATCGGGGTGCGCGGCGACGGCGCCCCGCAGTACCAGTCCGGCTCCGGCAACGTCTACGCGGACGAGGGAAACCACTGGGACGTGACGTACTACAACTGCGGCGGCTGCTGAGCCCCGTACGCACGACAGGTGCCCCCGTCCGGACCGGACGGGGGCACCTCGCGTCCGGATCGCCCCCGGTCAGACCTGGGGCTTCAGCGCCGGCCCGAGCGAGGCGAACTTCTCCTTGCTGATCACCCGGCGCGGCGGCCAGGTGATGTTCTCCGGCGGCCAGCTCTGGCCGGTCTTCTTCAGGAACCGGGCGGGCGGCTCGTACATCGGCGGCTCGTAGCCGTCAGGGAGGGCGGTCTTCCAGGTCAGGTCCTCCGTCCGTTTCCCGGACTCCTCCTTGATGCCGCGCAGCAGTTCCGGCTGGAGCAGGAGGTCCACGGCGGTCGCGGCCAGATACGCCGCGGCGGCCTTGATCGCCGCGTGGCCCGGCGCCGATCCCGCGCAGGAGGCGGTCGACCAGGTGTAGTTACACGTTCCACCAGCGGTACGGACGGAGCTTTCCGGCTCAGGGGCAGAGCGCGGACAGGACGCCGGCGCCGAGGACACCGGCGCGGTCGACGGCGATCCGGCCCTCCTTCACCACGGCCAGGATGTGGGCCGGATCGCCCAGGGACGCGATGTCGGACAGGGGGTCGACGTCCGTGACCACCAGATCGGCCGCCTTGCCCGCCTCCAGGGTGCCGGTGACCTCGTCGACACCGCACAGCCGCGCGGCGTCACCGGTCGCTGCCACGATCGCCGCCATCGGCGACAGACCGGCGATCTCCACGAGCAGCCCGAGCTCCTGGAGGTTGTGCCCGTGCCCGACGGCCAGGCCGCTGTCGGTCCCCATCGCGATCCTGACCCCCGCCGAGGCCGACCGGGCCACCGACTCCTGGGCGATCCGGTGCCAGCGCACCCCCTTCTCGTACGCCGACGGGGAGGTGCGCGCCGGGTCCAGGTCCTGCGTCGTCTCCAGCAGCGTGGGCACCAGGAACTGACCCCGGTCCGCCATCTCCGCCCGCAGCTCGTCGTCCAGGGCGTAGCCGTGCTCGATGCTGCTCACCCCCGCGCGGACGGCGGCCTCGATGCCGGGCCGTCCGATGGCGTGCGCGGCGACCGGCAGGCCGCCGTAGGCCTGGGCCTCCTCGACGGCGGCCCGGATCATCTCGGGGCGCAGCCCCAGCCACTCCGGCCGGTCGTGCGGGGAGGTGACACCGCCGCTGGTGGCGAGCTTCACGCAGTCGGCGCCCGCCGCGACCAGGTCGCGCACCCGGGCCCGCATGTCGTCGACGGAGCCGACCAGGCTGCGCGGGCTCTCGGGAAAGGTGACGGCCAGCGCGAGCCCGTCGATGCCTCCGGCGAGGGTGAAGTCGGCGTGGCCGGCGCGCTGGCTGAGCATGGTGACCGAGACCAGCAGCCGGGGTCCCGGGATCCGCCGCTCCGCCACCGCCTGCCGGAAGCCCGCGTCCAGTCCCATCAGGTCCCGGGCGGTCGTCACCCCGTTCTCCAGGGTGACGCGCAGCCGGTCCAGGACCTTCAGGGCGCGGTAGGTCGGCAGCTCCCCGAGCCCCTGGAGAGGATTGCCCGCCGGGCCCGGCAGGGCGAAGTGCACATGGGTGTCGATGAAGCCGGGGCACACGGTCCGGCCACCGAGATCCAGCCGCCTCGCCGGTCCGAGCGCGGCGGGGAGCCCGGCCTCGGGACCGGCCCAGCGGATCACCTCCCCCTCGATCAGCAGCGCCGCGTCGGGGACCGGGGCGCGGCCGGTGCCGTCGATCAGACGCAGGCCATGGAGGAGGACCCGCTCAGCGGGGTCACCGGCGGGGTGCTCGTCGAGGGAGGACATCTGCCAACGGTCCACCCCCGGGACCGGCGGCGCAGGGTGCGCTGGGCCGCTCGGGTGCAGGACGCGGCCGTGCCCGCCCGCCGCGGACGGGCGGCGGACGGGCACGGTGTCACAGCGTCACGGGTGGGTCAGGAGCCGACGCTCACCGTGAAGCGCCGCGGGTTGCCGTCGTGCGCGGCCCCCGACACGTCCGGCTCGCCGTCCGGGCGTACGTCGTCGTAGGGGAACGCGTAGCCGATCGGGGAGTTCGCGTGGACGACGCGCGACCAGTGGTTGGTCACCGCGCCCTTGTAGTAGTCGGCCACCGAGGTGCCGTTCGGCTGGCTGGGGTGGCTGAGCATGATCGAGCGGTTGAAGCCCGCCGCGATCCTGGCCAGCAGCGCCTTCTTGTCGTCGGAGTCCGCCGGGTCGTTCGTGAAGGGCCCGTGGTTGCAGGTGAAGATGTCCTTCGACGTCGGCTTGACGAAGGTGTGGCCGCCCTCGAACGTCAGGGTGTCGCCGCTGACCCGGCCGGCGAGCGTGCCCCGGCCGCCCTGGAGGTCGATCTTCAGGTCGGTGGAGCGGTACTTCTCCCAGACCTCGTCGATCTGCGCGGTGAACAGGTCGCGGAAGGGCATCTCGTCCGGGCGGTCGAAGAACGGCGCCATCAGGTTCTGCGGCGAGACCACCCGCAGGACCTGCCCGTCCGAGCCGCGGGTGACCAGCTTGTCCCAGGGCTGCCCGTCTGCGGCGGCCTGGGCCGTGAGGTCGTCGGCGATGCGCTGGACCGCGCCGTCCGGCAGCGGGGCCACCGTGTGCGTCTCGTCGCCCTCCAGGGTCAGCCCGATCGGCAGCGCCGTCACCAGGTCGACATAGCTGATGTTCGCGTACAGCTGCTGCGGGTTGAAGGTGAACTCGCAGAACGACCAGGTCCTGCCGTAGTTCGGGTCGGTGGGCGTCGCGAAGGCCGGCTCGACCAGGGACGGCCCCGGGTTGAGGTAGAAGTCCAGCTTGTCGTCGCGGACGAAGTAGACCCGCGCCCCGTACATCTGGGGGAGGGTCAGGACCACGGGCGCGCCGCCCGCGGAGTTCAGCGGGATGGCACAGTCCACCGGCAGCGGGGTCTGCGGGGCGCCGGGGGAGTCGGGGCGGTAGACGCTGCCGTCGGGGCGCAGCAGCACCCAGCGGTCCGTGCCCTGCTCGTGCCCGGTGACGTACGCGTGCACCGTGCCGGGCAACGAGCGGTTCTCCAGGGCCAGTTCGCAGGTGGCGGCGGCCGCCGACGTGCGAGGGCTCAGGGCGCTGCCCCAGAGGGGATAGGTGAGCGCGGTCGCGGAGGCGGCGGCGCCCGTCAGGAACATTCTGCGCGAAATCACGGAGGAACTCCCGAGGTGTGGGGGTCGCAGACAGGGATGTGGTGTGGTGCGGGGAGGCGGAGCGGTGGGGCCGTCTGCGGTGCGCACCACTCTCGCGATGCCTCCGGTGAGCGTCAAGAGTTATGACTGAGAGCGCTCTCAAGAAGTCTTCGTTCTTCACAACTCGACGCTCCTGGCCGGGTTTTGGCCACGCCTGGTCGATCACCGCCTGCGCGGAGTGAACAGGAACTGAACGCGACGGCCGCCCGGGGTCCGGCGCCCCTGCGGCCGGCGGGCGCGTACTGTCTGTTTCGCCCCCGGGGAGCGGTCCGGGGTGCGGAGCCGTCGCTCGCGGAGCGCGTTCCGGCGAGCCCGGTCCCGGTGCCGGCCCTCTGCCATTTGCGGTGTGCGCAGTCGCCCGCCCCGGTGGATCAGCGGCGTGGCGCGCGGACCGGCGTGTGTCGGGCGCCACACGCCCCTCTTTGTCGGAGCCCTACAACGCGAGAGCCCTGTGAGCTGGCAGATGGGTTGCATGGTGCCCGGCTTCTGTCAGGTGCCACCAGGAAACCGGGCAGGAGACTGTCCAAAGTGAACGGCAGGGTTTACGCGGTCGGGTTCGTAGGGTCGACGTATGACCGTTGTGGACGAAATCCCGGGCGAGCCGAGCGACACGCGTGGCCGGGTGGCCGAACTGCTGGCGCTGCGTGAGCAGGCCCGGCGTGGACCGAGCGACCGGGCGACCGAGGCGCAGCACGCCAAGGGCAAGCTGACCGCGCGGGAGCGTATCGAGCTGCTGCTGGACGAGGGATCGTTCAAGGAGGTCGAGCAGCTGCGCCGGCACCGGGCGACCGGCTTCGGCCTGGAGGCGAAGAAGCCGTACACCGACGGTGTCATCACCGGCTGGGGCACGGTCGAGGGCCGCACGGTCTTCGT
>NZ_JAERUC010000152.1 GCF_016745505.1 Streptomyces silvae | reverse complement strand
TGAGGTCCTCCGGCGCCCCTCTTCGGCGTCTTGTTCCCGGCGGTGCGGGTCAGCGGCGCTCGTCGCCCTCCGACGTGTCCGTCCCGGCCTCGTTCTCGTCCTGCTTGGCGCGGACCTCGGGGTCGAGCACGGTCGAGCCGCTGCCGTCGACTGAGGTCAGGGGCGCTCGGTCGTCGGACACCTCGGTGGGGGCCGGCGGCTCGACCAGCCAGTCCGGGTTGGCCTGCTTGTCCCACCACTTCCAGGCGGCGAAGGCTCCGCCGGCCAGGACACCCAGGACCAGGAATCCCTTGGCCGCCCGGCCCGCCCTGGCCCGGCGCTCGTGCTTCCTGACGAGCTTCTGGATCTCCTTGGCCGTCACCTGGCCACGGAGAGCGGCCAGCGCCGCGGTGCTGCGGGCGGTGGCCTCCTCGGCCATGGGGCGGGTGGCCGCCACGGCGTACTCGACGCGCGGAACGGTGTAGTCCGCCGCGGTGCGCGCGGCGCTGCGCGTCCGGAGGGCGGCCCGCTGCGCGGCCTCGTCGACCTTGGGGGGCACATGGGTCAGTGCCTGTTCGATACGGGGGGCGAGATGCGCGCCGTACTGGACGCGGGCCTGCGCGGCTGCCTTCGACACCTTGGGCGCGAGCCGTGCGCGAGCCTCGTTCGCGTAGTAGGTGGCCTGTTCCTTGGCCGTGTCGGCGTAAGGCGCCACCACTTCCGCGGCGTGCTGCGCGCTGTCCTTCGCCGAGTAGGTTGCGGCGCGCACGCTGTCGATGCGGGTCACGGGATCCTCCTCATTGGTGGCGGGTAGGTACTCCGCCTATCCACCCAACTCGAAATCATGCCCGTCGGCGCCTGGCGCGCCATGCGGGACGGGCATCCGGGTCATGAACGTCATTCTCGGGCAATGCGGTGCAAGGGGAGCGTTGCCGCCGACGATGCCACGGTTCGGGCCGACGCGCTCCGTGTCGTCGGGCACTTGGCCGCATTTATCCCGCAGGAAGTGTGGGAAAGGTGCAGGAAAGCGGGCAACGAGGTGAGTGCCGCCCTTCCCGGTGCTGTGACCGCGCTGTGGGCAGGACGCCCCGTGCGAGGATCGGTGGGCATCAGCGAAGACTTACGGAAGGCAGACCGTGGCCGAGCAGCTTTACGCCACTTTGAAGACCAACCTGGGCGACATCGAGATCCGGCTGCTGCCGAACCACGCACCCAGGACGGTCAGGAACTTCGTCGAGCTCGCCGAGGGCGGGCGGGAGTGGACCAACCCGGAGACCGGCCGGAAGTCCACCGACAAGCTGTACGACGGCACTGTCTTCCACCGCGTCATCAGCGGTTTCATGATCCAGGGCGGCGACCCGCTGGGCAACGGCACGGGTGGCCCGGGATACGAGTTCGGCGACGAGTTCCACCCCGACCTCGCCTTCGACAAGCCGTACCTGCTGGCGATGGCCAACGCCGGGCCGGGCACCAACGGGTCGCAGTTCTTCGTGACCGTCTCGCCCACGGCCTGGCTGACCGGGAAGCACACGATCTTCGGCGAGGTCGCCGACGAGGCGGGCAAGAGGGTCGTGGACGCCATCGCCGCAGCTCCGACCAATCCGCGCACCGACCGTCCGCTCCAGGACGTGGTGATCGAGTCGGTCGCCATCGAGACGCGCTGACCCGGCGGGGCCCTGCGGGAACCAACCGCCCCGCTCGTCCGTACTGCTACATAACGGGCGAGCGGGGCGGTCGCATGTCTGCCCCCGCACGGACGAGGACCGAAGGGGCCGTGACCGATGGACCAGCAGCCGCCGCAAGACCAGGACGGGTCCGCGGCCGCGGGCGGGCCGCTCACGTGCTACCGGCACCCGGACAGGGAGACGGGAATCCGCTGCACGCGGTGCGACAGACCGATCTGCACGGACTGCATGATCGAGGCGTCGGTGGGCTTCCACTGCCCGGAGTGCGTCCGCGAAGGGTCCGGCACGGGCCACCACCCCGCGGCGAACCGGCCGCGGACCCTGGCGGGCGGGGGCGTGGCCGCCGACCCCAGGCTGGTCACCAAGATCCTGCTCGGCATCAACCTCGCCGTCTTCATCGCGGTCTCGGTTTCCGGCCGCTGGCTGCTCGACGACCTGCTGCTGTTCGGCCGGGCCTATTCGGGCGATCCGTCGGCCGGCGTCGAAGGGGTGGCGGAGGGCCAGTGGTACCGGCTGCTGACGTCGATGTTCCTGCACCAGGAGGTGCTGCACATCGCGTTCAACATGCTGGGGCTGTGGTGGCTCGGCGGGCCGCTGGAAGCCGCGCTCGGCAGAGTCCGGTATCTGGCGCTCTACCTGCTCTCGGGACTCGCCGGCAGCGCGCTCACCTACTGGATCGCCGCCCCCGCGCAGGGGACGCTCGGCGCCTCGGGCGCCGTCTTCGGCCTGCTGGGGGCCACCGCCGTGCTGATGCGCCGGATGAACTACGACATGCGGCCGGTGATCGCGCTGCTCGTGGTGAACCTGGTCTTCACCTTCACCTGGAGCGGGATCGCGTGGCAGGCGCATGTCGGTGGACTGGTGGCCGGGGCGCTGATCGCGGTCGCCATGGTCCACGCGCCGCGCGAGCGCCGGAATCTCGTGCAGTACGGCGCCTGCGGGCTGGTCCTTCTGGTGGTCGTGCTGGTCGTCGTCCTCAGGACCGCGGCACTCACCTGAGCGGAATCCGTTGCTCCAGGGGTGTGGTTGTCCACAGAGGGTGCCGGATCTTGTGCATGACGTGGGGAACAGGTGTGCCCCTTGTCGCTGAACTGGATTTTTCCAGTCAGAACAAGGGGCGTACCCTCGCGCGATGCGTAAGTGTGTAGTCACACCGGCGTCAACTTCGAGGGAAGTTATCCACAGATCGTCAGACCTTTTCCCCTACCTGTGGATAACTCTGTGGGTAACTTCAGGGCAGAGCTACTTCCACTGCGTGGAGACGCCGAAGCCACCGGCGATGAAGCCGAAGCCCACCACGATGTTCCAGTTGCCGAGGGCGTCGATCGGCAGATCGCCCTCGGTGACGTAGAAGACCACGATCCAGGCCAGACCGATCAGGAAGAGCGCCAGCATCACCGGCGCGACCCAGCTGCGGTTGGTCAGCTTTATGCTCGTCGACTGCTTCGCCGGCGGAGGCGTGAAGTCTGCCTTCTTGCGGATACGTGACTTCGGCACGAGGGACTCTCCTGTCGATGCGCTGCGTGACCGCGCAGTGATCTTGTGGCTGGCGCCGGGGCGCGAGGGGGAATGCTGCCTCCCCGGGGCGTCCGTTAGCGTAGTGCTTCCGTGGCGCCTAAGGAGATAAGGGTACGTTGAGCAATTCTGCCGAATCTCCTCGACGCCCTGCCCGGCGCCTGTCCCGGTGGCCGGTCCAGGGCCTCACCGCCGCCGTCTTCGCACTGGCCGGACTGATCTTCGTCACCAGTGCCAATACGGCCAAGGGGACCGATATCCGGACCGACTCCTCCCTGCTGAAGCTCTCCGACCTCATCCAGCAGCGCAGCGAGAAGAACGCGGAGCTGGACGAATCGACCGCTTCCGTGCGCGAGGACATCGACACCCTCGCCCGCCGCGACGACGGGAGCACCCGCGCCGAGGACGCGAAGCTCGACGCGCTGGAGAAGGCCGCGGGCACCACGGAGATCACCGGCGAGGCGCTCTCCGTCACGCTGAACGACGCTCCGGCGAACGCCACCGCCAACCCCGGATACCCGGATCCGCAGCCCAACGACCTGGTGATCCACCAGCAGGACCTGCAGGCCGTCGTCAACGCCCTCTGGCAGGGCGGGGCGCGCGGGATCCAGGTGATGGACCAGCGGCTGATCTCCACCAGCGCGGTGCGCTGCGTCGGCAACACGCTGATCCTCCAGGGGCGGGTCTACTCGCCTCCGTACAAGGTCACCGCCGTCGGCGACCGGGGGAAGCTGAAGCAGGCGCTCAACGACTCCACGGCCATCCAGAACTACCAGCTGTACGTGAAGGCGTACGGGCTGGGATGGAAGGCCGAGGAGGCCGACAAGCTGACGCTCCCCGGCTACTCGGGCACGGTCGACCTCCATTACGCACAGCCTGTGGAGTAGCCCCCGGGGACCTGCCGGCCGGCGCCCTCCGGGAGGCGCGCGCGGGACTGTGACGGACGCCCCGGCAAGCGGCTTTCCACAGCTGACCCACGCCTGTGCCCCGGCCGTTTAGTCTGGTGCCGTACCGAATGGAGGCAACAGCATGTACGGCTGGATCTGGCGGCACCTGCCGGGCAACGCATGGGTGCGGGGCTTCATCTCGCTCGTGCTCGTCCTGGCCGTTGTCTACGCGCTCTTCCAGTACGTCTTCCCCTGGGCGGAGCCGCTGCTCCCGTTCGGTGATGTGACGGTGGACGGCGAAGGCACCAGCGGAGCGGGGTCCGGCCAGTGAGCGCACGCATTCTCGTCGTCGACAACTACGACAGCTTCGTCTTCAACCTCGTCCAGTACCTCTACCAGCTCGGCGCCGAGTGCGAGGTGGTCCGCAACGACGAGGTGACCACGGCGCACGCCGACGACGGCTTCGACGGGGTCCTGCTGTCGCCCGGGCCGGGCACTCCCGAGCAGGCGGGCGTCTGCATCGAGATGGTGCACCACTGCGCGGGGAGCGGGCTCCCGGTCTTCGGCGTCTGCCTGGGGATGCAGTCGATGGCCGTCGCGTACGGCGGTGTGGTGGACCGGGCGCCGGAGCTGCTGCACGGCAAGACCTCCCCCGTCCTGCACGAGGGCAAGGGCGTGTTCGCCGGTCTGCCCTCCCCGTTCACCGCGACGCGGTACCACTCGCTCGCCGCCGAGCCGGCGACGGTCCCGCCCGAGCTCGAAGTCACCGCGCGCACGGCCGACGGCATCATCATGGGGCTGCGCCACCGCGAACACGCGGTGGAGGGTGTGCAGTTCCACCCCGAGTCGGTGCTCACGGAGCACGGCCACCTGATGCTCGCCAACTGGCTGGAGCAGTGCGGTGACGCGGGCGCGGTCGGGAGATCGGCGGGGCTCGCCCCGGTGGTGGGCAAGGCCGCGGCGTGACCTCACTCCGCCCCGACGCCGGGCAGGAAGGCCCGTACGCGCAGGGAGCGTACGAGCCCGACGGCACGTTCGAGGCGGCGGTGGAGCAGCTCGCGGATCCGCTGAACGACCCCTTGCCGGGACAGTTCGCGGACCCGTTGAACGATCCGCTGCCCGGAGGGCACACCTCACCCTGGTTCCGGGCGGAGGAAGCCCCGGCCGACGGCGGGGCGCCGCAGATGCCCCGGACGACGGCTCAGGGGCCCATGGAGCCCCCGGGCGAGTGGTACGACCCGGAGGGCTACCAGAGGGACTGGTACGGGCAGCAGGGGCCGGGAGCGGCTCCTGCCGCGGGCACCGTGCAGGGGACGGCGGTCATATCCGGCCACGGTGCGCCTCCCCCGGTGCGGACGGCTCCTGGACCGGGCCCCGTACAGACCCCGTCCGGGGCGTACGCCGAGCCTGTGGCGCCGGTGGAGTCCGCAGCCCGGCATGAGCCAGTGGTGCCGGTGGAGTCCGCGGCCCGGCATGAGCCAGTGGTGCCGGTGGACTCCGGGGCCCGTCATGAGCCCGTGGTGCCGGTGGAGCGCGAGGAGCCCGTCACCGATGTCCTGCCGGTCCTGAACGACGAGACCGTCGCTCTGCGGACCGCGGACACGCGGCGTGCGTCGGGTGCGGCCGGATCCGGAACCTCGGAGTCCGCCACCTCCGAACAGTCGCCCACAGGTGGCCGGGCGGAGCGCCGGCGCGCGGCTAAGGGGCGCGGGAGACGGCGGGTCGAGCCCCGCCGCGCGACGGAGTCCGGGGCGGCTGAGCCCGCCGCCCCGATGTCACGGCTCGAGGCCCGGCGCGCTGCCCGTGCCGCCAAGGACAGTCCGGCCGTGGTCGCCAGCCGCGTCATCGGCGAAGTGTTCATCACCTTCGGCGTGCTGATGCTCCTGTTCGTCACGTACCAGCTGTGGTGGACGAACGTCCGCGCCGACCAGATCGCCGGCCGGGAGACCAGCAAGATCCAGGACGACTGGGCGAACGGCGCGCGCAGCCCCGGGGCCTTCGAACCCGGCCAGGGCTTCGCCATCATGCACATCCCCAAGCTGGATGTGGTCGCCCCGATCGCCGAGGGCATCAGCAAGGAGAAGGTCCTCGACCGCGGCATGGTCGGTCACTACGGCGAGGGCAAGCTGAAGACGGCCATGCCGTCGGAGAAGCAGGGCAACTTCGCGGTGGCGGGTCACCGCAACACCCACGGTGAGCCCTTCCGCTACATCAACAAGCTGAAGCCGGGCGATCCGATCGTGGTCGAGACGCAGGACGCCTACTACACGTACGAGATGACCAGCATCCTTCCGCAGACGCCGCCGTCCAACGTGGCCGTGATCGACGAAGTGCCCACGGGTTCCGGCTTCACCGGCCCGGGCAGGTACATCACGCTGACGACCTGCACGCCGGAATTCACGAGTACGTACCGAATGATCGTGTGGGGCAAAATGGTCGAGGAACGGCCGCGCAGCAAGGGGAAGCCCGACGCGCTCGTCGGCTGAGCGGGCTGGACGACATCACGACAGGGACGGGTGCGGTGGCAGCGAGGACCGATCACGAAGAGCGCACCGACGAGCCGGCGGCCCCGGTGCGGCGCAGGAGCCGCCACCCCGTCGCCACGGCGGTGAGCCTCTTCGGCGAACTGCTGATCACCGCCGGGCTGGTGCTGGGTTTGTTCGTCGTCTACTCGCTGTGGTGGACCAACGTGCTGGCCGACCGTGAGGCGGACAAGCAGGGGAACACCGTCCGCGACCGCTGGGCGGGCGGGCCGGGGGCCCTGGACACCAGGGACGGCATCGGCTTCCTGCACGTCCCCGCCATGAAGAACGGCGAGGTGCTGGTCAAGAAGGGCACAGACACCGAGACGCTCAACAACGGCATCGCCGGCTACTACACGGACCCCGTGAAGTCGGCGCTCCCCTCGGACGCCCAGGGCAACTTCGCGCTCGCCGCCCACCGCGACGGGCACGGCGCCAAGTTCCACAACATCGACAAGGTGAAGAAGGGCGACGCGGTCGTCTTCGAGACCCAGGACACCTGGTACGTCTACAAGGTCTTCGCCGAGCTGCCGGAGACGTCGAAGTTCAACGTCGACGCGATCGCCGCGGTACCCAAGGAGTCGGGCGTGAAGAAGGCCGGCCGCTACATCACGCTGACGACGTGCACTCCGGTCTACACGTCGAAGTACCGCTACATCGTGTGGGGCGAGCTGGTGCGGACCGAGAAGGTCGACAGGGACCGTACGAAGCCGGAGGAGCTGCGGTAGCACCACGGACGAAAGCACAGGGCCCCGGTCACCGTGGAGGTGGCCGGGGCCCTGTGCTGTGTCCGTCGGTACGGCGTTACGCGGGTGGCGTCGCGCGGGTCGGTTCGGCTAGCCGTTCCGGCCCCCGAAGATGTTGCCGCCGCCGTCCCCACCGATGGTGGTCAGAGTCACCGTTTGGCCCTTGGGCACCTGGGAGTTGGCCCCCGGATCGGCCCTCATCACCAGGGCGTTCGGGTTGTCCGGCGAGTTGGGGGCGAGTGCGACCACGAGGCCCAGGCCTTCGAGCGCCCCCTTCGCGTCCTGGTACCGCTTGCCGACGATGTCACCGGGGATGGTGACCTGCTCCGGCTCGGCGGGGCCCTTGGAGACCTTCAGGACGATCTGGACGTTCTTGGGCTGCTTGCTGTTCGCCTCGGGCGTCTGCTCGATCACGGTGCCGGCGGCCTGGTCGGAGTCGACGTCGGTCCTGGAGACGTTCGCGAAGCCGACGCCCTTCAGCTGGGCCTCCGCGTCGGCGAACGACCTGCCGACCACGCCCGGCACGTTCTGGGTGGCCTCCTTGGCCACGGTGATCGTGACCTCGGTGTCCTTCTCCGCCTTCGAACCGCCCGCCGGATCCTGCGAGATGACCGTGTCCGGCGACTTGTCGGACTCGGCCGTCTTGACGTTCACCGTGAAGCCCTTGTCCTCCAGGGCCTTGCGGGCGCTGTCCGCGGGCTCGTCCACGACGTCCGGGACCTCGACCTTGGGAGCACCGGTGGAGACGACGACCGTGACGGTCTCACCCGTCTCCATCTGCGCGTCCGAGCCCGGGGTCTGGCTGCAGATCTTGTCCTTCTCCTGGGTCTCGCACGGCTCCTTGGAGCCGACCTTCAGGGTGACCTCGGCGTTCTCCGCGAGTCTCTGCGCCTCTTCGACCGTGGAGCCGACCATGTTCGGCACGTCGACCTTGCCGTTACCGCTGTCGTTGGAGCTGAAGATGTAACGGCCGATCAGGATCGCGCCGATGAGCACCAGGATGCCGGCGACGACCAGGAGGATCGTCGAGGTGTTGCTCTTCTTCTGGCGCCGGCGGCCCGGGCGGTCGTCGTAGCCGTAGCCGCCGTCGTCCGGATTGACCGGGGGCAGCATGGACGTCGGGGCGCCGCCCTGGTCCGCCGCCCGCAGGGCGGTGGTGGGCTGGTCGTTGCCGTAGGCGTCGTATCCGCCGTAGCCCGCCGCACCCATCGCCGCCGTTGCCGCGACCGGCTGGCCGTCGAGGCACGCCTCGATGTCAGCACGCATCTCGTCGGCCGACTGGTAGCGGTAGTCGGGGTCCTTGGTCAGCGCCTTCAGGACGATGGCGTCCATCTCGGGCGTGATCTCGGGGTCGAAGTTGCTCGGCGGCTGCGGCTCCTCACGTACGTGCTGGTACGCGACCGCGACGGGCGAGTCCCCCACGAACGGGGGCCGCACCGCGAGCAGTTCGTAGAGCAGGCAGCCGGTGGAGTACAGGTCGGAACGCGCGTCGACCTGCTCGCCCTTGGCCTGCTCCGGGGAGAGGTACTGAGCGGTGCCGATGACCGCGGCGGTCTGCGTCATCGTCATGCCGGAGTCACCCATGGCGCGGGCGATGCCGAAGTCCATGACCTTGACCTGGCCGGTACGCGTCAGCATGACGTTCGCCGGCTTGATGTCGCGGTGGACGATCTGGGCGCGGTGCGAGTACTCCAGTGCCTGGAGGATCCCGACCGTCATCTCGAGGGTCCGCTCCGGCAGCAGCTTGCGGCCGGAGTGCAGGAGCTCTCTGAGCGTCGATCCGTCGACGTACTCCATCACGATGTACGGGATGGAGACGCCGTCGACGTAGTCCTCGCCGGTGTCGTAGACGGCGACGATCGCGGGGTGGTTGAGCGAGGCGGCCGACTGGGCCTCACGGCGGAACCGTGCCTGGAAGGACGGGTCGCGGGCGAGGTCGGCCCGCAGCGTCTTCACAGCGACGGTGCGGCCGAGCCGGGTGTCGTGCGCGAGGTAGACCTCGGCCATGCCACCACGGCCGAGCACCGAGCCCAGCTCGTACCGGCCGCCGAGGCGACGCGGCTCTTCCATAACTGATCCAGCCCTCTCCGTCAGTCCCGACCGCACCCGTGTGTGGTCCGGCGGTGCGCTGCTCGCGCATACGCTACCGGGCGCTCCCGGCGTGATCGGCCCGCACCCGTCAGCTGATATCCGACCGGTATCCCAATGTGCTGGTGTGGACAGAAGTTGTGACGGGTGTCACTACTTTCCGTCGAGTACCGCCTTCATCACGTTCTTGGCGATCGGAGCGGCCAGACCGCCACCGGAGATGTCGTCCCGGTTGGCGTTGCCGTCCTCGACCACCACGGCGACCGCGACCGGTGAACCGTTGTCGGTCTTGGCGTACGAGATGAACCAGGCGTACGGCTTCTCGCTGTTGTTCAGGCCGTGCTGCGCGGTGCCGGTCTTGCCACCGACGGTGACGCCGTCGATCTGCGCGTTGGTTCCCGTGCCGTCCTTGACCACGGTCTCCATCATCTGCTGCACCTTCTGGGCGTTCTCCGCCGAGAGCGGCTCGCTGAGCTGCTCCTTCTCGGGGGTGTAGATGACGTCCAGGTTGGGTGCCTGGCGCTGGGCGACCATGTACGGCTGCATGAGCTTGCCGTCGTTGGCGATCGCCGAGGCCACCATGGCCATCTGGAGCGGAGTGGTGCGGTTGGACGCCTGGCCGATGCCCGCCATGGCGTTCTGCGGCGGGTTGTCCTTGGGGTAGACGCTGGCGTCGGCCCGGACCGGGGTGAAGACTTCCTCGTTGAAGCCGAACTTGTCGGCCTGCTCGATCATCTTCTCGTTGCCGAGGTCGTCGCTCATCTTGCCGAAGACCGTGTTGCAGGACCAGCGCAGGGCTTCCCGGAGCGAGGCGTCCTTGCAGGGGATGTTGCCCTCGTTCTGCAGCAGGTTGGTCGACTGCGGGAGCCGCCAGGGCAGGGGGGAGTCCGTCTTGGCGTCGATGTCCGTGTAGAGGCCGTTCTCCAGCGCCGCGGCGGCCGTGACGACCTTGAACGTCGAGCCGGGCGGGTAGGTCTCCCGCAGGGCCCGGTTCAGCATCGGCTTGTCCTTGTCCTCCAGGAGCTTCTGACGGGCGTCGGAGTCCTTCATGGAGTTGCCGGCGAAGACCGAGGGGTCGTACGAGGGGGTGCTGGCCAGAGCCAGGATGGCGCCGGTCTGCGGGTCCAGCGCGGCGACGGCGCCCTTCTTGTCGCCCAGCCCCTTGAAGGCGGCCTTCTGGGCGGCGCCGTTGAGGGTGGTGACGATGTTCCCGCCGGTCTTCTTCTCCCCGGTGAACATCGACAGGGTGCGGTCGAAGAACAGGTCGTCACTGTTGCCGGTGAGGATGCCGTCCTCGATGCTCTCCAGCTGCGAGGAGTCGAAGGCCTGCGAGGAGTAGCCGGTGACGGGGGCCCACATGGGGCCGTCCTTCCAGACGCGCTTGAACTTGAAATCGCTGTCCGTGGTCTCGACGGAGCCCGTGACGGGTTCGCCATCGACGATGATGTTGCCGCGTTCGTGGGCGTAGCGCTCGATCTGGACGCGACGGTTGTGCTCGTTCGCGTTGAGCTCGTCGGCACGGACGTACTGGATGTAGTTCGTGCGGACCAGCAGGGCCAGGACGAGGACGCCGCAGAAGATCGCGATCCTGCGGAGCGGCTTGTTCACGGTCGGACCACCTGGGTCATTTCGGCATCCGGGGATGGTGCGGGGGCCGGGGCTGGGCGTCGGGCGGTGTCGCTGATTCTGATCAGGATCCCGATGAGTGCCCAGTTCGCGATGACGGACGAACCACCGGCCGCCATGAACGGCATGGTCATACCCGTCAGCGGGATGAGCCCCATGACGCCGCCGGCGACGACGAAGACCTGGATGGCGAAGGAACCGGAGAGGCCGATCGCGAGGAGCTTCCCGAAGGGGTCACGGGCCGCGAGGGCGGTACGGACGCCGCGCTCGACGATCAGACCGTAGATGAGCAGGACGGCCATCATTCCGGCGAGGCCGAGTTCCTCGCCGACGGTGGCGAGGATGAAGTCCGAGTTGGCTGCGAAGCCGATCAGGTCCGAGTTGCCCTGGCCGAGGCCGGTGCCGAGGGTTCCGCCGGAGCCGAAGGCCATCAGGGACTTGGCCATCTGCTCACTGGCGGCCAGCTTGCCCCATCCCGCGAACGGGTCGAGCCAGGCGGTGACACGCTGCTGCACGTGGGGCTCGAACATGGCCACGCCTACTGCGCCCGCTCCGGACATCAGGAGCCCGAAGACGATCCAGCTGGTGCGCTCGGTGGCGACGTACAGCATGACGACGAACATGCCGAAGAACAGCAGCGACGATCCGAGGTCGGTCTCGAAGACCAGGATGAGGATCGAGAACGCCCAGACCATGAGGATCGGCCCGAGGTCACGGCCGCGGGGCAGGTAGAGGCCCATGAAGCGGCGGCTGGCGAGGGCCAGGGCGTCACGCTTGACCATGAGGTACCCGGCGAAGAACACCGCGATGATGATCTTGGCGAACTCTCCCGGCTGGATCGTGCCGACGCCGGGGATCTTGATCCAGATCTTGGCGCCGTTCACGGCCGGGAAGAACATCGGCAGGATCAGCAGGAACAGCGCGACCAGCATGGAGATGTAGGTGTAGCGCTGCAGGATCCGGTGGTCCTTGAGGGCGATGAGGACGACGACCATGATGGCTACGCCCACGGCCGAGAACATCAGCTGCTTGGAGGCCGCCGCCGCGAAGTTCGGGGTCGCCTGGAAGCGCTCCGACTGGTCCAGCCGCCAGATGATGGCCAGGCCCAGCCCGTTCAGCAGCGTCGCCAGCGGCAGCAGCAGCGGGTCCGCGTACGGGGCGAATCTCCGTACGGCGATGTGCGCCACGCCTCCGAGCAGCGCGAGGCCCAGCCCGTAGCCGAGCATGCCGGCGGGCAGTTCGCCGTTGAGGGCGAGGCCCACGTTGGCGTACGCGAACACCGAGATCAGAACGGCGAACGCGACCAGCACCAGCTCGGTGTTACGGCGGCTCGGCGCGTCGATCGCGCCGATGGTGGTCGTGTTGGTGACAACGCTCATGTGCTGAAGGCCCCCTACGGCTTACTGCTTACCGCACTGCAGGGCCAGCTTCTTCTCTTCCTCCGAGAGGCTGGGGCCGGGAGTGGGAGTCGCGGTCTTGGTCCCCTTGGCGGGAGTCGTGGCTGACGTGCTGTCGGAGGCGTTGTCGGTCGTGCTCTGCTCCTTGGCGGCGTTGGCGTCCGCCTCGGCCGCGCGGCGCTGCGCGTCCTTCTTGCAGGCGGAGGCCTGTGCTTCGAGTTCGCCGATCTTCTTGTGGGCATCGGAGAGGTTGCCCTGGGAGATCGTGGCCTCGACCTTCTTGCGCCAGTACGGCGGGAGGTACTTCAGTTCGATCTTGGTGTTCTCCTCGACCTTCGAGAGGGACACCCAGGCGAGGTCCTGGCTGATGCCCCGGTACAGCGCGACGTTGTCGCCCTTCGTGCCCACGTAGAACTGCGTCTGGGTCCAGCGGTAGCCGCCGTAGACGCCACCGCCGATGACGGCCAGCGCGAGCACGATGTAGAACGACCGCTTCAGCCACCTGCGGCCGCCGCGGGGCTTGACGAAGTCGTCGTCGGTGTACGAGTCGAAGGCGCCGCCGTCCGGGCCGGAGCCGTAGCCCATGTCGTCCCCGCTGCCGGGAGGACCGAAGCCTCCGGCCGGCGGCGGCACGGGGCGGCCGAGGCCGGCCGCACGGCCCGCCGGGGTCTCCATGGCACGGCCGTCGTTCGCCTGGGCGGCCTGGTTCTCGGCGACCGCGCCGACGATGACCGGGGTGTCGTTGAGCTGTCCGGCCAGGGTGTCGTTGCTGTCGACGTCCAGGACGTCCGCGACGATGCAGGTGATGTTGTCGGGACCGCCGCCGCGCAGGGCGAGCTGGATGAGGTCCTGGATGGTCTCCTGCGGGCCCTGGTAGCTGGCCAGGGTCTCCTCCATCGTCTGGTGGGAGACGACGCCGGAGAGACCGTCCGAGCAGATCAGATAGCGGTCACCGGCACGGACCTCCCGGACGGAGAGATCGGGTTCCACGTGGTCGCCGCTGCCCAGCGCCCGCATCAGCAGGGAGCGCTGCGGGTGGGTGGTGGCCTCTTCCTCGGTGATCCGGCCCTCGTCGACGAGACGCTGCACCCACGTGTGGTCCTGGGTGATCTGCGTCAGGACGCCGTCACGCAGGAGGTAGGCGCGGGAGTCGCCGACGTGGACGAGGCCGAGGCGCTGACCGGTCCAGAGCAGGGCGGTGAGCGTCGTGCCCATGCCCTCCAGCTGAGGGTCCTCCTCGACCATGACGCGCAGCTGGTCGTTGGCCCGCTGCACCGCCATGCCGAGCGAGGTGAGGATGTCGGAGCCCGGGACGTCGTCGTCGAGCTGCACGAGCGTGGAGATCACCTCGGAGCTGGCGACCTCTCCGGCCGCCTGGCCGCCCATGCCGTCGGCGATGGCGAGAAGGCGGGGGCCGGCGTAGCCGGAGTCCTCGTTGCCTTCCCGGATCATGCCCTTGTGCGATCCGGCGGCGAAGCGCAGGGACAAGCTCATGCGCACCTCGCCCGTCGGTTCGGGGTACAGCCGGTCTCGAGCCACACTGCCCACCCTCCGGTCGGGAGCCGGGCCGCGTCCGTCGTCAGGACCGCGGCGGCTCGCTCGCTCCGCTCGCTCATTGTCGTACTACTTCCGCAGCTCGATGACGGTCTTGCCGATGCGGATCGGCGCGCCCAGCGGAACAGGTGTCGGGGTGGTGAGCCGGGTCCGGTCGAGATAGGTGCCGTTGGTGGACCCGAGATCCTCGACGATCCACTGGCCGTCACGGTCCGGGTAGATCCTGGCATGCCTGCTGGACGCATAGTCGTCATCCAGCACGATCGTTGAATCGTGCGCCCGGCCCAGGGTGATGGTCTGGCCCTGGAGGGCGACGGTGGTGCCGGTGAGCGTGCCCTCGGAGACGACCAGCTTGGTGGGTGCCCCGCGGCGCTGGCGCCCGGACTGCTGGCGCTGCTGAGGCGGCGCTGCCTGCTGTTGGCGCCCCTGCTGCGGGCGTGTGTCGGCGGCAGTGCGGCGTGAGCCGCGCTGCGTGACACGCGTACCGAACAGGTCGCTGCGAATGACCTGGACGGCCACGATTACGAATAGCCACAGAACAGCCAGGAAACCTAGCCGCATGACCGTCAGGGTCAGCTCTGACATTGCCCCCGCTTCACCCTTCGGCTTGCCGGTAAACGATGGTGGTGCTGCCCACGACGATCCGCGAGCCGTCGCGGAGCGTAGCGCGGGTGGTGTGCTGCCCGTCCACCACGATGCCGTTGGTGGACCCGAGATCCTGGATCGTCGAGGGCGTTCCGGTCCGGATCTCACAGTGCCGGCGCGATACGCCGGGGTCGTCGATCCGCACGTCGGCGTCGGTGCTTCGTCCCATCACCAACGTCGGGCGGGAGATCTGATGGCGGGTGCCGTTGATCTCGATCCAGCGCCGCACCTGGGCGTCCGGCATGGGGCCGGACGCGGCGGGCGGGCGCCAGTCGCTGGAAGGGCTTCCGGAGCGCCCTGCGCCCGGCGGCGGGGCCGGGGGCATGGGAGGGGCGGAGGCCGGCGGGTAGCCGTAGCCGCCCTGGCCCTGAGGGGCGGCGGGGCGGTTGGGCGGGGAGTGGGGAGCGGGGCCGCTCTGCTGGCCCTGCTGTGACGAACTCGACGCCAGGGTCCGGCTGCGCACGCGGTAGAGACCCGTGTCCAGGTCGTCCGCCTTCTCCAGGTGGACCTTGATCGGTCCCATGAAGGTGTAGCGCTGCTGCTTGGCGTAGTCACGTACGAGGCCGGACAGCTCGTCCCCCAGCTGGCCGGAGTACGGGCTGAGCCGCTCGTAGTCCGGGGTGCTGAGCTCGACGATGAAGTCGTTGGGCACGACGGTCCGCTCGCGGTTCCAGATCGAGGCGTTGTTGTCGCACTCGCGCTGGAGGGCTCCGGCGATCTCGACCGGCTGCACCTCGGACTTGAAGACCTTGGCGAAGGTGCCATTGACCAGACCTTCGAGACGCTGCTCGAAACGCTTCATGACTCCCATGGGGCACCTCCTCCGGTGTCGTCATCCCTGTACTGCTTACTGATCGTATCCACGCGTCGGGAAATCGGCTGGTTCCCCTTGTCTGCACAGTGGATGAGTGTCACCTCTCACACGGATCGTAGAGGTGCCCTCCTGACAGTGTCCCGCACTCCGGGTGCACTCAGGAGGAGTGGGGCCAGGCTTTGTGCGTTCCCGGTTCCCGTCGTGGGTCCGGGGAAACAACGGATGTGAATCCACCCTGTCCAGCGTGCTAATCTTCGGATGTCGCCAGGCGCTCACACCACTCGGTGGGAGAGTCTGAAAACACCACTCATGCGCGAGTGGCGGAACGGCAGACGCGCTGGCTTCAGGTGCCAGTGTCCTTAGGGACGTGGGGGTTCAAATCCCCCCTCGCGCACAACTGGCAGTCGCTTGCGACTGCCGGGTTGGTTCGACAGAACCCCCGCACCGGATCTCCGGTGCGGGGGTTCTTCGCTGTGTGCTGGATCGGCGGCGCGCTGGGGGTGTTGTGGCGAAGCCCGCATCCGGTGCGGAAGCGCGGCCCGAGGGGGCTCTGTTTCACGTGAAACGTCGGATCCGCACCAATGAAGCGCTTCGTACGGGTCGCCCGTAAGGGGTCGCGTCCAGGCGCCCAGGTGTTCAGGCGGGCTGCGTCAGGCGGCGAGCCGCGCCGCGAGCGCCTTGGCCTTCTCTGCCGCGTCCGTGAACGCCTGGGTGCGGGAGGCGTCCGCGAGGGGGATCAGCTCGGCCATCTCCGGCTTCGAGTGCGCCAGCGTCAACTCGGGCACTATGAAGTCGACTTCGGCCCCCAGCATGCCCGTCAGCACCTTCTCCAGGTAGTTCTGGACGAACTCGAAGTCCTCGCGCGGGGTCCCGGGGGCGTACGAGCCGCCACGGCTGGCCACGACGGTGACGGGCGTGCCGGCCACGGGGCTGTCCGGCCCGGCGTTGTGGCCGACGATGATCACTTGGTCGAGCCATGCCTTGAGGGTCGACGGGATGGAGAAGTTGTACATCGGTGCGCCGATGAGGACGGCGTCCGCGGCTGCGAGTTCGGCTGCCAACTGCCCGCGCAGCGCGTCCTCGGCGCCGGCGGCGACGGCCGTGGCGTCCAGGTGGGGCAGGGGGTCGGCGGCCAGGTCGCGGTACACGACCTCGCCGTCGGGGTGCTGTTCGCGCCAGGCCGTGACGAACGCGGCGGTGACCTCACGAGACGTCGAGCCCTGGGGGAAGACTGCGGAGTCGAGGTGCAGGAGCGTGGCCATGGGGGTTCTCCATAGGAATCAGGCGGTGGCCCGGCGTGGTCCCACGGGTGACAACCGTGAGCGCGACCCGGCCTTTGAGTACGTACCTAGTAATAGCATAGTCCCTTACTTTTAATAAGCCCCGAACGTCGGAGCAGTACTCTGGGGTCATGGCGGATCACAGCGAACAGGCCTGTCGGCAGGTGGATACGAGCATCACTCGCGTCTTCGAGCTGTTCGGGAAGCGCTGGACCGGCCCGATCGTCTCGGTGCTGATGCAGCAGCCGGTGTACTTCGCGGATCTGCGACGGGCGATCCCGGGCATCAGTGAGCGCATGCTCTCGGACCGGCTGTCGGAGCTGGGGGCGGCCGGTCTCGTGGTGCGGCAGGTCGACGAGGGGCCCCCGTTGAGAGTCGCGTACCGGTTGACGGAGGCCGGGGCGGCCCTGGAGCCCGCGCTCAAGGAGCTCGGGCGGTGGGCGGACGCGCATCTGGCGGGGCCGGGGGGCTGCTGACCGGCCGGCCTTCATCGCGGCGGGTCTGTCGGTGGCCGGTGGTTGACCGGGCTCGGCCTTATTGCGGCGGGCTGTCCTCGCCCGCCGCGTTGTAGCGCAGCAAATACTCCGCGAACTGTTCGAGATCGTCCGACGTCCATGTCCCGAGCCGCTCGCGATAGGCGGCACGTCGGCTGGCCTGCGTCGAGGCGAGCGCCTTGGTGCCCGCGGCGGTGGGGTGCAGTACCTGGATGCGCTGGTCGTCCGGGTCCGGATGGCGCTCGACCAGGCCGAGCTTCTCCAGGGCCGCCACCTGTCGGCTGACCGTCGACTTGTCCAGCATGTAGTGCGCCGCCAGGTCGGTCGCGCGGCACCCGTGCCGGTGGTCGATATGGGCGAGCAGCGTGTACGAGACCAGCGGCAGATCCGGGTGGAGTCGTGCCGCGGCCGAGCGTGCACGGCGTGCGAAAGCGGTCAGTTCGCGCTGGATGACATCCAGCGACTCCTCGCGTTCCCGGGGGGCGTCTGCCACGTGAATCACCTTCTCGAACTTTAGTTGTATGGTACAACGAGTGTAGGAGTTGTAAAAGCCAACTATTGGAGGAGCGGTCGCATGTCCGCAGGCCCACGCCCCGCCTCCGGCTCAACCGCCGGTGAGCTGCGTCATGTGCTCAGTCATCTCGTCACGCCACTGCTGATGTGCATCGGTATGGGGCTTGCCTATCTGGGGGCGTTCCACGCCCCGGAGCCGCATGACCTGAGGGTGGATGTCGTCGGCTCGGGAGCAAGCGCGCAGGTGCTTGCCCAGACCCTGCAGGACAAGGGCGACGGGGCGCTGAGTGTGCGTACCGTAGCGGACCGCGACATCGCGGTGAACCACCTGAGGACGCAGCAGAGTTACGGCGCCTACGTGCCGGGCGGCAGCCCGGAGCTCATGGTGGCCAGTGCCTCGTCGGACACCAGCGCGACGGTGGTCCAGAAGATCTTCACCGACGTCGCCGCGGAGCAGGGCGCCCCGCTCGACGTGACGGACGTGGCGCCCACGGCCGACGGTGATCCGACCGGCCAGGGGATCTTCTTCCTGCTGGTGGCGGTCAGTATCGGGTCGTACGCGTCGGTCGCGGTGATCGGCGGCGCGGGGGCGGTGCTCGCTCTGCGGATCAGGGCGGCCCTGGCCATCGGCACCTCGTTCCTGGTGAGTGTGATCGGCGCCGCGTTCGCGGGGCCGGTGTTCGGCCTGGTGGATCACGGTCTCGGCGGCCTCTGGGCGATGGCGTGGCTCTACTCGGCGGGCGTCCTGCTGATCGGTGTGGGGCTGCACACCTTCCTCAAGCGGTGGACCACGTTCGGCGTGATGCTGCTCTTCGTCATGCTCAACTTCACGAGCTCCGGCGGCATCTTCCGGCCTGAACTCCAGCCGGGCTTCTTCGGATCCCTGCACTCCTTCTGGAACGGTGCGGGATTCGTCGAAGGAGTCCGCAGCCATGTGTACTTCGGAGGCCATGCCCTGGGCGGGCATCTGCTGGTGCTGGCGCTGTGGTTCGTGGCCGGGCTCGTTTCCGTGGGGTGTGCGGGCCTGGCCGAGGCGAGGCGGCGTCATGGCGCGGCCGAGAAGGCGTCCGGAGCGGCCGCGGTGCGGTCGGCGGGCGGTGCCGACGAGGAGGCCGAGGAAGAGATGGAAGAGGCCGTCGGCGTCTGACGGCCGGGCGCCTGACGCCCTGCTGCACCGGGAGGTTGTCCACAGGCCGGTCCCGAGTTGTCCACAGGGCAGACGATCGCCGAGGGTCGGTTGTACCGTCGTCCGCAGTTGATGTTGGTCGGGCGGAACAGCTGGACGAGGGCGGGGGAGGCGGCGCTCCATGGGCGAAGTCGAGACGATGGTGCCGGCACAGCGGGCGGCGGGGGACGGGCGTATCCCGGTCGTTCCCGGTTTCGCGCGGCGCGTGGCCGGCGGGGTGCGGCCGTCCGGGGCCGGGGCGGTGTCCCCGAAGGCGGCCGGCAAGGCGCTGCGGCGCGAGGTGCCCAGGTCCGCGCACAGTTCTCTGGCGCTGCCCGCCGGAAGGCCGGACGCCGTGCAGGCGGTCGAGGAGTCGAACCAGGGGCGGGTGCCCGGCCTGACACCCATACGGGTCGGGCGCATGGCGGCGACACCGTTCGCGTTTCTGCGCGGTTCGGCCGGACTGATGGCGCACGACCTGATGGGCACCCCGGTCACGGGGGTCGGCGCCCAGCTCTGCGGTGACGCGCACGCGGCCAACTTCGGACTGTACGGCGACGCCCGCGGCAACCTGGTCATCGATCTCAACGACTTCGACGAGACCGTGTTCGGCCCGTGGGAGTGGGATCTCAAGCGGCTCGCCACCTCGCTGGTCCTGGCCGGCCGCGAGGCCGGGGCGGACGAGGACACCTGTCGTCAGGGCGCCTACGACACGGTGGGCGCGTACCGGCGCACGATGCGCCTGCTGGCCGGGCTGCCCGCACTCGACGCGTGGAACGCCATCGCGGACGAGGAGCTCGTCTCCCACACCGACGCGCGGGACCTGCTGGGGACGCTGGAGCGGGTCTCCGCCAAGGCGCGGAACAACACGAGTGCCCGTTTCGCCGCCAGGTCCACGGAGGAGTGCGAGGACGGCGGTCGCCGCTTCGTCGACGCCCCGCCCGTGCTGCGCCGCGTCCCCGACGCGGAGGCGGCGGCCGTCGCCGCGGGGCTCGAGGCCTACCTCGGGACGATCTCGGAGGACAGGCTCCCGCTGCTGGCCCGCTACGCGATCCACGATGTGGCGTTCCGGGTCGTCGGCACCGGAAGTGTCGGGACCCGGTCGTACGTGGTGCTGCTGCTGGACCACCGCGGTGAGCCGCTGGTCCTGCAGGTGAAGGAGGCCCGTCCCTCCGCGCTCTCCCCCTATCTCCGGCAGGTCGGCTTCGAGGTTCCCGACGTGGTGCACGAGGGACGCCGGGTGGTGCTCGGGCAGAAGCGGATGCAGGTCGTCAGCGACATACTGCTCGGCTGGGCCGAGGTCGAGGGCCGGCCGTACCAGGTGCGTCAGTTCAGGAATCGCAAGGGCAGTGTGGATCCGGCCGCGCTCGCGGCGGACCAGGTGGACGACTACGGGCGGATGACCGGTGCGCTGCTGGCCCGGGCCCATGCGCACAGCGCCGATCCCCGGCTGCTCGCGGGCTACTGCGGGAAGAACACCGAGCTCGACGCGGCGGTGGCCGACTTCGCCGTGACGTACGCGGACCGGACCGAGGCGGATCACGCCGAGCTCGTCCGGGCCGTCCGATCCGGGCGAATAGCCGCCGAGCTCGGCGTCTGAGCGGATCTTGCGGCCACCGTGTGTTCCAGGGGCGCGAGCCATGGCCATACGCTGGACGGGTGACCCACGAAGCCGCCGGGGTGCCGACCACCCGGAACGACGAAGACCGGCAGAACCAGGACCGGCAGGCCGAGCCGCAGCCTGCGCACGATGCACGGCGGCAGGCGCAGGAAGCGTCGCAGGACGACGGCGTGCGAGCCGATCCCGGCCCCGCGCCGGAGGCGGGTCCCGCCGCCGGTGGAGCGACCGGCAGCGCGACCGGCGACGCGACCGGCGGTCCCGCAGGCGATCCGGAAGATGGCGCGACCGGTGAAGTGGGTGGCGACGCGGCGGCTGAGGGCGGTGCCCCGCGGCCCGAGGAGCGGCTCGCCAAGGCTGTCCGGGTGGCCGAGCAGGCGCTGATCGAGTTCGAGATCGCGGTGGAGACCTTCCGGGTCGAGGTGGAGAACTTCTCCCGGCTGCATCACCAGAAGCTCGGCCCGATGTACGCCCGCCTCGACGAGCTCGACGCTCAGATCGCGGAGGCGCGGGCCGCGAGGACCGGCGATCCGGAGGACCTGCGCAAGGCCCAGGACGCCCGGGCGATGGTCATGCCGATGCCGGGTGTCGACGAGCTCTTCCACGACTGGATGGACTCGGACGGGCTCTCGCCCGAGGCCTCGGCGATGCTCACCGAGCAGCCCGTCCGGCCGCCGAAGCGGGTCAGGCCCAGTGAGGAGGCGCGCAAGCTCTACCGGGAGCTGGCTCGTCAGGCCCACCCCGATCTGGCACCGGACGAGACGGAGCGGACACGGCGCGACGAGTTCATCGCCCGGGTGAACGCGGCGTACGGGCGCGGGGATGTGGCGTTGCTGAAGGAGCTGGCCGCCGAGTGGGCGGCGGGGCCTGTGACGCCGGAGCTGCGGCTGAGCGAGAGCGAGGAGCTCTACGCGCGGCTGGAGTGGCTCAGCCGGCGTAAGGAGCTGCTGACGGTCCTGGCCAAGGAGCTGGAGGAGAGCGCGATCGGCTCGATGCTCCGGATGGCTCCGGACGACCCCGACAGTCTGCTGGACGACATCGGCGAGAAGCTCCTGGCCGATGTGGCCAAGCGTGAGGACGAGCTGGCAGGGCTGGTGCAGTAGCGTTCCGGATGACCCTGGCGCGTACGTACGAGAGAAGGCTTACCCATGAATTTCGCTCCGCTGCCCTCCGTGGACGCCGCGGCGGTTCCGTCGGACGGCTTCGTGCTGGACGTCCGTGAGGACGACGAGTGGGCGGCCGGGCATGTCGAGGGCGCGCTGCACATCCCCATGAGCGACTTCGTCGGCCGCTTCGGTGAGCTGACCGAGGCGGCCGACGACGGCCGGCGCGTGCATGTGATGTGCCGCGTCGGCGGCCGGTCCGCGCAGGTCACCCAGTATCTGGTGCAGCAGGGTCTCGATGCCGTGAACATCGACGGCGGCATGCTCGCCTGGGACGGCGCCGGGCGCCCGATGGTCACGGACAACGGGAGCTCGGCTTTCGTCCTCTGACGCATCCGCCCTCTACCGCCGTGAGGCATGAGGCATGAGGCATGAGGCTGGGGGCGCGAGGCGTGAGTTGCGAGGGGTGGGGGCGTTCGGGCGAGCGGGGCCGCGCGGCCCGTCAGCGGTCGAAGTCGAGTTCGACTTCCGGAGTGACAGGGTGCGACTGGCAGGCCAGCACGAAGCCGGCCCCGGTCTCCTCCGGTTCCAGGGCGAAATTGCGGTCCATCCGCACCTCCCCCGAGACCAGGAAGGCCCGGCAGGTCCCGCAGACTCCCCCCTTGCAGGCGTACGGGGCGTCCGCGCGGCTCCGGAGCACCGTGTCCAGGAGCGATTCGCCGTCCTGGACCGGCCAGCTGCCCGACCGCCCGTCGAGCGTCGCCGTGAGCCTGCTGTCCGACGGGGCGGCCACCCGGGCGGCTGCCGGCAGAGCCGCACCCTCGTCGGCGACGTGGAAGATCTCCTGGTGGATGCGTGACCGGGCGGCGCCGAGCTCGCGCAGGGCACCCTCCGCGGCCTTCACCAGGCCGAGCGGCCCGCACAGGAACCAGCCGTCCACCTCGGGCACCGGGAGCAGCGCGGGCAGCAGGCCGGTGAGGCGCTCGCGGTCCAGGCGGCCCGAGGGCAGCCCGGCGGCCTGTTCCTCCCGGGACAGGGCGGTCACCAGCTGGAAGCGGTCCGGATACCGGTCCTTGAGGTCCGCCACCTCGTCCAGGAACATCGTCGAAGCGGCCGTCCGGTCGCTACGGATCAGACAGAAGTGCGCCGAGGGCTCCCGGGCCAGCAGCGTCGCCGCCATGGACAGCACCGGGGTGATGCCGCTGCCGCCGACGATCGCGGCGAAGCGGCCCGGGCGCGGGGCGAGGACGAAACGGCCCATCGGGGCCATCGCCTCCAGCTGGTCCCCCACGGCCAGTTCCTTGAGGGCGTACGTCGAGAACGCGCCGCCGTCGACCATGCGGATGCCCACCCGCAGCGCGGGCTCGCCCGGCTGCTCGGTGGCCGGTGCGCAGATCGAGTACGACCGCCGGATCTCCTCGCCGTCGACGCGGTAGCGCACATTGAGGTGCTGCCCGGGGGTGTGGCGGAAGGTCTCGCGCAGTTCGGACGGCACGGCGAAGGTGACGGCCACCGCATCGTCCGTGATCCGTTCGATCGCGCTGACCCGGAGCGGATGGAACATCTACAACTCCTTGAAGTGGTCGAACGGTTCACGGCACGCCACACAGCGGCGCAGTGCCTTGCACGCCGTGGAGGAGAACCGGCTCAGCAGCTCGGTGTCCGTGGAACCGCAGTGCGGACAGCGCACCGACAACGTCAGAGGGACCGGACCGCCGGACCCGCCCCCCGGACGCGGGGGCGCTATGCCGAACTCCGCGAGCTTGCGGCGCCCCTCGTCGCTGATGTCGTCGGTCGACCAGGCCGGGGCGAGGACCGTGACCACGGACACCTCGGTGACGCCGTGCTCGTGCAGCACGCGCTCGATGTCCGCGGACATGCTCTCGATGGCCGGGCAGCCGGTGTACGTCGGCGTGAGCCGCACCGTGACCTTGTCGGGGCCGTCCGCCTGCACACCGCGGAGCACGCCGAGCTCGTCCAGCGTGAGGACCGGAAGCTCGGGGTCGGGCACGGAGCCCGCCAGCCGGTGCAGCTCCGCCTCCAGCGGGGTCTCGGTGGTCACCATGACGCCCCCGGGTGACTGCGGTGCAGATGCTGCATCTCGGCGAGCATCCGCCCGAACGGCTCCGTGTGCAGGCCCTGCCGGCCGGCCCCGGCCGTCCAGGCCCCGGACTGCGGGCCCGTCGGCAGAGTCAGGGTCGCCCGCTCCACCACGGAGCTGACAGCGGTCAGCCAGCGGTCGCGCAGGGCGTGCCGGTCGACGTCCACACCCTCGACCGGCTCGAACAGCTCGCCGGTGAACCGCCACAGGGCGTCCAAGGCGTTCTGCATGCGCTCATGGCTCTCTGCCGTGCCGTCACCGAGCCGCAGGACCCACTGCTCCGCGTGGTCCCGGTGGTACGCGACCTCCTTGACGGCCTTGGCGGCGAGATCCGCGAACTCGCCTTCACCGGCGGCCAGCTCCTCGTACAGCAGGTGTTGGTAGACGGAGAAGTAGAGCTGGCGGGCGATGGTGTGGGCGAAGTCGCCGTTCGGCTGCTCCACCAGTTGGACGTTGCGGAAGGCCCGCTCCTCACGGAGGTAGGCCAGCTGGTCCTCGTCGCCCACGAACGAGAGGAGCGTCCTGGCCTGGCCCAGCAGGTCGAGGGCGATGTTGGCGAGGGCCACCTCCTCCTCCAGCACGGGGGCGTGGCCCGCCCACTCACCCAGACGGTGCGAGAGCACCAGCGCGTCGTCGCCGAGGGCGAGGGCCGCGGTCACAGGTGCTTCACCCCTTCCGGGATCTCGTAGAACGTGGGGTGGCGGTAGGGCTTGTCACCGGCGGGTTCGAAGAAGGAGTCCTTCTCGTCCGGGGAGGAGGCGGTGATCGCCGTCGAGGGCACCACCCAGAGGGAGACGCCCTCCGAGCGGCGGGTGTACAGATCGCGGGCGTTGCGCAGGGCCATCTCGGCGTCCGGCGCGTGCAGGCTGCCGGCATGGGTGTGGGACAGTCCGCGCCGGGAGCGCACGAACACCTCCCACAGAGGCCAGTCGGTCGAGCTGCTCATGCGGTCGCCTCCACAGGCTGGGCGGCCGCGCCGGCGGAGCCGGGCCGTGCCGCGTGCTTCTCTGCGTATGCCACTGCCGCGTCGCGGACCCAGGCGCCCTCCTCGTGGGCCGTGCGCCGCTGGGTGAGCCGCTGTTCGTTGCAGGGGCCGTTGCCCTTGAGGACCTCCTGGAACTCCGTCCAGTCGATCGCTCCGTAGTCGTGCTGTCCCAGCTCCTCGTTCCACCGGATGTCCGGGTCGGGGAGGGTGAGTCCCAGTGCCTCCGCCTGCGGGACGCAGATGTCCACGAAGCGGCGGCGCAGCTCGTCGTTCGAGTGCCGCTTGATCTTCCAGGCCATCGACTGCGCCGAGTGGGCGGAGGAGTCGTCGGGCGGGCCGAACATCATCAGGGAGGGCCACCACCAGCGGTTCACCGCGTCCTGCGCCATCTCGTGCTGGGCGGGGGTGCCCCGGCTGAGGGCGAGCAGCAGCTCGTACCCCTGGCGCTGGTGGAAGGACTCCTCCTTGCAGACCCGGACCATCGCCCGCGCGTACGGGCCGTAGGAGCAGCGGCACAGCGGCACCTGGTTGGTGATCGCGGCGCCGTCGACGAGCCAGCCGATCGCACCCACGTCCGCCCAGGTCAGCGTGGGGTAGTTGAAGATCGACGAGTAGCGCTGACGGCCGGCGTGCAGTTTGTCGAGCAGCTCCTCGCGGCTGGCCCCCAGCGTCTCCGCCGCGCTGTACAGGTAGAGGCCGTGCCCCGCTTCGTCCTGCACCTTCGCCATCAGGATCGCCTTGCGGCGGAGCGAGGGTGCCCGGGTGATCCAGTTGGCCTCGGGCTGCATGCCGATGATCTCGGAATGGGCGTGCTGGGCCATCTGACGGATCAGTGAGGCGCGATAGGCGTCGGGCATCCAGTCCCGTGGCTCGATCCGGTCGTCGGCCGCCACCGCGGCGTCGAACGCCGCCAGACGCTCCGCTTCCGCGTCGTCCGCCGTGCCTGCTGTCCCCTGCGTCGTCTGGTCCGCAGTCACTGCCGCCATCCCGGGCTCCCTACCGACCGATCGTTCGGTTCCTTGGCTTCAATGGTGAGTCGGAGGCCCGTAGGGTGTCAACCCTGTGGATAACTGAGTGGTGATCGACGGTGATCGGGGCAGGATGGATGCGGACCACGGTGGGCGCACCGGAAACGAGAAGAAGTCCCCCTGGCCCGACGTGACGAGCCGCCCGCCCGCCGATCAGGAGACGGGCCGGGGCGCCGGTCAGGACGCCGGAACGGCACCTGACGCGGAGGCCGCCCCCGCGGGTATACCGGGCCCCGTCGCGGACGGAAGGCGTCAGGGCGGCGGTATGGCCGCGCTCTCGCTCCCGTACCAGATCGCCGCCGCGCTCGCGCTCTCCGGCCTGGGGCTCCTGGCCTGCGCCCACATAGCCATGATCTTTCTGTACGTCGCACCGTCGAACACGCTGACGAAGCAGCACGGCGAGGTGGTCGACGACTGGGTCTTCCCGGAGTTCGAGCAGAACTGGAAGCTGTTCGCCCCCAATCCGCTCCAGCAGAACATCTCCGTGCACGTCCGCGCCGAGGTGGCCGACAACGGTGCCGACGGCAGCAAGGTCACGCGCTGGATCAACCTCTCGCGTGATGACGGCGAGGCGATACGCGGCAACCTCCTCCCCAGCCACGTCGACCAGAACGAGCTGCGCCGCGCCTGGGACTTCTACACCGGCTCCCACGACGGCGAGAACCGCCCCAGCGGCCTGCGCGGGGAGCTGTCCGAGCGGTACATCCGCCGCATCGTCATGCTGCGCCTCGCCGAGCACGGCTACGACGGAGGAACCGTCGAGCGCATCCAGGTGCGATCCGCCGTACGCTCCGTCGGCGCCCCGGCCTGGAGCGACGAGAAGATCAACACCCAGCTGGAGTACAGGGAGCTCCCATGGTGGACCGTCACGCCGTCGGACCGCCCGGGGGCGGCCACCACGGACCAGGCCGCGCGGGCCGGAACGGCGGAGCGATGAGCACTCCCGCCCCGGTCGGCGGCGCCGGGTCCGTCGGCCGATCACTCGCCCATGCCGTCCAGCGGGTCACGGCTGCTCCCCTCGGCGTCTATCAGAGCGCCGTCGTCCGGATCGGCGTCTCAGCCACCTGCCTGCTGTTCCTGCTGCGCGAGCTGCCTCACCGCCACGAGCTGTACGGCCCCGACGGGCCGTGGAGCTGGGACATGGCGCGCCGGCTCATCTCCAACAACGACGCCTTCACCGTCCTGATGTGGTCGGACAGCTCGTTCTGGTTCGAGACCGTGTACGCGCTCACGCTGGTGTCGGCCGCGCTGCTGTTGACCGGCTGGCGGACCCGGGCCACGTCCGTCGTCTTCATGGTCGGCGTGCTCTCCCTGCAGAACCGCAGCATCTTCATGGGCGACGGCGGCGACAACGTCATCCACCTCATGGCGGTCTACCTGGTGCTGACCCGGTGCGCGCGGGTCTGGTCCCTGGACGCGCGCCGGGCGTCGCGGGAGGCCGCGTGCCTCGCGGGAGGGGGCCGGCCGGTCCACGATGTCGCGGGCCCCGTCCTGTGGGTGGTGCTCGGCTGCGTCCTCCTGCCCGCCACCTTCATGGAAGGACTAGGCGGCACCTGGTGGCTGCCGTCCCTCCTGTGGGTGCTGTGGCTGGGGAACGGCGTCCGGTGGGTCCTGGTCCGGCGCGCCCCGGACCATGAGCTGCGCGCCTTCCTCGACGTCCTGGCCAACCTCGCCCACAACGCCACCCTCTTCGTGATCATGGCCGAGGTGTGCCTGATCTACGCGACCGCCGGCTGGTACAAGATCCAGGGCTCCCGCTGGCAGGACGGCACCGCGGTCTACTACCCGCTGAAGCTGGACTACTTCACCCCGTGGACCGGGCTCTCCGGCCTGGTCGCGTCCAGCGCGCTGCTGGTCATGGTGCTGACGTACGCCACGGTCATCGTGCAGGTCGCGTTCCCCTTCACGCTGTTCAACCGGCGCGTCAAGAACGTCCTGCTGGTCCTCATGATCGGTGAGCACGCGGGGATCTCCGTCCTGCTGGGGCTCCCCTTCTTCTCCATGGCGATGATCGCCGCTGACGCCGTCTTCCTGCCGACCGTCTTCCTGCTGTGGCTGGAAGGCAGGGTGTTGCTCGGTCGGCGTCTCCTGTTCTCCCGGACGGCGGGGCGGCTCCGTCTCCCCCGACAGCGACGGGCGGGGCAGGACGACGAGGAGGCCCTGCGCGGAGACGGCAGCGGTGGCCATACGCTCGTCGGGTGACCAGCGAGACCGGCAGTACAGATGAGACCGGCAGTACAGCAGAGCCGGGCAGTGCGGAAGAGCCGCGGGCGGCGGCCGCGTCCGTTCCGCCCGAGGAACCGATCCAGTACGACGACGGGTACGGCGGCGTGATCGGGGTCGGCCCGCACCCGCTGCCCTGGCCCGAGGGCGAGCGTTACGACCCGGAGCTCCTCGCCCACGGCGACCGGCGCAACGTGGGCGACGGCTACCGGTACTGGACGCGGGAGGCGATCGTCGCCGATCTCGACCTGCGGCGGCACGACTTCCATGTGGCGGTCGAGAACTGGGGCCACGACTTCAACATCGGCTCGGTGGTACGCACCGCCAACGCCTTCCTCGCGAAGGAGATCCACATCGTGGGGCGGCGGCGCTGGAACCGGCGGGGGGCCATGGTCACCGACCGCTACCAGCACGTACGGCACCACCCGGACACGGCGGACCTGACCGCCTGGGCGGAGGCCGAGGGGCTGCCGATCATCGGGATCGACAACCTCCCCGGGGCCGTCCCGCTGGAGCGGACGGAGCTTCCGCGCCGGTGTGTGCTGCTGTTCGGCCAGGAGGGGCCCGGGCTGACCGAGGAGGCGCGCAAGCACGCCTCGATGGTGTGCTCGATCGCCCAGTTCGGCTCGACCCGGTCGATCAACGCCGGCGCGGCGGCCGCCATCGCGATGCACGCGTGGGTGCAGCGCTACGCGGACATCCCGGACCCGCGAGAGGCATGACAGGCGCCGACGGGTGACAGGCATCGACGCGTGACAGGCATCGGCGGCCGGCTGACCGGTGCGACGGGTGGCCGGTGGCGCCGATGCCCGGTGGAGCGGGCTTGCCCGTAGGGATCCCGCTCCACCGGCTGCCGTCGGACAGTCCTCGCTCAGGCCTGGCGGCGGACCTCCACCACCCTGAAGCGGTTGGACACGAACGCCCCGTCGCAGAGCGCCGCGTTGGCGGCCGGATTGCCTCCCGACCCGTGGAAGTCGGAGAAGGCCGCGGTCTGGTTGACGTACACGCCGCCCGTGAGGTTCAGCGAGAGCTGCGCCGACTCGTCGAAGCAGACGTCCTCCACCGCGCGTTCCACCTCGGGGGAGGTGGTGTACGCGCCGACCATCATCGCACCCTTCTCGCGGATCGTGCGGCGCAGCAGGTCCAGCGCGTCGGCGGTCGAGTCCACGGCGACCGCGAACGAGACCGGGCCGAAGCACTCCGAGAGGTAGGCCGCCCCGTCGTCGGGCTTGGTGCCGTCGAGCTTCACGATGGCCGGCGTGCGGACCACGGCATCGGGGAAGTCGGGGTTGACCACCGGGCGTGAGGCGAGCGCGACGTCACCCAGGGCCGCGGCCCCTTCCAGCCTGGCCTTCACATCCGGGTTGACCAGGGCGCCGAGCAGGCCGTTGGCCCGGGCGTCGTCACCGAGGAGCCCGTTCACCGCCTCGGCGATGTCCGCCACCACGTCCTCGTACGACTTGGCGCCCGCGTCCGTCGTGATGCCGTCACGCGGGATCAGCAGGTTCTGCGGGGTCGTGCACATCTGGCCGCTGTAGAGGGAGAGCGAGAAGGCCAGGTTGGAGAGCATGCCCCGGTAGTTGTCGGTGGAGTCGAGGACGATCGTGTTGACGCCGGCCTTCTCCGTGTACACCTGGGCCTGCCGGGCGTTGGTCTCCAGCCAGTCGCCGAAGGCGGTGGAGCCCGTGTAGTCGATGATCTTGATTTCGGGGCGGATGGCCAAGGTCTTGGCGATGCCCTCGCCGGGTCGCTCGGCCGCCAGCGCGACGAGATTCGGGTCGAAGCCCGCCTCGGTCAGCACCTCGCGCGCCAGCTGCACGGTGAGCGCGAGCGGCAGGACCGCCCGCGGATGCGGCTTGACCAGAACGGGGTTGCCGGTCGCCAGCGAGGCGAAGAGGCCCGGATAGCCGTTCCACGTGGGGAACGTGTTGCAGCCGATCAGCAGGGAGATCCCGCGCCCCGCCGCCGTGTACGACTTGTGCAGCCGCAGCGGGTCCCGCTTTCCCTGGGGCTTCGACCAGTCGGCGCTGCGCGGGGTCCGCGTCTGCTCCTCGTACGCGTACGCCACGGCCTCCAGGCCGCGGTCCTGGGCGTGCGGGCCGCCCGCCTGGAAGGCCATCACGAAGGCCTGACCACTGGTGTGCATCACGGCGTGCGCCAGCTCGTGCGTACGCGCGCTGATCCGGGCGATGATCTCCAGACAGACCAGGGCCCGCGTCTCCGGTCCCGCGGCGCGCCACGAACCCATGGCGGCACCCATCGCGGGGAGCAGGACGTCCGGATCGGCGTGCGGATACTCGACGCCGAGCTCCGGCCCGTACGGCGATACCTCGCCGCCGGTCCAGCCGTCGGTGCCGGGCTGGCCGAGATCCAGCCTGGTGCCGAGCACGGCGTCGAACGCGGCCTTGCCCTCGGCCGCGCCGAGGCTGCCGGGGAGGCCCCCCTCGCCGTAGGCCTTCGGGTGCTCGGGATGCGGGGACCAGTAGGCGCGCGTACGGATCGCGTCGAGGGCCTGGTCGAGCGTCGGGCGGTGGATCTCGGACAGCTTCTCGGGGGAAAGCTCGGCGGCCATGACGGACCAACTCCTCGTCGAGCCGGGCAGGGATGTGCTGACGGAGTTAGAGTAACCGAACGATCGGTCGGGACAAGGGGCCCCGAGAGACCTGTGGACAACTCATGGGGGAGGATCGCGGTCATGACCACGGCCAAGCGGGACACGTACACCCCGGAGACACTCCTGACCGTTGCCGTCCGTGTCTTCAACGAGCGCGGATACGACGGCACGTCCATGGAGCACCTCTCCAAGGCGGCGGGCATCTCCAAGTCGTCCATCTACCACCACGTGGCGGGAAAGGAAGAGCTCCTGAAGCGTGCGGTGAGCCGGGCGCTCGACGGGCTCTTCGGCATTCTCGACGAGGCGGGGGCCACCCAGGGGCGGGCGATCACCCGGGTCGAGTACGTCACGCGCCGGACGGTCGAGGTGCTCACGGCGGAGGTCCCGTACGTCACGCTGCTGCTGCGCGTGCGCGGCAACACGACCACGGAGCGCTGGGCCCTGGAGCGCCGGCGTGAGTTCGACCAGCGGGTGTCCGAGCTGCTCAAGGCCGCGGTGGCGGACGGGGACCTGCGCGCGGACGTGGACATACGCCTGGCGACCAGGCTGCTCTTCGGCATGGTGAACTCGCTGGTCGAGTGGTACCGCCCGCAGCCGGGCGGCTCCCCGGAGGCGGAACAGCTCGCCGACACCGTCGTCCGGCTCGCCTTCGAGGGGATGCGGGCCGCCTGAGCCGGGCCGGACGGCCCTAGGCGAGCTCGGCCGGACGGTCCGGGCGCGGGCCCAGATCGGTCTCCTCGAACACCAGCAGCGTGCGGGTGGACAGCACCTCGGGAATGGCCTGGATCCTGGTCAGGACCAGCTCGCGCAGTGCCTGGTTGTCCGGGGTGTGCACCAGGAGCAGCACGTCGAAGTCGCCGCTGACCAGCGCGATGTGGGTGGCGCCGGGAAGTGCCTGGAGCTGCTCCCGCACGGTGCGCCAAGAGTTCTGGACGATCTTGAGTGTGATGTAGGCGGAGGCGGCCTGCCCTGCCCGCTCGTGGTTCACGCGCGCGCTGAAGCCACGGATCACCCCGTCCTCGACGAGCCTGTTGATCCGGGCGTAGGCGTTGGCCCGCGAGACATGGACGCGTTCCGCGACGGCCCGTATCGACGCGCGGCCGTCCGTCTGGAGGATGCGCAGGATCGCGCGGTCGATGGAGTCCAGCGGCCGTGCGGGCGGAGTGCGGTCCGGGCCGCCGGCCCCGTCGGCCATTTGTTCAGCTGCCATCTGCCCGCGCCTCCCTGTTGTGGACGACCTGCCCCTATCCCAGGCTGTGGAGAACCGTTTGTCCACAGGCTGAAGGTGCGTGTAGCCAAATTGCCTCCGCGACCGAACAATCGGTAGGTGAGGCGCACCACACCGGCGCCCCGTCCATGCCCCGATTCCTGCAGATTTCGACACCCCTCGATATATCTCGATGCCAGGAGGTGCTTGTCATGACGGTTCAGGAGCTGCCCGGCGCAGCCGCCTACCGGCCCACGCCGCCCCCGGCCTGGAAGCCGCTCACCGATCCCGCGCCGCTGCTCCCGGACCCCGAGCCGTACCGCGTGCTCGGTACGGACGCCGTGGCCGACGTGGACCCCGAGCTGCTGCTGAGGCTCTACGCCGAGCTGGTGCGCGGCCGCCGGTACAACGCGCAGGCCACCGCGCTGACCAAGCAGGGCAGGCTCGCGGTGTACCCGTCGAGCACCGGCCAGGAGGCCTGCGAGATCGCGGCCGCGCTCGTGCTGGAGGACCGGGACTGGCTCTTCCCCAGCTATCGCGACACCCTCGCCGCCGTGGCGCGTGGCCTGGACCCGGTCGAGGCGCTGACCTTGCTCCGGGGGGACCGGCACACCGGGTACGACCCGCGTGAGCACCGCATCGCCCCGCTCTGCACCCCCCTGGCCACCCAGCTGCCGCATGCCGTGGGCCTGGCGCACGCGGCCCGCCTCAAGGGCGATGACGTGGTGGCCCTCGCGATGGTCGGCGACGGCGGGACGAGCGAGGGAGATTTCCACGAGGCGCTGAATTTCGCGGCCGTCTGGCGGGCCCCGGTGGTGTTCCTCGTGCAGAACAACGGCTTCGCGATCTCGGTGCCCCTGGCCAAGCAGACCGCGGCCCCGTCCCTGGCCCACAAGGCCGTCGGGTACGGGATGCCGGGCCGCCTGGTCGACGGGAACGACGCGGCAGCGATGCACCAGGTGCTGAGCGAGGCGGTGGCGCGGGCCCGGCGGGGCGACGGCCCGACGCTGGTCGAGGCTGTCACGTACCGCATGGAGGCCCACACGAACGCCGACGACGCCACCCGCTACCGCGGCGACGGTGAGGTGGAGGCTTGGCGTGCGCACGACCCGATCAGCCTTCTCGAACGGGAGCTGACCGGGCGCGGGCTGCTGGACGAGGACGGCATCGGGACGGTGCGGGAGGCGGCCGAGCGGATGGCGGAGGGACTGCGGGAGCAGATGAACGCCGACCCGGCACTCGACCCGATGGACCTGTTCTCCCATGTCTACGAGGAGCAGACCGGCCAGCTGCGGGAGCAGGCGGCGCGGCTGCGGGCCGAGCTGGACGCCGAGCACGGTGCGGACGGCGAGAGCCCCGCAGAGGAGGGACGATGAGCACCGTTGCCGCGACGGCCGGTGAACGGACGGCCAGGGCCAGGCCGGCCACGATGGCGCAGGCCCTCGGGCGGGCGCTGCGCGACGCGATGGCCGAGGACCCTGCGGTGCATGTCCTCGGTGAGGACGTCGGCACACTCGGGGGCGTCTTCCGCGTCACCGACGGCCTGGCGAAGGAGTTCGGCGACGACCGCTGTACGGACACGCCCCTGGCCGAGGCGGGCATCCTCGGTGCGGCCGTGGGCATGGCGATGTACGGGCTGCGGCCCGTGGTGGAGATGCAGTTCGACGCCTTCGCGTACCCGGCGTTCGAGCAGCTGATCAGTCACGTCGCCAAGATGCGCAACCGGACCGGGGGCGCCATGCCCCTGCCCATCACGGTGCGTGTGCCGTACGGCGGCGGGATCGGCGGGGTCGAGCACCACAGCGACTCCTCGGAGGCGTACTACATGGCGACCCCGGGCCTGCACGTCGTCATGCCGGCCACGGTCGAGGACGCGTACGGGCTGCTGAGGGAGTCCATCGCCTCCGACGATCCCGTGGTCTTCCTGGAGCCGAAGAGGCTCTACTGGTCCAAGGCCGACTGGTCGCCGGAGGCGCCGGCCCCGGTCGAGCCGATCGGGCGGGCCGTGGTCCGCCGCCCCGGCCGCAGCGCGACCCTGATCACCTACGGACCGTCCCTCCCGGTGTGCCTGGAGGCCGCCGAGGCCGCCACGGCCGAGGGCTGGGACCTCGAGGTGGTCGACCTGCGCTCGCTGGTGCCCTTCGACGACGAGACCGTCGCCGCGTCGGTGCGCCGTACGGGGCGGGCGGTGGTCGTCCACGAGTCCTCCGGATTCGGCGGTCCGGGCGGTGAGATCGCGGCGCGGGTCACCGAGCGGTGCTTCCACCATCTGGAGGCGCCGGTCCTGCGCGTCGCCGGGTTCGACATCCCCTATCCGCCGCCGATGCAGGAGCGGCACCATCTGCCGGGCGTGGACCGGGTGCTCGACGCGGTCGCCCGTCTTCAGTGGGAGGCCGAGAGCTGATGGCGCAGGTGCTCGAATTCAAGCTGCCGGACCTGGGTGAGGGCCTGACCGAGGCCGAGGTCGTGCGCTGGCTGGTGGAGGTCGGCGATGTCGTCGCCGTCGACCAGCCGGTCGTCGAGGTCGAGACGGCCAAGGCCATGGTGGAGGTGCCCTGTCCTTACGGGGGTGTCGTGACGGCGCGCTTCGGCGAGGAGGGCACGGAACTCCCCGTCGGCGCACCGCTGCTGACGGTGGCTGTCGGTTCGGCGGAGGCCACGGAGAGCCGGGGGGCCTCCGGCGGTCCCTCCGATGACGGCGCCGGGAGCGAGGCGTCGGGCAATGTGCTGGTCGGTTACGGCACGGGCGCGCCGGCCGCGCGGCGGCGCCGGGTCAGGCCCACCCCGGTCGGGCAGGCCCCCACCACCGCTGCCCACCCGGCCCCCACCACCGCTGCCCACCTGGCCCCCGCCACGGCTGCCGACCCGGCCCCCGTCACGGCTGCGCGTTCGGCGCCGGTCAGGGCTTCCGCCCCGGCGCCGACCTCGGTTCCGGTACTCGGAGCTGTGGATCCTCAGGGGCCCGTCGCCGTCATTTCGCCGCTGGTCAGGAAGCTGGCGCGGCAGCACGGCCTCGATCTCCGGCAGGTCGCCGGGTCGGGTCGGGACGGGCTGATTCTGCGTACCGACGTGGAGTCCGCGATCAGGGCCGCCGATGAGGACGCCGCTGCCGTCCTGTCCACGCCCGCCCGGCCGGAGCCCGACACCTCGGGCGAGCGGATCCCGCTGCGCGGGGTCCGGGGCGCGGTGGCCGAGAAGCTCTCGCGCAGCCGGCGGGAGATTCCCGATGCCACGTGCTGGGTCGACGCCGACGCCACCGGGCTGATGGCGGCGCGGGCCGCGATGAACGCCGCAGGGCCGAAGGTCTCCGTGCTCGCGCTGCTGGCCCGGATCTGCACGGCGGCCCTCGCGCGGTTCCCCGAGCTCAACTCGACGGTGGACGCGGAGGCCCGGGAGATCGTGCGGCTGACCGGGGTCCACCTGGGCTTCGCCGCCCAGACGGAGCGAGGTCTGGTCGTTCCGGTCGTCCGGGACGCGCACACGCGCAACGCGGAGTCGATCGGGGCGGAGATCGCCCGGCTGACCGAGGCCGCACGGGACGGGAAGCTGACCCCGGCGCAGCTCACCGGAGGGACGTTCACGCTGAACAACTACGGGGTGTTCGGGGTCGACGGGTCGACGCCGATCATCAACCACCCGGAGGCGGCCATGCTCGGCGTCGGCCGGATCGTGCCCAAACCATGGGTGCACGAGGGTGAGCTGGCGGTCCGCCAGGTCGTCCAGCTCTCGCTCACCTTCGATCACCGGGTCTGCGACGGTGGCACGGCCGGTGGCTTCCTGCGGTACGTCGCCGACTGTGTGGAACAGCCGGTGGTGCTGCTGCGCACGCTGTAGCCGAGAGCGCCCACGGCACCCCCGGGCCCGGCGGCCTGTGAGTTCGGTCCCCGGGGGGCCGTCCTGGGCGGGCGGCCCGCATACTCGGGGCATGACCGCGTATGACGCCATCGTTCTGGCCGGAGGGGCTGCGAAGCGCCTCGGGGGAGCCGACAAGCCAGGGCTCCGCGTGGGCGGCCGTGCGCTGCTCGACCGGGTGCTCGCCGTATGTGCCGACGCCGGGTCCACGGTGGTGGTGGGCGGGCGCAGGCCCACCGTGCGTCCGGTCACCTGGACACGTGAAGTGCCCCAGGGCGGCGGCCCCTTGGCCGCCCTCGGCGCAGGGGTGCGGCACACGGCCGCGGAGCGTGTTCTGGTGCTCTCCGCGGATCTGCCGTTCCTGGGGGAGGCGACGGTCCGCTCGTTGCTGGCCGCCGCGGAGCCGGGGGCGCGGGAAGGCGCCCTGTGCACCGACCAGGACGGCCGGGACCAGCCGCTGGTCGCGGTCTACCGCGCCGAGCCGCTCCGCCGTGAACTCGCCCTTCTCGCCACCGAACACGGCGGTCTCGCCGGTCTCCCCCTGCGGCTGCTGACCGCCGAACTGGACCTGGCCCGGGTGCAGGCCGGCCCGCTGGCCTCGTTCGACTGCGACACCTGGGAAGACATTGCTGCCGCCAGGGCGAGGATCAGGGAGCATGGGGCCGTGCTGGACGAATGGATCACCTCAGTCAAGAACGAACTGGGCATCGAGCTGGACGTCGATACCGGCGTCCTGCTGGACCTCGCCCGTGACGCCGCGCACGGTGTCGCCCGGCCCGCCGCGCCGCTGACCACCTTCCTGGTCGGGTACGCGGCGGCGCTGGCGAGCAGCGGCAAGAGCCCGGCGGACGCGGCTGAAGCGGTGGCCGAGGCCTCCCGCAAGGCCACCGCCCTCGCGCTCCGGTGGGAGGAGGAGACGGCGGCGGGAAGCGGGCCCGGCACGCCATGACCCCCCACCGAGGCGATGCGCGGGAGGCCGAGGAGCGGGCGGCCGAGGAGGAGCGGGCCGTCGAGCAAGCACTCGCTCTCGTCGCGCGCCGGCCGCAGGCCCCCTACCCCCCGCCGGACCGGTCCGGGGAATCCGGCACGCGCACGGAGCCCGGCACGCGCACGGAGCCGGGGGCGCCCACTAGCTCGGCCCCGGCCCAGGGCGAGCCACGCCCGGAAGCGCCGGAGCCGGGCTGCCGGCCCCCGGGCCCTGTCAGCCGTAACGGATCCGCCTCGGCCGACGCGGGGCCGGCCGACACCGCGCCGGTCCACGGCACCGGCCCCACTCACGTCCCCACCCACGACCCCACCCCCGCTCCGGCCCACGGTCGCTCGGCCTCCACCCACGCGCACCGGCCCCGGGCCGCCGCCTGGGACGCAGCGCGCGCCCTGGCCGAGCGGCTCGGTCGCACCGCCCCCCTGGCCGCCCACCGCCTCCCCCTGGACCGCGCCCTCGGGCATGTCCTCGCCGAGGCCGTCGTCGCGCTCACCGACCTGCCGTCGTTCGACACCTCGGCCATGGACGGCTGGGTCGTCGCGGGGCCCGGACCCTGGACCGTACGGGAAGGGGAAGGGCTGCTCGCCGGACGCGGATCCTCCGAGCCGCTCCCCGACGGGCACGCCCTGCGGATCGCCACAGGCGCGCGCCTTCCCGTGGACGCCACCGCCGTGATCCGCAGCGAGCACGCACACTGCGACGAGGCCAAGGGCCTGCTGCACGCCACCCGTGACGTCGTACCGGGCCAGGACATCCGGCCCCGGGGCCAGGAGTGCAGGTCCGGCGACGAGCTCCTGCCCGTCGGGACCGTGGTGACCCCGCCCGTCCTCGGACTGGCGGCAGCCGCGGGGTACGACGCTCTCGTCGCCGTGCCCCGGCCCCGCGTGGACGTCTTCGTACTCGGTGACGAGCTCCTCACGGCGGGGCTCCCCCGCGAAGGGCTGATCCGGGACGCGCTCGGCCCCATGCTCGCCCCCTGGCTCCGCTCCCTGGGGGCGGAGGTCGCCGAGCCCAGGCGGCTGGGCGACGACGCCGACGCCCTGCGTGAGGCGCTCGTCACCTCCGATGCCGACCTGATCCTCACCACGGGCGGGACAGCCGCCGGCCCGGTGGACCATGTCCACCCGGTCCTGGCCCGGATCGGTGCCGAGCTGCTGATCGACGGCGTGGCCGTACGCCCGGGGCACCCCATGCTCCTGGCGCAGCTCCCCGACGGCGGCCCCTGCCTGGTCGGCCTGCCCGGAAACCCCCTCGCCGCGGTGTCCGGACTGCTGACACTGGCCGAGCCGCTGCTCCGGGGAATCGCCGGCCGGCCCGCCCAGGACCGCTACCGCGCCCCCGTCCACGAGGAGGTGCACGCGCACCCGCACGACACTCGGCTGATCCCCGTGGTCCACCGCGACGACAGCGTGGTGCCCCTGCATTACAACGGACCCGCCATGCTCCGCGGCATCGCCGCCGCGGACGGGCTGGCCGTGGTCCCGCCCGGCGGGGTACGGTCCGGCACCGAGGTGGAGATCCTCGATCTACCGTGGGCCTCGGCATCGCCGTGGACGGAAGGGTGTTTCACGTGAAACTTCCCGGCCACGATGCGATGGCCCGGCACGCAGACGAACATGTGGTGCCGACCCGGGTGCTTCTGCCGAGGCGGGTGGTCGACCGACCGCTCCGTCAGGTGGCCAAGCGGCTGGCGATGGCGCTCACGGTGCTGGCCGCCACGGTGTTCATCGTCTGGGCCGACCGGGACGGTTACCACGACAACGCCGACGGCAAGGTCGACTTCCTCGACGCCGTCTACTACGCGACGGTGACCCTGTCGACGACCGGCTACGGCGACATCGTCCCGTACAGCGATCCGGCGCGCCTCGTCAACGTGATCCTGGTGACGCCGTTGCGTGTGCTCTTCCTGATCATCCTGGTCGGCACCACCCTCGAGGTCCTCACGGAACGGACCCGCGAGGACTTCCGGCTGAACCGTTGGAGAACCAACTTGCGTGAACACACCGTCGTCGTCGGCTTCGGCACGAAGGGCCGCTCGGCGATCCAGACGCTCTGTGCCACCGGGCTGAAGAAGGACCAGATCGTCATCGTCGATCCGGCCGGCAAGGTGATCGAGGCAGCCAACGCCGAGGGGTTCGTGGGCGTGCTGGGCGATGCGACACGCAGCGATGTGCTGTTGCGGGCCGAGGTCCAGAAGGCCCGTCAGATCATCATCGCCACCCAGCGCGACGACACCGCCGTACTGGTCGCCCTGACCGCGCGGCAGCTCAACCGGGGCGCGAAGATCGTGGCCGCCGTGCGCGAGGAGGAGAACGCTCCTCTGCTGCGGCAGTCCGGCGCGGATGCCGTGATCACCAGCGCGAGTGCGGCGGGCCGACTGCTCGGCCTCTCCGTCCTCAGCCCCAGCGCGGGCACGGTGATGGAGGACCTGATCCAGCAGGGCAGCGGGCTCGATCTCATCGAACGGCCGGTGATAAAGGCCGAGGTGGGCAAGAGCGTCCGGGAGACCGACGACCTGGTGGTCACCGTCGTGCGTGGCCATCGGCTGCTCGGTTACGACGATCCGGCGGCCAGCCCCCTGCAGCTCACGGACCGGGTGATCACCATCGTGCGTGCCTCTCGGCCCCCGACACCGCCGGTGAACCCCTCGCAGCAGCCCAACCAGTGGCCTTAGGGAAGAGGGTCCGGGCGCGGCACAGGCCCGTCCGGGCCCGTCCGGGACGCTGTACGGAGTAGCCTCGCGGCCATGTATGCGATCACGATCCCCGAACCCGGCGGCCCCGAAGCGCTCGTATGGGCCGAGGTCCCCGATCCCGTACCAGGCGAGGGCGAAGTTCTCGTCGAGGTCGTGTCCAGCGCGGTCAACAGGGCCGATGTCCTGCAGCGGCAGGGCTTCTACAACCCGCCGCCCGGCGCCTCCCCCTACCCCGGCCTGGAGTGCGCGGGCCGCATCACGGCGCTCGGCCCCGGGGTGACCGGGTGGTCCGTCGGCGACGAGGTCTGCGGACTGCTCGCGGGCGGCGGATACGCGGAGAAGGTCGCCGTGCCCACCGGCCAGTTGCTGCCGGTGCCCGACGGGTTGGACCTGGCGGAGGCCGCGGCACTGCCCGAGGTGGCGGCGACGGTCTGGTCCAACGTCTTCATGGTGGCCCACCTGCGGCCTGGCGAGACCCTCCTGGTGCACGGCGGATCCAGCGGCATCGGCACGATGGCGATCCAGCTCGCCAAGGCGGTCGGCGCCCGGGTCGCGGTGACGGCCGGGGGTCCCGAGAAGCTGGCGCGCTGCAAGGAACTCGGCGCCGACATCCTCATCGACTACCGCGAGCAGGACTTCGTCGAGGAGGTGCGGCAGGCGACGGACGGCGCCGGAGCGGACGTGATCCTCGACATCGTCGGGGCGAAGTACCTGGACCGGAACGTACGGGCGCTGGCGGTGAACGGCCGGCTCGCCATCATCGGCCTCCAGGGCGGTGCCAAGGGTGAGCTGAACCTGAGCGCCCTGCTGAGCAAGCGGGCCGCCGTCACGGCGACGTCGCTGCGCGCGCGGCCGCTCGCGGAGAAGTCCGCGATCATCGCGGCGGTACGGGAGCATGTGTGGCCGCTGCTCGCGGAGGGCGTCGTGAAGCCGATCGTGGACCGCACGATCCCGATGCCGGACGCGGCCGAAGCCCACCGGCTGATGGAGTCCAGCAGCCACATCGGCAAGATCCTCCTGGCCGCGCCGAAGGCCTGACCCACGACGGCGCCGAGCCGAGGCTTGACCTCTGGGGCGCCGCTCCGGAGGCATGCCCCCCGGCAGCACACCCACTCCAGGGCCTGACCCAGCACCACGCCGCAGACGCGGGGCCCGGCACACATGACGTGTGCCGGGCCCCGGTGCGTTCCGCTGTCGGTGTGGACTCAGATCATCAGAGGTACGGGCCGGAGCGCGCCGGTCCGTGCGGGTCGACCCCGCCTTCCTCGTCCTCGTGGCCCACGCCCGGAGGGAGGGCGCGGCGCATCTGCTCCAGCTGGGCACGGGCCGCCATCTGCTGGGCGAACAGCGCCGTCTGGATGCCGTGGAAGAGGCCCTCCAGCCAGCCGACCAGCTGGGCCTGCGCGATCCGCAGCTCGGCCTCCGACGGGACGGACTCCTCGGTGAACGGCAGCGAGAGCCGCTCCAGCTCCTCCACGAGCTCCGGCGCCAGACCGTCCTCGAGCTCCTTCACCGAGCTCGCGTGGATCTCCTTCAGCCGGACACGGCTCGCCTCGTCGAGAGGAGCCGCCCTGACCTCCTCCAGAAGCTGCTTGATCATGCTGCCGATGCGCATGACCTTCGCGGGCTGCTCGACCATCTCCGTCACCGGGACCTCGCGCGACTCGTCGTCACCGCCACCGCCGATAGCCATTCCGTCCTGCCCCACCACGAGGACTTGTGGGTGCTCCTGCGACCGGTCATTCCTCGGCATCTCCATGCCGCCATTGTCTCGCACACCTGCTGCACATCACGGTGGTGCCCCCGGAAAAGCATGATCCACCTTCCCCGGGGGCACCGGAATCGCCTGTCAGCGGCTGGCCCTCACCCCGCGCGGCATCGGGTACCGCCCGGGCAGCCGGTCAGTTCGTGCGGCGCATGCGGATCCCCAGGAACCCCAGGCCCAGCCCCACCAGGGCGATGCCGCTGCCCAGCGACACGTCGCGCACCTGATTCAGGGCGGGCTCGTCCAGCGCCTTTCGCTGCCGGGCCGTCTCCCCGGGCTCCGGGAACGCCTCGGGCGGCGGTGTGAACGCCGGGACCTTCGCGGGGTCCGGCTCCGGCGGCATCTCGTCCGCCGCGGCCTCCGAGTCCGCGACCTCCATGGGCGACAGCGACCGCCCCGGCCGCGCCCGCCCCTCAGCGGCCTGCCGCCCTGCGAGGGGAGACTCGGCGGCGGTCGAGCTCGCGGAGGCGGAAGGGGCGGGAGAAGCGGGGCCCGAGGCCTTCGCCGGGACCGCATTCCCCGCATGTACGGACACCGGATCTCCCGCACGTACGGTCGCCGCATTCCCCGCACGTACGGTCGCCGCATGTCCCGCGCGTACGGACACGGTGGGACTGCTGTCGCCGGATGCCCAGGCGGGGGGTCCGAGTGCCACTCCGACCGCCATCACCAGACAGGCGACACACCGTGACGGCCGTGAAGCCGGGAGTCCTGGAGGCATGAGACCAGAGTCACACGGCCCGATATGTCCGGCATTCCGAGTGCGGCCGTAGGCCGGACTTCAGCCGCTCGCGGGATCAGTCCCGGAGGCCACCGGTCAGGCCGGGTCGCCCGTGGCGATGCGCAGCTCGAAGTGCGCGCCCTCTTCCGCCACGGCCGTGCCCGAGGTCGGGAACTGGTCGATGACCTGGTCCTCGGCGTAGGTGTTGCCCTCCACCTCGATGACCTTGACGGTCCAGCCTGCGGCCAGGGCGCACGCCTTCGCGGAGAGGATGTCCTTGTAGACGAAGTTCGGGGCCTGGACCTTGGCCGGGTCGTCCGTGTCCTCCCGGGCGTCCGTGCACTGCGTGGTCTCCATCGTGCGGTTCCGCTCCGGCGGCTTGTGCTCGCCGGCGACGGAGGACTCGCTGGAGCCCGGGTCGCCGCCCTTGCCGTTCCCCGGGTCGTCGTCCATGTTCAGGAAGGCGACGAGACCGCCGATCGCGACCAGGGCGACCACGATCGACCCCACGATGACCGGCATGTTGCGCTTGGAGCCGCCACCCGCGGTGCCCGTCGCCGTCTGCGGGGACATCGTGTACGGCGGCGGGGTCTGGTGCGCCAGGTGTGCCGGGGTCCCGTACGGCTGGGGCGCCTGCGGGTAGCCGTAGCCCGGCGTGGGGGCGGGGGTCGGTGCGCCGTACGGGCCGGGCTGGTGCGGGTGCGGCTGGTACGGCGTCTGCACGCTGTGCGGGGCCGGGGTGGCCTGGTCGACGGGCGGGAAGACCGCCGAGCCCACTCCCGAGCCGCTGTTCGCCGGGGCGCCGCCGCCGATGATCACCGGGGCTCCCGCGGGACCGCTCGCGTTCAGCACGCGTGCGATCTCGTCCTGCATCGCCGCGGCGCTCGGGAAGCGCTCGTTCGGGTTCTTTTTCAGCGCGCGGGCGACGAGGGCGTCCATCGCGGGCGTGATCGACCGGTTGATGCTGGACGGGGCGGCCGGCTCCTCCTGCACATGCGCGTACGCGATGGCGAGCGGGGAGTCCGCGTCGAACGGGATACGGCCCGTGAGCAGCTGGAAGAGCATGATGCCGACCGAATACAGGTCGGAGCGCGCGTCGACGCCACGGCCGAGGGCCTGCTCGGGGGAGAGGTACTGCGGGGTGCCGACGACCATGCCGGTCTGGGTCATCGAGGTGACGCCCGACTGCATGGCACGGGCGATGCCGAAGTCCATGACCTTGACGACGCCGCGCTTGGTCATCATCACGTTGCCGGGCTTGATGTCGCGGTGGACCAGGCCCATCTCGTGGCTGGTCTCCAGGGCGGCGAGCACATCGGCCGTCACCTTGAGCGCCTTCTCGGCCGGCATCGCGCCGTACTGCTGGATGTCCGACTGGAGCACGGAGCCGAGCGGCTGCCCCTCGACGTACTCCATGACGATGTACGGCATCAGCGCGCCGCCGAGCTCGTCCTCGCCCGTGTCGAACACCGAGACGATGTTGGTGTGCTGGAGCTTGGCGACGGCCTGTGCCTCACGCCGGAACCGCTCGCGGAAGGACTGCTCGCGCCCCAGCTCCGTGTGCAGCGTCTTGATGGCCACCTGGCGGTCCAGGGCGGAGTCGTACGCGAGGTAGACGGACGCCATGCCGCCCTCACCGAGCAGGTCGCGCAGCTGGTAGCGGCCGCCGGCCACGGAACCGCCCGCGTAACGCCCCTGTGCGCCGTGTGCCCCGTCGTGGCTCATGACTTGCATCCCCCTAGGCGCCCGACGGACGCGATCATCCCTATTACGGCCCAAGTCTGCCCGAGGGGTACGACACGTCAAGCCGGGTGCCCGTTCCGTGACCCTACGCACAAGAAGCGTCTCGGAAGCGTTACAGGAAGCGCATGGAATTTGCGTGGACGGCGCGCGAGCCGATTGGATGGCCCGTCACTCTGGGAACCGGTGTGTCGCACAGAGGCTGTAGCGTGACGTGGCAATGCAGCAAGGCACCGTGAGAACCCGCGGACGCGCGGACAGATACGACGGCGAGGACTGATGGCACCCGAATCCGAAGCAAACGGCGGCGGAGTTTCGGATGGCACCGACTCCTGGGGTGTCGGCGGTGTGGTCGGGGACGGCCGTTACCGCATGACCCACCGGCTCGGCCGCGGCGGCATGGCCGAGGTCTACGCCGCGGAGGACGTCCGTCTGGGGCGCACGGTGGCGGTGAAGCTGCTCCGTTCCGACCTCGCCGAGGACCCGGTCTCCAAGGCCCGCTTCACGCGTGAGGCACAGTCGGTCGCGGGCCTCAACCACCACGCGATCGTCGCCGTGTACGACTCCGGCGAGGACGTCGTGGGCGGCTCGACCGTGCCGTACATCGTGATGGAGCTCGTCGAGGGCAACACCATCCGCGATCTGCTGCTCGAGGCCGAGGCCCCGCCGCCCGAGCAGGCGCTGATCATCGTCGCCGGCGTCCTCGAAGCCCTGGCCTACTCCCACCAGCACGGCATCGTGCACCGGGACATCAAGCCGGCGAACGTGATCATCACGCACTCCGGCGCGGTCAAGGTGATGGACTTCGGCATCGCCCGCGCGCTGCACGGCGCCCAGTCGACGATGACCCAGACCGGCATGGTCATGGGCACACCCCAGTACCTCTCCCCCGAGCAGGCCCTCGGCAAGGCGGTCGACCACCGTTCCGACCTGTACGCCACGGGCTGCCTGCTCTACGAACTGCTCGCCCTGCGGCCCCCGTTCACCGGCGAGACCCCCCTCTCCGTCGTCTACCAGCACGTCCAGGACATCCCGGTGCCGCCCTCCCAGGCCGCCGCGGCAGTCCCGCCGGAGCTGGACGGGCTCGTCATGCGCTCCCTCGCGAAGGACCCGGACGACCGGTTCCAGAGCGCCGAGGAAATGCGCGGCCTCGTCCAGTACAGCCTGCAGATGCTGCAGGTCCAGGGCGGGCACACCGGCACGTGGAACACCGGCCCGGTCAACGTGCACGACGGCGGCCACACGGCCGCGATGAACATCGGCGGCAGCACGGCGGCCATGGGTCACCCCATGCACGGGGACACCTCGCAGGGCCCGATCCTGCCGCCCATGAACCCCGACGACGGGGCGTACGCGGGCGGTCAGCACAACGGCGGCGGCCGCGGGAAGATGTGGCTGTTCGTCCTGCTCGCGCTGATCGCCATCGGCGCGGGCGTCGCGTTCGCCCTCCAGGCGGCGAACGACGACGGCGGCAAGAAGAAGTCACCGGCATCGCCCTCCACCTCCGTGACCCCCTCGCCGACCCCGTCCTCACCGGAGCCGACGGACGAGGAGACCGAGGAGACCGAGGAGCCGAACAACTCCTCGGGCGGCCAGACGTGGCCCACCAGCGAACCCACGTGGAGCCAGACGAACGAGCCGACCGAGCCGACCCGGGAGCCGACGGACACGCCGACGTCCTCCGACCCGGATACGGGCGGAACGTCCGACGGCGGCACGACCGAGGGCGACGACGGGGGTGACACCGGCGAACCGACCGGTGAGCCCACGGACCCGGGGGCGAACAACGGGGGCAGCGAGGGAGCCGCAGCCGGCGCCGCGGCCGGCACCGCCGCAGGGCCGACCGGTACCACCGGCTAGTAGCGCCCCGGCCCTCACCCCGTGAAGGCCTCGCCCACCGCCTCGTACTCGCGCGTCCACCACACCGCCAGGGCCGACACCGCAGGGAACTGCGGGTCGGCCCTGCGGTCGTGCAGGCGGTAGCGCCAGCGCAGTATCCAGAAGTCGTTGAGGCGCTCCCACCACACCCGGTGGACCGCAGCCGCCAGCTCGGCCGCCCCGGCGCCCGCAGAGCGCCGGTAGGCGCGGGCGTACGCCCGCACCTTCTCCAGCGCCAGCTTGCCGTCCGGCCGGACGAAGAAGATCGCCGCCGCACGGACGGCCTCCTCCGCGCGCGGCTGCACGCCGAGCCGGTCCCAGTCGACGATGGCGACGGGGTCGGCGCCCCGGTAGAGCAGATTCAGCGGGTGGAAGTCGCCGTGGACCCAGCCCCGGGCCGAGCCCCCGGGCGTGGGCGGGCGGCGGTGCGCGTGCTGTTCCAGCAGGGCGCGGCGTTCGACGAGACGGTGCACGGCGAGCTCGTCGAACGCGTCCCGGGGGCCCATGCGCCGCGCGGCCGTCAGCAGCTCGTCGATCAGCGTGAACGTATCGGCGGGATCGGGGCTCTGCCCCCGTACCGGAGGCGGCGGGTCCGCCTCCATGACCTGCTCCAGGCCCATGTGTACGGCTCCGAGGAGCGCCCCGAGCCGGCGCGACTGGGAGGTGGTCAGCTGGGTGCCGTCCCGGTGGAGACCGTCCACCCAGCGGTGCAGGGCGTACCGCTGCCCGTTGATCACGGTGACCGTGTCACCCTCTGTGTCCGAGAGCGGCGGGGCCACCGGCACACCGAGGGAGTGCAGCTGCTGGGTCGCCCGGTGCTGCCGGACGATCGTGGCGTGATCGCCACTGGCGTCGTCGAGGTGGTGCTTGTCGAGATGGTGCTTGAGGAAGTACGCACCGCGGGTGGTGGACACGCGGTAACCGTGGTTGAGCAGGCCCTTGCCGATGGGTTCGCACGCGAGGGGTTCACCGGCGTCCGGGTAGCGGCGCAGGACCTCGCCGACCGGTGGGACTGGCGGAAGGGTCACAGATGAGCGCAGCACGCGACACATGTTAGGTGACGCTGAGTGGCTGGTTTTACGGACTTGCGTCGAAGGCCAGAGTGTGCATGTGGGCGAGGTGGGGATCGAGCCGCAGATACACCGGATCGAAGTGCTCGCCGTTCACCTCGGCCGGGCCGGTTCCGAAGCGTTCTCGCTGGTCGGAGGCCGGGTGCACGATCTCGGCGGGGCCGGTGAACTGCACCGACCAGAGGTCCTCCGCGCCGTCGGGGGCGGGGGAGTTGAAGTTGTCCGCCCCGTACGCGACGACGCTTCCGTCGCAGGACTCGTGGAAGCCGAGCCCCCGGTGCATCCGCAGGACGACCCGGCCCTCGACCACCAGGTGCCGGGCCACCGCCAGGAAGGGCAGGGCCCGCATGCTCATGGCCAGCCGGCCGTAGCGGACGCTGGCGAGCAGCTCGATGGCCCGGAGCTTGTCCGTGACGGAGGAGCCGACGGAGCCGAAGATTCCGGAACCTGGCGCGGCTTCGGTCCCGGACAGGCGGCCGGAGGGGCGGGGAGAAAGCATGCCCTCCACTCTCCGGCAGAGGTAGGAGCCGTGTAAGGGTCCGCCGCCCCGACCGGCCGGGGACCAAAGTCCCTGCCCCCGCTCACCCGGCGACGAGCAACCGACGGCCGGCTACCGGCGACGAGCAACCGACGGCCGGCTACCGGTGACCAGCGACCGGCGGCCGGCGATCCCGGTCCTCGGCGCTTCCCGACCTCAGCGCTTCTCGGCCTGCAGCCTCGCCACGTACGCCGCCGCCTGCGAACGCCGCTCCATGCCCAGCTTCGAGAGCAGGCTGGAGACGTAGTTCTTGATGGTCTTCTCGGCGAGGTGCAGCCGCTCGCCGATCACCCGGTTCGTCAGCCCCTCGCCGATCAGGTCGAGGATCTTGCGCTCCTGCTCGGTCAGCCCGGCGAGACGGTCGTCGCCCTTGCTGTCCTTGCCCTCGCGCAGCCTTTCCAGCACACGGGCGGTGGCCGCGGGGTCCAGCAGGGATTTGCCGGCCGCCACGTCGCGTACGGCGCCGATCAGCTCGTTGCCGCGGATGGCCTTCAGGACGTACCCCGAGGCGCCGGCCATGATCGCGTCGAAAAGGGCCTCGTCATCGGCGTACGACGTGAGCATCAGGCATTTGATGTTCTCGTCCTTCGAGCGGACCTCGCGGCAGACCTCCACCCCGCTGCCGTCCGGCAGCCGCACGTCCAGGACGGCGACGTCGGGCCGGGTCGCCGGGATGCGTGCGAGCGCGTCCGCGGCCGTCCCCGCCTCGCCCACGACCTCGATGCCCTCCTCGGCTGAGAGCAGCTCGTGAACCCCGCGCCGGACGACTTCGTGATCATCGAGCAGGAATACCGTGATTTTTCCTTCTTCGCGCACATTCGAAGTCTCACACACTCCTTTGTCGTCCGCCCTTCCCTGCGACTCCGGGCCGGGATAACGTGCCGTTGTTCCGGCCGCCTGCCAGGCTGTTACCAGTGCTGTGACCAGCGGGAGTTCGCGCTTTTCTGGATTTACTTGGAAATCCAAGCAAAATCGCAGGTCACAAGGTGTTTCGCAGTTATGCGGTGCACTGGGTAACGTGCGTATGACAGGACGCTCGCCGGGGCACCTGTCACGCCTGTTCCCGGCCGAGTGGCACCCACCCCGTGCACGGGTCCGGACACAGGCGAGCCGCACTGGTTCCCGGCCATCCCGGGGGCCGGACCGACGGAGGAGCACGCACGTGACCGTGGAGAGCACTGCCGCGAGCAAACCGCGACGCAGCAGTAAGCGGACCAGCGCCGCGAAGACGCCCGCGAAGGCACCGGAGGGCCCCCAGCTCGTACAGCTGCTGACGCCCGAGGGCGAGCGCGTCGAGCACCCGGACTTCGAGATCGACCTGAGCGCGGACGAGCTCCGCGGTCTCTACCGGGACATGGTCCTGACCCGCCGCTTCGACGCCGAGGCCACCGCGCTCCAGCGCCAGGGCGAGCTGGGCCTGTGGGCCTCGCTGCTGGGCCAGGAGGCCGCGCAGATCGGCTCCGGCCGGGCGCTGCGCGACGACGACTACGTCTTCCCGACCTACCGGGAGCACGGTGTCGCCTGGTGCCGGGGCGTGGACCCGACCAATCTGCTCGGGATGTTCCGCGGCGTGAACCACGGCGGCTGGGACCCGAACACCAACAACTTCCACCTGTACACGATCGTCATCGGCTCGCAGACCCTGCACGCCACCGGCTACGCCATGGGCGTCGCCAAGGACGGCGCGGACTCGGCCGTGATCGCGTACTTCGGGGACGGCGCCTCCAGCCAGGGCGACGTCGCGGAGGCGTTCACCTTCTCCGCCGTCTACAACGCCCCCGTCGTGTTCTTCTGCCAGAACAACCAGTGGGCGATCTCCGAGCCCACCGAGAAGCAGACCCGCGTGCCGCTCTACCAGCGCGCGCAGGGCTTCGGCTTCCCGGGCGTACGGGTCGACGGCAACGACGTCCTCGCGTGCCTGGCCGTCACCCGCTCGGCGCTGGAGCGGGCCCGGCGGGGCGAGGGGCCGACCCTCGTCGAGGCGTTCACGTACCGGATGGGTGCCCACACCACCTCCGACGACCCGACGAAGTACCGGGCGGACGAGGAGCGGGCGGCCTGGGAGGCCAAGGACCCGATCCTCCGGCTGCGTACATACCTGGAGAAGCAGGAACTCGCCGACGCGGCGTACTTCACCGCGCTGGAGGAGGAGAGCGAGACCCTCGGCAAGCGGGTGCGTGAAGCGGTGCGGGCCATGCCCGACCCGGACCGGCTGGCGATCTTCGACCACGCCTACGCCGACGGCAACCCCCTCGTCGACGAGGAGCGCGCCCAGTTCGCCGCCTACCAGGCATCGTTCGCCGAGGAGGGCAACTAGCCATGGCCGTTGAGAAGATGTCCCTCGCGAAGGCGCTCAACGAGTCGCTGCGCAAGGCGCTGGACACCGACCCCAAGGTCCTCATCATGGGTGAGGACGTAGGCAAGCTCGGCGGGGTCTTCCGGATCACCGACGGGCTCCAGAAGGACTTCGGCGAGGGCCGGGTGATCGACACCCCGCTCGCGGAGTCCGGCATCGTCGGTACGGCGATCGGCCTCGCCCTGCGCGGCTACCGCCCGATCGTCGAGATCCAGTTCGACGGCTTCGTCTTCCCCGCGTACGACCAGATCGTCACGCAGCTCGCCAAGATGCACGCGCGTGCACTCGGCAAGGTCAAGATGCCGGTCGTCATCCGCATCCCGTACGGCGGCGGCATCGGTGCCGTCGAGCACCACAGCGAGTCGCCCGAGGCACTGTTCGCGCATGTGGCGGGCCTGAAGGTCGTCTCGCCGTCCAACGCGAGCGACGCGTACTGGATGATGCAGCAGGCCGTCCAGAGCGATGATCCGATCATCTTCTTCGAGCCCAAGCGGCGCTACTGGGACAAGGGGGAGCTCGACACCGAGTCCATCCCCGGCCCGCTCCACAAGGCCGCCGTGGCCCGTGAGGGCTCCGACCTCACGCTCGTCGCGTACGGCCCGATGGTGAAGGTCTGCCTGGAGGCGGCCGCCGCCGCGCAGGAGGAGGGCAAGTCGGTCGAGGTCCTGGACCTGCGGTCGATGTCCCCGATCGACTTCGACGCCGTGCAGGCCTCGGTCGAGAAGACCGGCCGGCTGGTGGTGGTCCACGAGGCACCGGTGTTCTACGGGTCCGGGGCCGAGATCGCGGCCCGGATCACCGAGCGCTGCTTCTACCACCTCGAAGCGCCCGTGCTGCGGGTCGGCGGCTACCACGCCCCCTACCCGCCGGCCCGGCTGGAGGACGAGTACCTGCCGGGTCTCGACCGGGTGCTCGATGCCGTCGACCGCTCGCTGGCGTACTGAGGAGAGGGTCGTGACGACGATGACCGAAACGTCCGCGCGTTTCCGTGAGTTCAAGATGCCCGACGTGGGCGAGGGACTGACCGAGGCGGAGATCCTCAAGTGGTTCGTCCAGCCCGGCGACACCGTCACCGACGGCCAGGTCGTCTGTGAGGTCGAGACGGCGAAGGCCGCGGTGGAGCTGCCGATCCCGTTCGACGGGGTGGTGCACGAGCTGCGCTTCCCGGAGGGCACCACCGTCGACGTCGGCGAGGTGATCATCGCGGTGGACGTGGCGCCCGGCAGCGGTGACGCCCCGGCCGAGCCGGAGCCCGTGCAGGAGGCCGTGGCGGAACCCGCGGCCGAGGAGGCGCCCAAGGGCCGTCAGCCGGTGCTCGTCGGCTACGGCGTGGCCGAGAGCTCCACCAAGCGCCGGGCCCGCAAGGGTGCCGAGATCCCGGGTCCGGCCGCGGCCGCGGCCCAGGCCGAGATCAACGGCCACCGCGCGAAGGTGGCGGAGAGCCGTCCGCTGGCCAAGCCGCCGGTGCGCAAGCTGGCCAAGGACCTGGGGATCGACCTTGCCACGGTCACCCCGACCGGCGAGGGCGGCGTCATCACCCGCGAGGACGTCCACGCGGCTGCCGCTCCGGCTCCGGCCGAGGCGCCCGTACGGGCCGAGGAGGCCGTCGCGGCCCCCGCACCCGTGGAGGCGGTGGCACCGGTGGGCCGGGAGACCCGCATCCCGGTCAAGGGCGTGCGGAAGGCCATCGCGCAGGCCATGGTCGGCAGCGCCTTCACCGCTCCCCACGTCACCGAGTTCGTGACCGTCGACGTGACGCGCACGATGAAGCTCGTGGCGGAGCTCAAGGAGGACAAGGACATGGCGGGGGTCCGGGTCAACCCGCTCCTCGTCATCGCCAAGGCCCTCCTGGTCGCGATCAAGCGGAACCCGGCGGTCAACGCCGCCTGGGACGAGGCGAACCAGGAGATCGTGCAGAAGCACTACGTCAACCTGGGCATCGCCGCCGCCACCCCGCGCGGTCTGATCGTGCCGAACATCAAGGACGCGCACGACAAGACCCTGCCCGAGCTGGGCGAGGCGCTGGCCGATCTGGTGTCCACGGCACGCGAGGGCAAGACGTCCCCCGTGGCCATGGCCGGCGGCACGGTGACCATCACCAACGTGGGCGTCTTCGGCGTCGACACCGGTACGCCGATCCTCAACCCGGGCGAGTCCGCGATCCTCGCGGTCGGGGCGATCAAGCTCCAGCCGTGGGTCCACAAGGGCAAGGTGAAGCCCCGCCAGGTGACCACGCTGGCGCTCTCCTTCGATCACCGGCTGGTCGACGGCGAGCTCGGCTCCAAGGTCCTCGCGGATGTCGCGGCGATCCTGGAACAGCCCAAGCGTCTGATCACCTGGGGCTGACGAACCGCACGGAAGGGGCCCGTCGCGCGATGCGACGGGCCCCTTCGGTACGTACGGTTCCGGGAGGCTCCCCGAAGCCTCGGGCCACTTCCTGGAGCGCGGGGGCTACTTCTTGAAGCCGTAGTCCAGGAGCTTCTTCGCGTCGGCCGTCCGCGTGGTGGCGGAGGTCGACGTCAGGACGGTCCCGATGACGGTCTTGCCGTTACGGGTCGCGGCGAAGACCAGGCAGTACTTGGCCGTGGGGCCCGAGCCGGTCTTCACACCGATCATCCCGGTGTAACTGCCCAGCATGGCGTTGGTGTTGGCCCACGACATGTAGCGGTAGCCACCGGACTTGGTGGTGACCTTCTGCTTCGTCGACCTGGTCTTCACGATCGCGCGGAACGTCGAGTTCTTCATCGCGCTGCTGGCGATCTTCGTCAGGTCACGCGGCGTGGAGTAGTTCGAGCCGCCGCCGATGCCGTCGAACGAGTCGAAGTGGGTGTTCTTCAGACCGAGGCTCTTCGCGGAGGAGTTCATCTTGCCGATGAAGGACTTCACCCGGGCCGCGCGCGTGGAGCCGGAGCCGAACTTGTCGGCGAGGGCGTACGCGGCGTCGCAGCCCGACGGCAGCATGAGCCCGTACAGGAGCTGACGGACCGTGACCTTGTCGCCGACGATCAGCCGGGCGGACGAGGCGTTCTTCGAGACGATGTAGTCGCTGTACGCCTTCTGGACGGTGACCTTGGCGTCGAGGTTCAGGTTCTTCTGCGCCAGCACCACCTTGGCGGTCATGATCTTCGTCGTGGAACCGGTGGAGCGGCGGGTGTCCGCGGCTTTGCCGTAGAGCGTCCTGGCCGTGCCGTTGTTCATCACGAAGCCGCCCTTGGCGGTGATCGTGGGTGTCGGCGGTGCCGCCGCCGTGGCCGCCGAGGCGAACGCCCCGCTCGCGAGGACGGCCCCTGCCGTCAGGGAGACCGTGGCCGCTACGGAGGCGCGGCGGATGCCCGTGATGCCGTATTTCAAGGTAGATGCTCCAAGTGTCCCTGAAGGGGCCGTCGCACGGGAGTGCCGCCCTGTCATGAGACTCATGACCGTGCCGAATGGCTGTACACCCGTAAGAGTGAACCGCGTCATGGCTGCGAGGCCGGCCGGGGGTCGCGCCGGGGGCTCCGGACATGCGGTCCCCCGGCGCCGTGACGGCCGGACGTGCGCACCACCTCGTCCCAGATCGACTCGCGCTTCAACACCCTCACGGCGACCGAGGTGACCGTCGAGGACACGGGCGGCAGCGATGCCGGTGAGGCCGCCAACTCCTTCCCCGAGGACGCCGACGCCCGACTCGGGACAACGGGGTGCGGGCGGCCGGGGGCTACTGGACCGTCGCGTCGGAACAGGCCAGGACCGTGCGGGCCGCGCCGGTCGCCACGGGCGGCAACGAGGAGCCGACGCGGATCGTCGCGGCCTCCGCCGGGGTGCTGCGGGCGGCCCTGCGGAGGTAGCCCCTCGCGGCGCCGAGGCCCGCCCTTGGAGGGCCGCGGGGTCCGGATCGCGGACGGGGGAGCGGACGCACCCATCTTGTATCTATGCTGTGTGCATGCCTGCCGCACCCGCCGTCCCCAAGCCGCCGCCCGCAGCCGAGCGCGTCTACACCCACGTCAAGGAAGCGGTCCTCGACCGCCGCTACGAGGGCGGCACGCTGCTCACCGAAGGCGACCTGGCCGAGGCCGTCGGCGTATCCAGGACCCCGGTGCGCGAAGCGCTGCTCCGCCTGGAGGTCGAAGGGCTGATCAAGCTCTACCCGAAGAAGGGCGCGCTGGTGCTGGCGGTCTCCGCGCAGGAGATCTCCGACGTGGTGGAGACCCGGCTGCTGGTGGAGGAGTTCGCCGCACGCAAGGCGGTGCCCGCCCCGGCGCAGCTGATCGCGCGGCTCGAACAGCTCCTGGAGGAGCAGCGGGAACTCGCCGAGGCGGGCGATCTGGCCGCGGTCTCCGTCAAGGACCGCTGCTTCCACGCCGAGATCGTGAAGAACGCGGGCAACGAGATCCTCTCGCGCCTCTACGACCAGCTCCGTGACCGGCAGTTGAGAATGGGCGTCGCCGTGATGGAGGCGCATCCCGGCCGGATCGCCGCCAACATCACCGAGCACGGAGAGCTGCTGGAGGCCATCAGGTCCGGTGACGCCGAGGGCGCCGCAGGCGTCGTACGGCGCCATGTCAGCCGGGTCAAGGTGCTGGTCCGGGGTGATGACCGATGACCTCGGCCGCCCCCACCCTCTCCCTGCCCGGTGACCCGCCCGGCGGCCGGCGTGCCGTCTGGATCTGGGGCGTCGGCGTCGCCGTCTACTTCGTCGCCATCATCTTCCGTACGAGCCTGGGCGTCGCCGGGCTCGACGCCGCCGACCGGTTCGACGTCAACGCCTCGGCCCTGTCGACGTTCTCCATCCTTCAGCTGCTCGTCTACGCCGGCATGCAGATACCCGTGGGGCTCCTGGTCGACCGGCTCGGCACCAAGAAGGTCCTCACCCTCGGGGTGGTGCTCTTCACGCTGGGGCAGCTGGGCTTCGCCCTCTCCCCCTCGTACGGCATGGCGCTCGCCTCCCGCGCCCTGCTCGGCTGCGGCGACGCGATGACGTTCATCAGCGTGCTGCGGCTCGGCGCCCGGTGGTTCCCGGCCCGGCGCGGCCCGCTGATCGGGCAGGTGGCCGCGCTCTTCGGGATGGCGGGCAACCTGGTCTCGACCCTCGTGATCGCCCGCGCGCTGCACGGGTTCGGCTGGACTGCGACCTTCGTCGGCAGCTCGCTCGCGGGTGTGCTGGTGCTGGTCCTGCTGCTGCTCTTCCTCAAGGACCACCCCGAGGGCCACGAGCCGCCGCCCGCCGAGCACGCCGGAGCGGCGTACGTACGGAAGCAGATCGCGGCGTCCTGGCGGGAGCCGGGCACCCGCCTGGGCATGTGGGTGCACTTCACCACGCAGTTCCCCGCCATGGTCTTCCTGCTGCTGTGGGGCATGCCGTTCCTGGTCGAGGCACAGGGGCTGAGCAGGGGCACCGCCGGTGAGCTGCTCACCCTGGTCGTGCTCTCCAACATGGCGGTGGGGCTCGTCTACGGGCAGGTCATCGCCCGCCACCACGCGGCCCGCGCCCCGCTGGCCCTGGGCACGGTCGCGGTGACCGCGCTGCTCTGGGCGTGCACGATCTTCTACCCCGGCGACCACGCGCCGATGTGGCTGCTGGTCACCCTGTGCGTGGTGCTCGGCTCCTGCGGCCCGGCCTCGATGATCGGCTTCGACTTCGGCCGGCCGGCCAATCCGTCGGAGCGCCAGGGCACCGCCTCCGGCATCGTCAACATGGGCGGCTTCGTCGCCTCGATGACGACCCTGTTCCTGGTCGGTGTGCTGCTGGACGCGACCGGGGACAACTACCGCATCGCGTTCGCCTCGGTCTTCGTCCTGGAGGCGCTCGGCGTCGTACAGATCCTGCGGCTGCACGCCAGTGCCACCCACAGGGAACGCGACCACCACGTCGTCAGCCGGGTCGAAGCGGTGCACGTGCCCGCCTGACAGCGCCCCGGCGGCGCGCCCGTCCCGGTCCGCCACGGACGGGCGCCGCCGGGCTCGGTGCTACGGGGTCACGGCGAAGTGGCGCAGGATCTCGGCCGCCAGCTCCTGGTCGCCCTCGATCTTGATCCGGTCCTCCACGGCCTGGGCCCGGACCCGGCCGCAGGCCAGCCGGTAGTACGTCTCCCAGTCCATGGCCAGGGTCGCCGCGGGGCCGAGCGACGGCGCGCCGTCGACCGAACCGCGGCCCTCGCCGTCGACCCTGACCGTACGCAGGAACTCCAGCGGGCCGTGCACATCGAAGACCACGGCCGAATTCGGCGGTGCGCCCGCGTCCTTGGCGACGACCTTCGCCAGTCCGACCAGCAGTGTGTCCCGGACGATCAGGGCCCCGGGGGAGTCCAGGTTGCCGGGCTGTCCCAGCGTCGTGCGCAGATCCTGCTCGTGCACCCAGACGTCGAAGGCCCGCATGCGCAGCGCCAGTTCCAGTGTCTGCTCGGCGCCGAGGGGCGCCCGCACCATGGTCTCGGGGGCACGCGACTCGTTGCGCAGCTGACGCATGCGGCGGATGAGCGTGTACTCCAGCTCCGAGGTCATCTCCGGCGCGGTGTGGTGGCGCCGTACGTCGACCTGCATCTCCATGTAGCGCTGGTGGTCGTTCTGCACGTGGTACAGGTCGCGCGGCAGCGTGTGGATCGGACGGGGGTCGCCGAGCTGCTCGCACTCCATGCCGATGACGTGCGAGACGATGTCGCGGACCGACCAGCCCGGGCAGGGTGTCCGGCGGTTCCACTCCCCCTCTGCGAGTGGCTTGACCAGCTCGGCTATCGACTCGATGGAGTGGGTCCAGGCATCGGCATAGGTCTGGAGGCTGGGATGGACGGTCACGGGACCCCTCGTGCGGTTCTGCGGTGCATGGGCTGGAGAGCAGGGGAGTGCCGGCGGGAGGGCCGGCACCGTCGGTGCTGTCTGCGGGCTGCGTGGGAGGTTCGCTCGCTAAGTTACGCTGCGAGCAGGCACCCCGGCAGTGCTTTCGTGTGACGATCGTAGGCCCGCGTTGACGGCTTCCATGCCAGGACGGTGGTAGTGTGCTCGCCTCCCTCATCCAGATCGCAGTAAACCCGGATGAATCGGTCAATTCCCGTAGAGAGCGCGCGGCTTCGCTGGTCGTGGCCCAGCGGGGAGCGGACCTCGTCGTCCTCCCCGAGCTCTGGCCGGTCGGCGCCTTCGCCTACACCGCTTTTGCCGACGAGGCCGAGCCGCTGCAGGGCCCCACGCACGACATCATGGCGAAGGCGGCCGCCGAGGCCGGTGTCTGGCTGCACGCCGGATCCTTCGTCGAGCGCGCCGAGGACGGCACCCTCTACAACACCTCGCTGGTGTTCTCGCCCGAGGGCGAGCGGGCCGCCTCCTACCGCAAGATCCACCGCTTCGGCTTCGACAAGGGCGAGGCGGTGATGATGGGAGCCGGCGAGGAGCTCGTCACCGTCGCCCTGCCGGAGACCACGCTCGGCCTCGCCACCTGTTACGACCTGCGCTTCCCCGAGCAGTTCCGCGGGCTGATCGACGCGGGCGCCGAGACCCTGATCGTCGCGGCCGGCTGGCCGGAGCGCCGCCGCTCGCACTGGACGCTGCTGGCCCAGGCCCGCGCGGTCGAGAACCAGGCGTACGTCCTGGCGGTCGGTTCGTCCGGCACCCACGCCGGGGTCGAGCAGGCGGGCCACAGCATCGTCGTCGACCCCTGGGGCGAGGTGCTGGCCGAGGCCGGTGCCGCCGAGGAGGTGCTCTCCGTGGAGTTCGACCCGGCGAAGGCCACCACCACCCGGGAGCAGTTCCCCGCCCTCAAGGACCGCCGCCTGGGCCTCGCGCCACGGCGCCTGGCCTGAGCCGTACGTAGACGGACCGAGGGCGCCGGTTTCACGTGAAACCGGCGCCCTCG
>NZ_JAERUC010000151.1 GCF_016745505.1 Streptomyces silvae | reverse complement strand
GCTCGGCGGACGACCCGCTCGCCACGGGCCCGGCGTCCTGGGCGTCGTGCTCGGCGACCAGGCTGCGGCCCTTCTCCAGGACCCCCTCGGGCAGGCGCACGGTGCCCCGGGCGCGGGCCACCAGGTCGACGCGGGCGCCGATCTCCTGGGCGAACTCGGCGAGCCGCCCCTGGTCCGCCTCGGAGCGCATGTCCACGAGGGCGACGATGACGTACCGGTCCCGGGGGTAGCGCGCGTGCAGGGCTCTGATGGTGTTGAGCACGGTGTTGCCGGTGGAGAACTCGTCGTCGACCAGGACCAGCGGCGAGCCCTCGGCGGTGGCGTTCAGCAGGTCCGGGTCCTCGGGCAGCAGCAGATGCGAGGTGGCGTGCGAGTGCGCCTCCTCGAAGCCGCCCGCCTGGGCGGCGCCGGGGACGGGGCGGCGGGTCGAGTGGAGGTACGGGGCGACGCCGAGCCCGTCGGCGACGGCGTGGCCGAGGCCGGTCGCCGTCTCCGCGTAGCCGAGGACGACCGCGCGGCGGGCCTCCGCCTCGCCGAGCAGGTTCCGTACCCGTTCGCCGAGCTCGAAGCCCACGCCGTGGACGACGGACGGCCGCTGCGGCACATGCTTGCCCAGGACGTTCGAGACGAGCAGATGGGCCCGCTTCGGGTTGCGGCGCAGGGCGAGGCCCAGCAGTTCCCTGAGCTCGCCGTCGCCGACGAGCTCGACCCCGAGCCGCCCGGCGACCCAGTTACCCGACCACTCCACGTCCACTGCCTCTTCTTCCCGTATGTGCTCGTCCGCTGCCGGCCCGTGCTCGCCCATGTCCGTGCTCAGGCCGTCACACCGGCGGCCAGGAGCTCCACGAAGCCCACGTCCTCGCGGGCCACGCCGAAGACCTCGGCGCGCCGGAGGGTCCGCTCGGCCCAGGCGCGGTGGGGCTTCACTTCGTTCATCTTGTTCGTGTACGCGGAGCGCAGCACCCCGCCGCCGCCCCGCTCCGGCCGCAGTATGTCCTGCGCGTCGCTGTACTCCTCATGGCTGACGACCGACAGCGCGTGCACGGGCAGGACGTGGGACGGGTGGATGCAGGTCTTGCCGAGCAGCCCGTTGGCGCGGTCCAGCTCGATCTCGCGCAGCAGTCCGTCGAGGTCGTGCTCGATGAGCGTGTTGCGCAGCTCCTCGGCCTGCCCCATGAAGGGGCTGCGGCGCAGCTGGGGCTTGAACATCCGCTCCTGGAGCCGGAAGTACTCCCACACGGGGCCGGTGATGGTGAAGCCGGTGCCGTCCGAGCGGCCCAGCACGTTGACGACGTCGCCGATGACGGCGCCGACGATCTGGACGTCGTACGCCGTCATGTCGGGCGCCCGGCGCAGACCGTAGGCGGAGCAGAAGTCGGTGACGCCGAGCCGGAGCGCGAGGATCCGCTCGCGGTACTTGTCGACGGTGCGGGCGATTCCCTGGAGGGTTTCGCCCCGCGTCTCCAGGTGCAGCAGCTCGGGTGATTCGAGGACGGGCATCGCGAACAGCCGGTGTCCGCTCTCCGCTTCGGCCGCGGTGAGGGCCTCCAGGAAGAGCTCGCCCCGCTCCTCCGTGAATTTCGGAAGTACGAATCCGGACAACCTTCGGACGGAGCTTCCCAGCCGCCGTACGAGGTCGGAGATCTGCTCGGGTTCGCGGACCCTGATGAAGAGCAGCGGCACATCGGCGTCGCGCGCGTCGATGTCGGCGAACTGCCGGACGAGGTTGGCCTCGGCGCCGACCACTTCGGCGTCGTCGATGGAATCCTCCAGGCAGAGGACCATGGAGACGACTCCCTGCCCGCTCTGCTTGATCACGTCGTCGGCCAGCCTGGGGCGGGTCGCGGGGCTGTAGAGCGTGGCGCCCAGGGCCGCGGAGAGCATCGGGGAGGGGGAACCGGCGTCGAATTCGCACGGCTCCCTGAAGAACAGAGCTTCCCGGACAGCGGGCGAGATGTGCCCGAAATGACGCATGTGATTCCCCCGTACTGCCTGATGGACCGGACAAACATGTGGCCGGTAATAGTACGTTCGGACAGGTGTCGCCGGTTCCCCGTCCCTGTGAACTTCGGGTGTCCCCCGCGTATCTCACACCCCGCACGGCGCGCCTGCGTGCCCCCCGGGAACGGTGCCTGGCCTACTGGTTCGTACCCCCGCGTTGTCCGGACGCCCCCCCAGCAGGCAGGATGACCGCCATGACGCACGCGATGCTGAAGGGCTCGAACGTCCCACTCGACGCCATGGCCGTACGGGCCGTGCTGCGCTGGACCCCGGGTGCCGGGGTCCCCGATGTGGACGCCTCCGCCCTGCTGATCGGGCCCGACGGCCGGGTGCGTTCCGACGAGGACTTCGTCTTCTACAACCAGCCGCGGCACCCTTCGGGGCTCGTGCGGCGCCTGCCCAAGCGCAGTTCGCCCGAAGGGCTCACCGACACGATCGAGGCGGATCTCTCCTCGCTCGACCCCTCCGTGGACCAGGTGGTCATCGCCGCGTCCTGCGACGAGGAGGCGTTCGAGCGCGTGACGGATCTGCGGATATCGCTGTACGACGCGGCGTCCGCGGACGGTGAGCCGCTCGCGGTCTTCGATGTGCGGGCCGAGACCGGCGAGGAGACCGCCGTCATCTGCGGCGAGCTGTACCGGCGGGGTGACGGCTGGAAGTTCCGGGCGGTGGGCCAGGGATATCCGACCGGCCTCGTGGGGCTGGCCACCGCCTTCGGGATCTCGGTGGACGAGGCCGAGGCGGCCTCCGAGCCCGGTCCCGCGGCCGTGCCCGGCGCTCCCGACCCGCAGGCGTCCTTCCCGCCCGCCCCGGACTCCCAGGCCACGGTGCAGCACCAGCAGCCCGCGCCCGACTCCCAGGCCACGGTCCAGCACCAGCAGCCCGCGTACGGCTATCCCCAGCCGTCCGCCGCGCCGCAGCCGGCCTACGGCTACCCCCAGCAGCCCGCGGCGGCCCCTGCGCCCGCGTACGGCTATCCGCAGCCTGCCGGGGACCGGCCGGCGTACGGCTATCCGCAGCCCGCGGCGGCGGCCGCGCCCGCCGCCGACCCGAATTTCATGCTGCCCCCGCAGGGCCCGCAGTTCCTCCGGTAGGGAGCCGGAGGCGCGGCCGCCCTTCACGGCGCGCACTCAGGCCCGCGTCTTGTAGCCGCGTCCCCACTGCATGCCGAAGCCGTACATCCGGTCCAGCTCCGACTGGAAGCCGTACACGAACTTCACCTCGCGGCGCACGATCAGCTCGCCCTTGACGTTCTCCACCGTGAACACCGCGCAGGAACGGGCCTGCGGGGCCCGCTCGTCCAGCTCGATCTCGATGCGCGGGCCGTTGCCCGGATAGAGCGTCACCTTGGCGTGCGTACGGTCGAAGGCCGGGGTCTGGTCGTAGATGTAGACGAAGAACAGCAGGCGCTTGATCTCATCGCGCTTGTCGAGGTTCACGTAGACGGTCTCGCCCGACGGCGCCCCGAAGCGGTCGTCCCCGCTGAGCCTGATGTACGGGGCCGCGTTCAGGTCGCCTATGAGGTTGCCCAGGGGCTGCACGACCCCCTTGGTCCCGTCCGTCAGTTCGTACATGCAGCCCAGGTCCAGGTCGACGTTGACCATGCCCTGGGTGTGCGCCTGGACCACGTCGGGCTGGAAGAGCTTCAGCGGACGCAGCAACCGGCCGCTCTGCCGCGACCTTCCGCCGATGTCCGACGTGCGCATCCGCCACGACAGGTTGACGCGCAGGTTGCCCGACAGCGCGCCCTGCTTGTTCAACGAGACCGTGGCATTGCGCTTGGAGAGCACGATCGAGTTCGTCGCGGAGTTACCCGACTCGAACTGCGACGCCCGCCTCGGAAACAGGCCGTCCCAGAAGGCCATCCCAACCCCCACATGTATCGGTAGTACCGCTCGACCCCGCACCTGCGGCCCACACGCCCCGCACGTCACTGCGGGGCGGCCGCCGCGCCGGGTCCGGGTGTTCCCGGAGAACCGCCGCCGTGGGCCGCCCCGCAGAGAGAGCGTTCCTCAATCCTTACCGGGTCACACCCCGGAGGACACTTCCGCCTTGGAATCGGAGCCGTCGCCGCCGTCGCCGCCTGCCGCCGCGATGGCCTTGTTGCGCCGGACCGAGGACCAGAAGGACCAGGCGATCAGGATGACCCCGACGGAACCGGTGATGAGCTCGTTGATCTCGTACTGGATGGTGACGAGCAGGATGACCGACAGGGCGCCGATCGCGTAGTGCGCGCCGTGCTCCAGGTAGACGTAGTCGTCGAGGGTGCCCTGGCGGACCAGGTACACGGTGAGCGAACGGACGTACATGGCGCCGATACCGAGGCCGAGCGCCATCAGGACGATCTCGTTGGTGATGGCGAAGGCGCCGATGACACCGTCGAACGAGAAGGACGCGTCGAGGACCTCGAGGTACAGGAACATGAAGAACGCGGCCTTGCCGGCGAGGAGCACCGCGGAGGCCGGCTTCCCGGCCTTCCTGGCCTCTTCCTCGGCCTCGTGCTCACGCTCCTCCTCCTCTTCGAGCTTGTCCTCGAAGAACCCGGAGAGACCACCGACCACGAGGTAGGTGATCAGACCGGCGATACCGGAGAGCAGGACGGTCGACGCCTTGTCGGCGTGCCCGCCACCGTGCTGGTGGGCGTGGGTGGCGACCGTCATGGACGCGATGAGCAGGACGATGAGCGCGACGCAGACCGACAGCATGTCGACCTTGCCGAGCTTGGCGAGCGGGCGCTCGATCCAGCGCAGCCACTGGATGTCACGGTCCTCGAAGATGAAGTCGAGGAAGATCATGAGCAGGAACATGCCACCGAATGCGGCGATCGACGGATGGGCGTCCGTCACCAGTTCCTTGTACCTGTCGGGGTCGTTGAACGAGAGGTCGATGGCCTCGATCGGTCCCAGCTGGGCGCTGATGGCCACGATCACGACGGGGAACACCAGCCGCATACCGAAGACCGCGATGAGGACACCGACGGTGAGGAAGATCTTCTGCCAGAAGGCATTCATCTTCTTCAGGATTCCGGCGTTGATCACCGCGTTGTCGAAGGACAGCGAGATCTCCAGGACCGACAGGATCGCGACGATGCCGAATGCCTGCCACCCCCCGTAGAACACCGCTGCGACCAGGCCGATCGCGGTAACCGCGAACGACCAGCCGAAGGTTTTCAGAAGCACTGGCTACCCCATCGTGTATGTAACGGGTCTCCCCCGGTTGAGTACGGGGCTCCCCCGCGCCGTGCGCGGCTTTACGAAACGTTGACCCCGAAGTCTAGAGCGATGCCCCGGAGCCCTGACGCGTACCCCTGTCCGACTGCACGGAATTTCCACTCGCCGCCGTAGCGGTAGAGCTCGCCGAAGATCATCGCCGTCTCCGTCGACGCGTCCTCACTGAGGTCGTAGCGTGCCAACTCCTGTCCGTCCGCCTGGTTCACCACGCGGATGAAGGCATTGGCCACCTGCCCGAAGGTCTGCCCACGATTGTCGGCTTCATGGATGGAGACCGGGAAAAGAATCTTGTCGCAGTGCGCCGGCACCTGCGCGAGGTTCACGATGACGGACTCGTCGTCGCCCTCGCCCTCCCCCGTGAGGTTGTCGCCGGTGTGCTCGACGGAGCCGTCGGGGCTCGTGAGGTTGTTGTAGAACACGAACCACTCGTCGCCGAGGACCCGGCCCGACTGGCACAGCAGCGCGCTGGCGTCGAGGTCGAAGTCGGCTCCCGTCGTGGATCGTGCGTCCCAGCCGAGCCCGACCAGCACCTGCGTGAGGTTGGGTGCGGCCTTGGAGAGGGAGACGTTGCCTCCCTTGGCGAGCGTGACGCCCATGGTGTGTCCTCCCCGAGTCGATGGACGGTCGTACGACCTCTGCCCGGCACGGGCGCCTGAGGGACGCGGGGCGCTCTGCCGAGCGCGTCCGGCGCCGCACAACGTGCGGCGCCGGACGCGATGGAGCTGAAGGTGCCCGGAGATGTCCTCCGGACCGGCTCAGACGTTGACGCCGAAATCCTGCGCGATGCCGCGCAGACCCGAGGCATACCCCTGGCCGATGGCACGGAACTTCCACTCCGCGCCGTTGCGGTAGAGCTCGCCGAAGACCATGGCCGTCTCCGTCGAGGCGTCCTCGCTCAGGTCGTAGCGGGCGAGCTCGCTGTTGTCCGCCTCGTTCACCACGCGGATGTACGCGTTACGGACCTGGCCGAAGCTCTGCTGGCGGCTCTCGGCCTCGTAGATCGAGACCGGGAAGACGATCTTGTCGACGTCGGCCGGGACACCGGCCAGGTTGACCTTGATGACCTCGTCGTCGCCCTCGCCCTCACCGGTGAGGTTGTCACCGGTGTGCTCGACCGAGCCGTCGGGGCTCTTGAGGTTGTTGAAGAAGACGAAATTACCGTCGCTCCCGACCTTGCCCTCGGCGTTCGTCAGCAGCGCGCTGGCGTCGAGGTCGAAGTCACCGCCGGTTGTCGTCCGGGCGTCCCAGCCCAGACCGACGATGACCGCCGTCAGGTTCGGCGCGGCCTTGGTCAGCGAGACGTTGCCGCCCTTGCTGAGGCTGACTCCCACGAGTCCTCCAAAAGTTGTGAGAGGGCCGGCAGACACCAGCGCCCCCGTCGTGCGTTGGCATCGGATCAACGATTGGATCCTAGTGACCGGTTCCCGGCCAAAACAGGCTTTTGGCCGGTCGCCGCCAGGAGATCCCCGGAACCGGCGGGTCGCAAACCCCGGAGCCGCACATCGCTCCCCCGGGGCCGCGCCCGGTCAGATCGAGTCGAGCGCCTTGATGTAGTCGTTCAGGTCGCGCGCGTCCGGCAGGCCGTTGACGACGGTCCAGCGGACCACGCCCTCCTTGTCGATGATGAACGTGCCGCGCACCGCGCAGCCCTTGTCCTCGTCGAAGACGCCGTACGCCCGCGAGGTCTCCCCGTGCGGCCAGAAGTCGGAGAGCAGCGGGTACTCCAGACCCTCCTGCTCGGCGAAGACGCGCAGGGTGTGGATCGAGTCGTTGGAGACGGCGAGCAGCTGGGTGTCGTCGTTCTCGAACTTCGGGAGCTCGTCGCGGAGCGCGCACAGCTCCCCCGTGCAGACACCGGTGAAGGCGAAGGGGTAGAAGAGCAGGACCACGTTCTTGGCGCCATGAGCACCCCGGAAATCGGAGAGCTTCACGGTGCGCCCGTGGTTGTCCTTCAGCTCGAAATCCGGAGCCTTCGTGCCGACCTCGATCGCCATGTACACGTATCCCTTCACGAACGTCACACTTCCCCGGCCTGGGCCGTCCGGGTGACACCCACCCTACGCAGCGTCCCCGGTGGGGGCCGGGCAGGGACGCACCGGTACGTACGAAGGCCCCCGGCGGCGTGGTGCCGTCGGGGGCCTCGGGTGATGAAAGAGCTCTCAGCGCTTGGCCTTGGCCCCCTTGGGAGTGACCAGACGGCTGCCCGTCCAGTCCTTGCCCGCGTTGATGCTCTTGGTCTGGGCGAGACCAGCTGTCTGGGCAGCCTCGTTGATGTCGCTCGGCTCGACGTATCCGTCTCGGCCGGTCTTGGGCGTCAGCAGCCAGACCGCCCCACCGTCCTCGATCAGACCAATGGCATCCACCAGCGCGTCCGTAAGGTCGCCGTCCTCGTCGCGGAACCAGAGCAGGACGACGTCAGCGACGTCGTCGTAGTCCTCGTCGACGAGTTCCTGGCCGATTGTGGCCTCAATGCCCTCACGGAGCTCCTGCTCGACGTCGTCGTCGTAGCCGATCTCCTGGACCACCTGTCCGGGTTCGAACCCAAGCCTCGCGGCCGTGTTGGTCCGTTCCTCCGCGTGGTCCGCGGTCGCGCTCACGGGTTGCCTCCTGATCATGTTTCGGAAAATGCTTCAGCCACGCGCGTGCGCGGGGCATTGGCCGTAGTCCACACGGGCTCGGCGAATCGCGCAAGTACCCGGCGTCCGAGACCGCCTAAACGGTGACGTTCCCTGCCACGTCGCCGCAACCTCCGGCATGTCTCCTGCGGGGCCGGAAATGGTGTGTCCGGACCCTTTGGACCGACCGGCGAATGGGGGGCGGCGTCGCGGGGGCGGGCACGCACATCTGCGGCGTTGTCGTCAATCACCATGGC
>NZ_JAERUC010000150.1 GCF_016745505.1 Streptomyces silvae | reverse complement strand
ATCGGGCGTGGGGGTTCAAGTCCCCCCTCGGACACCAGCGGAGAACCCCCAGGTCACCCTGGGGGTTCTTGCTTTTCCCCTGGGTCCGTTCACCGGACCGCGTGCGGCGCCACCAGCCTCTGATCCCGCAGTTCACCCAGGACGAGTGCGGCGTACTCGGTGGCACCGCGCACCGAGGTGTGGGTGTTGTCGCGCTTCTCGTCGTACAGGTAGAGGGCCTTGGACGCCTCGGGGCCGAGCTCCTCGACCCGCGCCTTGGTGAGGGCGGTGAGGTCGACGAGCGGGATGTCCTGCTCGGCGGCGAGGGTGCGCACCTGGGCGGGCAGGTCGACGCCCAGGCCGTTGACGAGGAGAGCGGTGCCGTTGTCGAGGGTGCCGTCCGTGTTGAACCAGCGGCGGACGATCGGGGTGACGAGTACGGGCCGGCCTCCCTCGGCGCGTACGCCCTCGGTCATCGCGGTGAGATTGGCGCGGTAGGTGTCGCGGTCGGTCTCCTTGTCGTTGTGGGCGAGCTGGATGAGGACGAGGTCGCCGTGGTGGATACGGGCCCGGAGGGCGGGGAACAGCGCGGGGTTGTCCAGGAAGGACTGTGAACCCTCTCCGGAGTCCGCGTAGTTGGCGACGGAGAGCCGGTCGGTGAGGTACTGCGGGAGGTGCTGCCCCCAGCCCGCGTAGGGCTCGCCCGGCTGGTCGCAGACGGTGGAGTCGCCGGCGAGCAGGATCTGCGGCGTGCGGACGCGCTCGACCCGCACCGACGCGAGCTGCGGGGCGGCGCCGCCGAGGACCAGGTCGAGCCCGGGGGTGCCGGGGGCGCCGGTGGGCTCGCCCTCGGGGTCGCGGACGTCCACGGTGAAGCTGCGCCGCACGGTCCTGCCCGCCGCGTTGGGCGTCTCGGCGAGCATGGTTCTGCGGGTCTCGGCGGTGACGGCGGTGGAGCCGGGCTGCGCGCCTCCGCCGAGGAGGAGGCGGACGCGGTACGTCCCGGGGGCCACGTCGAAGTGACAGACGACCGGGCCGGCGCCGCTGCACCGGCCGAGGCCGTCCCCGCCGGGGACGTGCCCCTGCGCACGGGCCGGCACGGAGGCGGCGGTGGTCAGGGCGGCGACGGCGGCGCAGGCGGCCAGCAGTGCGGTACCGGCTCGGCGCATGACGGAACTCCTTCTCGCTGAATGGATTCAACGGACTGGAACCCTAGCGCCGGACGGCAAGCGCTTTCTACGGAACGGGCGGTTTCATGGGCCCGGCGGACGCGGCAGGACCTACGAGCGTCCGCCGGGGGCCCGCGCGGTGGGATGATGGAGGCGCCGTGCCCGTCCGTTCCGGGCCCCTGACCCGAGACAAGGACCGATGCGCGATGAGAGGCCGGGCGAAGCCCCCTGCCGCCCCGCTCCCCCAGCGTGCCGGCGTCGACCCGGTGCGGGTGCGGTTCCCGGCTGATCCCGCTGGGGCGTGGCCCACCGTGCGGGACCATCTGCTGGACCGGTTCGCGGGGGCGGTCGGGGCCGGGCGGGTGGACGCCATGCTGGACGAGGGAAGCTTCGTCGGGGCGGACGGCCGTGCGGCGCGGGCGGACGAGCCGTACACCGCCGGGCGCCACCTCTGGTTCCACCGTGACTTCGCCCCCGAGGAGCCGGTGTCCTTCCCCGTCGGCGTCGTCCACCGCGACGACCGCCTGGTGATCGCGGACAAGCCGCACTTCCTCGCCACCACCCCGCGCGGCCGGCATGTCACCCAGACCCTGGTCGCCCGGCTGCGGGACGAGCTGGGCCTGCCGGAGCTGCAGCCCGCGCACCGGCTGGACCGGCTGACGGCGGGCCTGGTGCTCTGTGTCGTACGGGCCGGGGACCGCGGCGCGTACCAGACGCTGTTCCGGGACCGGCTGGTGCGCAAGGAGTACGAGGCGGTGGCCCCGTACGATCCGGCGCTCACGCTCCCCCGCACCGTGCGGAGCCGGATCGTGAAGGAGCGCGGGGTCATCGCGGCGCGCGAGGAGCCGGGGCCGGCGAACAGCGAGAGCCGGGTCGAACTGCTGGAGCACCGGGGCGCCCTGGGCCGCTACCGGCTGCTGCCCGCGACCGGCCGCACCCATCAGCTGCGGGTCCATATGAACGCGCTGGGGCTGCCGTTGGTGAACGACCCGGTCTATCCGGTGGTGGAGCCCGAGCCGGAGCACGCCGAGTACGGGCGTCCGCTGCAACTGCTCGCGCGGGTGCTGGAGTTCACCGACCCGGTCACGGGTGAGCCGCACCGCTTCCAGAGCGGGCTGCGGCTCTCCGCGTGGCCGGGCCGGTGAGGCGTCCCCCGGTCAGTGACCGCGGTTGATCCAGTCCTCCAGCTGCGGGGCCTCCGCGCCGATGGTGGTGGAGTCGCCGTGTCCGGTGCGGACCTCGGTCTCCGGCGGGAGGGCGAAAAGCCGGTCCCTGATGGAGTCGATGATCGTCGGGAAGTGCGAGAAGGACCGTCCGGTCGCTCCGGGGCCGCCCTGGAAGAGGGTGTCGCCGGTGAAGACGGTGGCCAGCTCGGGGGCGTACAGGCAGACCGCTCCCGGGGCGTGGCCCGGGGTGTGCAGGACCGTCAGGTGCACACCGGCGATCTCCAGCTCCTGGCCGTCGGCCAGTTCGGCGTCGGGGGCGCGGTCCGGGTGGGTCTGCCGCCACAGCTCCAGGTCGTCGGGGTGCAGCAGGATCGGCGCCCCGGTCGCGTCGGCGAGGGCGGGGGCCGCGTCGATGTGGTCGTTGTGCGCGTGGGTGCAGATGATCGCGCGCAGCGTACGGCCGCCGAGCGCGGCCTGGATCGCCGCGGCGTCGTGGGCGGCGTCGATGACGACGGCCTCGGTGTCGTCGCCGACGATCCAGACGTTGTTGTCGACGTCCCACTCGCCGCCGTCGAGGGCGAAGGTGCCGGAGGTGACGAGGTGGTCGATGCGGGCGGTCATCAGAACACCACCACCGAGCGCAGGACGTCGCCGTCGTGCATGCGGGCGAAGGCCTGCTCGATCTCGCCGAGCTGGATGGTCTCGGTGACGAAGGCGCCCAGGTCGAGGCGGCCCTGCTGGTGCAGGTCGATGAGCATCGGGAAGTCACGCGAGGGCAGGCAGTCGCCGTACCAGGAGGACTTGAGCGAGCCGCCGCGGCCGAAGACGTCCAGGAGCGGGAGTTCGAGCTGCATCTCGGGCGTGGGCACACCCACGAGGACGACGGTGCCGGCCAGGTCGCGGGCGTAGAAGGCCTGCTTGTACGTCTCCGGGCGGCCGACCGCCTCGATCACGACGTCCGCGCCGTTGCCGCCGGTGAGTGCGCGGATGGCCTCGACCGGGTCGTCCGCACGGGAGTTGACGGTGTGGGTGGCGCCCATCTTCTTCGCCGTCTCCAGCTTGCGGTCGTCGATGTCGACCGCGATGATCTTCGCCGCTCCGGCGAGCCGGGCACCGGCGATCGCGGCGTCGCCGACGCCTCCGCAGCCGATGACCGCGACGGAGTCGCCGCGGCCGACCTGGCCGGTGTTGATGGCGGCGCCGATGCCCGCCATGACGCCGCAGCCGAGCAGTCCGGCGACGGCCGGGGAGACCTCGGGGTCGACCTTGGTGCACTGGCCGGCGGCGACGAGGGTCTTCTCCGCGAACGCGCCGATGCCGAGCGCCGGGGAGAGCTCCGTGCCGTCCAGAAGGGTCATCTTCTGCTTGGCGTTGTGGGTGTCGAAGCAGTACCAGGGGCGGCCGCGCAGACAGGCGCGGCACTGGCCGCACACCGCACGCCAGTTGAGGACGACGAAGTCGCCCGGCGCGACGTCCGTGACGCCGTCGCCGACGGACTCCACGACACCCGCGGCCTCGTGGCCGAGCAGGAACGGGAAGTCGTCGTTGATGCCGCCCTGCTTGTAGTGCAGGTCGGTGTGGCAGACGCCGCACGCCTGGATCTTGACCACGGCCTCGCCGGGGCCGGGGTCCGGCACCAGGATCGTCTCGACGCGAACGGCCTCGTTCTTCCCCGGTGCGATGACCCCTTGTACCTGCTGCGCCATGCCGTGGTCTCCCATTCCGACTGCCCCGTCAATTCCGAAGATCGAACCCGCCCACCGTACCCGGGCGGGGGGCCGCTCACGGGGCGAGTACGTCCAGTTCGTGCAGCGCGCCGACCGCGATCTCCTTGGTCAGCCGTTCCGCCTCCTCGGCGTCCCCCTCGCGCACGGCCTCGGCGAGCCTGACGTGGAGGGTGACGGCGGCGGGGTCCGGGTCCTCGAACATCACCTGGTGGTGGGTGCGGCCCGCGAGGACCTCGGCGACGACGTCGCCGAGCCGCGCGAACATCTCGTTGCCGGAGGCGTTGAGCACGATGCGGTGGAAGGCGGTGTCGTGCCGGAGGTATCCCTCCAGCTGGTGGCCGCGGGAGGTCGCGACCATGCCGAGGGCGCACTCGGTGAGCGCGGCGCACTGCTCGGCGGTGGCGTTGCGGGCGGCGAGGCCCGCGGCGACGGGTTCGACGGCGGACCGCAGCACGGTGAGGGAGCGCAGCTGCCGGGGCCGGTCGGAGCCGGCGAGCCGCCAGCGGATGACCTGGGGGTCGTAGACGTTCCACTCCTCGGTGGGCCGTACGGTCACGCCGACCCGGCGCCGGGACTCGACCAGGTGCATGGACTCCAGGACGCGGACCACTTCGCGTACGACCGTGCGCGAGACGTCGAAGCGCTGGGCAAGCTCGTCGGTGCGCAGCACCTGGCCGGGCGGACTGTCCCCCGCCGCGATCTCCAGGCCCAGGGTGTCCAGCACATGCGTATGGAGCCCCTGGGCAGGTGTGGTCATGCCCACAACCCTACGGGGCGGCCTGCGGGAACAAAAAGTACGACGTTTATGTCACAGCCACTTGAATAAGTCGTATGTAATGGGTTTCAGTAGCGCGACGGACCGATGTCGCGGACCGATGTCGATGAAGACAGCGAGGCACCAATGAGCACCCCCCACGTCGTCGTGGTGATGGGCGTAGCAGGGACGGGCAAGACCACGATCGGCCCCCTGCTCGCCGACGCACTGGGCGTCCCCTACGCCGAGGGCGACGACTTCCACCCGCCGGCCAACATCGCCAAGATGTCCGCCGGAACGCCTCTGGACGACGACGACCGCTGGCCCTGGCTGGACGCGATCGGGCAGTGGGCGCACGGCCGGGCGGGGCTCGGTGGCGTCGTCAGCAGTTCGGCGCTCAAGCGCGCGTACCGCGACCGGCTGCGGGCCGAGGCCCCCGGTGCCGTCTTCCTGCATCTGACCGGCGACCGGTCCCTCATCGAACACCGCATGGCGGACCGCAAGGGCCACTTCATGCCGACCGCGCTGCTCGACTCCCAGTTCGCCACCCTGCAGCCGCTGCAGGAGGACGAGGCGGGCGTCGCCGTCGACGTGTCCGGCACCCCCGAGGAAATCACCGACCGTGCCGTCGCCGCGCTGCGCCGGCTCGCGAACTAAGGATCACCACCGTGACCAGTCTCAGCGTCGAGATGCTGGCAGCGGACGCCGTCGAACCGATCACTTCGGCCGGTAACGCACAGCTGGGCATCGCCGTACTGGCGGGCATCGCCGTCATCGTCCTGCTCATCACCAAGTTCAAGATGCACGCGTTCCTCGCGTTGACCATCGGCTCGCTGGCGCTCGGCTCCTTCGCCGGGGCCAACCCGGCGAAGACCATCGCCAGCTTCACCGCGGGTCTCGGTTCGACCGTCGCGAGTGTGGGTGTCCTGATCGCCCTGGGCGCCATCCTGGGCAAGCTGCTCGCCGACTCCGGCGGCGCCGACCAGATCGTCGACACGATCCTCGCGAAGGCGAGCGGGCGCGCCATGCCGTGGGCGATGGTGCTGATCGCCTCGATCATCGGGCTTCCGCTCTTCTTCGAGGTCGGAATCGTGCTGATGATTCCGGTCGTGCTGCTGGTCGCCAAGCGCGGCAACTACTCGCTGATGCGGATCGGCATCCCCGCGCTCGCCGGTCTCTCGGTGATGCACGGGCTGATCCCCCCGCACCCCGGCCCGCTGGTCGCGATCGACGCCCTCGGCGCCAACCTGGGCATCACGCTGGCCCTCGGTGTGCTGGTGGCCATCCCGACCGTGATCATCGCGGGTCCCGTCTTCTCCCGTTACGCCGCCCGCTGGGTGGACATCGAGGCGCCGGAGAAGATGGTCCCGCAGCGTCCCTCCGAGGACCTGGAGCGCCGGCCCCGCTTCGGCGCGACGCTGGCGACGATCCTGCTGCCCGTCGTGCTGATGCTGGTCAAGGCCCTCGTCGACATCGTCGTGGACGACCCCGAGAACCACGTCCAGCGGGTCACCGACGTCATCGGATCGCCGCTGATCGCGCTGCTGGCAGCCGTCATCGTCGGCATGTTCACGCTGGGCCGGGCGGCCGGGTTCACCAAGGGCCGTCTCTCCAGCACCGTCGAGAAGTCACTCGCCCCGATCGCGGGCATCCTGCTCATCGTGGGCGCCGGCGGCGGGTTCAAGCAGACCCTCATCGACGCCGGTGTGGGCCAGATGATCCTGGAGTTCTCCCAGAACTGGTCGATCCCCGCCCTGCTGCTCGGCTGGCTGATCGCCGTCGCGATCCGCCTCGCGACCGGCTCGGCCACGGTGGCCACCATCTCGGCGGCCGGTCTGGTCGCCCCGCTGGCCGCCGACCTGTCGACGTCGCACGTCGCGCTGCTCGTCCTGGCGGTCGGTGCGGGTTCGCTCTTCTTCAGCCATGTGAACGACGCGGGGTTCTGGCTGGTGAAGGAGTACTTCGGCATGGACGTGCCGCAGACGATCAAGACCTGGTCGGTGATGGAGACGATCATCTCCGTCGTCTCGCTGGGCTTCATCCTGCTGCTCTCGCTCGTGTTGTAGCCGGCCTCACTCCTCGGGCTCCCGCCACAGCGGGTGCTCGGAACGGGCCCAGGGGCGCTCGACCGACCCGGTGCGCATGCCACGGCGTGCCTCCGGGTCGGCGAGCGCCTTCGCCATGTGTCCGGCGAGGACGATGCCGATCGCGAGGGCCAGCCAGTCGTGGACGAAGGTCGCGCCCGTACGCCACACCAGCGGGGCAAGGCCGGTGAACCACATCAGCAGCCCGGTCCCCAGCATCACCAGCACGGCGCCCGCGATCCAGCCGGCGTAGAGCTTCTGGCCGGCGTTGAACTTCCCGGCCGGCCTGGAGCCGGGCGTGCGGTCGCGGCGCAGGGCGGCCCTCAGCCACTGCCGGTCGTGCGGCCCGAACCGGTTGAGGCGGGAGAGGTCCGCGCGCAGGGCCCGCGAGACCAGCCCGGCCAGCAGCGGTACGGGGATGAGCAGCCCGGACCACTCGTGCACGGTGACCACCAGGTGCCGGCGGCCGACGAGCTCGGCGAGCTGGGGGACGTACAGGAAGGCGGCCGTGGCGACGCAGAGCAGGGTCAGCCAGGCCGTGGTGCGGTGCACCCAGCGCTCCGCCGTGGTGAAGCGCCGCACCTTCGGGCCGTGTTCAGGCAGTAGGGGCGTCGTCCCGTCCGTTGGAACGGCCCACCCAGGCGTCGACGTCATATCCGAGCTCCTCCCAGTATCCGGGGCGCACGGAGTCGGTGACGGTGATCCCGGAGAGCCATTTCGCCGACTTGTAGAAGTACATCGGGGCCACGTAGAGCCGGACCGGGCCCCCGTGGGAGTGGGCCAGCGGCTTGTCCTGCATGCGCGTGGCGACCAGGACGTCCGGGCGGCGGGCCTGGTCGAGCGTGAGGCTCTCGCTGTACGCACCGTCGAAGCAGGTGAAGCGGATCGCCTTCGCCCCGGGGCGTACCCCCGCCGCGTCCAGCAGCGCCGAGAGCCTGACGCCCTCGAAGGGGGTCTCGGGCACCCGCCAGCCGGTGACGCACTGGACGTCGCGCACCATGCGGGTCTGCGGCAGCGCCTTCAGGGAGGCGAGCGTGTACGTCGCCGGGCGGTCGACCATGCCGTCCACGGTGAGGCGGTAGTCGGCGGCGGTCCGCTCGGGCACGGAGGTGGTGACCGAGTAGTAGCGGAAGCCGCCGCCGTTGGGCAGCAGGCCGGTGAGGCCGGTGGGGTCCTTGTCGGCGACGGCGCCCAGACCGTTCTCCAGCGCGCGCTGGAGGACGGGGGCGGCCGCCACACCGGCGGCGCCGAGGCCGAGCATGGTCAGGACCAGACGGCGGCCGACGGGCGCGCCGCCCTCGTCGGGAGGGGGACTGTTCACGCGCCCATTCGAACACCCGCGGCCGTCCGTCACCAGGGGCCGCGGGTGTGCGTCACTCTTCCGTAAGAAGGCGGGAAGGGCCGGGTCAGCGCGGGTCCGGGCCGCCCTCCGCCGCCTTCTCCAGCTGGAACGCCTCGTTGCCGAGGCCGATCCGCGCGTGGACCTCGGGCCTGGTGCGGCGCAGCACCGCCCCGTAGAGCAGGCCGCCGGCGAGGGCCAGGACGATGACGCCGGGCAGCAGCCAGTTCAGCACGGAGCCGGGGCCGGAGCCGACCAGGACGTCGAAGTCCCGGACGGTGAAGACGGCGATGGACAGCAGGGCGAGGCCCGCGAGTCCGGAGGCGACGAGCCGGGGTGCCTGCGCGCGGCCGGCGCCGCGCCGTACGAAGAACGCGATGACGGCGAAGGAGGCCGCGGCCATCAGCACGATCACGCCGAGGGCTCCGACGTTGCCCATCCAGGTGAACAGGTGCAGGACGGGCGCGGTGGGGTCGCCGACCGGGTTGTCGTCGGTGACGGCGAAGGCGAGCACGATCACGACGGAGAGCGCCGACTGGAGCATGGAGCCGGTGGCGGGGGCGCCACTGGCCTTGTTGGTGCGGCCGAATCCGGCCGGCAGCAGTCCTTCGCGGCCCATGGCGAAGGCGTAGCGGGCGACCACGTTGTGGAAGCTGAGCAGCGCGGCGAACATGCCGGTGACGAACAGGACGTGCAGGACGTCGGTGAACGTGGCGCCGAGCCGCTCCTCGGTGAGGCCGAAGAGCATTCCCGGGCCCTCCTTGAGCGAGGTGTCCGCGATGGACGAGGGGCCGGCGGCGACGGTCAGGGCCCAGGAGCTGACGGCGAGGAACAGGGCGGCGTAGCCGACGGCCAGGAACATCACCCGGGACACGACGATCTGCGGGCGGCTGGTCTCCTCGGCGTACACCGGGGCCTGTTCGAAGCCGACGAAGGCGGCGATGCAGAAGCAGAGGGCCGTACCGAGGCCGGCTCCGGTGAGCGTCTCGGGGTTGAACGCGTGCAGGGAGAGGCCCTCGGGGCCGGGCTTGCCGACGGCGGCGATGTCGAAGATCACCACGAGGGCGCACTCGATGACGAGCAGCACCCCGAGCACCTTGGCGTTGAGGTCGATCTTCAGCCAGCCCAGTACGCCGACGACGGCCACGGCGACCAGGGCGGGGATCCACCACTGGAGGTCGATGTCGAGGTACGTGGCGAAGAGGCCCGAGACCTCGAAGCCGAGGATGCCGTAGATGCCGACCTGCATGGCGCTGTAGGCGACCAGCGCGACGAGCGAGGCGCCCGCACCGGCCGTGGGGCCGAGGCCCCGGGCGATGTACGCGTAGAAGGCCCCGGCGTTGTGGACGTGCCGGCTCATCTCCGCGTAGCCGACGCTGAACAGCATCAGGACGATGCCGAGGATGACGTAGAGCAGGGGCTGCCCGACGATGCCCATCACGCCGAAGACGGTGGGCATCACCCCGGCGACGACCATCAGGGGGGCGCTGGCGGCGAGGACGGACAGGAGCAGCCCGGGGGTGCCGAGCCGGTCCGCGCGCAGGGCGCGTTCCTCGCCCTTGTAGGTGTTGATCCCGCCGGTGCCGGCCGTCCCGGTGGTGCCGGTCTCGCTCGTATCTGTTCTGCCCGTCGACATGGCGGGGGTGGTCCCTTCGTCGATATCTGCGTGCGTCAGGGGGCACCGAGCGCGAGGGTGCGCGCGGCGAGGAAGTCGGGGTACGGGTCGCGGCCGGCGTACGACCAGGGGGCCTCGGTGGCGTGCGGGCCGATGCGGTGGAAGATCGCGGCGGCCTCGGCGGGGCGGCCCTCGCAGATCTTCGCGTGGGCGAGGAAGTTGAGGTCGACGCGGTGGCGGGGGTGGTCCTCGCGTTCCCATTCGAGCCACCAGTCGAAGGCAGCCTTCATCACCTGTCTGGCCCGGCGCCCCGACCAGTGGCCCGAGGCGGCCGGGTCGTCGGACACGACGCCGGCGGCGGCCAGGACGCGGTAGCGCTCGGCGTGGGCGACTACGGGGAGCACGGCGAGCGGGGAGTCGGCCGGTGCCTGTTCGGCGGCCCATGCGGCGAAGTCGTACACCTCGTGGAGCGGGTCGCTCTCGGGGTGCGCCTCGGCGAGGCCGGCCGTCATCAGGTGGTGGGCGTGGTGGTGTTCGGGGTGGCGGGCGCGGATCTCCTCGAAGTGCCGGGCGGCGGCCTGGTGGGTGCCGTGCGTGCGCTCCAGCGTCATCAGGCCGAGCCAGGGGGTGGGGTCGTCCGGGTCCTGGGCGGCCGCGGCCAGGCATGCCTCGCGCGCCCGGGCGCGTTCGTCCGCGGTGGCCTTGGGGCGCCGGGCACGGGCGACGGAGGCACAGGCGAGCAGCGTCGTGGCGTCGGCGCTGTCCGGTTCGGCGAGCAGCCAGTCCCGCGCCCAGCCGGCGGCGGACGGTACGGCGGCGAGGGCGAGCAGACGGTGGCCGCGCAGATCCCAGTCGGTGCCCGTCGCGACGAGCAGGGAGCGGGCCCTGGTCCACCGGCCCTGGGCGAACTGTCCTCGTACGTCGATGAGTTCGCTGTCGTCGAGCGCCGGGTCGAAGATGTGGTCCGAGCGTCCGCCCTTACGGCGGGAACGGCCCAGGGGCGGCGGAGGCGGAGACATCCGCAGGCTTCCTTATCCACTTCGACAGTGACGCGAGCACATATCGATGCTGTGTGCGAGCAAACGATCGCGGACAGCAAAGCGGTAGGTAATGCTCCGAGTCAAGGCCGACCCTCCCTCAACTGCTTTCACTTAACACACAGTTGACCTCCGAAAGGGCAGGCCTGAACCATTCGCGCAGTTCGAGGGGTGGTGACGGGTGTGGCGGGTGGGGCCGGGGTGACGCGTGCCACACTGCCGCCATGGCGAACCGTGAACCCCTCAAGCCCCTCCTCCTCGCGTTCCCGGGGCCGCTGCGCGACCGGCTGGTCGCGGCGGTGCTCTCCGGCGAGAAGGTCTCCACCTCCGGTCTGCTGGCGGAGTACGAGGCGGAGCGGGAGGAGCTCCCGCCCGTGGGCGAGCGGTCCGCGCTGATCGACTCCGACGGGCGGGAGGTCGCCGTGGTCGAGCTGACGGAGGTGCGGGTGCTGCCGCTGGGGTCGGTCGGGCTGCGGCACGCGCTGGACGAGGGCGAGGGGTACACCTCGGTCGCCGGGTGGCGGGCGGCGCACGAGGCGTTCTGGCACAGCGAGGAGATGCGGGAGGCGCTCGGGGACCCGTCGTTCACCGTCGACGACGACACGATGATCGTGGCGGAGCGCTTCCGGGTGGTGGAGCGGCTGGAGTGACCGGCCGCCGCCCCACGGGCCCCGCTTCGGAGAGCCGGCCGGCCGGCTCAGCCCAGTGCCTTCGCCGCCGCCCGGCCCGCCGTCCGGCCCGAGAAGATGCAGCCGCCGAGGAACGTGCCCTCCAGGGACCGGTAGCCGTGCACCCCGCCGCCGCCGAACCCCGCCGCCTCGCCCGCCGCGTACACCCCGGGCAGCGGGCTGCCGTCCTCGGTCAGGACGCGGGAGGACAGGTCCGTCTCCAGCCCTCCGAGGGACTTGCGGGTCAGGATGTTCAGCCGTACGGCGATGAGCGGGCCGGCGGCCGGGTCGAGGATGCGGTGCGGCTTCGCGGTGCGGATCAGCTTGTCGCCCAGGTAGGACCGGGCGCCGTTGATCGCCGTGACCTGGAGGTCCTTGGTGAAGGGGTTGGCGATCTCGCGGTCCCGGGCCGTGATCTCGCGGCGCAGGGCGTCCTCGTCGATGAGGGAGTCCCCGGTGAGCGCGTTCATCCCGCGTACGAGTGCGCCGAGGTCCTTCTCGACGACGAAGTCCACGCCCTTGTCCATGAACGCCTGGACGGGCCCGGGGACGTCGGCGCGCGCCCTGCCGATCACGTCGCGCACCGACTTCCCGGTCAGATCCGGGTTCTGCTCGGAGCCGGAGAGGGCGAACTCCTTGCCGATGATCTTCCGGTCGAGGACGAACCAGGTGTAGCCGTGGCCGGACCGCATGATGTGTTCGAGGGTTCCCAGCGTGTCGAAGCCCGGGAAGAGCGGCACCGGGAGCCTCTTGCCGCGGGCGTCCAGCCAGAGGGAGGACGGGCCGGGCAGGATCCGGATGCCGTGCTTGTCCCAGATCGGGTTCCAGTTCTCGATGCCCTCGGTGTAGTGCCACATCCGGTCGCGGTTGATGTGGTGGGCGCCCGCCTTCTCGGCGATGCCCAGCATCAGCCCGTCGACGTGGGCGGGGACCCCGGAGAGCATCTTCTCCGGCGGGGTGCCCAGCCGCTCGGGCCACTGGGCGCGCACCAGGTCGTGGTTGCCCCCGATGCCGCCGGAGGTGACGATCACGGCCTGGGCCCTGAGCTCGAAGGCGCCCGCGACCTCGCGGCTGCTCGCCGTGCCCCGCTCGGCGCCGCTCTCCCGGAGGATCTCCCCGGTGACCGTGTCGACCGCTCCGGCCGAGCGTCCCAGGCCGGTCACCCGGTGGCGGAAGCGCAGCTGGACGAGGCCCTTGGCGACGCCCTCGCGGACCCGCCGCTCGAACGGGGCGACGACACCGGGCCCGGTGCCCCAGGTGATGTGGAAGCGGGGGACGGAGTTGCCGTGGCCGTTGGCGTCGTAGCCGCCGCGTTCGGCCCAGCCGACGACGGGGAAGAGCCGCAGCCCCTGGGCGCGCAGCCAGGACCGCTTCTCCCCGGCCGCGAAGTCGACGTACGCCTCGGCCCACTGCCGGGGCCAGTGGTCCTCGTCGCGGTCGAAGCCGGCGGTGCCGTACCAGTCCTGGAGGGCCAGGTCGTGGCTGTCCTTGATCCGCAGCCGGCGCTGCTCGGGCGAGTCGACGAGGAAGAGCCCGCCGAAGGACCAGTGCGCCTGGCCGCCGATCGACTGCTCGGGCTCCTGGTCGAGGAGGATCACCGTGCGGCCCGCCTCGGCGAGCTCGGCGGTGGCCGCCAGCCCGGCGAGCCCCGCCCCGATCACGATCACATCAGCGTCGTACGCCATGGGTTCCATCCTTCGGGCGGTGCGGGGCAGCGGCGGGCGGGGGCGGGCGAAGTTACTTGTGGGTCAGATCTTCGGTACGGGCCGCGCCCACGTCAACCGTCCGGTCGGCCTCGCCCTCACCGATCCCGTACGTCCGCCGGGCTATCGTCGGACCGTGTCGGTGCTGGTACTCCTGCTGTCCGTGGGCGCCGCCTGCTGTCTGGGCTTCGGATTCGTCCTCCAGCAGGACGCCGCCCGCCGCGCGCCCCTGAGCGACTTCCTCTCGCCCCGGCTGCTGCTCGACCTGATGCGGGTGCCGAGCTGGCTGGCCGGGCTCGGGCTGATGGTCTGCGGGATGGTCCTCGGGGCCCTTGCCCTCGGCCAGGGCGAGGTGTCGGTCGTGGAGCCGCTGCTGGCGACCAATCTGCTCTTCGCGATGGCCCTGTCGCGTCACCGCACGGGCCAGACGCTGGGCCGGCAGGGCTGGGGAGGCCTCTGCCTGCTGGCCGGCGGCGTCTCCGCGTTCCTGCTGGCCGGTGAGCCGCGCGGCGGCGAGGCGGTGACCTCTCCCCTGCGGCACTGGCTGGTGATCGGGGTGGTGGCGGGGCTCGCCGTGGTCCTGACGGCCAGTGCCCGGCACCCCAGGACCCGGGGGACGCCCGTCCTGCTCGGTCTGGCGGCCGGGCTGCTCTACGGGCTCCAGGACGCCCTGACCAGGCTCAGCGGGGAACGGCTGGCCGACGACGGCTGGACGGCGCTGCTGACGGGCTGGCAGCCGTACACCGTGCTCGTGCTGGGGGTGACGGGGCTGATCCTGGTCCAGAGCGCGTTCGAGGCGGGGCCGCTGAGGATGTCCCTGCCGGCGCTGACCGCCGCGCAGCCGCTGGCGGGGATCCTCTGCGGGATCGGGTTCCTCGGCGACCAGGTGCGCACCGACACCGGGGCGCTGGCCTGGCAGGCGGCCGGGCTGGCGGCGATCGTGGCCGGGATCGTGCTGCTGGGGCTGCACCCGGCGATGCCGGAGGGCAAGGAGCGGCACGGTTCCACGGCCGCGGACCGGTTGATGTTGGATGGACCCCATGACTCCGGCTGACGAGATCCTGGACATCGTCGACGCGTACGACGAGGTGGTGGGGCAGGCGCCGCGTGGCGAGGCCACCGCGCGCGGCCTGCGCCACCGCTGCGTCTTCATCGAGGCCAGGGACCCGGCGGGCCGGCTCTTCGTGCACCGCAGGACGCCCACGAAGCTGGTCTTCCCCTCGCACCACGACATGTTCGTCGGCGGGGTCGTGGGCGCGGGCGAGTCGTACGACACGGCGGCGCTCCGGGAGGCCGAGGAGGAGCTGGGGGTCTCGGGCCTCCCCCGCCCCACGCCCCTCTTCAAGTACCTCTACGAGAGCCCCCGGCACAGCTGGTGGTCGTACGTGTACGAGGTGCGCTGCGAGCTGCCCGTGCGGCCGCAGGCCGAGGAGGTCGCCTGGCACACCTTCCTGACCGACGCCGAGCTGGAGGAGCGGCTCGGCGGCTGGACATGGGTGCCGGACGGGCTGGAGACGTACCACCGGCTGCGGGCGTACCGCGCGGGTGACACGGCGGGGGCCACCGCGTGAGCGGGTTCGTACGCGGGCTGCGGCTGTGGTTCGCCCCGGAGCGGATCCGCGAGGAGGGCGACACCCCGGACTACCGCTTCTCCCTCGCCAACGAGCGGACCTTCCTCGCCTGGATCCGGACGGCCCTCGCCCTCATCGGCGGCGGCTTCGCCGTCGACCAGTTCCTCCCGGAGCTGGCCTGGGGCGTCCGCGCCGGGCTGGCCCTCGGGCTGCTGGCGGCCGGGGTGCTCTGCGCGCTGCGGGCCGTCAACCACTGGGTGCGGTGCGAGCGGGCGATGCGGCGCGGGGAGGATCTGCCGGTGTCGCACTTCCCGGCGCTGCTCAGCCTCGTGGTCGCCGTGGTGGCCGTCGCGATGGTGGTGGTGGTCCTGTTCGGCTGGGAGGGCCGGTGACCACCGCCGCCGGGCGCGATCCCGGTCTCCAGCCCGAGCGGACCCGGCTGGCCTGGCGCCGCACCACCCTGTCGTGCACGGTGGTGGCCCTGCTCGCGTTCCGGCAGTCCCTGCACGCCGGGGCGACCGCGGCCGGGGTGGTCGCGGTCGCTCTGAGCCTGCTGGCCTGGCTCGGCTTCCTCGGTGTGGCGCACCGCCGGGTGACGGGCATGGGGTCGGCCCGGCCGCCCGCCGCGCTGTCGCCGCGCCTTGCGCTGACGGCGGCCGCGTGCACGGTCGCGCTCGCGGTGTTCGCCGTCGCGACGCTGTTCTGACCTGACCTGACCTGACGTGACCTGGCCTGGCCGCGCGTGCGGGCGGGGTGGCCGCTCAGTCGTCCCAGGGCACGGAGACGACGATCTTGCCCCGGGTACGGCCTTCCTGGTTGAGCCGGTAGGCGTCGGCGGCCTCCTCCAGCGGGAAGACCCGGTCCACGTGCACGGAGACGATGCCCTGCTCGGCGAGTCCGGCGAGGTGGGCGAGGTCCGTGGCGTCGGGCCGTACGAAGGCGTAGCGCCCGCCGTAGGAGAAGACCTCGGCGTCGGCGATGGAGGCGAGCCGGCCGCCGGGTGCGAGGGTCTCGGCGGAGATCCGGAGCGCTTCCCCGCCGACGGTGTCGAAGGCCGCGTCGAAGCCCTCGGGGACGAGCTCCCGGAGCCGGGCGGCCAGCCCCTCGCCGTACTCCACGGGTTCACCGCCGAGCCTGCGTACGTAGTCGTGGTTGCGGGGTCCCGCGGTGCCGATGACCCGGCAGCCGGCGTGCCGGGCGAGCTGCACCCCGAGCGAACCGACCCCTCCGGCGGCGGCGTGGACGAGGACGGTCTCGCCCTCCTGCACCCCGAGGACGCGGTGCAGCACCTGGTGGGCGGTGAGGCCGCACAGCGGAAGGCCCGCCGCCTCCTCGAAGCTCAGGCTGAGCGGCTTGCGGGCGAGGGTCCGCACGGGGGCGGCGACGTACTCGGCGAAGGTGCCGCGCGAGAGGAAGTCCTCGCGTACGTAGCCGATGACCTCGTCCCCCACCGCGAACTCGTCCACGGCGGCGCCGGGCTGGACCACGACCCCGGAGACGTCCCAGCCGGGGATGACGGGGAACACCGCCTCCAGCCCCGCCTGGAGGTAGCCCTCACGGGCCTTCCAGTCGACGGGGTTCACGGCCGCGGCGCGCACCTTCACCAGGACCGAGTCCGGGCCGACCTTGGGGTCGGGCCGCTCGCCGTACTCCAGGACGTCGGCCGAGCCGTACCTGCTGTAGCTGATCGCCTTCATCCTCCGACGATCGGGGCGGGCCGGGGTCCCCGCAACTCAGCCCCGGTCCGGGGCCGTGACCGCATGGAAGGGCGGCAGCAGCGACCGCGGGTCGTGGCCGGAGTGCCAGAGGCCGATGAGGAACGCGGTCGTCGCCTCCAGGTACGCGGCCCGGTCGAGCCCGCCCACGGGCAGCGGCACACAGCCGAGGTCCCGGACCAGGGTCGCGACGGTCTCCAGGGCCGCCGGGTCGTCCCCGCACAGCGGGACGGCGACCGGCCCTTCGGCGAAGGCGGGCGGGGGCCGCCGCCACACCGCGTCGGGCAGGTGGTTGAAGGCCTTGACGACCCGTGCTCCGGTGGCGTCGGCGATCGTACGGGCGGCGCCCGGTCCCGTGCCGGTGGTGAGCCGGAAGCCGGGGCCGACGGCGTTGGTGCAGTCGACGAGCACCCGGCCGCGCAGCGCTCCCCCGTCCGCGCCGAGCGCCGCCAGGACGCCCGCCACCGCGTCGTACGGCAGGGCGAGCAGGACCGCGTCGCCGAAGCCGGCCGCGTCCCGGAGGGTGCCGGCGCTCTGGCCGGTGCGGTCCGCGAGGGCCCTGGCCCGTTCCGGGGAGCGGCCCCCGAAGAGCACGCGGTGGCCTGCCGCGGCCCACCGGCCGCCCAGTGCGTCCGCCATGTTGCCGGTCCCGATGATGCCGATGCGCATGTCCCTCTCCTCCGGAAGCCCGTCACGTAGCGTCGTGCTGCGTGTTCCGTGCCGAAGGGGACGTTAGGGAAACCGTTGCGCACCGTTCGGTGCCCGACGGGCGGGGAAAGGGGACGTCATGGACCGGCTGCTCGCCGACTGCCGGGCGCGGCTCGGCTTCGATCTGCTGGGCAACACCTGGAATCCGGTGGTGCTGTACGCGCTCGGGGCGGGCCCGCGCCGGCCCGGTGAGCTCCGTGCGGAGATCGGGGGCATCAGCGCCAAGGTGCTGACCGAGACGCTGCGCAGGCTGGAGGAGTACGCGCTGGTGGAGCGCCGGGCGTACGCCGAGGCGCCGCCGCGTGTGGAGTACTCCCTGACCGCGCTCGGCCGGACGCTGCTGGAGCCGATCGAGGCGCTGGGCCGCTGGTCCGCCACGTACGGGGACGCCTTCGTGGAGGCGCAGGGCTGGGACGACTGACCTCGGGGCGGGGGCGGGGAGCCGGAGATCACTGCCCGGATTCCGGGAGGGCACTGGACGACATACCGACTGGTCGGCATCATGGTCCCGACCGTTCAACCGCCCCGGAGGTGCGCCCCATGAGCCCAGTCCACCCGCCAGGTCTCGACCTCGACCTGCTGCGCGGCCATCTCGACCGTGAGCGGCCGGGGCTGGTGAACGGACCGCTGGAGGCCCGCGTCATCGAGGGCGGCCGCTCGAACCTCACGTACATCGTCACCGACGGGTCCGGGCAGTGGGTCGTGCGCAGACCTCCGCTGGGCCATGTGCTGGCCACCGCGCACGACATGAAGCGCGAGCACCGGGTGATCAGCGCCCTTCACCCTACGGCGGTCCCGGTGCCGGAGACGCTCCTGCTCTGCGAGGACGAGGCGGTCATCGGCTCGCCCTTCTACGTCATGGAGTACGTCGAGGGGACGCCGTACCGCACCGCCGACCAGCTCGCCCCGCTGGGCGCCGAGCGCACCAGGGCCGTCGTGCTGGAGCTGGTGGACACCCTGGTGGACCTGCACGCCGTGGACCCGGCGGCCGTCGGGCTCGGCGACTTCGGGCGCCCGGACGGCTTCCTGGACCGGCAGTTGCGGCGCTGGGGCAAGCAGCTGGACGCCTCCCGCAACCGCGAGCTGGCCGGCATCGACGAGCTGCACGCCGCGCTCGGCCGGGAGCTCCCCGTCTCCCCCGCCCCCACCGTCGTGCACGGCGACTACCGCCTGGACAACGTGCTGATCGGCCGGGACGACCGGATCAAGGCGGTCCTGGACTGGGAGATGTCCACGCTCGGCGACCCGCTCACCGACCTCGGTCTGCTCGTGATGTACAGCTCCGACCTGGGCCTGCCCGAGTCACCCGTCTCCACGACGAGCGGCGCCCCGGGGCATCCCGGCCCCGCCGAGCTGATCGAGCGCTACGCGGCCCGCTCCGGCCGTGACACCTCCGCCATCTCCTGGTACACGGCCTTCGCGTGGTTCAAGCTCGCCGTGATCCTGGAGGGCATCCACTACCGCTACACCCTGGGCCAGACCGTCGGCGCCGGCTTCGACCGCATCGGCGATCTGGTCCCGGTCTTCATCGCGCACGGCCTCACCACCCTCCAGGAAGGCTGATCACCCCGTGGACTTCGCATTCGACGCCCGTACCGAAGAGCTGCGCACCCGGCTGCTCACGTTCATGGACGAGCACGTGTATCCGGCCGAGGAGGTCGCCGAGGAGCAGCGTGCGCGGCTGGCGTCCCCGTGGGACACCCCGCAGATCGTCGAGGACCTCAAGGCGGAAGCGCGCCGGCAGGGCCTGTGGAACCTCTTCCTCCCCGACGCGGCGTACGGGGCCGGGCTGACGAACCTCCAGTACGCCCCGCTGGCCGAGATCACCGGCCGCAGCCCGCACCTGGCGCCGACCGCGCTGAACTGCGCGGCGCCGGACACCGGGAACATGGAGGTGCTCTCCCAGTTCGGCTCGGAGGAGCAGAGGAAGCAGTGGCTGGAGCCGCTGCTGGCGGGTGAGATCCGCTCGGCGTTCGCGATGACGGAGCCCGAGGTGGCCTCCTCCGACGCGACGAACATCGAGACCCGGATCACCAGGGACGGCGACTCCTACGTCATCAACGGGCGCAAGTGGTACATCTCCGGGGCGATGAACCCGGACTGCGCCGTCTTCATCGTGATGGGCAAGACGGACCCGGACGGCGAGGACATCCGCCGCCAGCAGTCCATGATCCTGGTCCCGCGCGACACCCCGGGCCTGGAGGTGCGCCGCGCGATGCAGGTGTACGGCTACGAGGACCACTCGCACGGCGGCCACGCCGAGGTCGTGTTCACCGATGTACGGGTGCCGGCGGCGAACCTGGTCGGCGAGGAGGGCGGCGGCTTCGCCATCGCCCAGGCGCGGCTGGGTCCGGGCCGGATCCACCACTGCATGCGGCTGATCGGGATGGCCGAGCGCGCGATCGAGCTGATGTGCAGGCGGGCCGTGGCCCGTACGGCCTTCGGCAAGCCGCTGGCCCAGCAGGGCGTCGTGCAGAACTGGATCGCGGACGCCCGGGTGACGGTGGAGCAGCTGCGGCTGCTGGTGCTGAAGACCGCCTGGCTGATGGACACCGTGGGCAACCGCGGTGCCCACACCGAGATCCAGTCGATCAAGATCGCCACCCCGCGCGCGGTCGTCGGCATCCTCGACCAGGCGGTGCAGCTGTACGGCGCCGGCGGGGTCAGCCAGGACTTCCCGCTGGCCGAACTCTGGGCGTCGGCACGGACGCTGCGGCTGGCGGACGGACCGGACGAGGTGCACCAGCGGTCGCTGGCGCGGCGCGAGATCAAGAAGTACCTCTGATCCCGTCCGGGGAGGCGGCGGCCGGCCGCCTCCCCGGCCCGGTCAGAAGGTGAGCCCCCAGCTGTCGATGTAGCCGGTGTCCTGCGCGGCGACGTCCCGTACCTGGAGCTTCCAGGTGCCGTTGGCGGTCTCGCTCGACGCGTTGACGGTGTAGGTCGCGATCACGTTGTCGGCCGAGTCGCTGCCGCTGGAGTTCTTCAGCCGGTAGGCGGTGCCGTCGGGCGCGAGCAGGTCGACGACGAGGTCACCGCGGTAGGTGTGCTTGATGTCGACGGCCACCTTGAGGGCCGAAGGGGCGTTGCCCGTACGGCCGGTGACGGAGACGGGCGAGGTCACGGCCGCCCCGTTGTCGGGCACGGCGACATCGGCGGTGTTGCTGAACACGGTGCCGGTCGGCGGGGTGGTGGTGCCGGCGGACAGGGTCCAGACGGCGTGCGCGATCGCGTCGCTGTTGCGGTCCAGGGCCGTGTCGTTGATGTTGGCCGTCGTGTCGCACGAGGAGTGGTAGCAGCGGTCGAAGGCCTGGCCGGCCGTTCCGCCCCACTTCTGGGCCTGGGCGCTCGTCTTCGTGTAGTCGGCGCCTGAGAAGAGCCCGCCCACGGGGACTCCCGCGTTCTTGAACGGGGCGTGGTCGGAGCGGCCGTCGCCCTCGGTCTCTATCTCCGTGGGTATGGACAGGCCCGCGTAGTAGTCCTTGAAGGTCTGCTCGATGACCGGGTCGTCGTCGTAGACGAAGTAGCCGGGGTTCGGCGAGCCGATCATGTCGAAGTTGAGGTAGCCCGCGAGCTTGGAACGTTCGGCCGTGGCCAGGTTGTTGACGTAGTACTTGGAGCCGACGAGCCCCAGCTCCTCGGCGCCCCACCAGGCGAACCGCAGGTGCTTGTCGGGCGCGAGCTGGGCCCGGGAGACCGCTAGGGCCGTCTCCAGCACGGCGGCCGACCCCGATCCGTTGTCGTTGATGCCGGCACCGGAGGTCACCGAGTCGAGGTGGGAGCCGGCCATGAGGACCTTGTTCGGGTCGCCGCCCGGCCAGTCGGCGATCAGGTTGTACCCGGTGGCCCCGCCGGAGGTGAACTGCTGGAGCGCCGTGGTGTATCCGGCGGCGTCCAGCTTGGCCTTCACATAGTCGACGGACGCCTTGTAACCGGCCCTTCCGTGGGCCCGGTTACCGCTGTTGGCGGTGGCGATCGACTGGAGCTGGGTGAGGTGCGCCTTGACGTTGGCGAGCGGGATGTCGGGCGCCGCGGCGAGGGCGGCCTCGGCGGTGGGCGCGGCCTGGACCGCGGGGGCGGCGGCCGCCAGGAGGGCCGCGACGGCGAGCGCGGCGACGGAGAGGGATCTGGGACGGGCAGGGCTCATCGGGGGCTCCGGATTCCGTTCGGGGACTGACGGAACGTGCGGGGGTCCCCGGCCGTGCACGACCGGGGCCTGGAGCGGGCGGTGCGCGGTGCGCGACCGATGCTGGCGGGGATGGCCGCGTACCGTCAAGAGCGGGATTCGGACAGACCTGTCCGCATATCGGAGATACGAGCGCCGTCAGACGGTCCCGGGGGCCGGCATGACCCTGCCGCCGGCCGGGCGGACGCCGCCGGGGCCTCAGGGGCGCAGTGCCCTCAGCAGCAGGTCGGCCAGGTGGTCGGCGACCTCCTGGCGGCTGAGCGGACCCTCCGGGCTGTACCAGGTGGAGAGGTGGTGGACCGAGCCGAAGTGGTAGTCGACGACCAGGTCGGCCGGGGTCGCGGTGGAGAACACCCCGGCCTTCTGGCCCTCCTCGATCAGGGCGCGGAAGCGTTCGTGGTAGCGGCGGCGCTCCAGCCGGACCTGCTTGTTCTTCTCCGGGCTCAGGTGGTGCATCGAGCGGAAGAAGATCGAGGCGTCGTCGAGGTTGTCGATGGTGGTGACCACGACGTCCGCCGCCGCGTCACGCAGGCGCTGCTCGATCGGCGCCTCGGCGTTCGCATAGGCGTCGAGCCGCTCCTGCTGGAGCCGCAGCACCCGGGCGTAGACCTCCTGGAGGAGGTCCTCCTTGGAGCCGAAGTAGTGGTAGAGCGCCCCCTTGGTGACGCCCGCCGCCTCGACGATCTCCTGGACGGAGGTGCGGTCGTAGCCGCGTTCCGCGAAGAGCCGGGTGGCGGCGGCCAGCAGCCTCTGGGGGACGGGCGTACCGTTCCCGTCCGTCGCCTTGGCCATTGCCGCCACCTGTCCTCTCGTACCGTGCGTGAACTGTTCTAACGGGGGGAACGCAGTTCCCGCCTGAGGATCTTCCCACTCGCCGTCTTCGGGAGTTCGGCCAGGATCTCGACTTCGCGCGGGTACTTGTAGGCGGCCAGCCGCTCCTTGCAGTACGCGCTGAGCTCCGCGGGCTCCGTCTCCGCCCCGGGCCGCAGGCTGACGTAGGCCCGTACGGTCTCTCCGCGGTAGGCGTCCGGCACGCCCACGACGGCCGCCTCGCGGACCGCGGGGTGGGTGTAGAGCACGTCCTCCACCTCGCGGGGCCAGACCTTGAAGCCGGAGGCGTTGATCATGTCCTTCTTGCGGTCGACGACGTACAGCCAGCCCTGGGCGTCCATGAAGCCGATGTCCCCGGTGCGCAGCTCTCCGTCCGGGAAGGCGGCCTCGGTGGCCTCGGGGAGGTTCCAGTAGCCGGAGACGACCTGGGGGCCGCGTACGGCTATCTCGCCCTGCTCGCCGAAGGGCACGTCGTCGCCCTTCTCGTCGACGATGCGGACCACGGTGTCGGGCCCCGGGACGCCGACGGACAGGGTCCCGGAGACCGGGTCGACGGGGGCCTCGTGCTCCGGCGGTACGGAGGCGCAGGGCGCGGTGCACTCGGTGAGCCCGTAGCCGTTGCGGATGTACGGGCCGAAGCCCTCGCGGAATTTCTCGACCAGCGCGGGAGGCAGCGGCGCGCCGCCCGAGGAGATCACCTTGAAGGAGGCGAAGTGCTCCGGGGTGACGTCCGGGTGCGCGGCGAGCGCCATGAAGGCGGTCGACGGGCCCACGGTGTAGGCGGGCCGGTGCTCCGCGAAGGCCTCCAGGACGACGCTCGCCTCGAAGCGGTACGCGAGGACCAGGGTGCCCGCGTTGGCGATACAGGCGGCCAGCTGGCACACCATGCCGGTGATGTGGAAGAGCGGGGCGAGCGCGAAGTAGGACGCCCCCTCCTCGATGGGGTGGCCGGCCCGCTGGCGCTCGGCGTTGACCATGATGTTGCCCTGGGAGTTCATGGCTCCCTTGGGGGTGCCGCTCGTCCCGGAGGTGTAGCTGATCAGGGCGGTGTCCGAGGCGGCGAGCTCCCGGTCCCCGGGGGCGGGCAGCCCGCGGCGGGCCACCTCCACCAGATCGCGGGCCCACGCGTCCGCGCCGGGCGCGGGGAGCCGCTCGAAGCCGAGCACCCGCGGGTCGTCGGCGGACTGGAGGTCGAGCTCGCAGGCGGTGAGGGCGATCGTCACGCTCGGCGCGGCCTCGGCGGTGGCCCGCAGATAGGCCTCCCAGGCCCGGTCGGAGCAGATCAGCGCGGTCACCTCCGCGTCCTTCAGCACATGGCCGACCTCGCCGGACTTGTACATCGGGTTGAGCGGGACGACGGTCGCGCCGGCCTTCCAGGCGCCGAGCAGCGCGAGCACGAAGTGCGGGGTGTTCTGGAGCATGATCGCGACCCGGTCGCCGCGCCGCAGCCCCTCGGCGGCCAGGTGCCCCGCCACGGAGTCGGACAGCGCGTCCACGTCACGGTAGGTGAGGCGCCCGTCGAAGTAGGCGAGCGCGGTGTGGTCCGGGGCCCGCCCGACGGCGGCGCGGAAGGCGTGCACCACGGTCTCGGCGGGGTGGACGGGGGCGAGCTGGGCCTCGCTGAGGAGGGCCGTCCAGGGCTTCGCCGCGTAGATCGACTCGGTCATGCTCCGGCCGCCTCCCACTTCTGCTGCAGGTGGTTCATGTTGCCGATCCACTGGTCGGGGTCCTTGGCGCGGGCGCGGTAGTAGCCGGCCACCTCGGGGTGCGGCAGGACCAGGAAGCGGTCCTGCTCCATGGCGTCGAACAGGGCCTCGGCGACGGCCTCCGGCTCGATCGCGGTGGGGGCGAGCACCAGCTCGCCCGCGGAGCCGGCCGCGGTGAGCATGTCCGTACGCACGCCCTGGGGGCAGATCGTGTGGACCTTGATGCCGCGGTGCCGGTAGGTCAGCGAGAGCCACTCGGCGAACGCGACGGCCCCGTGCTTGGTGACGCTGTACGGGGCCGCGCCGATCATCGTCAGCAGGCCGGCCGCCGACGCGGTGGAGACGAAGCGGCCGCTGCCGCGCTCCAGCCAGTCGGGCAGCAGCGCCTTGGCCGCGCGGACGTGCGCCATCACGTTGACGTCCCAGGCCCGTGCCCAGACGTCCTCCTCGGCGAAGGCGTCCCCGCCCGAGGCGAGGCCGGCGTTGGCGCAGTAGACGTCGACCGTGCCGCCGAGCGCGTCGCGCGCGGCGTCCACGACGGTGGAGGCGTCGCCGGCCACGACCGTGCCGCCGATCTCCTCGGCCAGCGCCTCGACCCGGGCGGCGTCCAGGTCGTTGACGACGACCCGGGCACCCTCCGCGGCGAATCTCCGGGCGAGGGCGGCCCCGATGCCGCCTCCGGCTCCCGTCACCACTACGCCAGCGCCCTGCACCGTACTCATCGGTCCCGCCTCTCTCAGCCGTCTTCCACGGCAGACTAACCAGTCGGTATGTGATCGGGGAAGGGGTCCGGGGAAGGACCGGGAATCTGCCCGGTCAGGGGCGTTCCGTATGGCCGGTGCCCGCGCTAGCGTGCGTGACCATGACGGTCGACGCGATCATGGAGGTAGCAGGATGACCCTGTCCAGGCGTGGTTTGCTGGCGGTCGGCGGTGCGATGGGGGCCCTCGCGACGACCGCTGCCGCACCGGGGACGGCCGTCGCGGCCGGCCGGGAGCACGGGGCCGGGCGGGGCGGGGTGCGTACCGGCTTCGAGCGGCTGGCGGCCGACGGTTACCGGCTGCTGGCCGGGCAGAAGGTGGGGATCGTCACCAACCCGACCGGCATCACCACCGACGTGGAGCACATCGTCGACGTCATGCACCCGGACGACCGGGTGGACCTGACCGCGGTCTTCGGCCCGGAGCACGGCTTCCGGGGGACGGCGCAGGCGGGCGGTTCGGAGGGGCGGTACGACGACCCGGCGACCGGGCTGCCGGTCTACGACACGTATCTGAAGAGCGGGCAGCCGCTCGCCGACATCTTCACGGCGTCCGGTGTGGACACGGTGGTCTTCGACATCCAGGACGCCGGGGCGCGCTTCTACACGTACATCTGGACCCTGTACGACTGCATGGAGGCGGCCGCGCTCGCGGGCAAGCGGTTCGTCGTCCTGGACCGGCCGAATCCGGTCACCGGGCGGGCGGCACTGGGGCCCGTGCTCGACCGGGCCTTCGCGTCCTTCGTGGGGCGCCGGGAGATCTCCCAGGCGCACGGGATGACGGTGGCGGAGCTCGCGCTGCTCTTCAACGCGGAGTTCCTGGCCGACCGTCCGGTGGAGCTGGACGTCGTCAAGATGTCCGGGTGGCGCCGTGAGGACTTCTTCGACGCGACGGGCCTGCCGTGGGTGCCGCCGAGTCCCAACATGCCGACGCCGGAGACCGCGGTGGTCTACTCGGGGACCTGTCTGTTCGAGGGGACGAACCTCTCCGAGGGCCGGGGGACGACACGGCCGTTCGAGCTGCTGGGCGCGGAGGGCATCGACCACCGGTGGGCGGCCGCCGCGAACGCCCTGGAGCTGCCCGGGGTCGCCTTCCGCGAGGCGTACTTCGCGCCGACGTTCTCCAAGTTCGAGGGGAAGACGGTGGGCGGGGTGCAGGTGCACGTCCAGGACCGGAAGGTCTTCGACCCCGTACGCACCGGAATCGGCCTGCTGGTCACGGCGAAGCGGACGTGGAGCGGGTTCGCGTGGCGCGCGGACAACGCGATCGACCGGCTCTCGGGCAACACCCGGGTCCGCACGATGATCGACGCGGGCGCGGACACCGACGAGGTGGTGGGCGCCTGGGCGGCCGACCTCGCCGCGTTCCGCAAGGTGCGGCGGGAGTACCTGCTGTACCGGTGAGCGTGGGGCCCCTTCCGCCGGGTGCGGCGGAAGGGGCCCGTCGCCCGGACTCAGCGGTGCGAGGGGAACTCCACGACCTGCTGGTAGGTCGGACGGTTCTGCCAGTGGATCGACTTCTGCGAGATCCCGCCCAGCGGACGGTGGACGATCGCGTCGGTGCACCACTGCTCACCGGCCTTGCAGCTGTCGTCCCCCGGGTAGACCTCGGCGGCGGGCACGGCGGCCGCCTCCTTCAGGGTGCCGAGCAGCGCGGAGCGGCAGGCGCTCAGGTCGCCGCCGCCGCAGTACGTCCTGGCCAGCGGCCCCTTGACGGGCTGTCCGAGGACCTGGCGCAGGTCCTTGTCGGCGAAGCCCCACCAGCCGTACTGGAAGGCGGAGCCGCTGTGCGCCCCGCTCGGCCCGTGGCTGGCGGCCGGGGACTCGTCGGTGGCCAGGCTCGCGGTGAACGCGTCGTAGAGGCCGTCACCCAGACCGGGGCGGAACTCCGCCTCGACCAGCTTCGGCCACCACGCGTCCATGATCCGGACGGCGTCCGCGTGCGTGTACGTGTGCGAGCCCGGGCTCGTCTCCTTGCGCTGTGCACCGGCGGCCCGCCAGGAGTCCAGCTGCTGGACCACGGCGTTCAGCGCCGGGTCGGTGACCGGCTGGGAGCGCAGCACCTTCAGGAGCTCGGGCAGCAGCTGCTCGCCGCGCAGGTCGGTGAGAGCGGCCTCCTCCATGGCGCGGGTGAGGGAGGCGCGGGTCACCCCGCCCTCCTCGACCAGTGCGGAGACCCGGTCGTCGAGCAGGTCGCCACGGTGCACGGCGCCGAAGCCGAACGCGGCGGTGGAGTAGTCCTTGGCCTGACGGTTGTTCCAGGAGATGTAGTAGTCCTGGCCGCTGGAGTGCGGGTGTTCGGCGAACGGGGTGTAGTCGGTGGTGTTGGCCGCCGGGTCGTACCCCTTCCACTCGTACGCCTTCTCGGCCTTGACCGGCAGCGCGGCGTCGACCCCGGCCGCGCGCACGGGGTTCATGCCGCTGTTGTAGTAGGCGGTGGTGCGGGAGTCCGCGTAGAACCAGTTGAAGGCGTAGTCGATGTGACTGGCGGCCTGCTGGAAGGAGGCCGCGTCCGTCACGTACGCCGGGTCGTTGAGCAGCTGGAAGCCGATGATCGAGTCGGCCTCGTGGCGGTAGGTGGTGCGCAGCGAGGTGTACGCGACCGGCTTGCCGCCGACCGTGGCGCGGTGGGTGACGATGCCGTAGTCCGTGCGCCACACCTGCATCCGGTAGGAGCCCTTGGCGGTGGAGTCGGCGACGGTGGGCTTCCAGGAGTTGGTGCGCTCCAGCTTCTCCATGGCCGTGCAGGCGCCGTCGACGCGGTAGTGCGTGGAGTCCTTGGTGGGCGCGGAGCCGTCGGGTTCGCAGAGCTCGACGGCGTACGTGTCGGTGATGTCCTGGGCCGCCGATGTGGCGCTCCAGGCGTAGTCCTGGCCGCGTCCCATCTGGATGTACATGCCGACCCCGGCGAAGGAGACACCGCGGGCGCTGATGCCGGGGCCCTGGAGCTCCTGGAGCATCATCAGCTGCGGGGCGAAGTAGCCGGTCTGCGGGCCCATGACGGCGATCGGGTTGCCGCTGGCGGTGGCCTTGCCGGACACCAGCAGGGCGTTGGACATGCCCCGCTTCTGGGCGCCGTCGCCGGAGCCGGGCAGCGAGCCCTCGGGGATGACGCCGTCGTCGTACATGCCCTGGAGCGGTTCGAGGGCGGCCGGCGCGTCGACGGGGGCCTTCTTGTTCGTGCCGGCCGAGCCGGTGCGGTCGTATATCAGGGGTTCGGGTGTGACGGATCCCGCGTCGGGAAGCGCCGTACCCCGGGCCTTGTCGGGCTTGCCGGCGTACGGGAACGAGGTGCCGTCGTGGACGGTGAGGACCGCCTCGGGGTCGTTGCGCTGGCGGAAGGACTCCCAGACCCGGGTGCCCTCCTCGACGCCGTACTTCTGCTGGGCGGCGAGCAGCGAGAGCGCGGCCTGGACCTCACCGCCGCCTCCCCCGCCGAACTGTCCGCCGACGACGGAGGCGATCGAGATCAGGTCGGTCAGCCCGAACGGCTGGATCTCGCCGATGTTCGTGATGGAGTCGATCTTCCCGGTGAGGACGTACTCCCCCGGGAAGTAGCGGCCCTTCTTGGACTTCTCGCGGTAGGCGTTGATCCCGTCGACGTAGGCCTGCGCGTCGGCCATCGCCTGCTCACCGCGGGCGCCCTCGGTGGTCCTGATCCGCTCGACCTGGGCCTGGAGGTCCGCCTCGGTGTACGGGGCCTGCGGCCAGAACTGCTGCTCCAGGCCCTGGTTGGCCAGCGCTCCGCCGGCGAACGAGGTCAGCTGGCCGCGTCCGATGTGCCGGAAGAGGTCCATCAGCCACAGCCGGTCCTGCCCGGCGGCGAAACCGGCGCCGAACTCGGTGCCGTAGCGGGTGGTGCCCTTGATGTGCGGCACGCCGCTCTTCTTGTCGCGGGTGATCGTGACGTCCTCACGCGGCTTCGTCACGGACTCGACCTGGTCGGCGGCGACCCCGAAGGAGGCGTCGTTGAAGAAGTCGGTCAGTTTCTGGTCGGTGAGGCCCGTATGCCCCGCGACCAGGCCGTTGTAGCGGTCGAGCTGGTCGTCGCTGTGCGCGGGGTGCGTGCCGAACGCCTTGTTGCCGAGGATCTCGACGAGGGTGGCGTTGCCGTTCTCGCCGGGCGGCAGGATGTCCGCGCACTGGCTTGCGCAGTGGTCGGTGACGGCGAGGGGCTTCGGCTCCGCCGCTCCGGCGCCGGGCGCCGTGGCGAGCAGGGATGTACCGAGAGCGAGAACAGCCGCGACTGTGGCGGCTCTGAGCGTGCGGGTGCGTGGGGGCATGCGTGCTCCTCCGGGTGGCCGATGCGCCGGAGGTTACTGGCGGTACGCCCCGTCCGTAAGATGAACATCAGTCACTTTTTCCGAATCACCACACCCCGGCACACGCCGCCCCACAGGGGCCGTCTCGGTCCGTGGACGCTTTCACCCTTGGATGGAGCCGAATCGGGCAGTCGTACGTCCATCCCATAACGCCGAAGTACGAGCGACGGAGGTGGCAGTGCCATGGCCGGTTTCCGGAGTCTTGCGAGACAGGTCCGCGATCCACGGGGCGATCTGGCTTTGCGGCGGTACTCGCTGCGCAAATGCCTGGAGCGGTTCGCCCCGTACGGTCACCGGGCGACCTGGGATCATCTGTGCGCCCGGCACGGGATCGAGCCCGAGGACCGGGCCCCCGACCCGGCGCGGCTGATCCGCGCGCTGGAGGAACTGGAGGAGGCGCGGGCCGTCTGGCTCGCGTACGAGGCGGGCTTCGCCGAGCGGCGGCGCCGCGAGAAGCACGACGGGCTGCGGCGGCCCGGAACATTCGACGACTGGCACCGGCGGACCTGGGGCGGCAACGGGATCGCGCACTGCGAGGACCCGGAGGTCCATCCCGGCGCCCCCCTGGCCGAGGTGCTGGGACGACTGATCGCCGCCCTGGGCGCGAAGCCGGGCGCCGCGTGCCCGGTCTGCGCGGGGACCGGGATCATCTGGCGGCAGGACCTGGACCGCGAGCCGTGGACCGGGCCGGTCTGCACCGGCTGCGGCATCGTGGTCCCGCGGCCCGTCCTGACGGCGAAGGCGCTGGCCGAGGCGAGAAGAGTACGGACGAGGGCCCTGGCGTCGGCGGCCTGAGGGGCGCGCGTGGAGGGGACCCGCCGGAGCCGGTGCGCGCTCAGGAGCGGCTCCGGGCTCCTCGCTCGGGCATGAGCCGCGATCCGGCCATCCGCTCGCCGGCCACGTCGTCGGGGTTGGACAGCACGCAGGTCTCCAGCGACAGGCATCCGCAGCCGATGCAGTCGGTGAGGTGGTCGCGCAGCCGCCCCAGCTGCTTGATGCGCTCGTCCAGCTCGGAGCGCCACGCCCGGGAGAGCCTGGCCCAGTCGTCGCGGTTCGGTGTGCGCTCCTCCGGCAGTTCGGCCAGCGCCTCCCGGATGGTGGCGAGCGGGATGCCCACCCGCTGCGCCGCCCGGACGAATGCCACCCGGCGCAGCGCGTCCCTGGTGTAGCGGCGCTGGTTGCCGCTGGTGCGGGTGCTGCTGATCAGGCCCTTGGACTCGTAGAAGTGCAGGGCGGACACCGCGGCTCCGCTACGGGCGGAGAGCTGGCCGACGGTGAGTTCTTGGCATGTCTGCGGAATCTGTGGCACTCCCCCAACCCTAGTGGCCGCACCTCGGCCGCTGCCGCCGCTTCGAAAACCCGGCCGGTCCGTCGTTGACAGGGACGCGCGGCCCAACCATGCTGAGCAAGCGCTTAGACATCGCCCCTGGGGGCGACCGACCGCCGGAAAGCAGGGACCAGGAACATGGCAGAGCCGAAGATCTTCACGTCCGCACAGGAGCTGCGGGACGGGGTGGGCCAGGAGCTCGGTCACAGCGATTGGCTGGAGATCGACCAGAAGAGGATCGACCAGTTCGCCGAGGCCACGGGCGACCACCAGTGGATCCATGTGGACCCGGAGCGCGCCGCGGCGGGCCCGTTCGGAACGACGATCGCGCACGGCTACCTCACGCTGTCGCTGCTGCCGGTGCTCGTCCCGCAGATCCTCCAGGTCGAGAACGTGAAGATGGGCATCAACTACGGGACCAACAAGGTCCGTTTCCCCTCGACCGTCCCGGTGGGCTCGCGGCTGCGCGCCACGGCCGTGCTCAAGGACGTCGAGGAGGCGGGCGGCGGCGTGCAGGTGACGGCGCTGGTGACCATCGAGCGCGAGGGCGGCGACAAGCCGGCGTGCGTCGCCGAGTCGGTGTCGCGCTACTACTTCTGATCCGTCACCGCTTCGGGGCCGCCCCGGGGGTCACTGCTTCGGGGTGGCGCCCACCATGCGCAGGACGAGGTCCGCGTAGAGGGTGCCGACCTCCTCGGGCGTCCGGCTGCCCTGGGCGTTGAACCAGCGCGCCACGTCGATGCAGAGGGACAGCACGGCGAGCGTGGTGCCAGGGACGTCCGGTACGTCGAACTCGCCGGCCCGGACGCCGTCGCCGATGATCCGGCGCACCGCGGCGTCGCTCCGCCTGCGCAGGGCGACGATCTCGGCCCGGTGCTCCTCGCCGAGGGCCTCCAGCTCGTACTGGACGACCCGGGCCGTGGTGTGCCGCTCGGCGTGCCAGCTGACGAAGGACCGGACCGCGTCGGCGAGCCGCTCGGAGGCCGTACCGTCCTGGTCCGCGGCCGTCTCCAGGAGGAGCAGGGCCCGGTCGTGGCCGATCCTGCTGATCCGGTGGAGCAGCTCTTCCTTGGTCTTGTAGTGGATGTAGAGCGCGGCCGGGCTCATCCCCGCCCGGCCGGCGATGTCACGGGTGGTGGTGGCGTGGTAGCCACGCTCCGCGAAGGCCTCGACGGCCGCGAGGAGCAGCCGCCTCGCCGCCTCGGGCGTGACCTCGCTCCACGGCGTGTTGTCGCCGTCGGTCTCCTCCGCCGTGCTCATCGCCACGTGCCCCTTTCCGCTGGCAGGACGAACACCATACCGCGAACCTGAGCAAGCGCTTAGAGCGCTCGGGGGGTGAGACCGTCAGAGCTTCTGGAAGGGATCGTGCTCGGCGAGGATCTTCTCCAGCCTGGCCTGGTCGACCCTGCTGACGATCTGCCCCGCCTCCTGCCGGTCCCGGATGACCTTGGCGAGGGTGAAGCACGAGGTGACGAGATAGAGGACGCCGATGGCGAGGAAGGCCCGCACCCAGGCGTCCGCGTCGAGGAAGAAGATGCCGAGGGCCACCGCACCCATGGCCACGCCGAAGGAGAGGACGGCCTGTCCGTAGAAGGCGGCGGTGCTCTGCTGCTTGACCGATGTTGTCTCACTCATGGGACACAGCATCCGGCGCGGTGGCGCCCACCGGTATCCGTCGGCGTACTCAGCCGGTACTCATCGGCGGTTGCCCGTGGGCCCGGCGGTGCGTCAGGGGACCGGGCACCCGTGCCGGGCCCCGGAGGCGGTGGCGAAGGCGGCCAGCAGGCGCTCCGCGTCCTGGTGGCCGACCGTGGAGCGCACCCCCTTCTCACGGTCCGGCCTCGGGAACTCCTCGAACTTGAAGTACGCGACCCACAGGGCACCGTCGCAGAGGTGGGACTCCATGACGGCACCCGTCACGCTGCCGGGATAGCGGCCGTCCAGGTACCTCTCCTGCTCCGCGGAGGGCCCGTAGTAGGCGGTCAGCCGGACATGGTGGTCCTCGTCCGGGAGGGTGACGGAGCACTCCTCGGTGAGCGCGCGCCCGGCGGGCTTCTCCGACACCGTCGTGAGCCGCAGCCGGTCCGCGTCCTGCGGGCGGACGACGTCGCGGCAGGTGCCCTCCGCCTCCGCGACGGGGCGGGTCTGCCACGGCGAACGGTCGACGGCCGAGGGGCGCCGGCCCAGATCCCCCTCGCAGTCGAAGCGCTTCGCCGCGCGGCGGGCCGACTCGGTGGCGAACCGGGCCACCTGGAGCACCTGGGCGTCGGTGAGTTCCTCGATGTCCTGGCGCGCCTCGGCCAGGACGAGAAGGCCCTTGCCGGGCAGCGGGGCGCAGTCGACGAGCACCCCGGCCCTGGGCTGGTCGGAGACGGCGAAGGAGCCGTTCCAGCCGAATCCGATCGGCGTCGCCGAGGCGTTCTCCGCCGCGCCACTGGACCGATGGGCCGCCGACGGACGGATGTTCAGCTTGAGCTGTACGCCGCCGGCCTCCTCGCCCCGGGCCCAGGCCGCGCAGTACTCGGTCTCCTGGCCCACCCATTCCGCGGTGTGACCGCCGAACTCCAGCTCGGCGCCGCCGAAGAACGTCTCTGCCTCCTCGGCCGCCAGGGCTCCCCGGCAGGTGTCGGCGGGCTCCTCCCCGGAGTCGTCGCCCCGGAGGCCGAGCCCCCAGATCAGCCCGCCGGCCGTGAGCGCCAGGACGAGCGCTCCCCCGGCCGCCTTGACCCGTCGTCCGGTCATCCCTGCTTCCCCCTCCGTCACGGTGCCGTGGTGGCCGTGGGCGCGGCGGGCGCCGCGCACCCGTGGGCCGCGGCCGACCGCTCGGCGAACGTCTTCAGCACGGAGAGCGCGTACGCCCGGTCGGCCCCCGTCTCCTGCGTCTCGTCGTCGTGCCCGCCCGTCAGCCCGAAGAGGGCGGGTCCGCCGTCTCCGGGGCATTCGGCGCTGGTCCAGTAGTCGCCCTCGTCCAGGACGCCCGACCGCTGTCCGGACTCGGACGGATGGGGCTTCCCGGTGTGCTCGGCGGCGTCATGGCGCGCTCCCTCCGCGTAGGGGCCGTACAGCGCGGTGAGCCGGGAGGCCGTGCCCTTCGCGTCGCCGAGCACGCATTCCTCGATCGGCGCGGCGCCGCTGCCGCTCTCCCAGACCCGGTCGACCGTCTTCCCGCGGGCGGTGACGCCGGAACAGGCGCCCTCGGCGTCGGCGGGGGCGACGTACTCGTCCTCGTTCACGGGCAGCGGCACGGTGGCCGGCGGCTCGCCGAGGTCGGCGTCGCAGTTCCACCGGCGGGAGGCGTTGGCGGCCGTGGCGGTGGCGACCCGGGCGAACGCGGTACGGCGCTCCGGGTTGTCGAGGGGGCTGTCGTCCAGGTACTTCTTCCCCTCCACCGCGACGGTGACGAGCAGGTCGCCGCGGCCCGGTGAGCAGTCCAGCAGGACGGACGTGGTGGCTTCGGCCTCACCGGAGGAGTGGTGGCCCATGGCGAACACGCCGCTCCAGCCCTGCCCCAGAGGGGCCGGCGGCAAGGTGGAGCGCACCGGTGGGTAGAGGCTCTCGTACCGGCGGTCCTCCCGGTCGAGGGTCGGCACACCGTTGACGGTGACCGTCATCGTCGCCTCGCCGGGGTGCACGCCGTCATGCGGGTCGGCGCCGCGCGCGATGCCGCAGGTCACCCGCAGCGAGGTGGTGGTGTCGTCGAGGCTTCCCTCGCTCGTGTCCTTGCCGGCCTTCAGACGGCGGTCGCCGAGGACGGCACGGACCTCGTCGGCGGGGAGCACACCGTCGCACGCGTCGGTGACCAGCCGGGCCGACCGCCAGCGGTCGTAGCCGCCGCCGAACCAGGCGACGCCGCCCGCGAGCAGCACCAGAGCGGCCAGGACGGCCCCGGCTCCCACCGCGTAACGCTTCACCGGAGCCATTCCTCCACCTCGCCCAGGACCTTGGTGTCATGGCAGTGCGCACGCTTCGGCCAGCCGCCGTCGGCGGCCAGGTAGCGGTCGAGCGCGGCGCGCGCGTCCGCCGAGAACCGCTTGCGGACCTGCCCCTCGACGGTCACTTCCTGCTCGTCGTCGAAGCTGATCCCCGGGGTCACGACGATCCGGTGGTAGCTCGGGCCGCCGTCGCACACCGACCCGGCCCAGAGCGCGAGCGCCGGAGGGGAGAACTCCGCCGTCCTGATCGCGACGGTGCCGTCAGGGGCGGCGGGTGACCTGGCGCCCTGCCCGGGGGCGGTTCCCGCGTAGGTGTGGCGTTCGTACGCGCCACGGGCGAACTCGCCCGACCAGCTCTCGGCCTTCAGCGCCACGACGGGCATGCCGTCCGGTACGCCGAATCCGGTGGTGCGGCCCGCGCAGGACCCGGCGCGGCCGTCGTACCGCGCGTCCCCGGTGAACTCCCAGTCCTCGGCGGCGAAGCCGAGCTCGTCAGGGTCGGCCCACGCGCAGAGCTCCGTCGGCTCGGGCCCTTCGGCCTGACGGGGCGAGGCGCTCGTACGGATCGGATCCCGCCCGCAGTCCTGGTGCCCGAGGACCCAGTTGGCGACGTCGACCGCCGTGCGGGCCGCGAGGAGGCGGTCGGCGTCGGGGACGTCGTACTCGTCGTCCGCCGCGGAGGGCAGGTCCACCGTGACCCGGAAACTCTCGGCGGGCCGGCTCCTGCCGCGGAGGCCCGAGGGGCACTCCACCCGCAACGAGGCGCTCACCGCACTGCCGTTCAGCCGGTCGTCGGCCATGGTGCCGCCCCGCGCACCCGCCGGAAGGGGCATCGGGAAGTCGCCGACGGTCGGGGACCCCTCGTCGTCGGCGGCCACCTGAGCGGCGATCAGGGCCTCGGCCCGCACCTGTACGAGCGCCTCGGGTTCCCAGCGCGCGGGGCCCCAGGCGAGCGTGCAGTCCAGCAGCGCCCGGCTCTCCCGGCCCGGGTCGAGCATCGTCCCGTACTCCTCCAGGACGCCGGCGCTGTCGTCCGGGACGAAGCCCCGCAGCCGCTCATGGGGCAGCAGACCGGCGCAGGCGCGCCCGAGTTGCTCCAGGTTGTCGCTCCGCTGCCGGTCCCGGTCGGCGGAGAACCACACCGCGGTCCCGCCGATGAGAGCCAGGACCGTCGCCCCCGCTGCCGCGAGGAGCAGCCAAGTGCGCCCCCGTATGCCGCGCATTCCGTGATGACCTTCCCCCGCCGATCCGAACCGGGGACGCTATCAGAGCGGTGCGCGGCCGGTCCCGCCTCCCTGACCGGACAGGACGGGCGGGGACGGGTGCTAGAAGGCGGACACCCCTGTCAGCGCCCGGCCGATGATCAGCTTCTGGATCTGGCTGGTGCCCTCGTACAGGGTCATCACGCGGGCGTCCCTGACGAGCTTGCCGACGGGGTACTCGTCGATGTAGCCGTAACCGCCGAACACCTGGAGGGCGTTGTTCGCGGCACGGACCGCGGCCTCGGAGGCGAAGAGCTTCGCCGTGGACGCCGCGGTGGCGAAGTCCTGGCCGCGGTCGATGAGGTCGGCGACGCGCCAGGTCAGCATGCGGGCGGCGTCGACGTCCACGGAGATGTCGCTGATGAGCTCCTGGACGAGCTGGTAGCTCGCGATGGACTTGCCGAACTGCTCGCGCTCCCCCGCGTAGCGCACGGCGGCGTCCAGGGCGGCCTGGGCGATGCCGACACAGCCCGCGGCCACCGACATCCGGCCCTTGGCCAGGGCGGACATCGCGATGGAGAAGCCCTTGCCCTCGGGGCCCAGGAGCGCGGAGGCGGGGACGCGGACGTCCTCCAGCACCAGTTCGGCGGTGGCCTGGCCGCGCAGCCCGAGCTTGCCGTGCACGGTGCGCCGGGTCAGGCCGGGGGTGTCGGCCGGGACCAGGAAGGCGGAGACGCCCCGGTGACCGGGGGTGTCGTTCGTCCGGGCGAAGAGCAGGACGACATCGGCCCAGGTGCCGTTGGTGATGAACATCTTGGAGCCGTTGACGACGTAGTCCTCACCGTCACGCACGGCCCGGGTCGTCAGGTTGCCGGCGTCGGAGCCGGTGCCCGGCTCGGTGAGGCCGAAGCAGCCGATCGCCTCGCCCGAGGTGAGCCCCGGCAGCCACTGCTGCTTCTGCTCCTCGCTGCCCCAGGACGCGATGGTCTTGGCGACCAGGCCGAGCGAGACGGAGACGATGCCGCGCACCGAGGAGTCACCGCGGCCGAGTTCCTCGGTCACCAGGCAGTAGGCGAGGTGGTCGCCGCCCGAGCCGCCGTACTCCTCCGGGACCGTCAGCCCGAGGAAGCCGAGGGCGCCCAGCTTCTTCACGATCGACTTGTCGACACTCTCGGCGCGGTCCCACTCGACGACATGCGGGGTGATCTCCCGTGCGACGAAGTCCTCGGCGAGCTGCCGGACGGCTTCCTGCTCCTCGCTCAGCTCCAGGTTCATCCTGCGACACCCCACTTTTAATTAGCACTGCTAGTTTTAGGCTTGCAGGCCCTACTATGTGCCGCATGGCCCGACCGCGCAAGCCCCTCCTCAGCAGAGACCGCATCGTCGAGGCGGCGAGCGCCCTCGTCGACGCCGAAGGGCTGGACGCCGTCTCGACCCGCCGGCTCGCCGCCGAGCTGGGGGTGAGCGGGCCCTCGCTCTACAACCACTTCCGGAACAAGGACGAGATCCTCGACGCGGTCGCCGACGCCGTCTCCGCGCAGGTCGACCTGTCGATGTTCGAGGAGTCCGACCCGCGCGGCTGGGCCGCCGCCCTGCACGACTGGGCCGTCTCCTACCGGGCGGCGCTCGCCGCGCACCCGCACATCGTCCCGGTGCTCGCGCAGGGGCCCGGCCGCCGTCCGGCCGGCCTCAAGGTCGCCGACGCGGTGTTCGGGGCGATGGTCCGGGCCGGCTGGCCGCCCGCCCAGGCGACGTACATCGGCGCGCTGATGCGGTACTTCATCACCGGTTCCGCGCTCGGCTCGTTCGCCCGCGGCTTCGTGGACGACGAGACGGCGTACGACCCCGCCGACTACCCCCACCTGGGCCAGGCGCACCTGCTGGCCGACCGCCGCCAGCAGGTCGACGAGGGTGCCTTCGAGACCGGGCTGCGCGCCCTGCTGGACGGTCTGGCGCTCCAGTACGAGCAGACGGCCGCCGGCCGGACGGTTCGGCCCGCGCCGAACGGCGCCTGACGCATCCTGGACCCATGGCCCGTACGACACCGCACGATCCGGCCGCACCGCGGCTCGCCGCGCTGGCGGCCCTGCTCGCCGACGAGACCCGCGCCTCCTTCTGCCTGGCCCTGCTCGACGGCCGGGCCTGGACGGCGGGCGAGCTGGCCCGGGGCGCGGGGGTGGCCCCCTCGACCGCCAGCGAGCATCTGGGCAAGCTGGTGGCCGGCGGGCTGCTGACCGAGGAGCGCCAGGGCCGCCACCGCTATCTGCGGCTCGCCGACGGGCGGATCGCGCAGCTGGTCGAGGAGCTGGCGGCCCACGCCCAGCCGGGGGTCCGTACGCCCCCGCGCACGCTGCGCGAGTCGAGCCTCCAGCACGCGCTGGCCCGGGGACGTACGTGTTACGACCATCTCGCCGGGCTCCTCGGCATCCGCATCACCGACGCGATGACCGAGCGCGGGCTCCTGCGGCAGGACACCGGTTTCGCGCTGACCGAGGACGGTCTGCACTGGTTCGGCGCGCTCGGCATCCCCCTCGGCACCACGTCCCGGAGGCCTCTGGCGCGCGGCTGCCTGGACTGGACCGAGCGGCGGCCGCACCTCGCGGGTGTCTCAGGAGCCGCGCTGTGCCGTCATGCGCTGGACGCAGGCTGGTGCGAGCGGGTCGGGACGGGCCGGGCGGTCCGGGCGACCCCCGCCGGGGAGCGCGCCCTGGCGGAGCATCTGGGCATCGAGCCGGCGTCGCTCACGGCGTGCTGACAATTCGGTGGGGCCCGAAGCGTTCCCGGCCTACCGTCGGGGCCATGACGACCACACCGACAGCGCGCCCCTCCGCGCCGTCCGCATCCCGACGCGACTGGCGCGCCCCGGCCGCCGCGTGCACCACGGTCCTCCTGTGGGCCTCCGCCTTCGTCTCCATCCGCAGCGCGGGCGAGGCGTACTCACCGGGGGCGCTGGCCCTGGGCCGGCTCCTGGCGGGCACGCTGACGCTCGGCGCGCTCCTGCTCGTACGCCGCGAGGGTCTGCCGTCCCGGGCCGCGTGGCCGGGCATCATCGGCTCAGGGCTGCTCTGGTTCGGGCTGTACATGGTGGTGCTCAACTGGGGTGAGCAGCAGGTCGACGCCGGTACGGCGGCCATGGTCGTGAACGTGGGGCCGATCCTGATGGCGCTGCTGGGCGCCCGGCTGCTCGGGGAGGCGCTCCCCCGCCGCCTCCTGACGGGCATGGCGGTCTCGTTCGCGGGGGCCGTCGTCGTGGGGCTCTCCATGTCGGGCCACGGGAGTTCGTCGGTGCTCGGCGTACTCCTGTGCCTGCTGGCCGCCCTGTCGTACGCGGGCGGGGTGGTCATCCAGAAGCCCGCGCTGCGGCACGGGTCCCCGCTGCAGATCACCACGTTCGGCTGCCTGATCGGCACGGTCGCCTGCCTGCCGTTCACCGGCGTCCTGGTCTCCGAGGCGGCCGACGCCCCGGTCTCCGCCACGCTGAACATGGTCTATCTGGGCGTGTTCCCGACCGCGCTGGCCTTCACCACCTGGGCGTACGCCCTGGCCCGGACGACCGCGGGCCGGATGGGCGCGACGACGTACGCCGTGCCCGCCCTGGTGGTGCTGATGTCCTGGCTGCTCCTCGACGAGGTGCCCGCGGTGCTCACCGTCGCGGGCGGGCTGCTCTGCCTGGCGGGGGTGGCGGTCTCACGGACCCGCTCGCGGCGCGCGCGGGCGGCGGAGGAGCCGGCGGTCTGAGGCCGCCCGGCCCGCGCGCGGGCTTGCCTGGGCGGAGTGCGGGGCCGTGGTTCCACGGCCCCGCCTGTACGCCCTAGAACACGACCAGCGCGCGGCCGCCCTTGCCCGCGATCATGTGGTCGAAGGCCTCCGGGATGCCGTCCAGCGTGATCCGCTCCGTGACCATCATGGAGAGGTCGAACCGTCCTGCACGGATGTGCTCGGCGAGCACCGGCAGGTCGCGGGCCGGGTCGCTGTTCCCGTAGACGCAGCCGGTGAGGGAGCGGCCCCAGTGGAAGATCTCCAGGGCGTTGAAGGTCACCTGCTGGTCCTTGCCGCCGATGCCGACGACCGTGGTCCGGCCGCCGCGGCGGGTCGACTCCCAGGCCCCGCGGATCGTGGCGGGGCGGCCCACGCACTCCACGGCGACGTCCGCGCCCTGGCCGCCGGTGAGCTTGCGTACGGCGCGGGGTGTGGTGTCGGACGCGACGACGTAGTCGGTGGCGCCGGCCCGGCGGGCGAGCTCCTCCTTCTCGGGTGACACGTCCACGGCGATGATCTGCGACGCTCCGGCGATGCGGGCGGCCTGGAGGACGGCGAGGCCGACCCCGCCGATCCCGAGGACGACGACGCTCTCGCCCTCGCGCACCCGGGCGGAGTGGTGGACCGCCCCGTAGCCGGTGAGGACCGCGCAGCCGAGCAGGGCCGCGTCGTCGAGCGGGATGCCGGAAGGGGCGGGCAGCACGCAGTTCGCGGCGACGACGGTCTCCTGGGCGAAGGCCGCGACGTTCAGGCCGGGGTGGAGCTCGGTGCCGTCGGCCGTACGGGCATGGATGTTCGCCGCGCCCTTGAGCGCGTCGGCACAGAGCCAGACCTCGCCGATCCCGCAGTGGAAGCAGGCGCCGCAGGACGGCGCCCAGTTGAGGACGACGGGGTCGCCCGCGGCAACGTGGGTGACGCCCTCGCCGACGGAGAGCACCGTGCCGGCACCCTCGTGGCCGAGGACCGCGGGGACGGGCAACCGCATGGTGCCGTTGGACAGGGACAGGTCGGAGTGGCAGACACCGGCGGCGGCGAGCCTGACGCTCACCTGGCCGGGGCCGGGCTCCGGGAGTGCGATGTCGGTGATCTCCAGGGGAGCTCCGACGGCGGGCAGTACGGCGGCGCGGACCACGAACAGACTCCTCGGTGGATCGGCGTGGGGATCAGAACTGGAGGGACTTGGTCTGGAGGTACTCGGAGAGCCCGTGCGGGCCGAGCTCGCGTCCCACGCCCGACTGCTTGTAACCGCCGAAGGGCGCCAGGGGGTTGAAGCGTCCGCCGTTGATGTCGACCTGTCCGGTGTCCATGCGGCGGGCGAAGGCCACGGCCTCCGCGTCGTCGGCACCCCAGACCGCGCCGGCCAGCCCGTACACGGTGTCGTTGGCGATGCGCAGGGCGTCGTCCACGTCCTCGTACCGCAGGATCGAGAGCACCGGGCCGAAGATCTCCTCCTGCGCGATGGTCATGCCGGGGGTGACGTCGGCGAAGACGGTGGGGCTGACGTAGTAGCCCTGGTCCTTGGGGGCCTCGGGGCCGCCCGCGACGAGGCGGGCACCCTCCTCGATGCCCTTCTCGATGTAACCCCACACCCGGGCCTGCTGCTTGGCGTTGACGACGGGCCCGACCCGCTCGCCGGGGACGTACTTGGCGACCGCCGTGGCGGCGAGGCTCACGGCCTCCTCGTACCGCTCGGCGTCGACCAGCATCCGGGTCCAGGCGCTGCACGTCTGGCCGGAGTTGGACATCACGTTGGCCACGCCGACGTTGACCGCCTTGGCGAGGTCGGCGCCGGGGAGGATCACGTTGGCGGACTTGCCGCCGAGCTCCAGGGCGACCCGCTTGACGGCCGCGCCCGCGGTGGCCCCGATCTGCCGGCCGACCGCCGTGGACCCGGTGAACGAGACCAGGTCGACGTCCTCGTGCTCGGCGAGCGCCTGTCCGGCGACCGCCCCGACGCCGGTGACCAGGTTGAAGACGCCGGCCGGCAGGCCCGCCTCCTCGGTGGCCTCGGCGAAGAGCTGCGCGGTGAGCGGGGTGTCCTCGGCGGGCTTGAGGACGACGGTGCAGCCCGCGGCGAGCGCGGGGGCGACCTTGGCGACGATCTGGTGGAGCGGGTAGTTCCAGGGCGTGATCGCGCCGACGACGCCGACCGGCTCCAGCAGGACGGTGGAGTTGCCGAGCTTCTCCTCGAAGGAGTACGAGGCGGCCAGTTCGGCGTACGAGCCGGCGACCAGCACCGGTACGCCCGCGTGCACCGCCTGGGACAGCGGCAGCGGCGAGCCCAGCTCGGCGGTGACGGTCTCGGCGATCTCCTCCTTGCGGGCGGCGAGCACGTCGCGCAGCGCGGTGATCCGCGCGGCGCGCTCGGCGGGCGGGGTGGCCGCCCAGCCGGGGAAGGCGGCGCGTGCGGCGCGTACCGCGGCGTCGACGTCCTCGGCGGTGCCCGCCGGGACGTGTCCGATGACCTGTTCGTCCGCCGGGTTCACGACCGCGATCGTGTCCTGGCCGGCGGCGGGCCGCCACTCCCCGCCGATGTACATCCCGTCATGCGCCTTCATGGCTGTCCCTCCCGGGCTCGCTGTGCCTGCCGCCGAAGCCGTGCGTCGTACGGACGGATGCCGTCCCGGGCCCAAACTAGCGCTGTTAGTTTTTCGGCGCCAGGGAACGGCTGGAGACACAGGTCACGCAGGGCCTCCGGCCACCCTCGCACGGCGGGCCGGGGATGTCCCGGGGCGGGACGGGAAGCGCGGGGCGGGAACCCGTGCCGGGCCGAGTCCCTCTGTCAGGCCGGAACCCTTCTCAGGCCGGGTCCCGCTCGGCGGCGGGCGCCCGTACCTCCTGGGCTCCTGGAGCCGGCGCCGTACCGGGGGCCGGGACCTTGTCGACCGTCCCGGTCCCTCTCCCGGCCCCTGCCCCTGCCCCTGCCCCGCCCCGCCGGAGCCCGAGGCCCGCCGCGCCGACGAGCAGGGCGCCGAGCATCACGAACGGCGCGGCGGTGCCCGCGACTCCGGCGATCAGGCCGGCCGAGGCGGGGGCCGCGACCTGGCCGAGCCGGTTCCCGGTGAGCCGGAGGGCGAGCGCGGTGGAGCGGGCGTCCGCGGGGGCCGCCTGGACGACGGTGGTCATCGAGAGGGGCTGGCCGACCCCCAGGCAGAAGCCCAGCACGGCGAGCATCACGGCGAGCCCCCATACCGGGACGGGCAGGGCGACGGCCGCGCAGAGGAGGCCGCCGAGCAGGCAGGTCGTGGAGAGCAGGGCGGCCCTGCCGACCCTGCGCAGCATCGGTGTCATGACGAGCCGGCAGGCGATGGTCGCGGCGGCCCGCAGGCTGAGGAGCAGGCCGACGGTGGCGGGTGCGATGCCCCGGTTCTCGCCGACCACCGGCAGGTAGGCGGTGAGGATGTCGGTGGCGCAGAGCACGGCGAGGCTGATGAAGATGCCGGCCGGGACTCCGCGGGTGCGCAGGATACCGCCCACCGGCACCTTCCGGTCCGTCCCCCGCGGTGCCCCCGGGGCGGCGCGGTGCTCGATGCGCCACAGCGAGGTGAGGGAGACCGCGGCGACGGCCGCGGAGACGATCAGGGCGAGGGCGCTCGTACGGACCATGGCGCCGTCGCGCTCGGAGATGAGGTAGCCCGCGGCGATCGGCCCGATGAGCTGGCCGAGCGAGGCGCCGATGGTGAAGTGGCCGAAATTGCGGTCCTGTTCGGCGGGGGCCGACTGCCGGGCGACGAGCGACTGGGCGCCGATCACGAAGCAGAGGTGGCCGAGGCCCATGACCCCGCTCCAGGCGGCCAGCGCCGGGAGGGAGCCGGAGGTGCCGCTGAGCGCGCAGCCGCCGCCGATCAGGAGGACCCCGACGGGCAGGAGCGGTGCGCAGCGCCCGTGGTCGGTCCGCCGGCCGAGGGGTACGGCGGCGAAGAGCGGCAGCAGCGCGTACACCCCCGTGATGACGCCGATGGCCTGCTCGTCGGCGCCCAGGGAGAGGGCCCGGTAGGAGACGGCTGGCCGCGCCATCGACACGGCCCCCTGCGCGAAGGCGAAGGCGATGACGAGGCGCAGCAGCCAGCCCCTGCCGGGCCGTGGTTCCGGAGGCATCAGATGATTCCGAAGAGGACGCCCGCGCCGAGGACCACCAGCGAGGTGAGCACGGCCCACTTGACGGTGAACCGGGTGTGGTCGCCGAACTCGACCTTGGCCATGCCGACCAGGACGTAGACGGCGGGCACGAGCGGGGACGACATGTGCAGCGGCTGTCCCACGATGGAGGCGCGGGCGACCTCCAGCGGGGAGACGCCGTGGGCGGCGCCGGCCTCGGCGAGCACGGGCAGAACTCCGAAGTAGAAGCCGTCGTTGGACATGAAGTACGTCAGGGGAAGGCTCAGCACACCGGTGACGATGGCCATGTGCGGGCCCATCGCGTCGGGGATCGCCCCGACGAGCCAGTCCGCCATGTGCTCGACCATACCGGTGCCGGTGAGCACGCCGGTGAAGACGGCGGCGGCGAAGACCATGCCGGAGACGTTGAGCACGTTGTCGGCGTGGGCCGCGATCCGGGCCCGCTGGTCGGGCATGTGGGGGAAGTTGACGGTGAGGGCGAGGGCCGCGCCGAGCAGGAAGAGCACCGGGATCGGCATGAGTTCCAGGATCATCGCGGCCAGCAGGGCGACGGTGAGGCCGGCGTTGAACCAGTAGAGCTTGGGGCGGAGCGTGGACCGGTGCGGGTCGAGGCCCTTGAACTCCTCGTCCCCATCCCCGTCCTCGGTGTCCTCCGCACCACCGGTGGCGGTGCCGGAGCTGCCGCTCTTCGGGGCCTTGGTGAGCCGGTCACCACCGCCGCCGGCTCCGCTTCCCGCGCCGACCAGGACGGTCTCGGGCTCGGTCACCAGCGCCTCGTCGAGGGTGAGCATGCCGAGCCGCTTGCGCTCGCGGCGGCCCAGGACACAGGCGAGCAGGACGACGGCCAGGAGCCCGACGGCGAGGGCCGGGATCATCGGTACGAAGATGTCGGCCGCGTCCACCTTGAGCGCGGTGGCGGCGCGGGCGGTGGGGCCGCCCCAGGGCAGCGTGTTCATGACCCCGTTCGCGGTGGCGGCGACCCCGGTCATCACGACCAGGCTCATCTTCAGCCGCTTGTAGAGCGGATACATCGCCGAGACCGTGATCATGAAGGTGGTGGAGCCGTCTCCGTCCAGCGAGACGACGGCGGCGAGCAGCGCCGTGCCGATGACGATCCGCATGGGGTCGGCCTTGCAGAAGCGCAGGATGCCCCGGACGATCGGGTCGAACAGGCCGACGTCGATCATCACGCCGAAGTAGACGATGGCGAACATCAGCATCGCCGCGGTCGGCGCGAGGGTGCCGACGCCCTCGATGACGTAGTCACCGAGCTTCGCGCCCTGTCCTACGGCCACGCAGAACAGGGCGGGGATCAGGACCAGCGCCGCGATCGGCGACATCTTCTTCATCATGATCAGGACCAGGAAGGTCGCGATCATGGCGAATCCGAGGATTGTCAACATATGGGATACCTAACGTTCACCTTTGAACTCTCACCGGTGCCGGCGGTCCGGATGACGTTAGGGGCCCTGAAGCAGCGTTAACAAGATGTTGACGTGTGAGCAATACGAGCAAAACCCCAGGTCAACGAGCCGATGCTAGAGAGGCGTCGGCTGCGGACGGGGTCACGGAGACGGGGACGGCGTTGAGCACCGAGGTACCGGACAGCGGGTCCAGGAGGGTGCCGTCCAGGAGCTGGTTCACGTTGACGCCCGGCTCCGACCCGGCGACCGACATGCGGGTGCCCGGCCGGCTGTGGCCCCAGCCGTGCGGGAGGCTCACGACCCCGGCCCGTACCGAGTCGGTGATCTCGGCGGGCGCCTCGACCTCGCCGCCCGCCGCGGTGATCCGGGCCGTGTCGCCCTCGGCGAGTCCGATCCGGGCCGCGTCGTCGGGGTGGATCTGGAGGGTGCAGACGTTCGATCCGCCGCGCAGCGAGGCGACGTTGTGCATCCAGCTGTTGTTGGACCGCAGATGGCGGCGGCCGACGAGGACGAGTCCGGCGGGCCGCGCGCCGAGTGCGGCGCGGAGCCGGGGGAGGTCGGCGGCGATCGGCGCCGGGAAGAGCTCGATGCGGCCGCTGCGGGTCCTGAGCACCTGCGGGACGCGCGGCTCCAGCGGGCCGAGGTCGATCCCGTGCGGATGCGCGAGGAGCCGGTCCAGCGTGAGGTCGTACGGACCGAGGCGGAGCATCAGGTCGAGGCGCCGTTCGGCCCCGGTGTCGCCGGTCAGCTCGCCGGCGAGGGACTCGGGGAGGCCGGCCTTGGCGAGCGTCGTGGTGATGATCAGGTCGTCCACGGCCTCGGGCGGGGCGCCGTGGTTGCCGCCGACGGCGAGGACGAGCCGGGCGAGGATCTCGCTCTCGTCCATCCCGCCCTCCTCCAGCGGGACGGCGGGGCGGCTGTAGCGGACCTGGTTGCGGACCGCGAAGGAGTTGAACGCGAAGTCGAAGTGGGCGCTCCGGGAGGGCGGCGGCGGGGGCAGTACGACGTCCGCGTGGCGCGCGGTCTCGTTGAGGTAGGGGTCGACGCTGACCATGAAGTCGAGGCCGTCGGCGAGTGCCCGGTCCAGGCGGTCCCCGTCGGGCGCCGAGAGCACCGGGTTGCCCGCGATGACGATGAGCGCCCGGATCCGGTCCTGCCCGGGTGTCTCGATCTCCTCGGCGAGCGCGGCGACGGGCAGTTCACCCTTGGCCTCGGGGTGCCCGGAGACCCGGCTGCTCCAGCGGCCCAGGTCGAAGCCCTTCCCGGGCGCGGCGGCACGCGGGGCGCGGGCGGTGGCGGAGAGCGGGAAGAGGGCGCCGCCGGGGCGGTCGAGGTTGCCGGTGAGGATGTTGAGTACGTCGACGAGCCAGCTGGCCAGGGTGCCGTGCTCGACGGTGCAGCTCCCGATGCGCCCGTAGACGGCCGCGGCGGGGGCGGCGGCCAGCTCCCGGGCGATCGCCCGGATGGTGTCCGCGTCCAGGTCGCAGGCCCCGGCGACCGCCTCGGGAGTGAAGTCCGCGACGGCTTCGGCGAGTTCGTCGTACCCCTCGATGTGGTCGGCGAGCGCGCCGGGGTCGGCGAGCTTCTCCTCGACGAGGACCTGGGTGAGCGCGGCGAGCAGCAGGGCGTCGGTGCCGGGCCTGATGGCGGCGTGCCGGTCGGCGAGCCGCGCGGTGCGGGTGCGGCGCGGGTCGATGACGGTGAGGGTCCCGCCGCGCTTGCGGAGCGCCTTGAGCTTGCCCGGGAAGTCGGGGGCGGTGCACAGGCTGCCGTTGGACTCCAGCGGGTTGGCGCCGATCAGCAGCAGATGGGCGGTGCGGTCCAGGTCAGGTACGGGGATGGCGTGGGCGTCGCCGAAGAGCAGCCCGCTGGAGACGTGCTTGGGCATCTGGTCCAGGGTGCTGGCGGTGAAGACGTTGCGGGTGCCGAGCGTGGACAGCAGCAGCGGCGGATAGAGCCCGCCCGCCATCGTGTGCACGTTGGGGTTGCCGAGGAAGACCCCGACGGCCTGCTTGCCGTGCTCCCGGACCAGGGCCGGGATCCTCGCCGCGATCGCGTCGAAGGCCTCGTCCCAGGTCGCCTCGCGCAGGACGCCGTCCGTGCGGACGAGCGGGGTGCGCAGCCGGTCGGGGTCGGCGTCCAGCCCGCCGAACGAGGCGCCCTTGGGGCAGATGAAGCCCTTGCTGAAGACGTCCTCGCGGTCACCGCGTGCGCCGGTGACCGCCGTTCCCTCGATGGTGAGGGTGAGTCCGCAGGTGGCTTCGCAGAGCGGGCAGACACGCAGGGCGGTACGGGAATCGTGGGACACGGGCCCTCCCCGGGGCGGCAGCGGTGGCGCGCGGGCGTGAACCGGCGTCCCGCGGCGCGCTCGGCGGGCGCGGGCTCCCGGCGGACCGAGCATACCGACCGGTACGGATGCTGGCGAGGGTCTGGGGGCGGCCCGTTGCCCCGTCCCCGGAGACCGGGCCGCCGGGGAGGGGGCCCCGCGCCAGCGCCTGCCGCCGG
>NZ_JAERUC010000013.1 GCF_016745505.1 Streptomyces silvae | reverse complement strand
TTGACAGGGTGGCGAGCACTCCAAACTGCTCCACAGGACCTAGCTAATGTGCGAGACAAGTCTCGCACACCGTAAAGCGTGCCCCCAACGGGATTCGAACCCGTGCTACCGCCTTGAAAGGGCGGCGTCCTGGGCCACTAGACGATGAGGGCTAAGGGCCCACCTGCGCGCTTTCCAGCGCGTCGGGGACGTGAGAAGCATATGGGATGCGAGGAGGTATCGCCAAAACGGTTTACGGGGAGGTCGTCGAGACGCTGGGGGAAGGGGGCGGGCTCTTCAGGTTCTCCTCCGGGAGATGGCGGCTGACCTCGGCCGTCGTCAGGCCGAGGCCCCCGAGGGTGATCTCGTCCCAGGCCTGCAGATGCCGGGTGGGCCGGTCCAGGTAGAGCACCGAGGCGCGCACCTTCTCGGGCTTCTCGTTCTGCACGGCGCGCAGTCCTCCGCCGCCCGTGGAGCCCTCGACCTTCAGCCGCGTACCCAGGGGCAGCAGTTCGTTGACCCGGTGGTGCACATGGCCGGCCAGGACCAGCGGAACCGTTCCGTCCGTCTCCCGCGCCGCGTTCGGGTCGTGCGCCACCGCGATGTCCACCGGGGTGCCCGCCCGCTTCTGGTCGCGCAGTGCCGAGGCGAGCCGCATGCCCGCGAGCTGCTCGGACGCCTTGCCGCCGGTGGGGCGGATGCGGTCCGGGGTGAACTGGGGGTCCCCGGTGCCGGCGATCCGCAGCCCGGCCACGCTCACCGCCTCGCCCTCGTCCAGGACGTGCGCGTTCCTGGTCTTCCGCAGATGGTCCTGGGTCTCCTTGGAGTCGTGGTTGCCCCGCACCCACACATAGGGGGCGCCCAGGTTGGAGACGGGGTCCAGGAAGCCGTTCTCGGCGGCGGTGCCGTGGTCCATCGTGTCGCCGGAGTCGATGATCACGTCGATCTCGTACTGCTCGACCAGCGAGGCGATGATGTGCCACGCGGCGGGGTTGAGGTGGATGTCGGAGACGTGCAGGACCCGGATGGTCCCCGGGTCCGGCTGGTAGACGGGGAGCGTGGACGTGGCGTCGTACAGCTTGGTGACGTTGGTGACGAGCCGGGCCAGTTCCTGCTGGTAGACGTCGAATTCGGTGACGATCGAGCGGGCGTCGCCGACGACCGAGGGGGCGCTGGAGAGCAGCCCGGAGAACTTCGGCTCCAGGACGGACTTCGGGTTCCAGGTGGCGTAGGCGCTGACGCCCGAGGCGGCCAGCAGCGCGAGGGCGAGGCCCCCGGCGGCCAGGGCGCGGCGGGGGCGCCGGTAGACGACGAGGCCGAGCGCGGTGGCGCCGGAGACCACGGCCACACAGGAGCGGACGGCCAGCTCCCGGGTGCCGGAGGCCACGTCGTCGGTGACCTCGGCCTGGAGGCCCGAGAGGCGCTCGGGGTGCTTGACCAGGGCCTGCGAGCGCTCCGGGTCCAGCTGGTCGACGTCCACGTCCAGGCGGACCGGGGCGTGGTGGGAGTCCAGCTCCAGGGCGCCGAGCGGTGACACGTTGATCTTCGTTCCGCCGCTCACCGAGGGCCGCAGGGTCATGGTGGTGTCCATGGGCCCCACCGGCGTACGCACGCTGCCGACGACCAGGAGCCCGAGCCAGGCGCCCAGCACGACCACGGCGAGCAGGCCGAACGCGCGTTTCCAGGGGTGCGCCGCGGTGACGAGCCCGCCGGTGGGGGCGGTGGCGCGCGAGCGGGAGCGGTAGAGGCGGCGGACACGGACGGCTGCGGCGTGGAACGGGCGTGCCATTGGGCGCGTATGCCCCGATCGGACGCCGGACATGCGGGCGGGCCGGGACGTGTGGGCCGGGCGGGTGGCCCGGGCGGCGGGTGCGGCCCGCCCGTTCCGGTCCGCCGTACGTGACAATGGCGGGGTGCTGGAGATGACGCGCGAGGAGTTCGAAGAGCTGGTGAGCCTGGCTCTTGACCGGGTCCCGCCGGAGCTGATGCGGCTGATGGACAACGTCGCGGTGTTCGTGGAGGAGGAGCCGGAGGACCCGGAGGACCGTGAGCTGCTCGGCCTCTACGAGGGCACCCCGCTCACCGAGCGCGGGGAGTGGTACGCGGGGGTGCTGCCGGACCGGATCACCATCTACCGGGGGCCGACGCTGCGGATGTGCGAGACCCGCGAGGACGTGGTCGCCGAGACCGAGATCACCGTGGTCCACGAGATCGCCCACCACTTCGGCATCGACGACGAGCGGCTGCACGAGCTGGGGTACGGGTGAGCACCCAGGACCCCCTGCCGGAGCGGCCCGTCGTCGACCCGGACGTCGATCTCTCCGTCCCCGCGCAGCGGGCCGAGACGGAGGGCCCGGGGAAGTGGCGGGTCCTGGCGGTCATCGCGGCGGGCGGCGCGGCCGGGGCCACGGCGCGCTACGCGGCGACCCTCGCCCTGCCCGCGGCCGATGACGGCTTCCCCTGGGCGATCTTCGCCGTCAATGTGACGGGCTGCGCCCTGATCGGCGTGCTGATGGTGCTGACCGTCGAGCGGGGGCGGATCACGCATCCCCTGGTGCGGCCGTTCCTGGGGGTCGGGGTGCTCGGCGGGTTCACCACGTTCTCGACGTACGCCGCCGACGTGTCCGGGCTGCTGGCCCGTCAGGAGGCGGCGACGGCGATGGCGTACATGGGGGCCACGGCCGTGGCGGCGCTCGGCGCGGTGTGGGCGGCGGCCGCGCTGACCCGGGCGCTCGCGGACCGGCGGGGGCGGACGGCGTGAACTGGCTGCTGGTCGTCCTCGGCGGCGCGGCCGGGGCGCCGCTGCGCTATCTGACGGACCGTGCGGTGCAGGCGCGGCACGGGGCGGGGACGCCGTACGTGTTCCCGTGGGGGACCTTCACGGTGAACGCGGCGGGCAGCCTGCTGCTCGGGCTGCTCACCGGCGCCACGGTCTCCACGCCGGTGTACGCGCTGCTGGGCACGGGCCTGTGCGGGGCGCTGACGACGTATTCGACGTTCTCCTACGAGACCCTGCGGCTGGCCGAGACGGGCCGGGGATTCCTGGCCGGGGCCAATCTGCTGGCGTCCCTGCTGGTGGGGCTCGGGGCGGTGTTCCTGGGGGCGGAGCTCGCGGGAGGCTTCGGGGGCCCCGGCGTGTGAGCCGGCCGGCGGGGGTGTGTGCGGGTGTTGTGTCCGGGCGTGTCCCCGGCGGGGGCGGGGGAGTTGGACACATCGCTCCCGTTCCGCCGTCCCTCTTCCCTCCCCGGAGGTGCCACCCCGTGCACCAGTTGTCCGCCCGCGTCCGCTGGGCAGCCGTCACCGCGCTGACGATCGCCGCGTCCACAGGCTGTGTGAGCGTCGGCAACGACGCCGGGAAGCCGGTGCCCTCGCACTCCGCCGGTGAGAAGGGTGCGTCGGCCCGGCCGGGCGGCGACACCGTGGCCGGTACCGGCCGGTCGGGCTCCGGAGGCGGCCGTGCCGAGGCGCAGTCCGACCGGGGCCCCTCGCGTGAGCCGGACGCCGAGGCGTCGGGCCGCCCCGCGTCGGCGGGCCCGGAGAAGGCCCGGCCGCAGCCCGGCCGCCCCGGCACCCCGGAGCCTTCCCGGGGCGGCCCCCTGCCCACCCCGGAGGCCAGCGATCCCGGTCCGGGTGAGCAGCCGCCCCCGCCGGTCACCCCCGAGGAGCCCCCGCCCTCGCCCGACCCGGAGCCCTCGTCGCCCCCGGAGCCCCCTTCGGCCTCGCCGGCGGCGCAGTCCCGTACGGACGCGATGGGGGCGCCGGGCAGGGTCGAGGTGTGGCCCACTCCGCGGGTATCACCGCAGGTCGCGCCCGTGTGAGAGGGGGCTGCGCCCGACCCGGTTTGCACGAATGGGGGGAGGGTGCGTATGGTAGTAGATCGTTTGATCCTATGCCCGGCGCCGACACAGAAGAGCGCCGTGTGGCGCGTACTCTCCCTTGCCGTGGCTGGACCGCATTGAGGCGGTCGAAATTGCGAAAACACGGAGTTACGGGCGCGTGCCGAGACTCCGGAAGGTTTCGCATTTCGCATGTCAATTTCCAGTTCTGACCACACCGTCATGTCCGAGAACGACGTCGAGAACATCGAGGTCGTGGAGGCCGCCGAGGCCGTAGTCGCCCAGGCCCCCGAGGCAGCCGACGAGACCCCGGCCGCCGAGACCCCCGCCGCGGACACCTCCGCCGAGGCCGCTTCCACCGTGGACGCCCCGGAAGAGGCCGCCTCCGACGAGGACGCCGAGCCCGGCATCACCTTCGGCTCGCTCGGACTGCCCGAGGGCATCGTCCGCAAGCTCGCGCAGAACGGTGTGACCGCCCCCTTCCCGATCCAGGCCGCGACCATCCCGGACGCCCTGGCCGGCAAGGACATCCTCGGCCGTGGCCGTACCGGCTCCGGCAAGACCCTCTCCTTCGGTCTGCCGCTGCTGGCCACGCTCTCCGGTGGCACCACCGAGAAGAAGAAGCCGCGCGGCATCATCCTCACCCCCACCCGTGAGCTCGCGATGCAGGTCGCGGACGCCCTCCAGCCGTACGGCGACGTGCTCGGCCTGAAGATGAAGGTCGTCTGCGGCGGTACGTCGATGGGCAACCAGATCTACGCCCTGGAGCGCGGTGTCGACGTCCTCGTCGCCACGCCCGGCCGTCTGCGCGACATCATCAACCGCGGTGCCTGCTCGCTCGCGAACGTCCAGGTCGCTGTCCTCGACGAGGCCGACCAGATGTCCGACCTGGGCTTCCTGCCCGAGGTCACCGAGCTGCTCGACCAGATCCCCGGCGGCGGCCAGCGCATGCTCTTCTCCGCCACCATGGAGAACGAGATCGGCACGCTGGTCAAGCGCTACCTGAGCAACCCGGTGACGCACGAGGTCGACAGCGCCCAGGGCAACGTCACGACCATGTCGCACCACGTCCTCGTCGTGAAGCCGAAGGACAAGGCGCCGGTCACGGCCGCGATCGCCGCCCGCAAGGGCCGCACGATCATCTTCGTCCGCACCCAGCTGGGCGCCGACCGCATCGCCGAGCAGCTCATCGAGTCCGGTGTGAAGGCCGACGCGCTGCACGGCGGCATGACCCAGGGCGCCCGTACACGGGTCCTCGAGGACTTCAAGAAGGGCTACGTCAACGCCCTGGTCGCCACCGACGTCGCCGCCCGCGGCATCCACGTCGACGGCATCGACCTCGTCCTCAACGTGGACCCGGCCGGCGACCACAAGGACTACCTGCACCGCTCGGGCCGTACCGCCCGTGCCGGCAAGTCCGGTGTCGTCGTCTCGCTGGCGCTCCCGCACCAGCGCCGCCAGATCTTCCGCCTGATGGAGGACGCGGGCGTCGACGCCTCGCGCCACATCGTGCAGGGCGCGGGCGTCTTCGAGCCCGAGGTCGCCGAGATCACCGGTGCCCGGTCGCTGACCGAGGTCCAGGCCGACTCCGCGAACAACGCGGCCAAGCAGGCCGAGCGCGAGGCCGCCGACCTCACCAAGCAGCTGGAGCGCGTCCAGCGCCGTGCCGTCGAGCTGCGCGAGGAGGCCGACCGTCTGGTCGCCCGTGCCGCCCGCGAGCGGGGCGACGACCCCGAGGCAGCGGTGGCCGAGGTCGCCGCCGAGGCAGAGGCCGCGCTCATCGCCGCGGTGTCCGTCCCGGAGCAGCCGGCCGCGCGCGACGACCGTCGTGACGACCGGGGCAACTTCAACCGCCGTGACGACCGTGGCGGCGACCGCCGCGACGACCGTGGCGACCGCGGGGGCTACCGCGGTGGCAACGACCGTGTCGGCGAGCGCAGTGGCCGCCCGTCCGGTGGCTCCGGCTACCGCGGCAGCAACGACCGTCCGTCCTTCCGCGGCAGCAGCGACCGCCCGTCCGGTGGCTTCCGCTCCGGTGGCGGTGACCGTCGGGACGACC
>NZ_JAERUC010000149.1 GCF_016745505.1 Streptomyces silvae | reverse complement strand
ATGATGCCCCATCAACAGCCTTTGAAGACACGCCCTAGGGATGGAGGTCCAGCCGGCCGAGCAGGGTGTACGCCCGTTGTTCGGCCGCGGCGAGTTCGGAGGGGTCGATCTCGGCCGGCCACACCTCGCCGGCCGCGGCGTCGTCCGCCTCGCGCAGTTCCACGACCGCCTCCGCCAGCCGCAGGCGGACCACCGCGCGCGGTGCCCCCACCGGGCCGGTCAGGGACCGTTCGGCGTCCTCGGCGGCCGACAGGCATGCCGTGAGGGCTCGCTCCACCCGCACCGCTGCCTGGTCGTGGACCACCAGGAGTGCGCAGAGCAGCCCGACCGCGATCCCCATGACGCTGCCCAGTGCGCGGTCGAGGACCAGTTCCCCGGCGGGCGCGGGGGCCGCCAGGTCGCTCAGCAGCAGGGCCATCGGCGTCAGGAACACCACGCCCAGGGCGTAGTTGCGGACCACGATGTACTCCAGCAGGAATTCCAGGGCCACGATCACCACGGCGAGCGCCACCGGGCCCGGCTCCGCGGCCAGCACGCCGAGTGCCAGCAGCAGGCCGACGACCGTGCCCAGGGTGCGCTGGACCGCGCGCTGGGCCGTGGTGCGGACGTTGACCGAGTGCAGGACGGCGGCGGCCGAGATCGCGGCCCAGTAGCTGTGCTCCAGCCCCAGGAGCACGGCCAGGCCGCCCGCGACCCCGGTGCCCAGGGCCATGCGCACGGCGGGGACCGCGAGGACCGCCCGGTGGTGCGGGCCCTGCGGGCGGCCCATCAGCAGTTCGGTGGCGCGCAGCACCGCGGACGGGGCACGCGTGCGGCCCGGGCCTGCCGGGAGGCGGGAAGCGTCGGGGCCCGCCTCGCCCGAGGGCGGCGGCGTACCGGGTACCGGGGGGATTCCGTGCCGCCGGCCGGTGAGCAGGCGGGCCTGCCCGCGCAGGTGCTGTGCCGCGCTCCGCTGCTCCCCCGGAGCCCACCGCGCCGCGCCCACCAGCAGGGCCCAGGACCGGTCGGCCGACCGCAGCAGCAGCGTGTCGTGGCGGGGCACGGTCCGCCGCGCGGGCGGTGGCTGCCCGAGGCTCCGGTAGGCGTCCAGCACGGCGACCGTGGCCCGGTGCCGCGTCCGCCCCGGCACCTCGGCGCCGGCGGCGCGGGCCTCCAGCAGCGCGGCGACCCGGCGCAGGGCGGTGGCGACGGCGAGGCGCTGCGGCCGGTCCGGATGGATCAGCAGGCCGAGCATCCCGAGGATCCAGGCGGGCGCCGCCCCGGCTGCCGCCATCGCGGTGTACGGGAGGATGTCGGCGGGCGTGGGAGAGGCGTGGGCCGCCACCGCGAACGAGAACAGCACCATGACCGCGCCCAGGCCGCTCAGCCGGGTGGCGTCGCAGACGTACTTGGCGACTCCCGCGACCAGGGCCGTCGCCGCGACGACGACGGCGGCACCGGCCGCGCTCTCCTCCGGGCGCGCCCAGGCCGCGAGCGCCGAACCGCAGGTCACGCACGCCGTCATGGCCAGGGCCACCAGCGCGAGGACCCGGGCGCGGCGGGCGTAGGGCAGGTTGCGGCCGAACGTGGTCGTGAAGGAGCCCAGCATGGCGTACACCGCGAGGTCCGGACGCCCCGCCAGCACGACGGGCACGGCGACCAGTCCCATCGCCAGCGCCGCCCGCAGCGCGAAGACGAACGCTCCGTCGACGTCGTGCAGCACCAGCGCACCGCCGGGATGGAGCACCCGCTGCACGTCCGCGGCCGAACGCCGCCGGCCGCGCCGGACGGCGGCGGGGGCGAAGCGACGCAGGAAGGGCATACAAGGTATATACCTTGCTATTCCGCCAGCGCTTCGGCCGACCGCCTCACCCCGTTCCCGACAGCAGGGCGGGGGCCCGTACGAACGGTCCGTACGCGTCGGAGCCACCAGGACGCGGCCCGTCCCCCGGGCTAGGGTCGTGACGCATGAGCACCTGGTTGCCTCTGGACGCCGTTCCGCGGCTGTGCGGTGCCGTGGCCCTCGGAGCCGTGATCGGCCTGGCCGTGGGGCTGGGCACCGTCCCGGCGCTGGGCGGTCTGACCGGGATCACCGCGACCGAGCTGCTCTTCGTCCTGGGCGGGTGGGTCGTGCTGTGGCCGATGGACGCCGCCGCCACCCGCCGTAACGCGGGGCGTGAGGACTTCCGCCCCGTCACCGAGGAACTCGTCGTCGTGGCGGTGGCGTCGTGCGGCCTGCTGGCCATCGTGCTGCTGCTCCTGCTCGGCCCGGCCGACACCGGGCACGCCGGCGCGGCCACCGCGCTCTGCGGGGTGTTCACGGCGTGGGCCGCGCTGCACCTGATGTACGCGACCCGCTACGCCTACGTCTACTACGCGGCCTCGGGCGGGATCGACTTCAACTCGGACCGGCCCCCGGCGTACCGCGACTTCTTCTACTTCAGCTACAACCTCGGCATGACCTACCAGGTCTCCGACACGGACGTCTCCAGCTCGACGATCCGCGCGATCGTGCTGAGGCACTCACTGCTGAGTTACGTCTTCGGCACCGGCATCCTGGCCACGGCCATCAACCTCGTCATGGGGATCGTCACCGGCTGACGGCGGAGCACGGGCCGGCACGTCCCCGGGTCCGCGGTTGCGCGCTGCTCCACACCGCGTTTCGGTGGAGAGGAACCCCTCGTCGGCACCCCGTCCGAAGAGACCGTCGCCGCCCCAGGAGCTGCCATGTCGATGTCGTCCTTCGATTTCGGCTCGTCCGACCCGTTCAGCGAGCTGTTGAACCGGTTCTTCGGAATGTCCCCGGCATCGTCGCCCCCCGCGGTGCAGCGCGTGCCGATCGGGCGGCTGCTGACCGAGTCCTCGCAGGAGCTGCTCAATCTGGCGGGACGGCGGGCGGTGGAGGACGGGACGTCCGACCTCGACACGGACCATCTCCTGTGGGCGGCGACGAAGGTCGAGCCGGCACGGGGGCTGCTCGAACGAGCGCGGATGGATCCCGACGCCCTGGCCTCACGGATCGCCGAGGTCCTCCCCCGGGAGTCGGGCGAGCCGTCCTCGGAACCGGGACTGACACCGGCCGCCAAGCGCACCCTCGCCACCGCCTACGAGCGCTCCCGGGCGGCCGGCGCGTCGTACATCGGACCGGAGCACGTCCTCGGCGCGCTCCTCGAAGGCGTCGACACGGGTGCCGCGCGGTTGCTGCGGGCCGACGGTGAGGACGGACAGAAACTGGCCGGTCTCACGGAGCAGGCGGGCCGCGCGGAGGGGTCGGTCCCCAGGGAGAAGAAGCCCGAGACGACGCTGGACGAGTACGGCCGGGACCTCACAGAGGAGGCGAAGGCCGGGAAGCTGGACCCGGTGGTCGGGCGGGCCGAGGAGATCGAGGAGACGGTCGAGATCCTCTCCCGGCGGTCAAAGAACAACCCGGTGCTCATCGGCGAGCCGGGGGTCGGCAAGACCGCGATCGTCGAGGGGCTGGCGCAGCGGATCGTGGCCGGTGAGGTCCCGGGCACCCTGAAGGACAAGCGGGTGGTGGCCCTCGACCTGTCCGGGATGGTGGCGGGGGCGCAGTACCGGGGTCAGTTCGAGGAGCGGCTGAAGAAGGTCATCGAGGACGTCCAGGAGGCACGCGGGGACATCATCCTGTTCATCGACGAGCTGCACACGGTCGTCGGCGCGGGTGCCACGGGTGAGGGCTCGATGGACGCGGGCAACATGCTCAAACCGGCTCTGGCCCGTGGGGAACTGCACGTCGTGGGCGCGACCACGATCGACGAGTACCGCAAATACGTCGAGAAGGACGCCGCGCTCGAACGCCGCTTCCAGCCGGTGATGGTCCCGGAGCCCTCGGTGGAGGAGACGGTGCTAATCCTGGAGGGGCTGCGCGACGCGTACGAGGCCCACCACCAGGTCCGCTTCGCCGACGGCGCGCTGGCGGCCGCCGCGGAACTGTCCGACCGCTATGTCAGTGACCGCTTCCTGCCCGACAAGGCCATCGACGTGATGGACCAGGCCGGGGCGCGGGTACGGCTGCGCAGCACGGCGCGTTCGACGCTGGCGGTCGCGGCGGAGGACCGTATCGCCAAGCTGAGGCGCGAACGGGACCAGGCGGTGGACGCGGAGGACTTCGAGAAGGCCGCGGAGCTGAAGCGGGAGATCGCGGCGGCGGAGGGCGAACTCGCGGGCATCGAGGAACGGCGCGAGGGCGTCGTCTCGGTCACCGCCACCGACATCGCGGACGTGATCTCCCGCCGTACGGGCATCCCGGTCTCCCAGCTGACGGCCAGCGAGAAGGAGAAGCTCCTCAGGCTCGAGGAGGAGATGCACTCCCGGATCGTGGGCCAGGACGAGGCGGTCACCGCCGTCTCGCAGGCGGTGCGGCGCAACCGGGCCGGGATGGGGGACCCGAACCGGCCCGTAGGCTCCTTCCTCTTCCTCGGCCCCACCGGAGTGGGCAAGACGGAGCTGGCCAAGACCCTCGCCGAGCTGCTGTTCGGCGAGGAGGACCGCATGATCCGCTTCGACATGAGCGAGTTCCAGGAGAAGCACACGGTCGCCCGCCTGGTCGGGGCGCCTCCGGGATACGTCGGATACGACGAGGCCGGCCAGCTCACCGAGAAGGTCCGGCGGCAGCCCTACAGCGTGGTCCTGTTCGACGAGGTGGAGAAGGCGCATCCGGACGTCTTCAACACGCTGCTCCAGATCCTCGACGACGGGCGCCTCACCGACGGCCAGGGCCGCACGGTCGACTTCAGGCACTGCGTCGTGATCATGACGTCGAACATCGGAGCCCGCCGCATCCTCGGTCACCAGGGCGACGCGTCCGACCTCAAGGACGAGTTGATGGAGGAGCTGCGGGGCCGGTTCCTGCCGGAGTTCCTCAACCGCATCGACGAGATCATCATCTTCCACAGCCTCACCGAGGCGGACCTGTCACAGATCGTGGGTCATCTGCTGGCCCGCAGCGAGCGGCGAGTCCACGCCCAGGGCATGCGGCTGGAGGTCACCGAGGCCGCCAAGAAACTGCTGATCGCCCACGGGCACCAGCCGGAGTTCGGCGCCCGCCCCCTGCGGCGGACCATCCAGACGGAGCTCGACAACCGCATCGCCGACCTCCTGCTCGGCGGTGAGGCCGAGTCCGGCGACACCATCGTCGCCGATGTGCAGGGTGATTCCCTCCACTGCACCGTCCGTAAGGGTGACGCGGACCAGGGGGCGCCCGCCGGGGAGCAGGACCCGGACAAGGCCCCGGGAGCGGAGTCCGTCGAAGGGGCCTGACCCGGGGCGGGAGGCGCGAGCGCAGCTGATCCGATCCGAGGAGGAGACGGACATGACGCACCACAAGTCCAACGAAGCCGTCGGAGGCGAGACCGAGACCGGACGGGGCCGGGGGATGCCCCGGCGGCCCGACCAGGAGGCACTGGAGCGCCGGACGGTGCTCGACCGCGAGGAAGCCGGGCTGCCCACCCGGGCGCCCGATGATCCGGACGCCGTGTACCGGGCGGTGCGCGAGCAGGTCGCCCACGAGGCGGACACCGGTTCCATGCCCACGGGCACCGCCCCGCGCAGGGACCGCGGATTCCCGCCTACCCGCTATTGAGCCGGAGGTGCCGCCGGAAGGCCGTCGTGTGGCGGCCTGCCGGCGGCGCGGTGAGACTGAGGACACCTGCCCCCTGAAGGCGAGTGGTGCATGAACACCGTTGAGGAAACGATCGAGGTCGCGGTGCCGGTGCGTACCGCGTACAACCAGTGGACCCAGTTCGAGGGTTTCCCCCGGTTCAGCCGTGTGGTGAAACGCATCGGGCAGCTCACCCCGTCGGTGACGGCGTGGGTCGTGGGTGTCGGCCCCCTGCGCAAGGAGTTCGAGGCCGAGATCGTGGAGCAGATCCCCGAGTCGCATGTGGCCTGGCGCAGCCTGGACCACAGCCCGTGGCACGAGGGCGAGGTCGAGTTCCGGGCCCTCGCTCAGGACCGTACGGCGATCACCGTACGGATGCGGATCCGGCGCCGTGGTGCGGCCGGTGTGCTCACGGCGGTCCCCGGGGCGGCCGGCCGGGTCGTGCGGCAGGAACTGGCGTGCTTCAAGGAGTTCATCGAGGGGCTGGGGGAAGCCGGCGGGGGCTGGCGGGGAACCATCCGCAAGGGACACGTACGGCCCGGGGAGCCGGAACGGTCGAAGAGCCAGGTGCCCACATGGCCCGTGGGCTGAGCTTCGGGCGGGACACAGGAGACGAGAGGCCAACCCATGAAGTCGCCCAGTGACGAACCGAAGGACGGCCTGACCGTCACCCCGCCCAAGAAGTGGGCCGCCGGCGTTCCCGCGGTCGTGCACGCGCTGGAGTACTCCCTGCAGCAGACGTCCCCGCGGAAGACCGCGGTGGACCTGCTGACGATGAACCAGGTGGACGGGACCGACTGCCCGGGCTGCGCCTGGGCCGACCCCGCGCCCGGTCACCGTAATCGCAACGAGTACTGCGAGAACGGCGCCAAGCACATCAACGACGAGGCCACCGGGAAGCGGGTCACCGAGGACTTCTTCCGCGCGCACCCGGTCTCCGACCTGGCAGGGCGCTCCGACATGTGGCTGAACCAGCAGGGGCGGCTCACCCGTCCGATGGTCAAGCGGCCGGACTCCGACCACTACGAGCCGATCAGCTGGCACGACGCCCTGAACCTGCTCGCCGAGGAGCTGAGGGCGCTCGACACACCCGACGAGGCGGTCTTCTACACCTCCGGCAGGGTCAGCAACGAGGCCGCGTTCGTGCTCCAGCTCTTCGCGCGGGCCTTCGGGACCAACAATCTGCCCGACTGCAGCAACATGTGCCACGAGTCGAGCGGTTACGCCCTGCACGAGACACTCGGCACGGGTAAGGGGACGGTCAGCCTCAACGACCTCCACCACGCCGACCTGATCTTCGTCGTGGGGCAGAACCCCGGGACCAACCATCCGCGTCAGCTGTCCGCCCTGGAGGAGGCGAAGCTGAACGGCGCCCGCATCATCGCGGTGAACACACTGCCGGAAGCGGGGCTGCTGAGGTTCAAGAACCCGCAGAAGGCACGCGGACTGGTCGGGCAGGGCGTGGAGATCGCCGACCGGTTCCTGCACATCCGTGCCGGCGGTGATCTGGCCCTCTTCCAGGGGCTGAACCGGCTGCTGCTGGAGGCCGAGGACGAGCGGCCGGGGCAGGTGCTGGACCACGACTTCATCGGCGCCAACACGAGCGGCTTCGAGGAGTTCGCCGAGCACGCACGGCAGATCTCCTGGGACGACGTGATCACCGCGACCGGTCTGACCCGTGAGGAGATCGAGGAGGTCGGTGCCGACGTACTGCGCAGTGAACGCGTCATCGTCTGCTGGGCCATGGGAGTCACCCAGCACAAGCACGGTGTCCCCACCATCCGGGAGATCGTCAACTTCCTGATGCTGCGCGGGAACCTGGGACGGGCGGGCGCGGGTGCCTGTCCGGTGCGCGGCCACAGCAATGTGCAGGGCGACCGCACGATGGGTGTCTGGGAACAGATGCCGGACGCCTTCCTGGACGCCCTGCAGCGGGAATTCGGCTTCGACCCGCCTCGCGCCCACGGGCTGGACTCGGTGAACGCGATCCGGGCGATGGGAGAGGGCCGGATCAAGGTCTTCCTGGGGGTCGCGGGCAACTTCGTCCGGGCCGCCCCCGACAGCGCGGTCACCGAGGAGGCCATGCGCACCTGCCGGCTGACCGCCCACATCTCCACCAAGCTCAACCGGTCCCACACCGTCTGCGGGAGGACCGCTCTCATCCTGCCGACCCTGGGCAGGACCGAACGGGACGTCCAGTCGGGCGGGGAGCAGTTCGTCACGGTCGAGAACTCGATGAGCGAGGTGCACACCTCCCGGGGGCGGCTGAAGCCCGCGTCCAAGCTCCTGCTCAGCGAGGTGGCCATCCTGTGCCGGCTCGCCCGCCGCACCCTCGACGGCCGGGTGGACCTCCCGTGGCAGGAGTTCGAGACCGACTACGGCGCGATCCGCGACCGGATCGCCCGGATCGTGCCCGGGCTGCACGACCTGAACCGGAGGGTGACACGCCCCGGAGGCATCAGGCTGCCGAACCCGGTCAACGAGGGCGTCTTCCCCACCGCCGTGGGCAAGGCCCTGTTCACCCGTAACGCCTGGGAGATGCCTGAGGTGCCGGAAGGGCACCTGCTGCTGCAGACCCTGCGCTCCCACGACCAGTGGAACACCGTCCCGTACACGGCCAACGACCGCTACCGGGGGATCCACGGAAGCCGGCGTGTGGTCCTCGTCAACCCCGAGGACCTCGCCGAACTCGGCCTGCGCGCAGGTCAGCAGGTGGATCTCGTCGGGGTCTGGCGGGACGCGGCGGAGCGCCGCGCCGAGGGCTTCGAGGTGGTGGCGTATCCGACCTCGCGCGGGTCCGCGGCGGCGTACTACCCGGAGACCCAGGTCCTGGTGCCGCTGGACAGTGTGGCCGACATCAGCAACCAGCCCACCTCGAAGGCGGTCCTCGTCCGGCTCCAGCGGACGGTGTGAGTTCCGCGGACCCCGGTCCGGCCCTCCGCGGGCCGGGCCGGGCTCCGTTCATGTCGGGGCAGGCACGGCGGACAGGGCAGCTACACAGCGGAGGGCAGGGCATTCATGCCGGGACCGAGACGACAGCCGCACCTCCCCCGGCGCCGGGGCGACCGGGCGGCGACGGACCAGATGGTGCGGACGCTGCTCCGGCGGCGCAAGAAGGCCCTGGCCGCCGAGGACGTGACGGTCACCGATCCGCCGAAGGTGCGCCGCGCCGTGACGGCAGCGGCGCTGGGCAACACCATGGAGTGGTTCGACTTCGGTGTCTACGCCTATCTGGCCGGCACCCTGGGCAAGGTCTTCTTCCCGTCGAGTTCACCCGGCGCACAGGTGGTGTCGACCTTCGCGACGTTCGCCGCCGCCTTCCTCGTACGGCCTCTCGGCGGGCTGGTGTTCGGTCCGCTGGGTGACCGTGTGGGGCGTCAGAAGGTGCTGGCGGTCACCATGATCATGATGGCGGCGAGCACCTTCGCGGTCGGATTCCTCCCCTCGTACGCCACGATCGGTTTCGCCGCCCCGTTGCTGCTGCTGGTGTGCCGTCTGGTCCAGGGCTTCTCCACCGGCGGCGAGTACGCCGGCGCCACGACGTACATCGCGGAGTACGCACCGGACAAGCGCCGCGGCTTCCTCGGCAGTTGGCTGGACTTCGGCACCTTCGTGGGATATTCGCTCGGCTCCGGCCTGGTGACCGTGCTGACCGCGGTGCTCGGTACGGACGGGCTGACGGACTGGGGATGGCGCATCCCGTTCTTCGTCGCGGGACCGCTCGGCCTGATCGGTCTGTACATGCGCCTGAAGCTGGAGGAGACCCCCGCCTTCCAGCGCGAGGAGGAGGCGCAGGCCGAAGCGGCGTCCGAGGGCGACCCGGTCGAGCAGGCACGCCAGTCCGGCAAGGGCCGCCTCAAGGAGATCTTCACCGGACACTGGGAGGCGGTACTCATCTGCATGGGGCTGGTCCTGCTCTACAACGTCACGAACTACATGGTGACTTCCTACCTGCCGACCTACATGTCCAGCACGCTCGGCGAGCCGGAGGCGACGTCCCAGCTCCTGGTCCTCGGCACGATGCTGCTCGTGGTGCTCACCATCACGACCGTCGGGAGGTCCTCCGACCGCTGGGGCCGTCGCCCGGTGTTCATGGCCGGAAGTGTGGCACTCGTCGTGTTCGCGATCCCCGCGTTCCTGCTCATCCGGCAGGGCGGCATCCTGCTGCCGGCGATCGGCTGCGGGGTGCTCGGGCTGCTGCTGGTCTGTTTCGCGGGGACCTCCGCCTCGACCCTGCCGGCCCTGTTCCCGACCCGACTCCGTTACGGCGCCCTGTCGATCGCCTTCAACATCTCCGTGTCGCTGTTCGGCGGCACCACACCCCTGTTCACCTCGGCGCTCGTGGAGGCGACCGGCAACGACATGGTCCCGGCGTACTACCTGATGGTGGCGGGTGTCGTCGGCCTCGTCGCGACGTTCTTCCTGCACGAGACGGCAGGAAAGCCGCTGCGTGGCTCCGGGCCCATGGTGGAGACCTCGGAACAAGCACGTGTCCTCGTCGCGCACAGCAGGACACGGGCGGGCCGGCAGGCACGTGACGTGTGGATCCGGATGCGGCACCCCTGGGGCGGGAACGGCGGCAAACACTGAGCACTCCCGGGTCCCGCGCCGCCCCCGGCGGCCCGCGGGAGGGGTGCCACCCCGTGCGGCGCGGCGGTGTCCTGGCAGGTCAGGCCGACAAAAGCAGCGTAAAACGGATAACCCCAAGATTGGGGCTCCCCAACCAGCACATCGTGGGCTTAACTTATGTGTCATGACCTCCCCCCGCTCCACCTACGGCAGCGGCTACTACGCCGCGCCGTCGTTCCCCGACACCCCGATCTACGACTCCCTGGTCGCCGAGCGGGGGACTCCTCAGATCGCGCCGATCCGGGTCCCCGCCGCCTACGACACCGGGAACAGTTATCTGCCGGCGCTGCCGTCGGCGCTTCCGGCGCTGCCCGCCGCCCCGTCGCAGCACACCGGTTCCTACGGCTATCCGCAGCAGGCCCCGCAGCCGCAGTACCAGAACGCCGGGATGCAGCAGGCGCCGATGATGCAGCCCGCACAGCTGCAGCACGCGCCGGCTCCGTACATCCCGCAGCAGCCGTCGGCGCCGCGTGGCTACCAGCAGCAGCCGCAGCAGCAGCGGCCCGGCACGGGGTACGAGGCGATGCGTCCCGCGTCGCCCCGGCCGGCGCCGGCTCCCGCGCAGTCGCCGTACGAGGATCCGTACAACCGCCCGTACCAGAGCCGGGGGTACTGACCGGCCCTGCCGCACACTGTCAGTGACGGCTGGCAGGATGTCGGCATGGTCTCTCCTGTACTCGGTGCCGCATATATCCACCCGGTCAAGTCGCTGGCCGCCCGTGCGGCCGACGCGGTGGCCGTCGAGCCATGGGGACTCGACGGCGACCGCCGCTGGATGCTGATCGACAGCGAGAACAGGGTCGTCACCCAACGTCAGCAGCCCGGCATGGCCCTGCTGTCCGCCGAGCCGCTGCCCGGCGGCGGGCTGGCCCTGTCTGCACCCGGGAGCCCGGCACTGGTGGTGGAGGTGCCCGATCCGGCCGGCACGGTCGTCGCCGGGCTCCACAGGAACGAGGTGACGGTGGTGGTGGCCGCGGAGGCGGCACACGCCTGGTTCGGCGCGCGTCTCGGTGCGGAGGTCCGGCTCGTCCATCTCGACGCGCCGTCGCACCGCAGACCCGTCGATCCGGCGTTCGGCAGGCCGGGCGAGACCGTGTCGCTCGCCGACGCCTACCCGCTGCTGCTGACCACGCGGGCCTCGCTGGACGCGCTCAACTCGCTGGTGGCCCGGGGGGACCACCCGGACGAGGGGCCGCTGCCGATGGACCGGTTCCGGCCGAATGTGGTCGTGGAGGGCACGGCGCCCTGGGCGGAGGACGGCTGGCGGCGGATCGCGATCGGGGAGGTCGTGTTCCGCGTCGTCAAGCCGTGCGGGCGGTGCGTCATCACGACCACCGACCAGCGGACCGGGGAGCGGGGCAAGGAGCCGCTGCGTACGCTCGCGCGGCACCGCAGGGACGGGAAGTACCTGCTCTTCGGGCAGCACATGATCCCGGAGGGCACCGGGGTGATCCGGGCCGGGGACCCGGTGCGCGTCCTCGACCGGCGGACCGGGGTCCCCGGCTGACGCACCGGGGTCCTCGGACAAGGGCCGGAGTCCTCGGACGACGGGCCGCGCCCGGGGGCGGTTCCGTCGCGGAGAGCGGGAACTCATGGAGGACCGGGGGGCGTTGGCGGCGTGAAATTGCTCTCTCTTCGCCGCAGGAGGACGTATTCACCGCCCTCCCGGGTTATCACGGACAGGGAAGGGGGTGCATGACTGTGCGAGCGGTTCTGGGTATCCGGCGGTGGCGGCGCAATCCCGTGTGCCGGGCCACCGACCGTCATGAGGCGTGGCTGGCGCTGGTCGCCCTGGTGCTGATGGTGGTGGCCGCTCCGGCGGTCGGCTGGAGAGCCGGTTCACTCACCGACGACGCGCTCCGGCGGACGGTGCGGGCCCAGCACGAGCAACGCCATCCCACCGAGGCCGTCGTGGTCCGCGCGTCGGGCACGTCCCGCTTCGCCCAGGACCCCGAGGCGGCCGTCACCGAGGGCACCATGCGGACGTCCGTGGTGGCCGACTGGCTCGCCCCGGACGGTACGGCACGCACGGGCACCGTGTCGACAGCCTCCACGCAGACCGCTCCCGGCGCCCGGATCCAGATCTGGACGGACGACCGGGGCCGCCCCGCGATGCGTCCCATGGACCTGTCCACGGCCCGGACGCACGCGGCGCTCGCCGGTATCGGTGCGGCGCTGGTCGCGGGCGGTCTCACGGAAATCGCCCGCAGGATCGTCGTATGGCGCATGATGCAACGGCGGTACGCCCGGCTCGACCGTGCCTGGGCCGAAGTCGGTCCCGACTGGGGCAGAACGGGTACGGGCAGCTGACCCCGCAGGCGCAGGTTCGCCCGGTATCCGGCTGACCAGTGGCCTTCGGCGGCCGACCCGTCAACTCGCGCCCCTCACGCGCGCTACGGTGGACCGGCCCGCCCGACTCCTCGGCAGGCGGGGCGTGAGGCTGCCGGCGGACCGGCGGCACACGCGGACAGGCACGAGGCAGCGCACACGGCACGAGGTGGGGGCACAGCAGCACCATGGCACAGGGCACGGTCCAGGTGACGCACACCGGCACATCGCGATGGCGGCGCCGTACGGGCGAATACGCATCCCTCACCGCCGCCCTGGAGGCCGCAGCGGACGGTGACGTCCTCACCGTCGCCCCCGGCACCTACCGGGAGAATCTCGTCATCGACCGCGCGGTGACGCTGCGCGGCCCCGAGGGCTCCGCGGGCTCCGTGCGGATCGCACCGGCCGACGGGGTCCCCCTGACCGTCCGCGCCTCCGCCGTCGTCCAGGACCTCCATGTGGAGGGCCAGGACTCGGCCGCCCCGGCGCTGCTCGTCGAGGAGGGCTCCCCCGAGCTGTCGGACCTGCGCATCGTGACCAGGTCGGCCGCCGGCATGGAGGTGCGGGGCGCGGCCAGGCCCACGGTGCGCCGCTGCACGGTCGACAACCCGGCCGGGGTGGGCATCGCCGTACTCGACGGCGCCGGCGGCGTGTTCGAGGAGTGCGAGGTAGTCTCGGCGGGCCAGTCCGGTGTCTCGGTGCGGGACGGCGCGCACCCGCGTCTGGACCGCTGCCGTGTGCACCACTCCTCGGGAGCGGGCCTGAGCGTGACCGGCGAGGGCAGCGGCCTGGAGGCCGTGGGCTGCGAGGTGTACGAGATCAAGGGCAGCGGGGTGCAGGTCACCTCCCGCGGCAGCGCGCACCTCACGGAGTGCACCGTGCACCGCACGTCCGCCGACGGGGTCACGCTGGACACCGACGCGGTCCTCACCCTCGCGGACTGCGACATCCACGACATCCCGGAGAACGCGATCGACCTGCGCTCCCGTTCGGTGCTCACACTGACCCGCTCCACGGTGCGCAGGTTCGGCCGCAACGGCCTCTCGGTGTGGGACCCGGGCACCCGTGTCGACGCCAACCAGTGCGAGATCCACGACAGTACGGGCGACTACCCGGCGGTCTGGGTCAGCGACGGGGCCACGGTGATACTGGACTCGTGCCGCGTCCACGACGTGCCCGACGCCCTGTTCGTCCTCGACCGGGGCTCACGCGCCGATGTCGTGGACAGCGATCTGACCCAGATCCGCAACACGGCGGTCTCGGTGAGCGACGGGGCCACCGCGCAGCTCGACGACTGCCGGATCCGTGAGGCGTCCACGGGCGCGTGGTTCCGGGACCACGGCAGCGGCGGCACGCTGAACAACTGCACCATCGACGCGGCGCAGACCGGGGTCATCGTGACCAAGGGCGCCGATCCGACCATCGAGCGGTGCACGGTCACCTCGCCGGCGGAGGCCGGTTTCTACGTCTCCGCGGAGGGCCGGGGCACCTTCGACAGCTGCCGGGTCACCGGGAGCGACGGGTACGGCTTCCATGTGATGGACGGCTGCCGCTCCACCCTGACCCGGTGCCGGACCGAGCGGTGCGCGCGCGGTGGCTACGAGTTCGCCGACGGCTCCGGCGGCGACGGGCAGGCCGGCGGCCCGGTGGCCCAGGACTGCACCAGCGACGAGAGCGGCCTGCGCGGCGGGGCCGCTCCCCCGGCCCCCGCGGTGCTGACGGCGACACAGGCCACGCCCGGACTGCTCGGCGCGATGCCCGGGCAGCGGACCGCGGAGCCCGTGCCCGCCCCCGCGGCTCCCGCCGAACCGGCCCGGGACTCCGGCGCCGTGCTGGGCGAGCTCGACGCGCTGGTGGGCCTGGACAGCGTCAAGCGCGAGGTGCGGGCGCTGACCGACATGATCGAGGTGGGCCGGCGCCGCCGACTGGCCGGTCTGAAGGCCGCGTCGGTCCGCCGGCACCTGGTCTTCACCGGCTCCCCCGGCACGGGCAAGACGACGGTGGCCCGGCTGTACGGGGAGATCCTGGCCTCGCTCGGGGTCCTGGAGCACGGCCATCTCGTGGAGGTGTCCCGTGTCGACCTGGTCGGCGAGCACATCGGGTCCACGGCGATCCGTACGCAGGAGGCGTTCGACCGGGCGCGCGGCGGGGTCCTGTTCGTGGACGAGGCGTACGCCCTCTCGCCCGAGGACTCCGGCCGCGACTTCGGCCGGGAGGCCATCGACACGCTGGTGAAGCTGATGGAGGACCACCGCGACGCCGTGGTGGTGATCGTGGCCGGGTACACCCACGAGATGGAGCGCTTCCTCACCGTCAACCCGGGTGTGGCGTCCCGCTTCTCCCGGACCATCACCTTCAGCGACTACGAGCCCGAGGAGCTGCTGCGGATCGTCGGGCAGCAGACCGAGGAGCACGAGTACAGCCTGGCCGAGGGGACCGGGGAAGCGCTGCTGAAGTACTTCACGGCGCTTCCCAAGGGCCCCGCCTTCGGCAACGGCCGCACGGCCCGCCAGACCTTCGAGTCGATGGTGGAGCGGCATGCGGGCCGGGTCGCCCAGCTCACCGAGCCGAGCACGGACGACCTGACCATGCTCTACCCGGAGGACCTTCCGGCGCTGCCCTGAGCGGCGCCGCCCCGGTCCTGCGCGCCCGCGCCTGCCTGCTGGGGGACGACGGGCCCGAGCCGCTCCAGGAGTGCGGCGCGCTCGACGGCGAAGACCGGGTCGGCCTGGTAGTCGGAGTGCCCCAGGATCGGTTCCGGCAGCGGGTGTTCGGTCGTACGGCCGTAGACCAGCGGGTCCTTCAGCGGACCCCGGTCCACCTCGTGGCCCTGTCCCTCGTCGATCCTGACCGGGCCGCCGATCGGGTCCGTCGCGCGCCAGAGGTTGCGCCAGCAGTGGACGGAGCGCTGGAGCCCTTCGAGGGGGACGCGGCCGAAGTAGGCCGGGAACCAGCGCCCGTACAGCCGCTCGATCGGTGAGCCGTACGTGAGCAGCGCGACCCGGCGGCGGGCCGAGTCGGGGAGCTGCCACACCGCAGCAGCGGCGAGCACGCTGCCCTGGGAGTGGCCGGAGATGACGAGCCTGCCGCGGGTGCTTCCCGTCCAGGCGCACATCCGCGACGAGAGGTCCGGGACGGCCCGCTCCGCGTAGCAGGGCGGGGCGAAGGGGTGGGCGGCGCGCGGCCAGAACGTGCCCACGTCCCAGAGGATGCCGATGGTGCGCCGGGCGGAGACGTCGCGGTAGGCGCGGCGGCCCAGGGTGACGAGCAGTATCACGCCGAACCCGGTCATCCAGGAGCCGGTCGACTGGGCGGTCTCGGCCGCCGATTCGAGGAACGGGCCGGTGCCGTCCATCGCGAGGCCGGGGACCTCGCCGGTGAGCCAGGATCCGGTCACCGCTCCGGCGCCGAGCAGCAGGGTGGCGGCGGACAGCAGTCCGAGGATGCCGGGCGCGGAGTCGGTGAGCGCGGCGGTGGCCCGGGTGCGTGCGATGTGCCGGGTGCGTCCGGGCTCGGGGTGCTTCTCCTCGTACTCCGCCTCGATCGCGGGTCCGAGCCGGCGGGCGTGCCGGGCGGTGCGGACCGCCAGCCAGACGAGGGGCGGCAGCAGGAGGAGCAGCAGGACCGGGATGACGGAGGCCTGCCAGCTGAGGAGCACGGGCGGGCCCTCTATGTCGGCGCCCGCGCCCATGCCGGGGGTGCCGGGGCCGTCGAGCCAGTCGGCCACCCGCTGGGCGACCCCGCCGGTCATCACCCCGCCGAGGGCGCAGGCGAGCATGGCCACCGCCGGGCCGCCGAGGCCGTGGAGGGTGGTGCGCGGCTCGGGGGCGCGCCGGTAGAGGCTCAGAGCCACCACGGCGAGTACGACGACGAGCAGGCCCTGGCCGAGCGCGAGGGTGCGGAAGACGGCCTCTCCGGGGAGGGCGCCCGAGGACACCCAGGCGGGGCGCGACCAGGCGGCGTAGACGACGGCCCAGGCCAGCAGGGCGAGGGCGGTGCCGGGGAGGAAGGTGGTGAGGGCCCGGTCGAGCCGGTTGTCGAGGCGCCGCTCGCTGCGTCCCCGGTGGCAGATCACCGCGACGACGACGAGGGCGCACAGGGTGAGGACGGTCTCGAACAGGACGCCGGCCACCGCGGGTACGGGGCTGTCGGCGGCCCGGTCGTGCCGGGCCGCCGCCCCGCCGACGGCCGCCGCGACCGTGAGGAAGCCTGCCGCGGTGTGCGCCGCGCGCAGCCGGGCCACCAGCCTGCGGCCGTACCAGAAGCCGGGCCTGCCGAGAGCGGGGCGGACGAGGGGTGCACCGGGCGGGGCGCCGAGGGCGGGGTCCGTGCCCGCGGTCCGGTCGTCGTCCGTGCCGTCCGTGTCAGTGTCGTCCGTGTCGGTGTCGTCGTCCGTGTCCGTGCTGTCCGGCTGGTCCCAGGTCAGGGGGCGCTGTGACTCGTAGGCGCTCCAGGTGCGGTTGGAGAGGTACCAGAGCAGGCCCACCACCGCGGTGGGTACGAGCGCCGCGACGGCGAGGCGGCGGCCGGGCTGGGCGAACCACCCGTCCTGCTGGGTGGAGAGGAAGCCGAGCCAGGAGCGCTGCCCGGAGCAGTCGGGCGTTCCCGCGCACTGCCAGGCCACCAGGTCGAGGGCGACCTCGCAGGCCGCGGCGGTCAGCAGCACGGTCAGACTGAGCGCGACGAGCCGCACCAGCACCCCGTGGAGCCGGACCGTCCGGGCACTCCCCCGTGTGGCGGGGCGCATCCAGTGGGCGAGGTTGACCACCATGAAGGGGAGCAGGAGCAGCCACAGGGCGCGGGAACCGTTGCCCGAGGTGAGGTTGGACCAGCAGTAGGCCTCGGCGATGGGCCCGTCCCGGTGGCGCTCGGGGTGCTGTTCGGCTCCGACGTCCTCGGTGCGCCGGTGGACGGCCGCCGTGTCGTCCCCGGTGATCCGGGTCGTACGGGGGTCACCGAGCATCTCCTGCGGGGTGGTCCCGCCGACACCGTGGACGAGCAGTTCCAGTGCGACGCCGCTGCTGTGCGGGGCCTCGGCCTGGGGTGCAGGGGGCAATGTCGGTGACTCGCTCTCTGGTCCGTCGGCGCGCGGCCGGTGGGGGGTGACGGATGAATCCGAGCTGATGCGCAGTCACCACCATCGCCGACAGGAGGTGTCCGCCGCACCGGCTCTCACCGAATCTCCCCAGTGGGACGGCCTGCGGGGGTGCGTGGGAGGATGGGCGCGTCCCGCAGGACCGCTGCCGGACCGTGCGGACAGAGGGAAGGACCGGGGCCCGGCGTTGAGCGAGAACCAGAATCTGCTCGCGGAGCAGCGGCGCGCGCTCATTCTCGACGATGTGCGCAAGCGCGGCGGGGTCAGAGTCAACGAGCTGACCCGCAAGCTGAGCGTCTCCGACATGACCATCCGCAGGGACCTGGACGCGCTGGCGCGTCAGGGTGTGATCGAGAAGGTCCACGGCGGCGCCGTCCCGGTCGTGGAGGCGAGCACCCACGAGCCCGGTTTCGAGGCCAAGTCGACGCTGGAGCTCAGCGCCAAGGAGGACATCGCGCGCACGGCGGCGGCGATGGCGGTGCCCGGCAGCGCGATCGCGCTGTCCGGCGGTACGACCACGTTCGCGCTGGCGCAGCACCTCCTGGACGTACCGGGGCTGACGGTGGTCACGAACTCGGTGCGGGTCGCCGATGTGTTCCACGGAGCGCAGCGCCCGGGCGCGTCGGGCGGTACGCGGGCCGGTGCGGCCACGGTGGTGCTGACCGGTGGGGTCCGTACGCCTTCGGACTCGCTGGTCGGGCCGGTCGCGGACCGGGCGATCGGTTCGCTCCACTTCGACGTGCTGTTCCTCGGGGTGCACGGGATCTCGGTGGAGGCCGGTCTGTCCACGCCCAATCTCGCGGAGGCCGAGACGAACCGGCGCTTCGTGCGGGCGGCCCGGCGCGTCGTCGTGGTGGCCGACCACACCAAGTGGGGCACGGTGGGTCTGAGTTCGTTCGCGGCGCTCGACGAGGTCGACGCCTTCGTCACGGACGCGGGCCTGCCGGACGCGGCCAGGCAGGAGATCGAGGAGCATCTCCCGGGCCTGGTGGTGGCGGACGGCTCCTCGGACGAGTAGTCCGACCCTCCCGGTGCCCCTCGATCCGCCGGTGACCGCCCCGTCGCCTTCCGCCTGCGGGGCTCACGGGCGGCGGACGTCCTAGGATCGGACCGTGGCCGTATTCCGCATCGAGCGTTTCACGCCCCTCCCCGCCGCCGAGGCGTGGCGACGGGTGACCGACTGGGAGCGGCACGGAGGGCGCGTTCCGTTCACGTCGGTCACGGTCCCCGGGGGCCTGCCCACCCGGACCGGCACGGTCTTCGTGGCCCGCACCGGCGTGGGGCCGCTGGGCTTCGACGATCCGATGGAGGTCGTGCGGTGGACCCCGCCGGCCGCCGGGCGGGCGGGGCTGTGCCGGCTGGAGAAACGGGGGGCAGTGGTGCTCGGCCGCGCGTCGATCGACGTCTGCCCGACCGGTTCGGGCTCGCACGTGATCTGGGTCGAGGAGCTGCGTGTACGGCTGCTGCCCCGCTGGGCCGATCCGCTGCTGGCGACCGCCGGGCGGCGGGTCTTCGCCCGTGAGCTCGGCACCCTGCTCGACGACTGAGCGAGCGCGGGAACGCGCTCCGGCGACCGTCCAGGAGGGGCGGCGAGAGGTCTGCTGAGGTATCCCGGACTCATGGACGTACGGCAGTGGGCGGACGGACTCCAGGACGGGTCCCGGTGGAGCCGGGCCCTTCTCGTGGTGCCGTTCGCCCTGATCGCCGTCGTGACGGTCGTCGACATCAACGTCCCGCCCGAGGTGCACCTCGGGCCGTTCCTGGTGGCGGCGCCGGCGCTCACCGCGTCGTTCGCGGGCCCGCGTCCCACCGCGGTGGTCGGTGCGGTCGCGGTGCTGGCCCAGGCGGTCGTGGCCGTGACCCGCTCCAGCATCACCGACCTCAATCACATGTACCAGATCGCCGCCCTGTTCCTGATCTCCGCCACCGTCACGTTCTTCGCCCACCTGCGGGAGCGCAGGGCGGCGGAGATGGTGCGGCTGCGCACCGTGGCCGAAGCGGCGCAGCGCAGCATCCTGCGGCCGCTGCCCGGGCGCAGCGGTCCGCTGCGACTGGCCTCGGTCTACCTGGCGGCCGAGGCCGGGGCCCAGCTCGGCGGTGATCTGTACGCGACCGCCCGCACGGTCCGGGGTACCCGCCTGATCATCGGTGACGTCCGCGGCAAGGGCCTCGACGCCATCAGCAGTGCCGCGGGGGTGCTGGGTGCCTTCCGTGCGCTGGCCCGCCAGGAGGAGCACCTGCCCGATCTGGTCACCCGCCTGGAGAGCAGTGTCGCCGCCCACCGGATCGACTCCCTGAACGAGACGGACGACCGGCCCGAGGACGCCCCGGGCGCCCTGGACACCGCGGACACCGCCGGCCCGTACATCGCGGAGGCCTTCGTCACCGCCGCCGTCCTGGACATCCCGGATGCGGAGGAGGAGCTCCGGCTGGTCAGCTGCGGGCATCCCCCGCCCCTGCTGCTGCGGGCCGGACGTGTGCACGCCCTCGACGCGACGCAGCCGGCTCCGCCCCTCGGCGTCGGGGCGCTGACGGACGACGGGCCCGCGGAGGACCTGTTCACCTTCCGTGCCGGGGACATGCTGCTGCTGTACACGGACGGCGTCACCGAGGCGCGGGACGGCTCGGGGCGCTTCTACCCGCTGGCCGAGCGGCTGGTCTCGTGGCCCGGGGCGGGGCCCGGGCCGCTCGTCGAGTGGCTCTGCACCGATCTGCTGCGGCATGCGGGCGGCCACCTGGGCGACGACGCGGCCATGGTCGCGGTGGAGTGCCTTCCCAGCTCCGGATGAGAGCCCCGGACGAGGGCCCCTGACGGGGGCCCCGGACGTGCCGCAGGGCAGCCCGGCTCAGGAGGACCAGGTGCCGGTGGCCAGGAAGTGGTCGATGGTCTCCGTGTACGGCCCGATGTCCAGGCCCTGCGCCCTCAGCCAGTCGTCGGAGTAGTACTTGTCGAGGTAGCGGTCGCCGGGGTCGCAGAACAGGGTGACGACGCTTCCCGTGGTTCCCCGTTCCACCATCTCGGCCACGAGCCTGAGGGCGCTCCACAGGCCCGTCCCGGTCGACCCGCCGGCCTTCCGGCCGATGGCCCGCTCCAGCACCCGGACCGCCGCGACGCTGGCCGCGTCGGGCACCTTCATCATCCGGTCGATGGCTCCGGGCACGAAGCTCGGCTCCATCCGGGGTCTGCCGATGCCTTCGATGCGTGATCCGCAGTCGCTGGTGGCCAGTTGGTCGTGTCGGGTCCAGCCGTCGAAGAAACAGGAGTTCTCCGGGTCGGGTACGCAGATCCGTGTGTCGTGCTGCATGTACCGGACGTAGCGCCCGATGGTCGCCGAGGTGCCGCCGGTGCCGGCAGTGGCGACGATCCAGGCGGGTTCGGGATACCGCTCCATCCTCAGTTGCTGGTAGATGGACTCGGCGATGTTGTTGTTGCCCCGCCAGTCGGTGGCACGTTCGGCGTAGGTGAACTGGTCCATGTAGTGGCCGCCCGTCTCGGCCGCGAGGGCCGCCGACTCCTCGTACAGCCTGCGGGAGTCGTCGACGAAGTGGCACTGGCCGCCGTGGAATTCGATCAGGCGGCACTTCTCCGGGCTGGTGGTCCGGGGCATCACCGCGACGAACGGCACACCGATCAGCTTCGCGAAGTACGCCTCGGAGACGGCCGTCGAGCCGCTGGAGGCCTCGATGACCGGTTTGCCGCGGCGGATCCAGCCGTTGCAGAGTCCGTAGAGGAAGAGCGAACGGGCCAGCCGGTGCTTGAGGCTGCCCGTGGGATGCGTCGACTCGTCCTTGAGGTAGAGGTCGATGCCCCAGTGCTCCGGCAGCGGGAAGCGCAGGAGGTGGGTGTCCGCGGAACGGTTGGCGTCCGCCTGGACCTTGCGCACGGCTTCCTTCAGCCAGGCGCGGTAGTCAGGGTCGCTCCGGTCGACGTCGACGGTCTCCACGACGCCACCGCCGGGTGTGTGCTCACTGGTGTCCATCAGCGGTCTCCTTCGGGGTGACGGGCGTTCTCCGTAGGACCCACGATATTCCCCCCACCTGCACAAACGTTTACTTTGGCGACCCATAGGCCTCCCTTGGCCCAAGGGCCCCCACCGTCCCGTACGGTCCCGCCGGAGGACCGGGAGCCGGCCGGACCCGGCGGGATGCGACCGGAATCGGTGGCGATGAGGCCTGGTGTCAGGGCCCCCTCCACGGGCAGACTTGCAGAAGCCGGTACAAGGGGGGCGAAGTCGCCATGGCCGAGACAGAGTTCAGCGCTGCGGATTTCGGCGCGCCGGAGTTCGGCACCGCCGACTTCAGGGCGAGCGACGTCAGCATCCGACGGTGGGCCCGGTCACTGACCAGGGCCGGCCAAGTGATCGTGGAGGACGGCCGGATCGCCCTGCTGACGAGCAACGGGCGGGAGATCGCCAGCGCCCCGGTGACGGCGGTGAGCGCGGGCAAGCCGTGGTTCCTGGCCGCCGACTCGGCGATCGCCCGCATCAACGGGGTGCGGTACCGGCTGACCATGGGCCAGCGCAACCGCAGGCCCGGCGGGGCCGCTCCGGTGCGCAGATTCCTGGAGGTCCTGCGCAGCGCCGCGGGACGGCGCGTCTGACGCTACGGTCCGGTACGGACACCGCGAGTTGCGGAGCCCAACCCCCTGAGTCACGCTGGTCACACGTCACTGATGGTGTACCGGCGGTGACAGCGAAAGCCGCCCCCGCCGGGAGCCACGCAGGGCGGACCACGCATGACCAGAAACAGCAGTCAGCCATCTGCTGGATCCGTTCCTTCGTCTTCTTCCGGACCTATTTCGGGGAGTCGCAGCCGTGATCAGCGAGCCAAGCAGGCACTGCGCGGTGGAGCTCCAGGCCCTGCCGTCGCGGATCGGTCAGGTCCGCAGAATCATTTCGGCGCAACTGCGCTACTGGCATCTCGATCCTCTGATCGACCAGGCAGCGCTCGGTGTCACCGAACTGCTGACCAACGTCCACCGGCATGCACAGCCGGACAAATCATGCACCGTCGAGATCGAGCTGCTGCTCGACCGGCTGACGGTGTCCGTCCACGACCACGACCCCCGGCTGCCGACCGTGTGCGACGCCGATCAGTCCGCCACCTCCGGGCGCGGACTGGCGATGATCGCCGCGGTCAGCGAGAGCTGGGGTGTACGACCGAGCGATGACGCGGGGAAAGTCATCTGGTTCACCTTGCCCGCACCATCGTCCACCACCGCTCTGCCCCCTCTCCCGGTGTACGGGTCGACGACCGACGGCCCGTTCGGCTCGGACGTCGTGGGATTCATGGAGCCGGTGGCGGCACGGACACGCACCCGCTCGGCCGTGGTCGGCTGACGGGAGAGCGGCCGCGCACCGCACTGCACAGCGCACCCAGGAGCGCGTCGATCCACTCGTGATCGACGCGCTCCGCTGCGTTCAGGCCCGGAGGCCGCCTTCCGCGCTCACGCCGGGCCGTCCTTGTCGTAGCGGCCGTAGGGCTCGTCCAGGACGGAGAGCCTGCGCCAGTACTCGTCCTCGTCGATCTCCCCCGCGGCGAACCGCCGGCCGAGGAGGCCGATCGGTGACTGCTCGCCCGCGGGGCCGCCCCGCCGGACGCCGTGCGGCTGCCACGGGCCCCGGCGGCTGCGCCACACGGTGCGGCGCAGCAGTGTGACGACGCCGACGGCGACCACCGCCCAGATGATCGGGAAGAAGAGGATCCACGGGCCGGGTCCTCCGTAGCTCGCCAGGGTGTTCATCTCGGTCAGCTCCTCGGTGAGGGTCTCGTCCGTGCGTTCCTGTCATCTACGAGCCTGTCTCCGGCCACGGCCGGAAGCGTCGTACGGCCGAGGGCAGTTGGCGTACGACGGCGGGAGTACGCCGGGGCCGGGGGCCTGCTTCCCCGGTGTACGGCGCCCCGTGGATTCTGTACCTACTGGTATGTACAGTGAGCGCATGAGCACTCCGGAACGGTTGATCGAGGCCACCCAGGAGCTTCTGTGGGAGCGCGGCTACGTGGGGACCAGCCCCAAGGCGATCCAGCAGGCGGCGGGGGCCGGCCAGGGCAGCATGTACCACCACTTCGCGGGCAAGCCCGATCTGGCGCTCGCCGCCGTGCTCCGCACCTCCGCCGAGATGCGGGAGACGGCCGGGCGCCTGCTGGACGGCCCGGGATCGGCGTACGAGCGGATCTCGGCCTATCTGCTGCGCGAGCGTGAGGTGCTGCGGGGCTGCCCGGTGGGGCGGCTGACGATGGATCCCGAGGTGGTGGCCAGCGACGCGCTGCGCGCCCCGGTGGACGAGACGATCGGCTGGCTGCGGGAGCGGCTCGCCGGGATCCTCCAGGAGGGCCTGGAGGCGGGCGAGTTCGCCCCCGGCATCGTCCCCCGGGAGGTCGCGGCGACCATCGTGGCCACGGTCCAGGGCGGCTATGTCCTGGCCCGCGCGTCGGGGTCGGCGGACGCCTTCGACTCGGCCGTGCGCGGACTGCTCTCCCTGCTCGCCCCGCACATCACGACCGACCGTCCGGCCTGAGGAGCACACGCGTGCACGCCATGCAGTACGAGATCACTCTGCCCGCCGACTACGACATGGGGATCATCCGCGAGCGGGTCGCGACCCGGGGGCATCTCCTCGACGCCTTCCCGGGCCTGGGCCTCAAGGCGTACCTGATCCGCGAGCGCGGGGAGGCCTCGCCGGTCAACCAGTACGCCCCGCTGTACCTGTGGTCAGCCCCGGAGGGCATGAACAGCTTCCTGTGGGGCTCCGGATTCCAGGGCATCGTCGACGACTTCGGCCGCCCGGAGGTGCAGCACTGGACCGGACTCCACTACGCGGAGGGTGCGGCCTCGGAGGCACTCCCCCGCACCGCCGTCCGCCGCCGCGAGCGGATCGCGGACACCGTCCGGCCGGCCGCCGCGGTGGAGGCCGCGGTGGAGGAGAGCCGCCGGCTGGCCGGCACCCCGGGCAATGCCGCCGCCGCGCTGGCCGTCGATCCGCGCCACTGGGAGCTGCTCCACTTCACCCTCTGGGAGGACGAGCCGTCCGGCGCGCCGGGCGACCGCTACGAGGTGCTGCACCTGTCGTCGCCGGAGCGCAACCGGCTGAGGCGGGGGAAGCAGTGGTGACCCGGGTCCGTACGGTCCTCGGGGACGTCCCCGCCGGGGAGCTCGGGGTCTGCGACGCGCACGACCACCTCTTCATCCGTACGCCGGTGCTGCCCGGGCTGGAGCTGGACGACCCGGAGGACGCCGGCGGGCGGCTGCGGGACTTCCACGCGCTGGGCGGGCGGACGGTCGTCCAGTGGACCCCGTACGGCATGGGCAGGCGGCCCGCGGATCTGGCGGCCCTGTCGCGGGCGGTCGGGGCCCGGATCGTCGCGGCGACCGGGCTGCATCAAGCGGCCCATTACACGCCCGAGTCGCTCGGCCGGATCATGCCGGAGCTGGAGGAGCTGTTCGTCTCGGAGATCACGGACGGGATCGGGGCCACGGGCGTACGGGCGGGGCTGATCAAGGTGGCCGGGGCGTTCCACGGCCTCGACGCGCACGCGCGGCACACGATGAGGGCGGCCGCCGGGGCCCATCACCGTACGGGGGCGCCGGTCGCCGTCCATCTGGAGCTGGGTACGGGTGCGGGGGACGTGCTGGATCTGCTGTGCGGGGAACTGGGTATGGAGCCGCGGCGGGTGATCCTCGGCCACCTGGGCCGGTTCCCGGACGGCGTCGCGCAGCTCGACGCCGCCCGGGCAGGTGCGTTCCTGGCGTTCGACGGTCCTTCGCGGGCGCATCACGCCACGGACTGGCGGCTCCCCGAGCAGCTCGCCGCGCTCGCCGAGGCCGGGTTCGGCGGGCAGTTGCTGCTCGGCGGCGACACGACGGTGCCCGGGACGCCGGGGATGCCGTACCTGTTGCGGGGGCTGCGTCCACGGCTGGTGCGGTCGCTCGGCGAGGAGCTCCTGGAGGCGGTGCTCGTGGACCATCCGGCGCGGGCGTTCGCCCTGGCCGAGGCCTGAGGGACCGGGCGGTCAGGCCAGTGCGGCCAGCGGGTCGTCGAGTACGGGCTGCCAGGCCAGCTCGGCCGCGCCCACCAGGCTGTTGTGGTCGAGCGTGCAGGACAGGATCGGCACACTTCCGCTGCGGCCCCAGAGACTGCGGTCGGCGACCACGGCCCGCAGACGTTCGGGGTCGGCCTCCAGGAGATCGCGGTGCAGGCCGCCCAGGATGATCCGGTCCGGGTTGAGGATGTTGACCAGCCCGGCGAGGCCGAGGCCGAGCCGGTCGATCAGCTCCTCGGCGGCGGCCCGTACATCGGGGTCGCCGTACTCCGTGCGCAGCAGGTCACCGGACTGCTTGAGCAGGGACTCCTCGGGGCCGGGCTCCCGGCGGGCCGCGACAAGGAAGGCCAGGGGGTCCGTCTCGACGTCGAGGCAGCCCCGCCCGCCGCAGTGGCAGGGGCGGCCCTCGGGGTTCACGGTGAGGTGTCCCACTTCGAGGGCGAGACCCGAACTCCCGCTGTGCAGACGGCCGTCCAGGACGAGGGCGCCGCCCACGCCGCGGTGGCCGGTGGCGACGCAGAGCAGGTGCTGGGCACCGCGCCCGGCGCCGTGCCGGTGCTCGGCGAGGGCGGCGAGGTTGACGTCGTTGGCGGTGAAGGCGGGACCGGCGATGCCCGCGGCGCGTACGCAGGCGGAGAAGACCTCCCGGACCGGCGCCCCCGCGGGCCAGGCGATGTGCAGGGGGTTGAGCGCCGTCCCCTCGGGTTCGGCGACGGCGGAGGGCACGGCAAGGCCGGAGCCGACGCAGCGCAGCCCGCTCTCACGCAGGAGCTGTGCCCCCGCCTCGACGACCTCGCCGAGGACCTGGGCGGGGTCGGCCATGACGGCGACGCAGCCGGGCGCGGTGGCCACGATCCTGCCCCCGAGCCCCACGAGCGCGGCGCGGAAGCCGTCGGAGTGCACCTGGGCGGCGAGGGCCACCGGCCCGCTGTCCAGGACGGACAGCCGGTGCGAGGGGCGGCCCTGCGAACCTGCGGCGGAGCCCGGGCTGGAGTCGACCTTGATGAGCCCGAGCGCCTCGAGCTCCGCGGCCACCGCACCGGCGGTGGCCCGGGTGACGCCGAGCTCGGAGGTGAGGACGGCGCGGGTGGGGGCACGGCCCGTGTGCACGAGCTCCAGGGCGGGCCCGAGCGCGCTGCGGCCCCTCTCCAGCTTCGTCCGCGTGGTGGTCGACTTGCCGTTCATGGGGGCGAGTCTCCCATGATCCGGAGCCGATGCCGACGCCCCGGCATCCGGCACCGTTCACCGGCCGGTCACCGGTGCGGGGACCTTGCGCCCGGTCGCGGGACCACCCTATGCTCACTTTGTGCCGCAAGTAAACAAACTGCGGACGGCCCTGTCGGGGGAACGTGGCGGAGACACCGCACCACCCTCGTCGGCCCGCCTCCGTGCCGCCTTGACCGTGTTCTTCGCCCTCGACGGGTTCCTCTTCGCCGGCTGGGTGGTCCGCATTCCGGCCATCAAGCACCAGACGGGGGCCAGCGCTTCCACCCTCGGGCTCGCCCTGCTCGGGGTCTCCGCCGGTGCGGTGATCACCATGATGCTCACCGGAAGGCTCTGCCGGCGCTACGGAAGCCATGCGGTCACCGTGGCCTGCGGTGTGCTGCTGTCCCTGAGCATCGCCCTTCCGGCGCAGACCGGTTCGGCCCTCGCCCTGGGCCTCGTGCTCCTGGTCTTCGGCGCCGCGTACGGCGGGCTGAACGTGGCGATGAACAGCGCGGCGGTGGACCTGGTCTCCGCGCTGCGCCGCCCCGTGATGCCGAGCTTCCACGCCGCGTTCAGCTTCGGCGGCATGGCCGGCGCGGGGATCGGCGGGCTGGTCGCGGGCAGCCTGTCGCCCGCGACGCACCTCTTCGCCCTGACGGGCCTGGGCCTCCTCGTCACCGCGGTGACCGCCCCGGTGCTCCTGCGCGGCCGGCCCGCCGCACCCGCCACGGAGCTGTCGGCGGCGGACGCCCCGGACCGGCCGAAGGGGATGGGCACCCATGCGCGCCGGATCGTCGTCCTGTTCGGCGTCATCGCTCTGTGCACGGCGTACGGCGAGGGCGCGCTGGCCGAGTGGGGGGCGCTGCACCTCAGCCAGGACCTGGGGGCCACGCCGGGCCTCGCCGCCGCGGGGTACTCCCTGTTCGCGCTGACGATGGCCATCGGCAGGCTCACCGGCACCGCCCTCCTCGAACGCTTCGGGCAGACCCGCACGCTGGTGGCCGGCGGGGCCACGGCCGCGGCGGGGATGCTGCTCGGCGCGCTGGCTCCGGCCGTCTGGCTCGTCCTGCTCGGCTTCGCCGTGGCCGGTCTGGGCCTGGCCAACATCTTCCCCGTGGCGGTCGGCCGCGCGGGCGCGCTGGCGGGCCCCAGCGGGGTGGCCGCCGCCTCGACCCTCGGGTACGGCGGGATGCTCCTGGGGCCTCCGGTGATCGGCTTCCTCGCCGACTGGATCTCGCTCCCGGTGGCCCTCACCACGGTGACCCTGCTCGCCGCGACGGCGGCGGTCCTGGGCTGGACGGCCCGCAACGCGGGCGAACACCCGAACGATTGAGTAGCCGTACTCAGGCACCTCCGGCTCCCCCGGCGCACGATGGAGGTATCAGCCATCCAGGGGAGCGGACATGAGTCATCAGGTGACGGGCAACCAGAGGTTGCGTACGGCGGCACGGCTGACCTTCGGCAACACGGCTTCACGGATCTACCTCGGCCTCGTGCTGGCGGTCGCGGTGTTCGTCGCGGTGGACACGCTGTTCGTGTCCCACGAGGACGCCTCGTTCGCGGGTGTCTGGCTGTTCTTCCTGGCCGCGCCGACCGTCTTCGTCTTCCTTCTCGGCAGTTCGATGACCGGCGCGGACTCGGGAGGGCCCGCCTGGTTCACGTATCTCGCGCTGGTGGTCTCGGTGCTCGTGCAGGCCTGGGCGCTGGGCTGGTTCTCCCGGCTGCTGCGCCGCCCGGGACGGAGCCGTTCCGCACACCCCCAGGGCGCCTGACATGTCTCTGGCAAAATCACCGGCGTGGAGACCTCCGAACACCTGACAGCCCTCGCCGCGGAAGGCCGTGCGCTCGCCCGGGCCGCCCGCGAGGCGGGGACGGACACCCCGGTCCCGACCTGCCCGGAATGGCGGGTGCGCGACCTCCTCGAACACACCAGCATGGTGCACCGCTGGGCGACCGCGTTCGTCGTCGAAGGGCACCGGGCCCACCGGCCGGCCGACGAGGAACCCGGTCTGGACGGCGAGGCGTTGCTCGACCGGTTCACCGAGGGCCACCGCCTCCTGGTGGACGCGCTCCGGGCCGCGCCGGCCGGTCTGGAGTGCTGGACCGTCTTTCCCGCTCCGTCCCCGGTCGCCTTCTGGGCACGCCGGCAGGCGCACGAGACCAGGATCCACCGGGTCGACGCGGAGTCGGCGCTGGGCGGCCCGCCGGCCCCCGTGGCACCTGCGCACGCGGCGGACGGGATCGACGAACTGCTGGCCGGCTTCCACGCCCGCGCCAAGAGCCGGGTGCGCACGGACCCGCCGCGCACGCTCCGGGTGCGGGCCGTGGACACGGACACGGTGTGGACCGTACGGCTGTCGGACGGGCCACCGCGCACGGTGCGCGGGCCGGCCGGCCTGGAGACGCCCGCCGACTGCACACTGAGCGGTACGGCGGAGGAGCTCTACCTCGCGCTGTGGAATCGCCGCCCGTTCTCGTCGGTCGACGTGTCGGGGGACGCGGAGGTGGCCGGGCTGTGGGCGAGGAACTCGGCGGTCGTCTGGTCGTGAGCGGGCCGGCTCACTCCCCGGCGCGGTCCAGCATCCGCGAGAGCACCGCCCGCTGAAGGGGCCTGGCCTCCGTGTGGCGGGCCCGGCCGGTGTCCGTCAGCTCGACACGCACACCGCGGCGGTCCTCGTCGCACATCACCCGGCGTACGAGGCCGTCCCTCTCCAGGCGTGCCACGAGCCTCGACAGTGCGCTCTGGCTGAGATGGACGCGCGACGCGATCTCCTGGACGCGCAGGCAGCCCTCGCCACGCTCGCCGGCGGCCTCCGTGAGGACGTCCAGGACCTCGAAGTCACTGGCTCCCAGGCCCTGCGGGCCCAGTGCCCGGTCGAGCTCACCCAGGGTCCTGGCGTGCAGTGCGAGCATCGCGCGCCACTCGCCGACGAGCGCCTGCTCGGACTTCTTCGCTGCCATGGACGCACGCTAGCAGAGGAGCGCGCCATTCATGCACGCACAATAATTGCAGACGCATCGTCCTTTCGGGGGCGGTTCCGCCGGTGCGGCGGAGCGGCTGTGGGGCGGTGCCGACTGCGCGACGGAGAGGCGTCCTTGCCGTCGGCCACGGCCCCTGTGACACTTCGGACATGTCACGACGCACTCAGGCGGAGCGGGACGCGATGACCCTCGAGATCGGCTACGCCCTGTTCAGCGGCGTCATGGTGGCCGCGGCCACGTTCGCCGGGGTGTCACTCCCCGCCCTGCTCCTCCCTCTGCCGGACGGCGCCGAGCATGTGCTGTTCCGGGCCGGGGCTGCGCTCGGCGCAGTGGCGTTCGCCCTCCGGGTCGTCCATGTCCTGTGGCGTTTCCCGCGTGCGGCGGAGGAGCGGCGCCTGCCCCTGCCTCCCGTTCAGCCGAGCCAGCCGGGGCGTACGAGCCCCGACTCGTAGGCGAGCACGACGAGTTGGGCCCGGTCCCGGGCACCCAGCTTGACCATGGCGCGGCTGACGTGGGTCTTGGCGGTGAGCGGGCTGACGACGAGTCTGCGGGCGATCTCCTCGTTGGAGAGCCCGATGCCGACCAGGGCCATGACCTCACGCTCGCGTTCGGTCAGTCCGTCCAGGAGCGTCGCCGCCGCGGGCTCCTTGGAGCGGGCCGCGAACTCGGCGATCAGCCGCCGGGTCACTCCGGGCGACAGCAGGGCGTCCCCGTCCACCACCGCGCGCACCGCCCGCAGCAGCTCGTCCGGTTCGGTGTCCTTGACGAGGAAGCCGGAGGCTCCCGACCGGATCGCCTCGAAGACGTACTCGTCGAGTTCGAAGGTGGTGAGCATGACCACCTTCACCTCGCTCAGGGCCGGGTCGCCGGTGATCGCCCGGGTCGCGGCCAGACCGTCCTGCTTCGGCATCCGGATGTCCATGAGCACGGTGTCGGGGCGCAGTTCACGCACCAGGCGTACGGCCTCCGCCCCGTCGGCCGCCTCGCCGGCCACCTCGATGTCCGGCTGGGCGTCCAGGAGCGCCCGGAAACCGGCCCGGACCAGCAACTGGTCGTCGGCGAGCAGTACGCGGATCACGACGCCTCCTCCGTTCCGGTCTTGTCCCGTGCGGCGGGGCCGCCTTCGCCTCCGGGGCGCAGCGGGAGTTCCGCGGTGACCCTGAATCCGCCGTCGGGCCCGGGGCCCGCGTCGATCGTGCCACCCAGCGCGGCGGCCCGCTCCCGCATCCCGATGAGCCCGTTGCCGCTGCCCCCGGCGTCGTCGCCGGTCGCCGGCCCCTCGTCGTCGACGAGGAGCCCGAGGTGCGCGCCCCCGTACGTGACGCGGACGTGCGCCGTACGCGATCCGGAGTGCCGGACCACGTTGGTCAGGGCCTCCTGGACGATGCGGAAGGCGGCGAGGTCGGCGCCGGGCGGGACCGGCACGCGCGTGCCGTCCGTCTCCACGGTCACGGTGAGCCCGGCCGCCGCGGCCTGGTCGACCAGTTCGGGCAGGCGGTCGAGGCCGGGGGCCGGGGCGCGGGGTGCGTCACCCGGTGTCCTGAGGTTCTCCAGCACCTGACGCACCTCGCCGAGCGCTTCCTTGCTGGCGGACTTGATGGTGGTGAGGGCCGTACGGGCCTGTTCGGGGTCGGAGTCGAGCAGGGCCAGCCCCACCCCCGCCTGGACGTTGATGACGGAGATGCTGTGGGCGAGGACGTCGTGGAGTTCGCGGGCCATGCGCAGCCGCTCCTGGTCGGCCCGCCGCTTCTCCGCGGCCTCCCGCTGCGCCCTGGCGGCCGCCCACTGCTCGCGGCGCACCCGGAGGAGCTCGGCCGCGGCGACGATCGCCACGACCCAGGCGGTGACGAACGCCTCCTGGCCCCAGGGGGCCGGGCCGTCGCCCTCCGGCGGCAGCCACCGGTACAGCCAGTGTGCGGCCAGCAGATGCCCTGCCCACAGGGTTCCGAGCGACCACCAGGCGGCCTTGCGGTGCCCGGAGACGATGGCCCGGAAGCAGCCGACGGCGACGGCGATGAAGACCGGGCCGTACGGATATCCCAGGCCGAGGTAGACCAGCGTCGCGGCGGACGTCGCGGCCACCGCGAGGGCGGGGTGCCGGTGCCGTACGAGCAGCACGGCGACCGCGGCGAACAGGAGCAGCCGGGCGACGAGGCCCAGCGGCTCACGGTCCTGGCCGTGCGCGGCGACGGTGGTGCCCACCATCACGATCACGCCGACCACGAGGGTCGACGGCCACGGCAGGCGGTCACCGCACCTCTCCCGGCCGCCGAACCTCTCCGCGACACCGCCCCTCCCCCGGCCACCCCCGCCAGGGCCGTGCCTTCCGCGCCACGGGGGCCCGTGACCGCCGTGGCGCCGGCCTCCCGGCCCCGTACGCGGGTGCGCTCGCTGATCCTGCATACCGGCCACGCTAGACGCGCCGACCCCTGGCGCACGTCAGCCGGACGTGGCGATCCCGCATACTCCCCGCGGAGTACACGGGGCGCACGCGGCCGACGGCGGCGCGGCGTTGCCGGCACTTCATCTCGGCGCGCCGGGTGCCGGGGCGACTCCGCACGCCGGGTGCCGGGGCGGGGGCCGACTCCGCGCGCCGTGTACCGGGGCCGGGGCGACGCGCTTCAGGCCCCGGAGACCTCGCACCTCCGGCTAGGAGAACCGGTACGCGTCAGGCGCCCGCGCCCGCGGCCCCGCCGCCACCCCCGGGGCGTCGGCCGTCCAGCAGGCCCACCGAGCGCCCGAGTTCACGGACGGCGTGCCGGAAGAGCTCTTCGCGTGCCTCGACGACACGGGTGAACTGGCCGAAGAGCTCGAAGGAGATCAGCCCGAAGAGCTGCGCCCACGCGGAGACCAGGGCCACCGCGACGGCCGGCGGGAGGTCGTCGGCCAGATCGGCCGCCATACGTGCGCCCTCGGCGCGCAGCAGGGGGTCCTGCGGGGGGACGGCGAGGCCCTCGGTGCGGTGGGCGTCGCGTACGACGCCGATCAGGACCTGGCCCACGCGGGAGGCAGGACCGACGGTGTCCTGCGGAGCGGTGTAGCCGGGGACGGGCGAGCCGTAGATCAGCGCGTACTCATGAGGGTGGGCCAGAGCCCACTCCCGTACGGCGCCGGCGACCGCCAGCCAGCGGTCGGGATGGGGGCCGGCCGGGCCGCCCGTCCTGTCGCGGGCCGCCTCCGCCGCTTCACCCACCGCGTCGTAGGCGTCCACGATGAGCGCCGTCAGCAGGTCGTCGCGGCTGGGGAAGTAGCGGTAGAGCGCGGAGGACACCATGCCGAGCTCGCGGGCGACGGCACGGAGGGAGAGCTTCGCGGCGCCCTCGGCCGCGAGCTGTCTCCTGGCCTCGTCCTTGATCGCCGCGGTGACTTCGATACGGGCGCGTTCGCGGGCTCCTCGAATGGTGCTCATGGGATCAGTCTGCCACGCGATCGGAGCACCGAACACAAAAGAGAGCACTGCTCTTGCCTTGGATCACCGCACACGTGCACACTGATCTCAAGCGAGAGCAGTGCTCTCTGAATGGCAGGAGCCACCATGTCGCAGCAGCCGTACTACCTCCAGGCCAACGCCTTCGCACAGCGCATGAACAGTGTCATCGGCTGGCTGGCCCGACACGGCGTCAGCCTCCTCGGCAGCGCCGAGATGTCGGTACGGGGCCGTAGGAGCGGCCGGATGCAGCGCATCCCCGTCAACCCCCACCACCACGACGGCGCCCAGTACCTGGTCTCCGCCCGCGGCCACTCCCAGTGGGTGCGGAACATGCGCGCGGCCGGAGGCGGGGAGTTGAAGGTGGGCCGCCGGGTGCGGACGTTCACCGCCGTGGAGATCGCGGACGACGAGCAGAAGGTACGGATCGTGCGCGCCTATCTGAAGCGCTGGGGCTGGGAGGTCAACCAGTACTTCCAGGGCATCACGGCCAGCTCCACCGACGCCGAACTCCTGGCGGCCTGCCCCGATCACCCCGTCTTCAGGATCACGGTCACGAGCTGAGCCGGCGGGCACGGGTGCGCCGGGGCGCCGCCCCGGACGGTCGCCCGGTCACGGTGCCCTCCGGCCGGCCGGCCACCGCCGGCCGACCCGACTGCCTACCGGCGGTCCATCACATGCAGCGCCCGCTGGGCCATCGGGTGCGTGCGGACCAGCTCGGCCAGTGACGTCGTCCCCCGGGTGATCCCCGCGAACGCGTTCCACGCGGGACGGAAACCCGTCAGCACCGCGTGCAGGAGCCCGGGGCGCCGCTCGAACAGATGGAGCATGCGGCGCCCGACGCTCATCTCCACGCCCAGCCCCGCCTTGATCGCGAAGGCGTAGTTGAGCGCCTGCCGCCGCGCGTCGACCGCGTCGTGCGACTCCGCGATCCGTACCGCCCATTCACCCGCGAGGCGCCCGGACCGAAGAGCGAAGGAGATGCCTTCCCGCGTCCAGGGTTCCAGCAGCCCGGCCGCGTCCCCGCAGACGACCACGCGTCCGCGGGAGAGCGGCGAGTCGTCGCTGCGGCACCGGGTCAGATGTCCGGAGGAGATCGTCGGCTCGAACCCGGCGAGGCCCAGCCGGCCGACGAAGTCCTCCAGATACCGCTTGGTCGCCGCGCCGTCGCCGCGCGCCGCGATGACACCGACGGTCAGGGTGTCCCCCTTGGGGAAGACCCAGCCGTAACTCCCGGGCAGCGGACCCCAGTCGATGAGCACCCGGCCCGCCCAGTCCTCGGCGACCGTCTCCGGTACGGGGATCTCCGCCTCGAGCCCGAGGTCCACCTGGTCGAGCTTCACGCCGACATGAGCCCCTATGCGGCCGGCGCTGCCGTCCGCGCCGACGACGGCCCGGGCGAGCACCGTCTCCCCGCCGGCCAGCACCACGGCGACCGTGCGCCGGTCGGGCACGGCGGTGCCGTGCTGCTCCACCCGTGTCACCGTCACGCCCGTGCGCAGTTCGGCGCCCGCCTTCTGGGCCTCCTCGACCAGCCCGGCGTCGAATTCCGGCCGGTTGATCAGCCCGAAGAGCATGCGCTTGGACTTCCGGGTGCGCGACAGCTTCCCGTTGAGCGAGAAGGTGACCGCGTGGATCCGGTCCTTCAGGGGCAGTTCGAATCCGGGGGGCAGGGAATCCCGCGAGAACCCGATGATTCCGCCACCGCACGTCTTGTAACGGGGGATCTCCGCCTTCTCCAGCAACAGCACCCGACGGCCGGTCACGGCCGCGGCGTACGCCGCGGAAGCTCCGGCCGGGCCCGCGCCGACCACGACGACATCCCATACCGAGGACTCCGGCGGTACCGACGACGTCTCATCCGGCTCACGTCCGGCGTCTGCGTTCTCGCTGCTCACGATGTGCTTCTGCTCCCGATCCGACCAGTGGCCCCAGCTGCTCACGGCATCCTACGGCGCGCCGTGGCCGAACTCCGCTGTGGGAGGATCAGCCATGAATTCGTTGTCCATGCGACGCCGCTTCCACGGCGTCGCTCCCGGCCGCGTACACATCGCGCCACAGTCCTGACGTCGTACCCGCAAGGAGCGTGCCCATGACCGCCCATCCGATTTCCGAGACCGTTGCCTCGCTGATGCCCCGCGCCAAGGCGGAGCTCACCGAGCTGGTGGCCTTCCGGTCGGTGGCGGACCCGGCTCAGTTCCCCCGGAGCGAGTGCGAGGCGGCGGCCGGCTGGGTCGCGGACGCCCTGCGCGCCGAGGAGTTCCAGGACGTCGCCCTGCTCGACACCCCCGACGGCACGCAGTCGGTGTACGGCTACCTGCCCGGCCCGGCCGGCGCCCCCACGGTGCTGCTCTACGCGCACTACGACGTGCAGCCGCCGCTGGACGAGTCCGCCTGGCTGTCCCCGCCGTTCGAGCTGACCGAGCGCGACGGCCGGTGGTTCGGCCGGGGTGCCGCGGACTGCAAGGGCGGCTTCATCATGCACCTGCTCGCGCTGCGCGCCCTCAAGGCGAACGGCGGCGTCCCGGTGTCCGTCAAGGTGATCGCGGAGGGCTCGGAGGAGCAGGGCACGGGCGGTCTGGAACGCTACGCCGAGGCGCACCCGGAGCTGCTGGCCGCCGACACGATCGTCATCGGTGACACCGGCAACTTCCGCGTCGGGCTGCCCACGGTGACCGCGACGCTGCGCGGGATGACCATGCTGCGCGTACAGCTGGACACCCTCGAAGGGAACCTGCACTCCGGGCAGTTCGGCGGCGCGGCTCCGGACGCGCTGGCGGCGATGATCCAGCTGCTGGCGTCGTTGCGGGCCGAGGACGGCACGACGACGGTCGACGGGCTCACGTCCGACGCGGAGTGGGACGGACTGCAGTACCCGGAGGGCGAGTTCCGCTCGGACGCCAAGGTGCTCGACGGTGTGGGGCTCATCGGTACGGGTACGGTCGCCGACCGCATCTGGGCGCGGCCCGCGGTCACCGTCATCGGCATCGACTGCCCGCCGGTGGTCGGCGCCACTCCCTCGCTGCAGGCGAGCGCCCGGGCGCAGATCAGTCTGCGGGTGCCGCCGGGCCAGGACGCCACCGAGGCGACGAAGCTGCTGACCGCCCACCTGGAGTCGCACGCCCCCTGGGGAGCGCGGGTCTCCGTCGAACAGGTCGGCCAGGGGCAGCCGTTCCGCGCCGACATCACCAGCCCCGCCTACGCGTCGATGGCCGAGGCCATGCGGCTCGCCTACCCGGGCGAGGAGATGCAGTCCTCCGGCCTGGGCGGGTCCATCCCGCTCTGCAACACCCTGTCCGCGCTGTACCCGGAGGCGGAGATCCTGCTCATCGGGCTGAGCGAGCCCGAGGCGCAGATCCACGCGGTGAACGAGAGCGTGTCCCCCGAGGAGCTGGAGCGGCTCTCGGTGGCCGAGGCGCTGTTCCTCCGGAACTACGCGGAGTCCAAGAAGGCCTGACGGCCCCGGAGGCGGCACCCGCGCCGCCCCGGGCCGCCAGCCGCCGCGCGGGCGGCCCGTACGGCGCTACGGGCCGCCCACCGGCACCCCGGCCTCCAGATTGAGCACGCTGGACCGCTCACGGGCGCGCAGGGCCCAGCGGAGCCGCTCGAAGCGGGTCGGCGGCAGCAGGCCCGCGGCCTCCTCCTCGGTGACGAACCGCCAGCCGCGCAGTTCCGAACCGGGCAGCAGCAGCCGGGCGGCGTCCTCGCCGTGCAGACGGCCGCCGTCGAACAGGAAGCGCAGTCCCCCGTACGCGGGCGGCTTCGGCGCCTCCCAGTCGACCACCAGGAGTTCCGGCACCGTGTCCAGACGGAGGCCGAGCTCCTCGGCGACCTCCCGTATCCCGGCCTGCGCCGGGGCCTCTCCGGGCTCCACCACACCGCCGGGGAACTCCCAGCCCGGCTTGTAGGTCGGGTCGACCAGCAGCACCCGGTCCTGCTCGTCGAAGAGCAGCACCCCCGACGCGACGGTCTCCGCACGCGGTTCGGGCGTCTGGACTATGCCGCACTCCCTGGCCTCCCCGGTGCGCAGCGCCTCGGCTATCCGCTCGGCCGTCTCGTACGGGGTGAGCGCGCTGGTGTCGATCGTGTGGGCGTCCGCGGTGATCCAGCCGAGCGCCGCGCGGTAGGGCTCGATGTGCTCGTAGGCCCACTGCCTGACCCGCTCGCTGTGCTCGGGGTCGTCGGCGAACTCCTCCCGCTCGGCGATCCGTTTCCGCAGGATCGTTTCCTCAGGTGAGAGCAGCACATGGCGCACCGGTATGCGCCGGGAGGCGAGCCCTCCGAAGATCTCGTCGCGGTACTCCTGTCTCAGCAGTGTCATCGGCACCACCAGCACCCCGGAGAGTTCGGCGAGGAGCGCGGCCGCCGTGTCGACCACCAGACGCCGCCAGATCGGCAGGTCCTGGAAGTCGGTCACCTCGGCGAGCTTCTTCTGGGGCAGCAGCCGGCGCAGCCCTCCTCCGGTCACTCCGGGGTCGTAGAAGGTGCTGTTCGGGATCAGATCGATCAGTTCGCACGCGGCGCTGGTCTTGCCCGCACTGAACGCACCGTTGATCCAGACGATCACGGGTCCCCCTCTTCCGTAGCCCCCTGTGGCTTGCCCGCAACACCCCGCTCCGGAAACCCCACGGGGGTGACACGGTTGCGCCGGAGGCCTCCCGCCGTACGGGCCCGGGCCCGCTCGGCGCCGTAACCCGTGACGGGCGGGCGTCGTTGGAGCGGGCAGCCACTGGAACGACGAGGGGGTACGCGGTGCGCCGCACGGTACTCGAGCAGTTTCCCGCGGGAGGGCCGCGGGGCAGCCGGCCCGCGGAGGAGTTCGCCGCCGCACGCCGCTGCGAGGGCGTGGCCGCCGAGGTCGTGATGGATCTGGAGCGGGACGCCTTCCTGGTGGTGGTGCCCCGGCAGCCGACGGACGCGAGCCGCTGACTTCGGGGCCCGACCGGCTGCCTACGGGGTGGCCACGGCCCGTACGCCGTTCGACGCGCCGGGCCGGGCCGTCGCCACCGAGGCCGCGGCCGCCGCGCCGACCAGCCCCGCGTCGTTGCCCATGACCGCGGAGGTCACGGTGAGGTCCTGGACGAAGGAGAGCGTGGCGTAGTCGCGCAGGGACCTGCGCAGCGGGGCGAAGAGCACCTCGCCCGCGCCGGCCACTCCCCCGCCGATCACGGCGATGTCGATGTCCGCCAGGGTGGCGGTGGCGGCGATCCCCGCGGCGAGTGCCTGGGCGGCCCGCTCGAAGGAGGCGACCGCGACCGGGTCTCCGGCGCGGGCGGCGTCGGCGACCGCGGCGGCCGTGGTGTCGCCGTCCGGGCCGGGGCGCCAGCCGTTCTCCAGGGCCCGCCGGGCGATGTTCGGTCCGCTGGCGATGCGCTCCACACAGCCGCGCGCGCCGCAGGGGCAGGGGTCGCCGTCCAGGTCGACGCTGATGTGGCCGATGTGGCCCGCGTTGCCCGAGGGGCCCGGGTGCAGCTTCCCGCCGAGCACGAGACCGCCGCCGACACCGGTGGAGACGACCAGGCACAGCGCGTTGTCGTAGCCGCGGGCGGCGCCCAGCCAGTGCTCGGCCGCCGTCATCGCGACCCCGTCGCCGACGAGCGTGACCGGCAGGCCGCCCGTCTCTGCCGCCACCCGGTCCACCAGCGGAAAGCCGCGCCAGCCCGGGACGTTGACCGGGCTGACGGTGCCGGCCGAGGCGTCGACCGGGCCCGCGCTCCCGATGCCGACCGCCCGCGCCCGGTGCCACAGTGCGGAGGCCTGGAGCTCCTTCAGGACCTCGCTCACCGCACCCATCACGGCCTCGGCTCCCTCGCGGGCCGGCGTGGGACGCTGCGCCCGTACGAGTAGGGAACCGGCGCCGTCCACCAACGCCCCGGCGATCTTGGTACCGCCGATGTCGAGCGCGGCGACGAGGTCGGTATGCATCGGTGTGGACTCTCCGGAGGGGTGGGGCGCAGGACCTGCGACTTCAGTCGGATGGTCCACCCAGTCTCCATTCTCTTGACAACGTTGTCCAGGGCCTATGCTCGACGCCACAGCATCCGGCCCCCTCCCGGCACCGCCGGTGGAGGCCGGAATCACCCGTTCCCGACGTCAGGACAGCGCACCGTGGCCGAGACCGCCCGCCATTCCGAGTCCCGCTACGGCAACAGGCCGACCATGAAGGATGTGGCCGCCCGTGCCGGAGTGGGCCTCAAGACGGTCTCCCGCGTGGTGAACAGCGAGCCCGGTGTCACCCCCGACACCGAGCGACGCGTCCAGGAGGCCATCGAGGCGCTCGGGTTCCGCCGCAACGACAGCGCGCGCGTCCTGCGCAAGGGCCGCACCGCGTCCATCGGCCTCGTCCTGGAGGACCTCGCGGACCCGTTCTACGGGCCGCTGAGCCGCGCCGTGGAAGAAGTGGCCCGCGCCCACGGCGCGCTCCTGATCAACGGCTCCAGTGCCGAGGACCCCGAGCGTGAGCAGGAGCTCGTCCTCGCGCTCTGCGCCCGCCGGGTGGACGGCCTCATCGTGATCCCGGCCGGCGACGACCACCGCTATCTGGAGCCGGAGATGAAGGCGGGCATCGCCACGGTGTTCGTCGACCGTCCGGCGGGCCGGGTGGACGCGGACATGGTCCTGTCGGACAGCTTCGGCGGGGCGCGCGCGGGCGTCGCCCATCTCGTCGCGCACGGCCACCGCAGGATCGGCTTCATCGGCGACCAGCCGCGCATCCACACCGCCACGGAGCGGCTGCGCGGGTATCACGCGGCGCTGGCGGACGCCGGGATCGAGGTCGAGGACTCCTGGGTCTCCCTCGGTCCTACCGACCCGGCGAGGGTCAGGGCGGCCGCCGAGGCCATGCTGGCCGGGCCGGAGCCGGTGACCGCGCTCTTCGCGGGCAACAACCGGGTGACGGTCACCGCCGTCCGCGTCCTCGCCGAGTGCGAGCGCCGGATCGCCCTGGTCGGCTTCGACGACATCGAACTGGCCGACCTGCTCGGCATCACGGTGATCTCGCAGGACGCGGCGGCGGTCGGCCGCACCGCGGCGGAACACCTGTTCCGCCGCCTCGACGGCGCCGCGCACGCCCCGGCCAGGGTGGAGCTGCCGACCCGGCTCATCCCGCGCGGCTCGGGGGAGCTCCCGCCCGCGTGAGGCGCCGAGCCCTTACGGCGCCGTCACGGTCAGCCCGCCGCGGCGGGGTGAGGCGAAGCCGTCGAGGTCCGCGCGGCTCAGACCGGTGAGCTCCGTGACCTCGGTGGCGTCCAGGGCCCCGCAGTCGATGCCGCGAAGCAGATAGCCGCTGAGCGCCTTGGCGGTGGCGGGCTCGTCCATGACGTCCCCGCCGGCCTTGGCCACATAGGCGGCGAGCCGGGACGCTGCCTGGCCGAGGCCCTCGCGGTAGAAGGCGTAGACGGCGGCGTAGCGGGTGGGCAGATGCCCCGGGTGCATGTCCCAGCCCTGGTAGTAGGCGCGGGCCAGCGCGCGGCGGGTCAGGCCGTGGTGCAGGCCCCAGGCGTCGTGGACCTGCTGGGCGGGTCCGACCGGCAGCACGTTCGTGGAGCCGTCGCAGACCCGTACGCCGGTACCGGCGGCGGCGACCTGCATGACGGCCTTGGCGTGGTCGGCGGCGGGGTGGTCGCTCGCCTGGTAGGCCGGGCTGACGCCGACGCAGGCGCTGTAGTCGAAGGTCCCGTAGTGCAGTCCGGTTGCCCGGCCCCGGGCGGCGACGATCATGCGGGCCACGGCAGCCGTGCCGTCGGCCGCCAGGATCGACTGGCTGGTCTCGATCTGGATCTCGAACCCGAGGCGTCCTGCGGGCAGCCCGTGGGTCTCCTCGAAGGCCTCCAGCAGCCGTACGAAGGCGGTGACCTGTTCGGGGTAGGTCACCTTGGGCAGCGTCAGGACGAGCCCGTCGGGGAGCCCTCCCGCGCGCATCAGGCCGGTGAGGAAGATGTCCGTGGTGCGGATGCCCCGGTCGCGTACGGCGGCCTCCATGCACTTCATCCGGATGCCCATGTACGGGGCCGCGGTGCCGCCGGCGTACGCCTCGGCGACCAGGCGCGCCGCGCGGGCGGCGGCCTCGTCCTCCTCGGCGTCGGGACGGGGCCCGTAGCCGTCCTCGAAGTCGATGCGCAGGTCCTCGACCGGCTCGCGCTCCAGCTTGGCGCGTACGCGGTCGTGGACGGGCTCCGCGAGGTCCTGCGGGAGGCCGAGGACCGAGGCGAGCGAGGCGGCGTCGGGGGCGTGCTCGTCGAGCGCGGCCAGCGCCCGGTCGCCCCAGGTGCGGATGGTCGTCGCGGTGAAGTCGTCGGCGGGCACGTAGACGGTGTGGACGGGCTGGCGGGTGCCGGGGTCTCCCGGGTAGCGGCGGGCGAGTTCGGCGTCCACCGACGTGAGGGAGGCGCTGATCTCCTCACCGACCGTGCCGGCGAGGCTCGTCGCCACCTTCTCCTGCTGACCCATGACCGTACCCTCCATGCTTCACTGTTTCCGCTTCCCGGAATCTCTCATCCGCATAGTGAAGTTATAAGTCTCCCGGTCCTTGCGTCAATGGTGATCGGAAACAGCCCGGGGCCGCGCGGTGAGAACACCACGCGGCCCCGGGCCTTCGTACGGGCAGAGCTCCTGCCGGGTCAGCCCTTGCGGGACTTGACCTCGTCGGTGAGCTGCGGGACGACGGCGAACAGGTCGCCGACGACGCCGTAGTCGACGAGGTCGAAGATCGGCGCCTCGGCGTCCTTGTTGACCGCGACGATGGTCTTCGAGGTCTGCATGCCGGCCCGGTGCTGGATCGCGCCGGAGATGCCGGAGGCGATGTACAGCTGCGGGGAGACCGACTTGCCGGTCTGGCCCACCTGGTTGGTGTGCGGGTACCAGCCGGCGTCGACCGCGGCACGCGAGGCACCGACGGCCGCACCGAGCGAGTCGGCGAGCGCCTCGATGATCGCGAAGTTCTCCGCGCCGTTGACGCCACGGCCGCCGGAGACGACGATCGCGGCCTCGGTCAGCTCCGGGCGGCCGGTCGACTCACGCGGGGTGCGCGAGAGGACCTTGGTGCCGGTGGCCGTCGCCGAGAAGGAGACCGTGAGGGCCTCGACGGCGCCGGCGGCCGGGGCGGCCTCGACGGCGACCGAGTTCGGCTTGACCGTGATGACCGGGGTGCCCTTGGAGACACGGGACTTGGTGGTGTACGAGGCGGCGAACGCGGACTGCGTGGCGACCGGGCCCTGGTCACCGGCTTCCAGGTCGACGGCGTCGGTGATGATGCCGGAACCGATGCGGAGCGCGAGGCGGGCCGCGATCTCCTTGGCCTCGGCCGAGGAGGGCAGCAGCACGGCGGCCGGCGACACGGCGTCGTACGCGGCCTGGAGCGCGTCCACCTTCGGTACGACGAGGTAGTCGGCGAACTCCGGCGCGTCGGCGGTGAGCACCTTGACCGCGCCGTGCTCGGCGAGCGCGGCGGCGGTGTCGGCGGCACCGTTGCCGAGGGCGACGGCGACCGGCTCGCCGACGCGGCGGGCGAGCGTCAGCAGCTCCAGGGTGGGCTTGCGGACGGCACCGTCCACGTGGTCGACATAGACGAGAACTTCAGCCATGGGACTTCAATCTCCTGCGTGCGAGGGAGGGCGGGGCGATGGAGGGAACGGCGGGGCTCAGATGAACTTCTGGCCCGCAAGGAACTCGGCCAGCTGCTTGCCGCCCTCGCCCTCGTCCTTGACGATCGTGCCCGCCGTACGGGCGGGACGCTCGGCCGCGGAGTCCACCGCGGTCCAGGAGCCGCCCAGGCCGACCTCGTCCGCCTCGATCTCCAGGTCCTCCAGGTCCAGGGACTCGACCGGCTTCTTCTTCGCCGCCATGATCCCCTTGAAGGACGGGTAGCGGGCCTCGCCCGACTGGTCGGTCACCGAGACCACGGCCGGCAGGGACGCCTCGAGCTGCTCGCTCGCGGAGTCGCCGTCACGGCGGCCCTTGACCGTGCCGCCCTCGACCGAGACCTCGGAGAGCAGCGTGACCTGCGGGACGCCGAGGCGCTCCGCGAGCAGCGCCGGGAGGACACCCATGGTGCCGTCCGTCGACGCCATGCCGCAGATGACCAGGTCGTAACCGGTCTTCTCCACGGCCTTCGCCAGCACCAGGGAGGTGCCGATGACGTCGGTGCCGTGCAGGTCGTCGTCCTCGACGTGGACAGCCTTGTCCGCACCCATCGACAGCGCCTTGCGCAGCGCGTCCTTGGCGTCCTCGGGACCCACCGTGAGCACGGTGATCTCCGCGTCGTCCGCCTCGTCGGCGATCTGCAGCGCCTGCTCGACCGCGTACTCGTCGAGCTCCGACAGCAGACCGTCGACGTCGTCACGGTCCAGGGTCAGGTCATCGGCGAAGTGCCGGTCGCCGGTGGCGTCGGGCACGTACTTCACACAGACAACGATCCTCAAGCTCACGCCGGCTCTCCTACTGCATCGTCATTTCTGGGCTGCCTTGTTGCACGCAGCATAGGCGCCTTATCGGGCGGTTTCCGGTCGGGGCGACCCGGCTCCCGGTCGAATATTACTCGCCAGTACACCCAGTACGTTACCCATAAGCAAGCGCTTGGAACTGTGACGTAGCCAACGGACTCCGCACCAGCAGCACCCTGCTCGCCCTCAGTCTCGCAGAGCGGTGAAACGCCCTTGGTGGTAGACCAGCGGCCGGCCGCCCCGCGCCGGGTCCCCGGCCACGACCTCGCCGATCACGATGCGGTGGTCCCCCGCCGGGATCCGGGCCACCACACGGCAGACCAGCCAGGCCACCACTCCCCCGAGCAGCGGCACCCCCTCGGGTCCCGTGCGCCAGTCGGTGGACGGGCCGAACCGGTCGGCGCCGCTGCGGGCGAAGGTCGCGGCGAGCTCGTGCTGGTCCTCGCCGAGTATGTGCACGCCCACGTGGTCCGCCTCGGCGACCGTGGGCCAGCTGGAGGACGAGGTGCCCACCCCGAAGGAGATGAGCGGTGGCTCGGCGGCGACGGAGTTGAGCGAGGTCGCGGTGAAGCCGACCGGACCGGCACCGGCGGCCGTGATCACGGCGACGCCGGCCGCGTGCTGCCGGAAGACGGAGCGGAGGAGTTCGGGGGAAGCCGTCCGGGAGGTGCCGAGGTCGGGCGAGGCCGTCATGGGAAAGATCCTTCTGCGAGGGGGCGTTCGGGTCCGTGGGTTCTCAGGCACCCGGACAGCGCGCGCTCGCGTGGCGCACGAGGTCGACATGGACCCGGCCGAAGAGAAGGGGTTCTGGCGGCATAGCGTCAGAGTGACGATGCGTGGTGTGCACAGTCAAGTGCGTCCCGTCATGTGGGAGAAGCGTCACGGCCCGTCACATCGCCTCTCCCAGCGCGGCGACGACGTCCACCGTGCGCGGAAGCCCCGCCGCGCGGCGGACGATGCGGCCGGCCGCGTCGAGGACGAGGACCGTGGGGGTCCGGCTGATGCCGAGGCTGCGTACCAGCGTGAGATGCGCCTCGGCGTCGATCTCGACGTGGGCGACCCCCTCGACCATGCCCGCCACCTCCGCGAGGGTGCGCCTGGTGGCCCGGCACGGCTGGCAGAACGCGGTCGAGAACTGCACCAGCGTGGCCCGATCCCCCAGTTCCGCGCCGAGTTGGGCCGCGTCCAGCGTGCCTGCCGTCGTCCGCCCGTCCATCCCGGCCTCCCTCTCAGAGCTCTGCGCAAAGGGTCAGCACCCCACGGTCTCATTACATTCCCGGAGGATTCACGTGACGAGAATCTCTCGCGCCGGGCCCTTTGGGGCTGGCCACGGCGTCGCACATGGGGCACGATCGCCCCAATGCCGAAAACCTACGGCTGCGTAACTTCCGCCGGGAGAACCCTCCCCAGGCATTGAAGAAGGGTCTTCATCCAGATGGCAGAACTCGTCTATCGGCCGGTCATCGGCGCCGCTCGCACGCTGTTCAAGGCGCTCGACCTGAAGATCGACACCCAGGGTTCGGAGCACATCCCGAAGACCGGTGGCGCGGTTCTGGTCAGCAACCACATCAGCTATCTGGACTTCATCTTCACCGGCCTGGGCGCCCTGCCCCAGAAGCGGCTCGTCCGCTTCATGGCGAAGGAGTCCGTGTTCCGGCACAAGGTGTCCGGTCCGCTGATGCGCGGGATGAAGCACATCCCCGTCGACCGCAACCAGGGCGAGGACGCCTACGCGCACGCGCTCGCGTCCCTGCGCGCGGGCGAGATCGTCGGCGTGTTCCCCGAGGCGACGATCTCCCAGTCGTTCACGCTGAAGAGCTTCAAGTCGGGCGCCGCACGGCTCGCGCAGGAAGCCGGCGTACCGCTGATCCCGATGGCGCTCTGGGGGACCCAGCGGCTGTGGACGAAGGGCCGGCCGCGCAACTTCCGCCGCAGCCACACCCCGATCACCATCCGCGTGGGCGAGGCCGTGGAGGCCCCCACCGACCAGTACGCGGGCGCGATCACCCGCCGGCTGCGCGAGCGCGTCCAGGAGCTCCTGGAGGCCGCCCAGCGCGCCTACCCGGTGCGCCCCAAGGACGCGGCCGACACCTGGTGGGTCCCGGCCCACCTCGGCGGTACGGCTCCGACGCCCGCGGAGGCGCGCGAGCTCGGCTGATCCGTCGCACGCGCCACGGGCACCGGAGGACGCGTCACGCCGGGTCGTGGAGGGTGATCCGTGCTCCGGGGCTGATCTTCTCCAGCGACTCGGCGAGCTCGGTGGCCGCGGCGCCGAGCTCCGCCGCGGTCGCCGGAGTCAGTCCCTCCAGGAGGAAGACGGCGTTGACCGACTCCTCGGTGAGGCGGGTGCGCGTGCCCTGGCGCCAGTTCCAGCGCCTGCACGTGACGGCCTCGTCGTCCCGCCAGACGACCTCCCCCGGCTCGGGGTGCTCCACCGCCTCCTCGCCGCCCGCGACCGTGGGGAAGGGTTCCTGGCCGGTGGAGCGCACGAGCCGCATGGCACCCCGGATGTGGTCGGTGTCCTCGCCGCCGACCGGGATCAGATGCGCGACGCTGATCGCGTTGTAGAGGTCGACCAGGCGGTTGATGCGCGGCAGTCCGGCATCGGTGAGCGCGCGCCGGGCGAGGGCCTCGGCGGAGTTGCGGGTGCGGGAGGGCTTGGCCCCGAATGCCGTGTACACCTCGCGCCATGCGGCGACATGCGGGTCCTCGTGCGGGGCCCGGCCGCCGAGCCGCTCCGTGAGCCGCCGGACCGCGTCGTCCAGCAGCGCCGAACTGTCCTCGTCGCTGGGGCCGTTGACGAGGCCGTGCGCCTCGACGGCGAGATGGGTGAAGCCGGGGGCGAGGGTGCGGACCTCGTCGGAGACCGCGATCGTCAGGGTCATGGGTGCATTGCTCCGGAGGGCGGTTCGGGGGCGGGGTGCTCAGAGCGACGCCGGAAGGTTCCGGGCCGGCTCCTCACCGTCACGTGAGCTCTGCAGCGCGTGCAGGGCCTCTGGGTGCGGTACGCCATAGACTACCGGATAGTCCATTTCATTGAACCCCGGTCGCGGCGCGCAGCCGGCCGCTCCTCGCCGAAGGAGAACCGGGCGTCGATGCCCCCGGCCCGCAGCAGGGCGGCCAGGGCGTGCTGGATCAGCCCCATGCCCGTGGAGCGTAACGATGCGGCCGACCGGAAGCAATGCATTTCCGGTCGACCGCATCTTTATGCACTCGCTACTGCCGGGCCATTTCCTCCTTGAGCGCCAGCACGAAGGCGTCGACGTCGTCCTCACGGGTGTCGAACGCGCACATCCAGCGGACGTCCCCGGCCTTCTCGTCCCAGAAGTAGAACCGGAACCGCTTCTGCAGCCGCTCGGTCACCTCGTGCGGCAGTCGCGCGAACACGGCGTTGGCCTGGACGGGGTGGAGGATCTCCACGCCGTCCACGGTCCGGACCCCGTCCGCGAGCCGCTGGGCCATGGCGTTGGCGTGGCGCGCGTTGCGCAGCCAGAGGTCCTTCGCGAGCAGCGCCTCCAGCTGGACCGAGACGAAGCGCATCTTGGAGGCGAGCTGCATCGACAGCTTGCGCAGATGCCTCATCGCCCGGACCGCGTCCGGGTTCAGGACGACGACGGCCTCGCCGAAGAGCGCGCCGTTCTTGGTGCCGCCGAAGGACAGCACGTCGACCCCGACCGTGTTGGTGAACGTGCGCATGGGCACGTCCAGCGACGCGGCGGCGTTGGCTATCCGGGCGCCGTCGAGATGGACCTTCATCCCGTGCGCGTGGGCGTGCTCGCAGATGGCGCGGATCTCGGCGGGTGTGTAGACGGTGCCGAGCTCGGTGTTCTGGGTGATCGAGACGACCTGCGGCATGGCCCGGTGCTCGTCGTCCCAGCCGTACGCCTCACGGTCGATGAGCTCCGGGGTGAGCTTGCCGTCGGGGGTCGGGACGGTGAGCAGCTTCAGTCCGCCCACCCGCTCCGGCGCCCCGCCCTCGTCCACGTTGATGTGGGCGGACTCGGCGCAGATCACGGCGCCCCAGCGGTCGGCCAGCGCCTGGAGGGCGACGACGTTCGCCCCGGTGCCGTTGAAGACCGGGAAGGCCTCGGCGGTGGGGCCGAAGTGGCTGTGCATGACCCGCTGGAGGTGTCCGGTGTAGTCGTCCTCGCCGTAGGCGACCTGATGGCCGCCGTTGGCGAGGGCGAGGGCCGCCAGGATCTCCGGGTGCGCACCGGCGTAGTTGTCACTGGCGAAACCGCGTACCTGCGGATCGTGATGACGTCGCGCATCGGTCCTTACGGTTGCGGGGTCAGCCACAGACGCTTTCCGTTCACTTCTCCGGCGGGCATGTCCCAGACCCCGGCGATGGCCTCGGCCAGCTCCGTGACGTCCGTGAAGCCCGCGAACTTCGCATTCGGGCGCTCGGCGCGCATCGCGTCGTGCACCAGTGCCTTGACGACCAGGATCGCAGCAGCCGATGTCGGGCCCGCGTCGCCCCCCGCTTTGCGGAAGGAGTCGGCCAGGGCGAGCGTCCACGCCTCTGCGGCCGCCTTGGACGCCGCGTAGGCCGCGTTTCCGGCGGTGGGGCTGCCGGCGCCGGCCGCGCTGACCAGGACGTACCGGCCCAGGTCGCTGCGCTGGAGGACCTCGTGGAAGGCGAGCGACGTCGACTGGACCGTACGGATCAGCAGCTTCTCGAGATAGTCCCAGTCGGCCAGGCTGGTGTCCGCGAAGTTGGCGCCGCCGCGCCAGCCGCCGACGAGGTGGACCAGTCCGTCGACCCGGCCGAACTCCTTCTCGGTCTTGACGGCCCACTCCCGCGCTGCCGCCGGATCGAGGAGGTCGACCGTGTCACCGGTGACGGTCGCTCCCCCGTGGGCGTAGCGCGCGGCGTCGACCGCCTCCACGAGCCGCTCGGGGTTCGCGTCGGAGGCGACCACGGTCGCCCCCGCCTCCGCGAGCCTGAGCAGGGTGGCGCGGCCCGCAGGCCCCGCCGCTCCCGCCACCGCGATCACCGCGCCCTCGAGCACGCCGCTGTCGGCACTGCCTGTTCCGTTCATCGCCACCGCCTCCTCAGAACCCGCGCTCACGCAGCTGCCCGCCCGGCGTCCGCCGCGGTGATCCCCTTGGTGGAGGCGATCACATGCTTCAGCTTCTTCGAGAGCGCCTCATAGAACATGCTCAGGGGAAACTCGTCCGGAAGCACGTCGTCGACGAGTTTCCGAGGGAGCTGATCGAGGTCCAGGGCGTCGGGACCCTTGGCCCAGCGGGATCCGGGGTGGGGTGCGAGATAGGTGGAGACGAGGTCGTACGCCGCGAACCAGTGCACGAGCTTGGGGCGGTCGATGCCGTCGCGGTAGAGCTTCTCGATCTCACCGCAGAGCTGGTTCGTGACCTCCGGGGCGCGGGCCCAGTCGATCTTGAGGGTGTTGTCGGTCCAGCGGACCACGTCGTGCTTGTGCAGGTAGGCGAAGAGGAGCTGACCGCCCAGACCGTCGTAGTTGCGCACGCGCTCACCGGTGACGGGGAAGCGGAACATCCGGTCGAAGAGCACGGCGAACTGGACGTCGCGGCCCTGGCCGAAGCCGTCGGCCTCCAGCTTCACGGCCTCCCGGAAGGCGGTGAGGTCGCAGCGCAGCTCCTCCAGCCCGTACATCCAGAACGGCTGGCGCTGCTTGATCATGAACGGGTCGAAGGGCAGGTCGCCGTGGCTGTGGGTGCGGTCGTGGACCATGTCCCAGAGCACGAAGGCCTGCTCGCAGCGCTTCTGGTCGCCGAGCATCTCGCGGATGTCGTCGGGCAGCTCGACGCTCAGCAGCTCGACGGACGCCTCCGTCACGCGGCGGAAGCGGGCGGCCTCGCGGTCGCAGAAGATGCCGCCCCAGCTGAAGCGCTCCGGCGCCTCGCGTACGGCGATGGTCTCGGGGAAGAGCACGGCGGAGTTGGTGTCGTATCCCGAGGTGAAGTCCTCGAAGGTGATCCCGCAGAACAGCGGGTTGTCGTACCGGGTGGCCTCCAGCTCGGCGAGCCACTCGGGCCAGACCATCCGCAGCACGACGGCTTCGAGATTGCGGTCCGGGTTGCCGTTCTGCGTGTACATCGCGAAGACGACCAGGTGCTGGAGTCCGTCCGCGCGGTTCCTGGCCGGCTGGAAGGCGAGCAGGGAGTCGAGGAAGTCCGGGACGCCGAAGCCGTCGGCGGCCCAGCGGCGCAGATCGGTGACGAGGGCGCGGTGGTAGGCGTCGTCGTGCGGGAGCAGCGGGGAGAGCTGCTCGACTGCGGTGATCACGCGCTCGACGACGGCTCCGGCCGCCTCGGCGGAAGGGGCGCCGTCGGCATCGAAGTCGATGGAGCCGTCCTTGGACTGCCAGGGGCGGAGCTCCTCAACGGCACTCTTGAGCACCGGCCAGGCCGGATGCTCCACAACCCGCTGGGCAGAAGCTATCGCGCCGGTGGCGGCGGCATGCTCAAGAATTTCCGTCATAACACTTCCTTCACGGGAGAACCTCGCGTCAAGTAACCGTATCCATCTCCGGTTCCTTCGGACAAGTGGAGGGCAGAAAATTATCCTGCCGACTCCAATGTTCACCGTTATTTTTCCTGCCACACCTCGATGAGACAACTTCTTCCGCCCGGCTGGCAGGGCAGAGGGCGTCCTGCACGCGAGAACTGGTTCCCTGGGGGGTAGGAGCCGCACGCGGGGCGAACACCACGGACGGAAGCGGGGAGTGCCTTGACTTTTCTCACCATCGGTCATCGCGGGGTCATGGGCGTCGAGCCGGAGAACACGCTGCGCTCGTTCGCGCACGCGGAGCAGGCCGGTATGGACGCCGTCGAACTGGATCTCCATCTGAGCAAGGACGGCGCGCTCGCCGTCATGCACGACGCGGCCGTGGACCGTACGACGGACGGGCGCGGCCTGATCGCCGAGAAGACGCTGGCGGAGCTCCGGGAGCTCGACGCCGGGCAGGGCGAGCGGGTGCCCGTCTTCGAGGAGGTGCTCGACGCGATCGGCTCCCCCGTCCAGGCCGAGATCAAGGACGTGGCGGCGGCGCGGGCGCTGGCCGAGGTGATGCGGCGGCGCGACCTGGCCGGCCGGGTCGAGGTGTCGTCGTTCCACGACGAGGCGGTCGCCGAGATCGCGCAGCTGGTCCCGGGCGTGCGCACGGTGCTCATCGCCAGCCGCTGGGAGGCCGATGTGGTGGACCGGGCGAAGGCGGTGGGCGCGGCGACGCTCGCCCTGAACATCCGCCGCCTCACCCTCGAGGTGGTCGAGCACGCGCACGCGGAGGGCCTGAGGGTGATCGGCTGGGTGGTCAACACCCCCGACCATCTGCGTCTGGTCCGGGCGCTGGGACTGGACGGCGCGACGACCGACTACCCGGAGATCCGGCGCGCGGGCCGCTTCACCGCCTGAGCCCCTGCGGCGTGCTGCGTTCCCCGCGCCCTACAGCTCCTTGACCAGGAGTTCGAACACGAGGTCGTCGCGCTGCGGGATGCCGAAGCGCTCGTCGCCGTACGGGAAGGGCGTGAGCTCTCCCGTACGGCGGTAGCCCCGGCGCTCGTACCAGGCGATCAGCTCCTCGCGGACCGAGATCACCGTCATGTGCATCTCGCCGGCGCCCCAGTCCTCGCGGGCGGTGCGCTCCGCCTCGGCGATGATGACCTTGCCGAGACCCGAGCCCTGGAGCTCCGGCGTGACGGCGAACATGCCGAAGTACGCGGCCTTCCCCCGGTGTTCGAGCTGGCAGCAGGCGACCGGCGCACCGTCCGTCTCGGCGACGAGGATCTTGCCGGAGGGGGTCGCGAGGATCTCGCGCACCCCGTCGGCGTCGGTGCGCTGCCCCTGGAGGATGTCCGCCTCGGTGGTCCAGCCGGCCCGGCTCGCGTCGCCCCGGTAGGCGGACTCGACGAGTCGCACCAGGACCGGCACGTCGTCGCCGGTCGCGTCGCGGAAGGTGAGTTCTGCCCGTGCCGTGGCCGGTGCGCTGTCCATGTGGCTCTTCTCCGGTGGTGTGCTCTGCCAAGGGTGCTCTCCCGAGACTAACCCGGCCCCGGCCGCCCCCCGCAGGCCCCTGGCGCGCTCCCCCAGTACCCCAATGCGCCCCGGTAGCGGCGGCCCGGACGGGGCATCGATGGGACGACACCGGCATGATCCGCCGTAGGGGGAGGTGCACCGTGCACGGACCGGCGCTGTCCGGCTGGCTGCTCATGGTGTTGTGCGCGGCCACAGGGGCGTACTGCCTGCTGAGGACCCGCGACGGCACGCGGCGCGAACGCGGATCGGCGCGCGCCGAGGCACTGATGGGGTTCGGGATGGCCGCGATGGCGGTGCCCGCGGCCCTGCTCACACTCCCGGAGTGGATGTGGGTGGTGTACGTGGTGGTGTTCGGCGCCGCCGCGCTGCACGCGGTCGCGTCCGCCCGGGGCGGCGGCCACCATCTGCACCATCTGGTCGGCTCACTGGCCATGGTCTACATGGCCCTGGCCATGGCGCCGGCGGCCGGTCATGCCGGGGGCGGCGGTCACACCGGTCACGGGGCGGCCGCGGCCGGGTCCGCCGGGGGCATCCCCGTCCTGACGGGGGCGCTGCTGGTCTACTACGCGCTCTACGTCCTGCACGCAGCGGGACGGCTGATACCGGCCCCCGCGCCCGCCGGGGTGCCGGCCGGCGGCAGCGGCGGCGGGTCCGCGCCGGCCTGGGGCGCGCGGCCGGAGCTGGCCCTGGCGTGCAGGCTGACCATGGGGATAGGCATGTTCGCCATGCTGCTCACTCTGTGAGACAGCGGGCCCTCACCCCGTGTCGTACGTCACTTGGCGCGCGCGGCCATACCCGCGGGCAGTCGGCGCTCATAGGCTGACGCCATGTTGGTCTCCCTCGCGCTGCTGCTGCTCGGTGCACTGGCCGCCGTCGTGGCCCCGGGCCTGATGGCGAGGGCCCGGTGGCCGGAGCGCGAGCCGGTCGTGGCCCTGTGGGTCTGGCAGTGCGTGGTCGCCGGTGTGCTGGTGTCGTTCGGGCTCTCCATGACCCTCAGCGCGGCCGCCGCCTGGCAGGCGGTCCGCGGCCATGTCTTCGCGCCCGCTCCGCACGCGGTGGTCGAGGCGTACGCCCTCGCCGCGTACGGGCCGTGGTCGGCGGTCATCGCGGTCCTGCTGGCGTTCGGCGGGCTGTGGTCGGCCACCATGCTCGTACGGGAGATCCTCCGCGCCCGGGCCCGGCGCAGGAGGGGGCGCGCCGAACTGCTGGTCCGTTCCCCGCTGATGCCGGGCGAGGAGCCCGGCGGCGGGCGCCTCGTCGTGCTGGAGGGCGAGCGTGCCGACGCCTGGTGGCTGCCGGGGGCCGCGCCCCAGCTGGTCATCACCACCGCCGCGCTGGGACGGCTGAAGGGGCGTCAGCTCGATGCCGTGCTGGCCCACGAGCAGGGGCACGCCCGGGCCCGTCACGACTGGCTGCTGCACTGCTCGGACGCGCTGGCGACGGGATTTCCGCAGGTGCCGGTGTTCGCCGCGTTCCGCGACGAGATGCACCGCCTGGTCGAACTGGCCGCGGACGACGTGGCGTCACGGCGCTTCGGGCGTCTGACGATCGCCCTGGCCCTGGTCGAACTCAACGAGGACCGCGGTGTGTTCGGCCCCGCCCCGGCCTCCGGCGCCCATCTGCCGCTCAGGGTGAACCGGTTGCTCGCCCCCGTGGAGCGGCTCACCGCGGGGCGCCGGCTGCGGCTGACCGCCGCCGCGGCGCTCGTGCCCGTCGTGCCCCTGCTGGTGGCCTTCGTGCCGGGCCTCAGGGCTCTGGGATAGCTTCACGCACGTCTGGTGGACGAGGATCTCCCCATGTACTCCCCTCCCCGCCCCTCGCGCACCCGGGCTCCCTCCCTGATCACCGGCCTCGTCTGCGCCTCGCTGTCCGTCGTCCTGCTCGTGCTGGTCGCGGTGCGCTGGTCGCCCCTGATGTCCCTGGACACGACGGTGGCCGAGGCGCTGCACCGCGAGGCGGTGACCCGGCCGGGGCTCGTCCGGGTCAGCCGGGTGCTGACGGACTGGGTGTGGGACCCCTGGGCCATGCGCGTACTGACGGCGGTCGTCGTGATCGCCCTGTGGTGGCGCGGCTCCCGGCTGCTGGCGGGGTGGGTCGCGGCGACCTGTCTGCTCGCCGCTCTCGTCCAGCAGGGCCTCAAGGCGGCTGTGGACCGGAACCGCCCGCAGTGGCCCGACCCGGTGGACTCGGCGCATTACGCGGCCTTCCCGTCGGGGCACGCCATGACGGCGGCGGTGACCTGCGCGCTGCTCGTGTGGCTGCTGCGCCTGCACGGCGTGCGGCCGTCCCTGTGGTGGGGCTCACTGGTGCTCGCGGTGGTCTCGGTGGCCGGTGTGGCCTTCACCCGTGTCTATCTGGGCGTGCACTGGCTGAGCGACGTGCTGGGCGGAATCCTGCTGGGAGGCGCCGTGGCCGCGTTCTCCGTGGCCGGGTACACCGCGCGCACGCGGAGGCCGGCCGGCGACGGGGACGTGCCCTTGTAGATCCTCACCGGAGGCGGGGAGGATCGGCCCATGCAGATCAAGGGTGTGCTTTTCGACTTCTCCGGGACCCTCTTCCGGATCGAGTCCGTCGAGGCGTGGCTGCGCGCCGTCCTGGACGCGCGCTCCACGGCCGTGGAGCAGGCCGACTTCGCGGACTGGGCGCGCCGGCTGACCACGGCGGGGGCGCTGCCCGGCGGCCCGGCCCCCGCCCGGATCCCGCCGTCGCTGGCCGCCGCGTGGGCCGCTCGCGACAGCAGCGCGCGGACGCACAGGGAGGCGTTCACCGGGCTGGCCCGCGAGGCGGACCTTCCGGACCCGGGCCTGTACGACGCGCTGTACGACCGCCATATGAACCCCGGCGCCTGGCAGCCGTACCCCGACGCGGAGGAGGTCCTGCACGGCCTGCGCCGGGACGGTGTCGCGGTGGGGGTCGTCAGCAACATCGGCTGGGACCTGCGCCCCGTCTTCCGCGCGCACGGCCTGGACGCGTTCGTCGACGCGTACGTCCTGTCCTACGAACACGGCGTCCAGAAGCCCGATCCGCGTCTGTTCCGTACGGCGTGCGGGCTGCTGGGGCTCGATCCCGCGGACGTGGTCATGGTCGGTGACGACCGCCACGCGGACGCCGGTGCGGCCGCCGTGGGCTGTGAGGTGCGTTTCGTGGACCATCTGCCGGTGGCGGAGCGGCCGGACGCGCTCCGGGCGCTGCGGCTCACGGAACGCGCCGGGGAGACCCGCGACACAGGCGGTTCGTGAAGGATTCCGGGAGACGGTGTGAGGGATATCCCTGCCCCGGAGGGGGTCCGAAGGCCCCGCGGGGGTTTAGTTTGGTGGACATGTCCCCGTATCCGAACCCGTCCGCCGCCGTGCGCCCCGCCTCCGTGGTCAACGAAGAGATCCGCACCCTGTGGCAGCGCTCGGGCGGACTGCTGTCCCCGGCCGACGAGTCGGAGTACCAGCGCCTCCTCGTGGAGTGGGCCGCTGCCGCGGGTACGAGCGTGCGGCCCGCGGCCTGACCGGTCGGGCGCCGCCCCGGCTGATTCCGGCGATCCCCCGCATCGCCGGAATCAGGGGTACAGCATGTCCCCGTGCCGCCCGGCGGTCAATGAGATAAACGTGCCCCGCCGGGCGGAGACCGTCCGGCGGGGCACTCGCGTTCATGTGCGGGGAAGACGGTGGATCAGCGGTCGAAGTAGTCCGGCTGCGTCTGGACGTTGAGCTCCTTCAGCCGCACCTTCTTCGCCGGGTCGGTCCGACGGTCGTCGAGCTTCAGGACGTCGAAGCCCTTCTCGATGTCGTTGGAGTAGATGTAGCCGTTGTAGTAGTACGCCGACCACGGGCCGGCCGTGGTGACCTCGTCCAGGGTGACCGGGCCGCGCTCGAAGTACGCGATCTCCTTGGGCTTCGAGGAGTTGGTGAAGTCCCACACGGAGACCCCGCCCTGGTACCAGGCCTGGACCATCAGGTCGCGGCCCTTGACCGGGATGATCGAGCCGTTGTGCGCGACACAGACCTCGGTGTCGGCCTGCGGGCGGTCGATCTTGAAGTAGGAGCGGAAGACCAGCTTGCGGTGGTCGCCCTTGCCGGTGATGTCGTAGATGCCGTCGGCACCGCGGTCGGGGCCGATCTCGTCGTTGCAGGTGGCCGCGCCGCCGCCGCCGAGCTCATCGGTGAAGACGACCTTGTCGGCCTTCTGGTTGAAGGTGGCGGAGTGCCAGAACGCGAAGTTCACGTTGTCCTGGACACGGTCGATGATCTTGGGGTTCTCCGGGTCCTTGATGGAGAACAGCAGCCCGTCGCCCATGCAAGCCCCGGCCGCCAGGTCCTTCGAGGGCAGCACGGTGATGTCGTGGCATCCGGTGGTCTTGGAGACGCCGGGGTTGGTCGGCGCACCCGGGTTGCCGCCGTCCGGGAAGAGCACCGGGAAGTTCACGATCCGGGACTTCTCGGGCGCGCTGCGCGGCACCTTGATGACGGAGATCCCGTCGTGCGGGGGCTGGCAGTCCGGGAACGTCTCGTTCGGCGAGTACGAGGAGACGTACACGTAGACGTTCTTGCGCTCCGGAATGATCGTGTGGGTGTGCGACCCGCACGCGGTCTCGACGGCGGCGACGTACTTCGGGTGACGCTTGTCGCTGATGTCGAAGACCTTCATGCCCTCCCAGGAGGACTTCTCCGTGGCCGGCTGCGTCGTGCTCGCACAGGAGTTGTCGCTGCGCGAGGAGTCGGTCGACAGGAAGAGCAGGTTCCCCGAGACGGAGATGTCGTTCTGCGAGCCGGGGCAGAGGACCTGCGAGACGGTCCTCGGCTTCTTCGGGTTGCTGATGTCGAAGATGCGGAAGCCGTCGTAGTTGCCGGCGTACGCGTACTTCCCCTGGAAGGCCAGGTCCGTGTTGAGCCCCTTCAGCGCGTCCTTGGGGACGTTGGCGAGGTGCTTGATGTTGGAGCTGTGGACGATCTCGTCCACGCCGGGTATCTCGCCGCTCTCGATGGCGGCTCTGGCTTCGGCCTGTTCGCTCACGGAGACACCGCTGCGGGTGGTGGCGGCGTCACCCGGATCGGGGGTCGCGGCTGCGGGCCCGGCCGTGAACAGCGTGGCAATGAGTCCGGCCGCGGCTGTCACCACACCCAGACGTCTCCTCCGCACGCTGGTGGTGTGCAACGAGGTCACTGCGTCCTCCCTAGTGTCCGTTCGTCGACGAACGGTTCATGGACCCCGGCAGTATGACCCGTATCATGTACACACCAACAGACGGCAACAGAGACGTAATAAAGTTTTTGATCACGGGCCGGGTGTGAGGCGGGAAGACTGTCCGCAACACACTCATGGGGCAATGGAGGTCGTCGTGTTGATGCACCGTCGGAACACCCGCGTGCGCACAGCAGCTCTGGCGGCGGCGCTCGTGGCCGCCGTCCTCTCCCTGGGCGGCTGCGACGACGGCGGCGACGGGGCGAAGGCCGGGGCGGACGAGGGGCCTTCGGTCGTGGCTCCCGGGAAGCCCGGCGAACCGGCCAGGACGCTCTCGGCCGACGAGGCGGTGAAGGCCGCCGGGGACGACACCCCCAACTCCGCCGACTTCCGCTACGCGCGCATGATGATCGCCCATCACGAGCAGGCACTCGTGCTCACCGGCCTCGTCCCCGGGCGGGCCGCCTCCACCTCCGTCGAGCGGCTGGCGAAACGCATATCGGCCGCCCAGAAGCCCGAGATCGGCGCCATGGAGGGCTGGCTGAAGAAGAACGGCGGGGATGACCGCGAGGAGACGCACGAGGACCACGCCGCCATGCCCGGTATGGCGACCGACCAGCAGATCACGCAGCTCCGGGCCGCGCACGGCAAGGCGTTCGACCGGCTGTTCCTGGAGCTGATGATCACCCACCACCAGGGGGCGGTCACCATGGCGACCGAGGCGCTCGCCGACGGCAACAACGTGCTGGTGGAGGAGATGGCCAACGACGTCGTCGCCCAGCAGACCGTGGAGATCGACCGGATGCGCGGACTGATGACCTGAAGGGCCCCGGCGGTGACCTGACAGGCCCCACCGGACCTGAAGGGCCTCGCCGGACCCGACGGGGATCGGCGGGCCGCCGGGTCCGCGAGCCTCCCCCGCTTCCCTCCCGCGGTGCCATGCTGGAGGGAGCCTGCCGGAGGAGGTGCGCCGTGCTCCGTGTCGCCGTCGTGGGTTCGGGACCCAGCGGGGTCTACACGGCCCAGTCCCTGCTGGAGCAGTCGCGGGTGCCGGATGTGCGGGTGCATGTGCTGGACCGGCTGCCCACCCCGTACGGGCTCGTCCGCTACGGCGTGGCGCCCGACCACGAGAAGATCAAGTCGCTCCAGGGCAGTCTCCGGTCGGTCCTGGAGGACGACCGGATCACCTTCGTCGGCCATGTCGGGGTGGGCGGCCCGGGCGGGGTGTCACCCGACCGGCTCAAGGAGCTCTACCACGCGGTGGTCTACTGCGTCGGTGCCGCCGCCGACCGCCCGCTCGGCGTTCCCGGTGAGGAACTGCCGGGGAGTTTCTCGGCCACCGAGTTCGTCTCCTGGTACAGCGCCCACCCGGACGCGGCCGTCGACGGTTCCGCGCTCCGGGCCCGTTCGGCCGTGGTGGTCGGGGTCGGCAACGTGGCGGTGGACGTGGCCCGCATCCTCGCCCGCGGCGCCGCCGAACTGCGGGGCACCGACGTGCCGCCGGCCGCGCTCGACGCGCTGGAGGCGAGCAGGGTGCGTGAGGTCCACGTCGTCGGGAGGCGCGGGCCCTCGCAGGCCAGGTTCACCACCAAGGAGCTGCGCGAGCTCGGCGGGCTCCCCGGGGCGCGGATCGTCGTCGACGGGGCGGAGCTCGCACGTGATCCGGCGTACGCGGCTGCCGGGGACCGGGGCACTCCCCTGCCCGCCGTGGTCCGGCGCAATCTCGACGTGCTGCGCGGATGGGCGGCGGATCCTCCGCCGGCCGCGCCCGACGGGGAGCGCCGCGTCCGGCTGCGGTTCTTCCTGCGGCCGGCCGCCCTGCTGGAGCGGGACGGCCGGGTCGCGGGGGTGCGGTTCGCCCGGACGGCCCCGGACGGGGCCGGAGGTGTCCAGGACACCGGGGCGTACGAGGACATCGAGGCCCAGCTCGTGCTGCGGGCGGTGGGCTACCGGGGGACGCCCCTGCCCGGTCTGCCCTTCGACCCGGTGAGCGGCACCGTGCCGCATCTGGCGGGCCGGGTGGTCAGGGACGGGAAGGCGTCGCCCGGGGAGTACGTCGCCGGGTGGATCAAGCGTGGCCCCACCGGGGTGATCGGCTCGAACAGGTCGTGCGCGAAGGAGACGGTCGCCTCGCTGCTCGACGACGCCCCGCTGCTCCTCGGCCGTGAGGTGCCCGCCGACCCGCTGGGGGTGCTCCGGGACCAGGGGCTGCTGCCGGTGGAGTGGGACGGCTGGCTGTCCATCGAACGCGCCGAGTCCGAGCTCGGCCGCTCGCTCGGACGCGGGCGGGTGAAGATCCCCGACTGGTCCGGGCTGCTCGACGCGGCCCGGGGTGATTCCCGCTAGGCGGGCCCCGCCGCTGCGGGCGCGGAGGCGTCGGCCCGGCCGAGGCGCTCGGCCTGAAGGTCCACACCGGCGAGGACGCTGTCCAGCAGACCGGGGAAGAGGGCGTCCAGGTCCTCGGTCCGTACGCAGCTCAGCTTGGCCGTGCCCCGGTAGAACTGGGCGATGACGCCGTTCTCGCGGAGCACCCTGAAGTGGTGCGTCGTGGTGGACTTGGAGACCGGGAGGTCGAAGCGGGAGCAGGCCTGTTCGTCGGTGGCGCCCGCCAGTTGGCGCACGATCCGCAGTCTGATCGGATCGGACAGCGCGTGGAGCACTCCTTCGACGCGGATCTCCTCGCGCGAGGGGTGGGCGAGCACGCGAGCGGCGTTCGTCGTCACGGTGGCTCCACTTCGTACAGGGGCCTCCATTGTACGAGAGCCGTCGTAGTTTTATCCACGAGCCGCCGTCACGAGGCGGACACGCGGGCTGCCGTCCGGCCGCCTGCCGAACTCCTCCAGGGGCAGCAGCCGCACGGTGAATCCGGTCCGTACGAGGTCGTCCACCACACCGGCGAGCGGGAACGTGCGGTAGTACATGACGAACGGGGGGCGCCACAGGGCGTTGCGCGCCCGCATGGCCAGGTCGAAGCCGAGCAGTGACCAGTAGGCCCGGGAGCCCACCGCCGGGGGCGCGCCCACCGGGAAGACGAACAGTCCGCCCGGCCGGAGCGCCGCGTACACCTGGTCGAACAGCCCGGGGCGTTCCTCCGGCAGGAAGTGGCCGAACGCCCCGAAGCTCAGGGCCAGGTCGAAGGCCCGCTCGAACGGCAGCGCCAGGGCGTCGGCCCGGACCCAGTCCACCGCCGGGCCCCCGGTGGTGCCGGCGTACGCCTCCCGGGCGACGTCGAGCATCCCGGCGCTGAAGTCGACCCCGGTGACCCGCTCCCGGCAGAGCCCCCGCAGCACACCGACGCCCGCTCCGGTGCCGCAGCAGACGTCCAGGCCCCGGTCGAACGGCCCGAGGGGCCGCACCGCGTCGGCGACGGCTTCGAGCACCCGGTCCGGGGTCCGGTAGGGCGTCAGGTCGAACTTCGGGGCGAGCAGGTCGTATCCCCGCATGGTCGAGGAGAGCGCCTGTACGGCCAGCTCGCGCAGCGTGGGGCCCTGGGGAGTGAACATCGCCGCTCAGCGTACCCAGTTCGAGGTGGCCGTGATCCCGGACGCGCCTGCGTGCCCGCTGTCAGACGGAGCGGTGGTACTGGTCCGGGACATGCGGTTCCGCGCCGAGTTCGCGCGCGGCGTGCCGGGCCCACGACGGGTTACGGAGCAGCTCCCGGCCGAGCAGGATCGCGTCGGCCTCGCCGTTCTCCAGGATCTTCTCGGCCTGCTGCGGCTCGGTGATCATGCCGACGGCGGCGACGGGCAGGGTGGTGCCGGTCTTGACACGGGCCGCGAAGGGGACCTGGTAGCCGGGCCCGACGGGGATGCGGACGCCTGCGGCGTTGCCGCCGGTGGAGGTGTCGAGGAGGTCGACACCATGGGCCTCGAGGTCGGTGGCGAAGCGGACGGTGTCGTCGGCGGTCCAGCCCTCGCCGTCCTCGAGCCAGTCGGTGGCGGAGATGCGGAAGAACAGGGGCAGCTCGTCGGGCCACACGGCCCGCACGGCGTCGACGACCTGGAGGGCGAAGCGGGTGCGGTTCTCGTACGAGCCGCCGTACTCGTCGGTGCGCCTGTTGGAGTGCGGGGAAAGGAACTCGCCGATCAGGTAGCCGTGGGCGCCGTGGATCTCCACGATCTGGAAGCCTGCGTCCAGGGAGCGGCGGGCGGCGTCGGCGAACTGCCGGACGACATTCTGGATGTCGTCGACGGTCAGCTCGGTCGGCACGGGGTGGTGCTCGTCGAACGCGATCGCGCTCGGCGCGACGGGCTGCCACCCGTGCGCCTCCGGGCCGACCGGAGCGCCGCCCTTCCAGGGCTGCCCGGTGGAGGCCTTGCGCCCGGCGTGGGCGATCTGGATCGCCGGAACGGTGTTCTGGCTCTTCAGGAAGGTGGTGATGCGGCGGAACGCCTCGACCTGGGTGTCGTTCCAGATGCCGAGGTCCTGCGGGGAGATACGGCCCTCGGGGCTCACCCCCGTCGCCTCGACGATGACGAGGCCGGCCCCGCCGGCCGCGCGGGCGGCGTAGTGCTGGAAGTGCCAGTCCGTCGGGGCGCCGGCCAGCGGGCCGTCGGGAGCGGCGCTGTACTGGCACATCGGGGCCATCCAGACGCGGTTGGGAACGGTCAGCGACCGCAGGGCGTAGGGCTCGAACAGTGCACTCACAGGAGGCTCCGATTCCTCGGGACACGACGGACGGCACGACGGCCCGGGCGCGCCGGGCCGTCGCTTGGTACGAGATTCACCGTACTACGAGATTCACCGTACTACGGCGATTGTCGAAATACCATGCGGCCCGTACGACGCCCCGCTCAGCTCTCCGGCCGCAGCCGGCGCCGGAGGCGGATGGCGGCGTCCGCCCCGTACATCTGGCTCCAGCTGCGCCCTCCTCCCGACACCCAGGTCACCTGGACGTTCGCCCCGTCCGTCCTGACGGCCTCGACCGTCATCAGCCGGTCCCCGTCCCGTACGTCACCGCGTCGCAGCTCGCGTGCCTCGACGGTGACGGGCTCCCCCGTGCCCGCGTGCTCCGCCTCGGTGGCCGCCGCGACGAGCGCCGCGGCCAGTTCCCTGGCCGCGGCCGGCGAGCAGGACCAGGAGGAGGCGCCCTCGATCCGGATCCCGACCTGGAGAGGCCCCTCCGGCGGCCCGGGGGCCACCTCCAGCGCCGTGCCGCGCCCCTCGCTGTCCCGGATCTCGATGCTCATCCCTGCCGCCTCCTCGTCCCGCTCCGGTCAGCTCAGCCGGAGACTCTCCGGCGGACCCAGGTAGCTGGGCCTGAGGCCGCCTGTGTCCACCACGAGGTTCTGGAGTACCACGGTCGGGTCGACCATCCAGAATCGGAGCACATGGGCGCCGGTCCGGCCGATGTGGTGCGTGGTCGCGGTGCGGTTCACGTTGTCGGACGTGTTGCGGGCCCACTGCGTGTTCATGGTGCCGTCGTCGGAGCCGGTGACCTCGGTGATGTTGACGGACTGCGGGGCGTCGTCGTCGAAGGAGACGGCGTACGTCAGTCCGTCGGCGGCCAGCGCGTTGTTGCGGGGTGAGAGATACGCCCAGACGGTCACCGGACCGGTGGTGAAGAGGCTGACCCGGTACTCCAGCCGCGGCCCGGCGCCGCCCGGGGTCTGCCGGGCCGCGGTCACCGGGAAGGGTTCCATGCCCGATCCGGTGCGTCCGATGCCGGGGATGCGGCGCCAGGAGATCCCGCCGCGGCCGACCGCCCGGTGGAAGTGGTCGGCCTCGATCGAGACGTATCCGTTGGCCTCGACGAACCCCTTGAGCTGCGACCGCTCCAGCCGGGGCCGGTCGACCACGGCGCGGACGACGACCTCGCTGCCTCCGGGGCCGGACACGGTGACGGGTACCCGGGTGACACCCTTCGGGGCCCGGGACCAGTCGACGCGGAAGGTGACCCGGGTCTGGGCGTCCACCCGGCCCCGCGTCCGGTCGGCGATCAGCCAGGAGGCGCCCGTACGGATACGGAAGTCGAACGGCACGGTGCCCCGGTTGAACACCTCGACGTACTGCGCGGGCTGGCTCTGGTACGGGCTGAAGACGGGCAGGACCGGCTCCGTGCCGCTGCTGCCGGACGCCGGCCACCAGTCGGGCGAGCCGTCGACGGCCACGCCCATCTCGGCCCTGCGCGGGAGTTCGATGCGCCGGACGGCGGGGAAGATCTCGTCCGCGAGGGCCACGTTGTCCAGCTCGGGCTGCTGCCAGGGGGCGTTGGGACCGTAGCGGTCCACATCGCCGTAACCGATGTGCGGCTGGCTCTGGAACCCCTCCCACTTGCCGTCGGCCACCTCGGTGTCGAAGCGCCGCGCCAGGGCGAAGTCCTCGGCCAGCCCTGCCTCGGCCGTGGCGGCCAGCTGGTTGGTCAGCGCCCGGCCCTGGGGCGCGTAGTGCAGGTTGGTGAACTCCGCCTCGCGCAGGGCGTACAGATTGGCGGTCGCCCGGACCGCGTAGCCGACAAGCTCGTACCAGGCGTCCTGGGCGGACGCGGGCAGGCCCCGCCGGACGCGTTCGGCCGCGGCGTCCAGGCGCTGCCAGTCCTCGGTGACCCGCTCCAGCTCGCGGTAGTCGACGATGCTGAAGGGCGTGGCCCGGTCGTCGTACACGATGGCGGAGGAGTCCGTCGCCGGGTCCTTGGCCGGGTCGAGGGTGATCTTCCGGTTGAGCAGCTCGGGCTTGCGCCGGGACTGCAGCCGGGCGTACGTGCGGAGGATCTCGGCGATCTCCTCGGCCCGGCGCTCGCCGAAGTTCTGGGCGGCGTAGCGCTCCTCCCACTCCGGGAGGGCGTCCAGGGGCCAGCGGTCGGGGTCCCAGGCGTACTCCAGGAAGAACTGGGTGGGCAGTTCGTTGCCCTTGAGGTCGCCCACGTTGGTGACCCAGAGGCCGTGGTTGCCGTAGGCGGCACTCTGGTGGAGCTGGTCCCACATGTTGGGGAGCGAGGTGGTGTCGACCCACTTGTAGTTCCGCCCCACGCCGACGTAGTCGAAGTGGTAGTAGAGGCCGTAACCGCCGCCGCGCGGGTCGTTCTTCAGGTCCGGCAGCTTGCGGACGTTGGCCCAGTTGTCGTCGGTGAGGACGACGGTGATGTCGTCCGGGACCCGCAGCCCGCGGTCCCAGTAGTGCTGGACCTCCTTGTAGAGGGTCCACACCTGGGGGACCCCGTCCTCCGAGCCGAGCTCCTCGGCGAGGATCTCGCGCTGGGTGGCGATGATCTCCGTCATCAGCTCGATGCCGTCGCCGTCCGGCAGGCTGACGTCGCCGTTGCCGCGCATGCCGAGGGTGACCACGCCCTCGAAGTCCTCCCGCTTCATGCGGCGGACGCCCTCCCGCCAGTAGGCCTTGATGGCCTCGGCGTTGCGGCGGAACGACCACTCGCCGGTGCCGCCGTACGGGTCGTGGCCCGGCTGGGTGATGTTTCCGGCGCTGTCGCGGACCGCGGCGACCGCGTGCCGGTTCCACTCCTCGATGCCCCGCATCATGGGCGCCTCGTGCGAGGTGCCCATGACGACCCCGTAGGCCTTCGCGGTGGCGTGGTTCTCCGGGTCGTCCTCGGCGAAGGCACGGCCCCAGACCGCTGGCCAGAGGTAGTTGGCCTTCAGCCGCAGCATCACCTCGAAGATCCTGGCGTAGAAGGCGGCGTTGAACCCGCCCTCGAAGCCGGGTGCCTTGCCGGGGCCGAAGAAGGCGGGTGCCCAGGTGCCGAGCGCCGGGTTCTCGTCGTTGATGAAGAATCCGCGGTACTTCACGGCGGGGGTGCCCTGGCTGTGCCGGCCGGGCAGGACGTACAGCGCGTCGCGGTGGACGGGGGCGACGTCGTCCCACCAGTACCAGGGCGAGACCCCGATGCCCCGGGAGACGTCGTACGCCCCGAAGATCGTGCCGCGCTGGTCGCTGCCGACGATGACGAAGGCGCGGTCCACGCCGGGCAGCGGCTTCTCGACCACCGCCTGCAGGCTGGTCTCCCACCTGCCCACGATGTCCGCGGCCTTGAGCCGGCCCGCGGCGATCAGGCCGTCGATCAGCGGGCTGAGGCCGATGGTGCCGACGAGGACGATCTCGCGGCCACGGGGTGCGGCGTTCCGGGAGAGCGCGGGACGCACGCCGGTGACGCGCTCGATGTCGTCCTGGAGGTCGCCGGCCACCCGGACGACTCCGTCGTGGTCCTTGTCGCTGACCACGATCGGGGCCGCCTTGCCCGCCCTGACCAGCGGGAAGGCGCCCGAGCGAGGCGTGAAGGAGATGTACGCGCCGGGGTCGGTGGGCCGGACCGCCGGGGAGTGGCCCGGGCCGGCGGGGGTCGCCGCGGCCTCACCCGTCAGCCCCATCAGTGATCCGAGCGGCGTCGCCGCCAGCGCCGTGATGCCGAGGCCGGCCCCGAGGACGGCTCTGCGGCTGGTGCGCTTGTCCATGTCGCTCCCCATTTTGTTCACACGCATGACAAATTGAGTGGGCGTGAGCCCTTGGCAGAGGTGCGGTGCGGGCACCGCGGAGGAGAAGCCCCGGTCAGTCAGTCGGTGACGCCGGGTGCGGCGGCCGGCCGCGGGGCCGCAGGGGCCGGTTCGCCGTCCCCGTCCGGGGCGGGCGAGAGCGCGGCGACGATCGCGTCGGCGGTGTCGTCGGGCTCCGGGCTGATCAGGCCGACGACGATGTACACCACCAGCGAGGTGACGAGCGGGGTGACGATCACGAGCGTCTGGTCCGTGCTGTCGAGCACGAACTTCACCAGGAGGTAGCCGAGCAGGCCCAGCGCCCAGGAGGACAGCGCCGCCCGGGGCCCGGACCGGCGGAAGGCGGGCAGCAGTCCGAGCAGCATCGGGATGGATATGGGGCCCATCACGGCCGCGACCAGCCCGACGATGATGCCCAGCACTCCGCCGAAGTGGTCCGCCTCGATCGCCACGATCATGCTGACGCTGATGAAGACGACGGTGCACACCCGGGCGACGAGCAGCCCGGTGGCCGGGGACAGCTCACGGGCGCGGCGTACGACGGCGGGGATGATGTCCCGGGTGACGACCGCGGAGACCGCGTTGGCGTCGGAGGAGGCCATCGCCATGGTGTGGGAGAACATCCCGGCCAGCGTCAGCCCGACGAGCCCCGCGGGCAGGTACGACTCCGCCATCAGCGCGTAGACCTTCTCCGGGTCCGCGATGCCCGGCAGCAGCACGGCCGCGGCGACGGGCGGGAAGAGCAGGACGGCCGGCCAGATCACGTACAGCAGGGCGGAAAGCCCGGCCGAACGGCGGGCGGCCTTCGGGGAGTCCGTGGCCATGTAGCGCTGGGCCAGGTTCCACATGCCGCCGTTGTACTCGAAGAGCTTCACGACGACGTACGCGCCGAGGAAGGTCGCGGTGTACGGACCGACCAGCGGCTGTCCGTGCCCCTCGGGCAGCTTGTCCCAGATGGTGCCCAGGCCCGCGAGGCCGTCGCCGAGCCGGTCCAGGACGACCCAGAGCATGGCGAGCGCGGCGGCTCCCTGGATGATGAACTGCCCGAAGTCCGTGAGCGCGTCGGCCCAGAGGCCGCCCACCGTGCAGTAGAGCAGGGTGACGATGCCGGTGATCAGGATGCCGGTGGTCATCGACATGCCGGTGAACACGTTGAGCAGGACGGCGACGGAGGCCCATTTCGCGGCCACGTCGAACACCTTGAGCAGCGCGCCGCTCCAGGCGAGCGCCTGCTGGGTGGGCACGTCGTAACGCTTGGCGAGGTACTCCAGGGGCGAGGCGACGGCGTAGCGCTTCCTGAGCCGTTGCCAGCGCGGGGCGAACAGCCAGGCGCCGACGGCGGTGCCGAAGGCCAGCGGCAGGAACGCCCAGACGTAGACGGTGATGCCGTAGCTGTAGGCGATGGCGGCGTACGCGACGAACACGGCGGCGCTGTACCCGGACATGTGGTGGGAGATGCCGGAGAGCCACCAGGGCATCCGGCCGCCTCCGGTGAAGTAGTCGCTCACGTTGCCGATGCGGCGGTGCGACCAGAGGCCGATGAGCAGCATCACCAGGAAGTAGCCGCCCAGGGCGGCCCAGTCGAGCGGGGCCATCAGAACTCCTTACCGGCAGGGGTGGGGGGTCAGCGCCGGCCCGCGGCGAGCGTCAGGGTCTGGCGCAGGGTGCTGTAGGCGGGCTTGGGGGCGTAGTTCTCGTCGAAGATGTTGGCCGCGCCCTCGCCCGGGAAGGTGTCCGGGACCCAGGAGTAGGTGTCGGTGAAGCCCCAGACGGTGAAGTCGTCGCAGCCCGGGGTGAGGAGGCAGCCGCGCAGCAGGACGCCGTACCCCTCGGCCTGGGCCTCGTACTCCGTGCTGTCGGCCGGCAGGGGGATCCGGACGTCGGCCTCGGTGATCGCGGTCCCGAGGCCGAGGCGGTCGAAGCGCAGCATGTTGTCGGCGATGTCGTGCGGGGCGCTGTACTGGACGGCCAGGTGGCCCTGGATGCCCACGCCGTGGACGGGCACGTGCTGCTTGCGCAGCGTGCCGACCAGTTCGTACAGGGCCGTGCTCTTCGCGTTGACGCCCTCGATGTTGTAGTCGTTGATGAACAGGCGCGCCTTGGGGTCCGCCTCATGGGCCCAGCGGAAGGCGTCCGCGATGTAGCCGGGGCCGAGCTTCCGCAGCCAGATGCTGTCCCGCAGTGTTCCGTCGTCGTCGAAGGCCTCGTTCACGACGTCCCACTGCCAGATCCTGCCCTTGAAGTGGGCGACCTGGTCGGTGATGTGACGGTGCAGGAGCTTCCGCAGCTCGGCGGGGGTGACGTCGTCCTCGTCCAGCCAGGCGGGCAGCTGGTTGTGCCAGACCAGGGTGTGGCCGCGGACCAGCTGCCCGTTCTTCTTCGCGAAGTCGACGAGCCGGTCGGCGGCGGCCCAGTCGTAGGTGCCGCGCTGCGGCTCGACCGCTTCCCACTTCATGACGTTCTCCGCGGTGACGGAGGAGAACTCCCCCGCGACCCTGGCCCGGTAGGGCGCGTCCTCGGCCAGGGCGGTGGTGTCGACGGCCGTACCGATGCGCACCCCGGCCTTGCGGCCGAGGTCGCCGAGGCTCTGCGGGGTGGCGCTGTGGTCCTTTCCGCCGTGCCGGGCGGTGTCGTTGCCGGCGGCGGAGGCGCCGGGGAGTGTGAACGCGGAGACCAGGAGCACGGCGGCCGCGGAGCCGACCGCGACCGCATGCATTGTCTTGAGCATGACAGGTGCCTTTCCGTAGGGGCGCGGGGACGTGAAGCCGGCGTCCGGGCGCGCGGGAGCCTTCGAAAGTTTCGACATCGTCCCCGCGCACCCCCGGAAGGGTGCGCGGGGCGGGCGCGCGGGGGCCGGGGCCCCCGCGCGTCACTGCTGTGCGATCAGCGCGTCGACCGAGGTGGCGCACACCAGGTGGCGCCGGTGATCGACGGTCCGCTCCGGCCCGGTGAGACGCAGCCGTACGGTGTGCTTGACGTCGGCCGCGTCACTGGAGGTGGCGAACCGCAGCTCCAGGTCGCCGGGTTCGACGATCCGCCGCCCGCCGGTCCCGGTGAAGGAGACCAGGTCGGGGTGGAACCGGAAACTGACCTTCCGGGACTCCCCCGCGGCCAGCGGCACCCGGGCGTAACCGATGAGCCGTGCCTCGGGGCGTGTGGTCTGGGCGACCGGGTCGTGGACGTACAGCTGGACCACCTCGGCCCCGTCCCGGTCACCGGTGTTGCGGACCGTCACCGCGAGATCGGTCTCGCCGTCGGTGGGGAGCTCCGCCGGCACCTCGGGTCCCGCCTCCCAGGCGAAGGAGGTGTACGACAGCCCGTGGCCGAACGGGTAGAGCGGGGTGGGGTCCAGATTGCTGACCCCGTTGACCCGGCCCAGCGGCGGCTGCAGATACGTCCACGGCTGGCCGCCGGGGTCCTTGGGCACGCCCAGGGGCAGGCGCCCGGACGGGTTGACCCGCCCCGAGAGGACACCGGCGAGCGCCGGGCCGCCCTCCTCGCCGGGGAAGAACGCCTGCACACAGCCGGCCAGCCGGTCGGCCCGCCCGCCGAGGGCGTACGTCCGTCCCGTCAGCAGCACCAGGACGACCGGGGTGCCGGTCGCCAGCAGCGCGTCCAGCAGCTCGCCCTGGAGACCGGGCAGCGCCAGGTCGGTCGCGTCGCAGCCCTCACCGGAGGTGCCGCGGCCGAAGAGTCCGGCCCGGTCGCCGAGCACGGCCACGCAGACGTCGGCCCCGGCTGCCAGGGCGGCGGCCTCCTCGATGCCGGAGGCGTCCGTACCGTCCACGTCGCAGCCCTGCGCATGGTCGACGCCCGCGCCGGGGAACTCCTCGCGGAGCGACTCCAGCACGGTCGGTACGTCGATGCCCATGGGCGACCCGGGGTGCTGGACCCCGACGTGGCTGGGGAAGGAGTAGCAGCCGAGCATGGCCAGCGGGTCGTCGGCGCGGGGCCCGACGACCGCGATCCGCCCGGTGCCGGCCAGCGGCAGGGCGCCCTCCGGGTTGGCCAGCAGGACGCAGGACCGCTCGGCGAGCAGCCGGGCCAGGGCGCGGTTCCGGGGCGGGTCGAGGTCCACCGTGCCGCGCGCCTGCTCCGGGTCCACGCCGCTGAGCACGGTGGGCAGGAGCGGCCGGTCCGGGTCGAGCAGGCCGAGCTCGCACTTCTGGAGCAGCACCCTGCGCAGGGCGCGGTCCACCAGCTCCTCGGCCACCAGTCCGTCCCGTACGGCGGCGACCAGCGCGTCCCCGTAGCTGCGCACGGTGGGCAGCTCCACGTCGACGCCCGCGGTGAGGGCGAGGCGGGCGGCGTCACCGCGGCCCTCGGCCACCCTGTGCAGGGTCTCCAGGAAGCCGATGCCGAAGTAGTCGGCGACGACCGTGCCGGCGAACCCCCAGGTGTCCCTGAGGAGTCCGGTGAGCAGGGCCGGGTCGGCGGCCGTCGGCACCCCGTCGATCTCGGCGTACGAGTGCATCACCGAGCGGGCGCCGCCCTCGCGGACCGCCATCTCGAACGGCGGCAGGATCACGTCGGCCATCTCCCGCGCGCCCGCCCGGACCGGGGCGAGGTTACGGGCGCCGGCCGAGGCGGAGTAGCCCGCGAAGTGCTTGAGGGTGGCGACGATCCCGGAGGACTCCAGGCCCCGGACGTACGCGGTGCCGATGGTCGCGACCAGGTAGGGGTCCTCGCCGATGGTCTCCTCGACCCGGCCCCAGCGCAGGTCCCGCACCACGTCCAGGACCGGCGCGAGGCCCTGGTGGACGCCGACCGACCGCATGTCGCTGCCGATCCGGTGCGCCATCTCGGCGACCAGCTCGGGGTCCCAGGCCGCGCCCCAGGCGAGCGGCACCGGGTAGGCGGTGGCGCCCCACGCGGTGAATCCGGCCAGGCACTCCTCGTGGGCGAGCGCCGGGATCCCGAAGCGGCTCGAACCGGCGATCCTGGCCTGGGCGGTGGCCAGCGACACGGCGCCGACGCCCGGGTCCACCGGGGCGGTGCCGAACGGCCGGGTGAGCTGGCCGAGTCCGCGGGTGGTGATCTCCTCGAAGTCGACCGGGTCGACCATGTCGTTCTGGTGCGGCGCGACTCCGTCGCCCTCCGCGTCGGCGCCCACCCAGATTCCGTACAGCTGGGCGGTCTTCTCCTCGATGGTCATCCGGGACGCCAGGTCGGCCACCCTCGCCTCGGGGCTGAGCGAGGGGTCGCGCCACGGGCCGTCGGCGGCGGGGGGCGGATCGGCCTGACGGGCCTGCGGGACGGGGTGGATTGCCATGGCGGCAGGGGTTCCTCTCATGAGTGCGGTGGTCCGGGCGGCGTGGGTGTCCTACTTGCCGCCCACCCCCATCAGTCCGTTGATCAGCGCCCGCCGGGCCACGAGGTACACGGCGAAGATGGGTATGACGGAGAGGACGATGGCCGCCAGTACCGCGGGGATGTTCACTCCGAACTGGCTCATGAAGTTGAACAGCCCGAGCGTCAGGACGCGTTGCTCCTCCGACTGGGTCAGGATCAGCGGGAACAGGAAGCCGTTCCACGCCTGCAGGGCGGAGAAGATCGCCACGGTGCTGATCCCGGCCTTGGAGAGCGGCACCGCCAGCTGCCACAGCATGCGGAACGGCGAGGCGCCGTCGAGGGCCATCGCCTCGTACATCTCCTCGGAGACGTCACGCATCGTGCCGCTGAGCACGAGGACCGCGACGGGCATCGCGAAGGCGGCCGTGGGCAGGATGATCGCCCACAGGGTGTCGTACAGCCCCATCTTGCCGATCATCAGGTACAGGGGCACGATCACTGCCTGCGCCGGGATCGCCACCCCGAGCAGGAACGTCCGGAAGGCGAGCGACGAGAGACGGCTGCGGGTACGCACCGCCACGTACGCCACCGGGACGGAGAGCACCAGCACGAGGGCGACCGTGGCCACCGCGACGATCGCGGTGTTGCCGATCAGCGAGAGGAACCCGCTGTCGAGCACGAAGCTGTAGTTGTCGAGCGTCGGGTCCGAGGGGATCGCCAGCGGGTCGCCGTTCAGCGCCTCGTCCTGGTGCATCAGCGACGCGGAGACCAGGGTGTAGAGCGGCACCAGGACGATGACGAGCCAGATCAGCGAGCCGACGCCGGCCACGGGGTTGCCCAGGGACCTGCGCCGGCGGACCGGGCGGCCGCGGCGCGGCGCGGTGGGCGCCGCGCGGTGCTGCGGCGCGGCGGGGCGGGTGTCGATAGACATCTCGTCACATACCTTCCCGGGTGGACCGCATGGTCCCGAAGCCGCTGAGGCGGACCATGATCAGCGAGATACTGGTGGCCACGACGACGAGAGCCGTGGCGATGGCCGCCGCGTAGCCGAGGTCGTACGTCTGGAAGCCGGTCCGGTACATCAGGTAGGGCAGGATCGTGGTGTCCGTGCCGGGGCCGCCCTTGGTCATGATGAGCACGGTGTCGAAGTACGTCAGCGAGCCGACGATCATCAGGATCGACGAGGTCGTCATCGTGTGGCGCAGCTGCGGCAGGGTGATGTGGAAGAACTGCCGGACCATGCCCGCGCCGTCGATGGAGGCGGCCTGATAGAGGACCTCCGGGATCTGCCGGGCGCCGCCCTGGTAGATCAGCGTGTGGAAGGGCATGAACTGCCAGCCGCCGACGAAGGCCACCACGAGCAGGGCGCCGGTGGACGACCCCATGACGTTGGGGTCGATGCCGAGCCAGGGCCCGATCGTCTGGATCACACCGAAGTTGGGGTCCAGCAGCGCGCGGAACAGCATCGCGATGGCGGTGGTGGAGAGCAGCAGCGGGATGAAGAAGATCGCGGACAGGAAGGCACGGCTGCGCTGGCGGCCGGCGGCCCATACGCCGAGGAGCAGGGCCACCGGGGTCTGGAAGACCCAGCTGATGGTGGTGAGCAGGAGGCTCAGCCAGGCTGCCTGGCCGAACTCGGAGTCCTTGAACAGCCGGGTCCAGTTGTCCAGGCCCGTGAAGGCCGGGGAGTCGAGCCCGTCCCACTCGCAGAAGGAGAGGTAGACGGCGATCGCCAGGGGGACGATCGCGAAGACGGCGAAGAAGAGGATGCCGGGGACGGCCCAGGCGACCGGGGGGCGGCCGACGTTGCCGACGGCCGCCTTCCTGTCTCCGTTGCTCTTCGCGACCGGAGTGTGGTGGGACATCGTTACTTTGCGGCCTTCATTGCTTCGACGAACTGCTCGGGGGTCGACTTGCCGGCGAACAGCTTGCTGATCTCCGTGAGCAGGGGCGTGGCGTACTGGGACTCGAGCGCCTGGTCCCACGAGAGGGTGAAGCTCGGGGCCTTCTGGACCATCTCGTACTGGTCGGTGGCGAACTCCGGGTTGGGTGAACCGCTCAGCATCGAGGCGGCGTTGGAGGTGGTGGGGACGTCACCGTTGTCGACGAGGGCCTGCGCGTACTCCTTGGACGCCATGGTCTTCAGGAAGGCGATCGCGGTGTCCTTGTGCTTGGTCCGGGCGTTGATGGACCAGTAGTTGGTGGGGTTGCCCACCACGTTCGCGGGGTCCCCCGCGCCGCCGGCCACCGTCGGGAAGCCGGTCCAGCCGAGGTCCTTCTTGGCGAACTCGGGGGCCTTGCCCAGCTGCGTCGAGTACTCCCACGAGCCCATCAGGTGCATCGCGGCCTTGCCCTTGCTGAGCAGGGTCGGCGCCGCTCCGCTGCCGTAGTCCACGGAGTTGAAGTTCTTGCCGAACGCGCCCTCGTCGATCAGCTCCTTGACGGTCTGCGCCGTCTTGAGCACCGCCGGGTCGCCCCACGCCTCGGTGTCGCCGTCCTGGATCTTCTTGAAGACCTCCGGGCCGCCGATTCGGTCCAGCAGGTACTCCATCCACATCAGTTCGGGCCACTTGTCGGAGCCGCCGAGGGCGAAGGGGGTGATCCCCGCGGCCTTGAAGGTCTTGATGGCCGCCTGGAGGTCCTCCCAGGTCTTGGGGGGCTCGATCTTGTGCTCGGCGAAGAGGGCCTTGTTGTAGAAGAGCATCACGGGCTGCATGCCGCGCATGGGCACCCCGTAGACCTTCCCTTCGAGACCGCCCGCCGTCATGATCGAGGGGAGGAAGCCGTCCTTGAGGGTGGCGTCGTTCTTGACCGTCGAGGTCAGGTCGACCAGGTCGTCGGAGTCGACGTACGGCTTGATCGAGCCGCCGCCCCAGTTGAAGAAGACGTCCGGAGCGCTGGGCGAACCCATGGCGCTGCGGAGCTTGTTCACGTAGTCGGAGCCGGGGACCGGAACCAGCTTCACCTTGACCTCGGAGGTCTTGTTGAACGTGTCGACCGCCGCCTGCTGGACCTTGACCGCGTCGTCCCCGTAGACGTAGGCGGTGATGGTCCCGCTGCCGCTCCCGCCGCCGCTGCCCGAGCCGCAGCCGGCCAGCAGGCCGGCCATGGCCATCGCCGCGCCCGCCGCGGCCCATCTCGTCGTACGTGTGCCCTGAGTGAATATCCCCGACCGCATGACCGCACCCTCTGTCGAATGTTTCGGCGTGGCTTTCGAATGTTGCCGGAACGGTACGGTCGTGTTTCGGACCCGTCAAGAGGGTAGGAGCAAGGATTTACGAACCTTGCCCGGACGCGGATATGGGGCCGCAGGGGAGCTACGATTCGTGCATGAGCCCTGCAAAGGTCCAGCCCCAACAGGCGAAGGCGTCCGTCGACGAGTCGTCGGAGAGCACCGCCACGCTGGCAGAGATCGCCCGAGCGGCCGGAGTTTCGGCTCCGACAGTTTCGAAAGTGCTGAACGGGCGCGCGGATGTCGCCCCGAGCACGCGTACGAAGGTGGAGGAGCTGTTGCTGCGGCACGGCTACCGCCGCAGGCGCGGCGCCTCCCAGCAGTCCCAGCTCATCGACCTGGTCTTCCACGAGCTGGACAGCGCCTGGGCGATGGAGGTCGTCCGGGGCGTCGAGAACGTCGCGAGGGAGGAGGGCCTGAGCCTGGTCCTCTCGGAGAGCGCCGGCCGGCTCACCCCGGGCCAGACGTGGGTGGACGGCGTTCTGGCCCGCCGCCCGGCCGGGGTGATCCTGGTGCTCTCGGACCTCGACGCGGGACAGCGCGCCCAGCTGACCAGCCGCTCCATCCCGTTCGTCGTCGTCGATCCGGCGGGCGACCCCGGTGACGACATCCCGTCGGTCGGGGCGGCCAACTGGCAGGGCGGCCTTGCCGCCACCCGTCATCTGACGGGCCTGGGCCACCGCCGGATCGGCATCATCGGCGGACCGGCCCGCATGATGTGCAGCCGCGCCAGGCTGGACGGTTACCGCGCCGCCCTGGAGACCTCGGGTGTGCCGATGGACCCCGCGCTCGTCCGGGAGGGCGAGTTCAACCACGAGGACGGCTACACGGCGGCCCTGGAGCTGCTGCGGCTGCCGGAGCCGCCCACCGCCATCTTCGCGGGCAACGACCTCCAGGCACTCGGCGTCTACGAGGCCGCGCGCGAGCTGGGGCTGCGGATCCCGGAGGACCTCAGTGTGGTCGGCTTCGACGACCTGCCGCTCACCCGCTGGATCGGCCCCCCGCTGACCACGGTGCGCCAGCCGCTCATCGAGATGGCCGAGACCGCGGCCCGCCTGGTCCTCGACCTGGGCCGGGGCAGGCAGCCCGCGACCACCCGGGTCGATCTGGCGACGAGCCTGGTGGTGCGCAGCAGCACGGCTCCGCCGGTGCGCTGAGGGGAGCCCCGTGACTCCCGAGGTGCGGACGGCCCGCCTCCTGCTGACCCCGTACACCCCGGGCGACGAGGAGTCGTTCGTCGCCCTGTTCCAGGATGTGCGGGTCTCCCGGTGGATGGGCGACGGCCCCTCCCCGGAGGCGGAGGACCGCGCCCTGTTCGGGCGGGTCTTCACCAAGGTGTACGCGCGTGGCCTCTTCGACGTGTGGGCGGTCCGTGAAGGCGGCAGGACGGTGGGGCACGCCGAGATCAAACCCACCCCGGAGTCCGGCGGGCACGAGATCGTCTACGCGCTCGCCCCGGACGTCTGGGGGCGCGGGCTCGGCACGGAGCTGGCCGGGGCGCTCGTCGCCGAGGGCTTCGGCCGGCTCGGACTGCGCGAGGTGTACGCCACGGTCGCGGCGGAGAACGGCGCGTCCCTGGCTCTGCTGGGGCGGATCGGTTTCCGGCATGTCCGGGACGTCGAGGAGGAGGACGGCAGCACGACCCGGCTGCTGGTCCGCGCCCGCGAGGGGACCGGAACCGACTCGCGGTGAGGGCCGTCCGCCCTGCACGGCAGCAGCGTTGACCTGCGACGTCATCGCGCCTCCCGGCCGCTGTCAGTGCCCGGGTGCAGACTTGGCCTCACCGGCACAACGGCGTTTCGGGAGGTCCTGGCATGTCCGAAGTACTGCTCACCGTAGGCACCCGCAAAGGGCTCTTCCTCGGCCGCAGACGCGGCGGGGCATGGGAGTTCGGCGATCCGCACTTCAACGCCCAGGCGATCTACTCGATCGCGATCGACACCCGGGGGAAGACGCCCCGGCTCCTCGTCGGCGGCGACAGCGCCCACTGGGGCCCTTCGGTCTTCCACTCCGACGACATGGGCGCCAGCTGGGTGGAGCCGAAGCAACCCGCCGTGAAGTTCCCGCAGTTCACCGATGCCTCGCTGGAGCGGGTCTGGCAGCTGCACCCCGCCGGCCCCGAGGCCCCCGACGTCGTCTACGCGGGCACCGAACCGGCCGCGCTGTTCCGTTCGGACGACCGCGGCGAGTCCTTCGAGCTGGTCCGCCCGCTCTGGGAGCACCCGACCCGGTCCCGGTGGGTGCCCGGCGGGGGCGGCGAGGGCCTGCACACCATCCTGACCGACCCCCGGGACGCCCGGGCGGTGACCGTCGCCGTGTCCACCGCGGGCGTGTTCCGCACCGAGGACGGCGGTGAGCGCTGGGCTCCCTCCAACCAGGGGGTGTCGGCCGTCTTCCTGCCGGACCCCGACCCCGAGTTCGGCCAGTGCGTGCACAAGGTCACCCGGGACGCGGTGGATCCGGACCGGCTGTACCTGCAGAACCACTGGGGCGTCTTCCGCAGCGACGACGGCGGGAGGCGCTGGAAGGACATCGGCGCCGGGCTGCCCTCGGACTTCGGCTTCGCGGCGGCCGCGCACCCGCACCGCGCGGACACGTTCTACGTCTTCCCGATCAACGCCGACGCCGACCGGGTCCCCGCCGGCCACCGCTGCCGGGTGTACCGCACCCGGGACGCGGGCGAGACGTGGGAGCCCCTCACCCGGGGCCTCCCGGACGGCGATCACTACGGCACGGTGCTGCGTGACGCCCTCTGCACGGACGACGCGGACCCCGCGGGCATCTACTTCGGCAACCGCAACGGCGAGGTGTACGCGAGCGCGGACGACGGCGACAGCTGGCGGCAGCTCGTCTCGCATCTGCCGGACGTCCTGTGCGTACGGGCGGCGGTGATCGGCTGACCGCCCGCCTCCGCCTACCAGGAGGCCCACTCGGTCATCGGCTCAGTTGTCGGTGGGCACGCAGAGCACCGGCACGGTCGACAGGTGCAGCAGCTTGTGCGGGGTGGAGCCCAGCAGCGCCCCCCGCATCGGGCTCTCGCCCCAGCTGCCCACCACGATGACGCGCGCCCCATGACGCGAGGCCGCCTCGATCAGGGCCTCCGCCGGCTTCAGGTCGATGACCTCGACCGTGGTCGGTACGCCCGCCTTCTCCGCCTCGGCGACCGCGTGCTCCAGCCCCGCACGCCCGGCCTGGCGGATGGCATCGTAGTGGGCGCGGTACTCCTCGCCGGTGGGGCCGGGCGGCGCCGCCCCGTAGACCAGCACGAGCTGCTCGCCGAACGCCCCGGCCACCTCGATCGCGGCCCGCAGGGCACGGGCGGCGCCCGGTGACTCGTCGTATCCGAGGACCACGGACATCTCAGCGCTCCTTGCCCGGTACGAGGCCGGGGTCGACCACGCCCCGTCGTTCGGCCCAGAAGGACGGCGACACGAACCTCAGCACCACCATGAGCACCACGCCGATCAGGGAGATGCAGATGCCGATGACGAGCGGGGGCCCGAGACCGAACCAGGAGGTGCCGCTGTAGGAGTTCGCCGGGTCGGACATATCCATGACCGACCGGACGAGCAGCCAGGTCAGGAGACCGGCTCCGACCACGGGGCCGAGGCCGATGAGGAGGAAGTTGCGCACGCTCTCGGTCAGATGGCGGCGGTAGTAGATCGCGCAGGCCACGCCGGTGAGCGCGTAGTAGAAGGCGATGAGCAGGGACAGGGCCGTCAGCGAGTCGAAGAGGGCGTTCTCGCTGATCTGGCTGACGACGAGATACCAGGCGATGGCGATGGCGGCCACCCACCACGTGCTCACGTCGGGGGTCCGGAAGCGCGGGCTGATATGGGCGAAGTGGGCGGGCAACGCCTTCCGCCGGGCCATGGACAGCGCGGTGCGCGACGCCGGGATGATGGTGGTCTGGGTGGAGGCGAGCGCCGACGTCGCGACCGCGAGCAGCACGATCCAGTCCCAGCTCCCCATGACGTCTCCGGCGAGCAGGGCGAAGATGAACTCTTCCTCCTCCGCGTTGTCGGCCAGGTAGGCCGGTCCGGCGAAGGCGACGACCGCGAAGCCGACGGACAGGTAGGTCACCAGCAGGAGGACGGTCGACCACACACCGGCCTTGCCGGGGGCGCTCGCGGAGTCCTCGACCTCCTCGGTGAGGTTGACCGCCGATTCCCAGCCCCAGTAGATGAACACGCCCAGCAGCAGGCCGCCCGTGAGCGCCGCACCGCCCTCCCCGAAGGGGTTGAGCCACTCGGCCGAGGGTCTGATGGAGTTGAAGGACGTCGTGCCCGCGTAGACGCGGTAGAGCGCGACGATCACGAACACCAGGAGGAAGGCGACCTGAGCCAGGATCAGGACGTTCTGCACCTTGGCCGAGAGTTCGGTCCCGATGACGCACAGCCCCGTCATCACGATGATGAGGAGCACGGTGAGCAGCTGGCGGACGAAGGTGTTGTCGGCCCAGCTGTCGAGGCCGACGGCGAGCAGGCCGAAGCTGACGGCGACATCGGCCAGCGATCCGACCACGAGCACACCGGTCATCGCGATGGCCCAGCCCCCGAGCCAGCCGGTCCAGGGGCCCATGGCGCGCGTCACCCAGGAGAACGTCGTCCCGCAGTCCTGGTCGACCTTGTTCAGGTAGTAGAAGGCCGACGCGATGAGGAGCATCGGCACGAAGGACGCGAAGAGCACGCCGGGCGCGTAGACGCCGACGAGCGCCACGATCGGGCCGATGACGGCCGCCACCGAGTAGGCCGGGGACGTGGCGTTCAGTCCGATGACCAGCGCGTCGACGAAACCGATCGCGTTCGGTTTCAAGCTTGCCGGCGGTGCTGATCCGGCGGTGTCCTCTGCCATGCTCCCTCACTCGGGTCACAGGCCTGAAGGGAAGGCGGAATATGTCGTTCCACATGTTATGGAGCCGTACCCGGGTCCGCATGTCAGGTGAGGCGTCCGCCAGGACCGCACCTCGGCGGTCACTCCTCGCGCATGCCCCACGGTGCGCCGTACTCGCCCAGCAGATCGAGGAACGGCCGGGGCGGCATGGCCTCGGGTCCCAGCACTCCGCTGCCGCCCCAGACGCCGTTCGCGACGAGTTCGAGAGCCGCGACGGGGTTGATCGCGGTCTGCCAGACCACGGCCTGTGAGCCGTACTCGCGCATCGACCACTGGTTGTCGACCACGTGGTAGAGGTAGACCTCCCTGGGCCGCCCGTCCTTGGTGCCCTTCACCCAGGTGCCCGCGCACGTCTTGCCGTGCATACGGTCGCCGAGACCGGCCGGATCGGGCAGACAGGCGGCGACCACGTCGCGGGGCGAGACCTTGACGGTGCCCGCGTCGCTCTTCACGGACACGGGGTCCGTCCGGTCGAGGCCCAGCGTGTGGAGGGCGCGGAGCACCCCGATGAACTCGTCGCCCAGGCCGTACTTGAACGTGACGCGGCGGGCCTTGATCCGGCGCGGGACGAGCAGCACCTCCTCGTGCTCGACGTTGACGCACTCGACGGGCCCGATGCCCTCGGGGAAGTCGAAGACCTCCGGCTCGCTGAAGGGGGCGGTGGTGAACCAGCCCCGGTCCTCCTCGTAGACGACCGGCGGGTTCAGGCACTCCTCGATGGTCGTCCAGATGCTGAAGGACGGGGCGAAGTCGTAGCCCTCCACCGTCAGGTCGGCGCCGTCACGGATCCCGATCTCCTCGATCTCGTCGAACAGTTCGTCGGAGGCGTACCGGGCGAACACGTCCGAGAGCCCGGGTTCCACGCCCATCCCGACCAGTGCGAGACGTCCGGAGGCCTCCCACTCGGCCGCCCGCTCGAACTGGGCGTCGCCGAGCTTGACCCCGCACTTCTCGTACGGGCGGGTCGGGTGCGGCTGCGACAGGGACATCGCCATGTCGAGGTAGTGCGCGCCGTGGGCGAGCGCCGCCTCGAACAGGGGCATCACGAAACGCGGGTCGGTGGCGTTGAGCAGGACGTCGCAGCGGTGCTCGGCGAGGGCCGCCCGCACCGCCGCCGGGTCCGAGGCGTCGAGCCGGGCCGCGCCGAAACGGGCCCCGCTCTCCCCGAGGGCCGCGACGGCGCTCTCCGCCCGGGCGAGGTCGCGGTCGGCGACCGCCATGTGCTCGAAGAAGGGCCGACGGGCCGCGATCCTGGTGATCGCCGTGCCCACGCCACCCGCGCCGACCAGGAGAACACGCATGGGACACCACTCCTCCGCCGCTGGACCGGACCGGCCTGGCCCGGCGGAGTGGGACGCTAACAGCCGCACCGCCCGGCGGCGGGCAGCCGCCCGCGTGGCGTCCCGCGTCCGGCCCATCGGGGCCGGCGGGCACCACCCGGCCGGTCCCCCGGCGTCAGGGCAGACGCCAGTCCACCGGCTGTTCCCCCGCGCGTTCGAGGAACTCGTTGGTACGGCTGAACGGGCGCGAGCCGAAGAAGCCGCGGTCCGCCGACATCGGGGAAGGGTGGGCCGACTCGATCGCGGGCAGGTCGCCGAGGAGCGGCCGCACGTTGCGCGCGTCGCGTCCCCACAGGACCGAGACCATGGGCTTGCCCCGCGCGGCCAGGGCGCGGATCGCCTGCTCGGTGACCTCTTCCCAGCCCTTGCCGCGGTGGGCGGCGGGTTTCCCGGGTGCCGTGGTCAGCGCCTTGTTGAGGAGGAGGACCCCCTGCCGCGTCCAGGGCGTCAGGTCCCCGTTGGAGGGCCGGGGATGACCGAGGTCGGAGTGCAGTTCCCGGAAGATGTTCTCCAGGCTGCCCGGCAGACGCCGTACGTCGGGCGCCACCGCGAAACTGAGCCCGATCGCCATGCCCGGTGTCGGGTAGGGGTCCTGGCCCACGATCAGGACCCGTACGTCGGCGAACGGCTGCTGGAAGGCGCGCAGCACGTTCTGTCCGGCCGGCAGATAGGTGCGGCCCGCGCCGATCTCCGCGCGGAGGAAGTCCCCCATCGCGGCGACCCGGCCGGCCACGGGGGCCAACGCCTCGGCCCAGCCGGGCTCCACAAGTTCACTCAAAGGTCGCGCTGCCACGCCCGTCACTCTACCGGCCTACAGGGCCCCGGGTGATCATGCGGTCTCCCACGGGACGGAGTGGAGCGGTAGGGTGCCGGTCGTCCTCCGTCCTCCACTCTTCCGGGGTCCCGCCATGAGGCGTTCAGGTGTTCGCCCACGGGCAGCCGTGCCCGTGGACTCCGGTGACGGGACCGGCCGGTGACCGGCAGGACGGGTGACGGCTCGACGGGTGCCGGCATGACGGGTGACGCGTTCGTCCTGGGCGTCGATTCCGGCGGGTCGGGCCTGCGCGTGGCACTCGGTCCGCCGGACGCGGGGCGCCCGGCGTTCACCACGGTCTGCGCCGAGCCCGTACGGACGGGTGCCGACGGCATCGACGCCGGCCATCTCCTGGAGCAGCTGCTGCCCGCCGTCCGCCGGCTGCTGGAGCAGGCGGGGACCGGCGCGGCCGTCGGCGCCGTGGCGATCGGGGCGGCCGGCATGGCGACACTCGGCGACCAGCTGCGCGCCCGGCTGCCCGGCGCCCTCGCGGACGCGCTGGGTGTACGGCGGCTGGCGCTGGCCGCCGACGCGGTGACCGCGTACGCCGGGGCGCTGGGACAGCGGCCCGGGGCGGTCGTCGCGGGCGGCACCGGCATGATCGCGCTCGGCACCGACCTCACGACGTGGCGCAGGGCGGACGGCTGGGGTCATCTGCTGGGCGACAGCGGCGGCGGTGCCTGGATCGGCCGGGCGGGGCTGGACGCGGCGATGCGGGCCCATGACGGCCGCCGTGGCGGTTCGCCCGCGCTGCTGGAGAGGGCCGAGGCGGTCTTCGGGCCGGCCGCCGGTCTTCCGGGCCTGCTCTATCCGCGTACGGACCGTCCCGCGCTGCTCGCCTCCTTCGCGCCCGAGGTCGGAGCCTGCGCACCCGGGGACGAGGTCGCGGCGGGGATCCTGCGGGACGCGGCGGCGCACATCGCCGAGGCGGCGGCAGCGGTCTGCCCCGGTCCGGCGGACTCACGCCCCGAGGGCTGCGAAGTCGCTCTGACCGGTGGGCTGTTCCGCATGGGCGAGCCTCTTCTCGGGCCGTTGCGCGGGGAGCTGGCCCAGCAGGTCCCGCAGGCCCGGGTGGTCCCGGCGGAGGGCGATCCGCTGCACGGCGCGCTGAGGATCGCCCGGGCCCTCGCCGAAGGGCGGCTGCGGCTGCCACCCCATCCGGCCCTGCTGTTCGTACCGGGAGTAACGTAGGCAATCCGAGCAACCGTCAGCCCGGACAGAGCAGGTCAGCCGCCCTCTATGCCGCTCAACAGACATATACGGACAGATAACGCCTGACGGCCCCCTCCCCGAACAGAGGGGCACCCAAAACCAGTAGCATGCGGCGCCATGAGCACCCCCACTGGGCCCGCTTCCGGCCTGCCTGTACGAATGCCGCGACCTCGCCAGTCCGGACGGCACCGCCGCCCGGAGCCCGTGGTCGCACCTGAGGGCGCTGCCGCGCTCGTTCTTGCCCTTCCCGGTACCCCTTCCCCGGCCTCGCGCAGCCTGGCCGAGGAAGTGATCAGCATCGCCCGTTCCGAGCTGCCCGGTCTGAACGCGCAGATCGGTTATCTCGACGGCGACGACGCCGAATATCCGACGCTCACCTCCGTACTCACCCATGCCGCCGCCGAGCGCACCGCGCGCTACGAGCAGGCCACCGCCGCGGGCCGCGAGGTCGCCGAGCCCTCGGGCCCGTCGGCTGTCGTGGTGCCGCTGCTCGCGGGCCCTGACAGCGCCCTGATCCGGCGTATACGGCAGGCGGTCATGGACAGCGGGACGCAGGCCGAGCTGACCGACGTACTGGGTCCGCACCCGCTGCTCGCCGAGGCGCTGCACGTGCGTCTCTCGGAGGCCGGTCTGGCGCGCGCGGACCGCGCCCGGCTGTTCACCGTGGCGACGGCGGCCGACGGCATCGTGCTGGCCACGGTGGGCGGCGAGGAGGCCGTGCAGGCCGCCGGGATCACCGGCATGCTGCTGGCCGCCCGTCTCGCCGTGCCGGTGATGGCCGCGGCCCTGGACATGGAGGGCTCGGTCGCCTCGATCGCCGCGCAGCTGCAGAACTCCGGTTCCGCCCAGCTCGCGCTGGCGCCGTACCTGGTGGGCCCGGAGATCGACGCCGGGCTGCTGGACGCCGCCGCGAAGGAGGCCGGCTGCTCGACCGCCGAGCCGCTCGGCGCGTACCCGGCCATCGGGAAGCTCGTGCTCTCCCTCTACGCGACGACGCTGGGCATCACCCCGGCGACCCCGCAGGGCGCCCAGGCGCACTGATCGGCCGAGCACCGGTCCCGCGCAGGGCGGCACGGCGCGGGACGGCAGGAACGACACGGCGCGGACCAGGTTCTCCCCGGTCCGCGCCGTTTCCCGTCGCCGGGCCGGGCGGCGTCAGCCGAAGACCACGCAGGAGGCGGCCGGGACCTCGAGGGAGCCCGCGTGTGCCGGGATCCCCGTCTCCGCGTCCACGGCGAACCAGCTGACGTTCCCGGAGTGCTCGTTGGCGGCGTACAGCCACTGCCCGGTGGGGTCGAGGGTCAGGTCGCGGGGCCAGCGTCCTCCGCAGCCCACGGCGGCGGCCAGGACGGGCTTCTCGCCGGTCTCGTCGAGGGTGAGGACCGAGATGCTGTCGTGCCCGCGGTTGGCGGTCCACAGGAAGCGGCCGTCACGCGAGACCACCACCTCCGAGGGGTACGTGCGCACGCCGGCGGCCTCGTCGTGGTCGTACGGCAGCACCTGCGTCTCCCCGAGCGGTTCGAGCAGGCCGGCTGCCGCGTCCCAGCGGCACACGGTGACCGTGGGCTCCAGCTCGTTCAGTACGTACGCCTGTCCCCCGGACGGGTGAAAGGCGAGGTGGCGCGGGCCGGTCCCGGGCCGCAGCGCGGTCTCGGCGTGCAGCCGCAGGGAGCCGGTGTCCGGGTCGAGTGCGCAGACACGTACGGAGTCCGTCCCGAGGTCCACGCTCAGCACCCAGTTCCCGGAGGGGTCGGCCAGCACCTGGTGGGCGTGCGGGCCCGCCTGGCGGCCTTCGTCGGGGCCCCGGCCCTCGTGCCGCAGCACGCCGGCCGCCGGGCCGGGTGAGCCGTCGTCCCCGAGGGGCAGCGCGGTGACGCTGCCGGAGCCGTAGTTGGCGGTCAGGAGGTGACCCGCGGCCAGGGCCAGATGAGTGGGGCTGCTCCCGTCGACCGGCCGCACCTCGCCGATCGGCCGGAGTGTGCCGTCGTCGTCGGTGGAGAAGGCCGCCACGGCCCCGTCGGTGGCCTCGCTGACCGCGTACAGCACGGGGGCGCCCGTCCCGGGAGCGTGGCCGACCGCGAGGAAGGACGGGTCGGCCAGGACGTCCGTGGACCCCAGCACGGTCGGCGCACCGGTGTCCCGGTCGACGGCGGCGACGCTGATGCCATGGCCGCCCGCCGACGTGAACGACCCTATGAATGCCCGCTGTGCGTGGTCGGCGCCCATCGCGCTACCCCTCTTCACGTCCGTCCCGATCTTCCCGGGCGACGGTAGCAGGCAGCGTTTTCCGGTCCGGACCGGAAAGGGGGGCGCGCCGTCAGGCGCCGGCCGGAACGCGGCCGGCCCTGCGCAGCGGCACGGCGAGTTCGAGCAGGGCACGCTCCAGCGCGTGGAGGTGGGCGAGCACCTGCTCGGCGCCCGTCGGCTCGGTGGCCGGCGCGTCCGCGGGCCGGACGCTCCGCCCGACGGCCGGGGCGTCGGTGAGGGCCTCCACGGCCGCCTCCACCCGCCAGCAGGCCGCGGCGAGCCGTACGTCGTGCGAGGCCTCCGGGTCGGCGGCGACGGAGGCCAGGCCGCGTACCTCGCGTACGCAGTCGTCGAGCAGGGCGAGCACCTGGCGCGCCCTGCGCTTGCGGGCCTTCAGCGGGTTGAGCGGGTGCACCAGCGGCGCGAGCGACAGCCGCACCCGGCCCAGGATCGCCTCCAGCTCGGCGACGCGTGCGGGCGCGTCGGCGTCCTCGCTCCCGGCGAGCCGGGCGGCGGCCTCCGCCGTGCAGGTGTGCACGCAGCGCAGCGCCCGCTCCACCCAGGCCTCGGTCACCGAGTGCGTGGTGACCGGCAGCACGAACAGCACCGCCAGTACGGCGCCCAGCGCCCCGGTCGCCGTCTCGGTCACCCGCAGCAGGAGCAGGTCCGTGTCGAGGACGCCGAGCAGTCCGTACAGCATGCTCGCCATGACGGTCACGGCCAGCATCATCCAGGTGTAGGAGACGGCGGCGGTGTAGAAGATCCCGAACACACCGACCGCCACGACCACGGCGGCCACGACCGGCTCGTGGTGCAGCGGCACGGCCACGGCGAAGCCCAGCCCGATCCCGAGCACCGTCCCCAGGAACCGCCGGAAGCCGCGTACGACGGTCTCGCCGCGCGAGGTCGTGGCCACGAACACCCACCAGGTGGCGCCGACCGCCCAGTACCAGCGCTGGTCGGAGAGCACCTGTCCCACCGCGAGCGCGAAGGCGGCTCCCGAGGTCGCCTGCACGGCCTGTCGCGTCGTGATCCGCGCGAGCCCTGACGCCTCGGCGGGGAGGGCGACCGCCACGGGGGCGGCGAACCGTCGCTCGTAGCACCACAGCCCGAACCGCACCAGCGACGAGGCGGCGAGCGACAGCAGCACGGCCGCGTACAGCTCGGGCAGCTGGCCGGGCACGGTGTGCAGGAACTGGGCGGAGAAGTAGGACATGAAGCCGAAGACGCCCAGGGAGTGCCCGCGAGGTCCCCAGCGCCTCGCGTACACCCCCGCTCCGACGACGGCGAGGAACGCCAGGTCGCGGGCGACGGGCAGGTCGTGCAGCACCGCGGCGAGCGTGAGCACCGGGAGACCGGCCACGGGGAGCAGCGCGGTCGTGACCGCCTGCCCGCGCACGGTCGGGTCGGTGACCGTGAACAGGGCGAGAAGCGCGGCCAGACCGCCGGTGATGGCAGCCGTCAGCGAGTGTCCGGCCGCCCCGCACAGCGCGACGGCGAACCCGATGCCGAGCACGGCCCGGGACGCGAACCGCAGCCGCATCCGCCCCGGATCCGGTGCGACGAACGCCCTCTTCAGCAAGTTGCCCCGCCCCTTTCACCGGTCGGACCGGCGCAGACATGAGAAAGGCGCCGCGAGGATCCCAGGGGGACCCGCAGCGCCATTGACAGGTCTATCTCAGCAGCTGGTGGGCTGGTGGTTCAAACGGGACCCGTTCCATTGGGCCATTGGCACAGTACGGCTCCACCCTGCCGGGCCGCGGGAGAGCCAACGGACCACCCTCCTGGGGCTCCCCTCCGTACGGGCCCGTCACGGCCCCTGCGTGACACCGGCCGCCCGGGGGGCGGCGGCCAGGTCGAGCAGCAGCATGGCGTCGTGGTCGGGGGTGCCGGGTTGTGCGGTGCAGACGCCCATGCGCTGGCCCGGGGTGCCCTCCAGGGCCATGCCCTGGAAGGCGAGGGTGATCCGGCCGACCTCGGGGTGCTGGAACGTCTTGGTGGCGGCCTTGCGGCCGGTGACCTCGTAGCGCTCCCAGAGTCCGGCGAAGTCCGGGCTCTTCAGGAGCAGCTCGCCCACCAGCCGGGTGAGGTCGGGGGCGTCCGGGTCGATGCCGGCCAGGGCGCGAAGCCGGGAGACGCAGTGGCGGATCTGGTTGTCCCAGTCGGGAAGGAGCTGAGGACCTGCCTTTCACGGCCGGGACGCCGGAGCGGCTCACGGGCCGGATCGTCGCCGGCCCGGCCGTCGACGGAACCCGCACCGCGCGCATCGAGGTGGCCCACGACGGCACCACCGCCCGTGCCGACCTCGGCCAGGCCCTGCGGGGCCACCGCTTCGCCCACCGCGAGGAGCCCACCGAGGGGACTCCGCCCCCGCCGGCCGCCGGCGCCGCCCGGACCGCCGACGTACGAGCCGTACTGGACGCCCCGGGACTGGTCTGGACGCAGGACGGCGAGGTCGCCGTGGAGGCCACCGGCCAGGACGACCTCGCCGTCCTGGCCCTGCTCGGCCGGCTCTACCCGGAGAACGTCGTCCTGCGCCCCGCCGGACCGGCGGCCGTGAGCAGCGGTGGGCCCGGCCGTCTCGTCGTCCACGTGACGGACCCCGGAGGCGACGAAGGGTAGGAGGCACCGCTGAACAATGACGCGGCGGGGCCTGGCGCGTGACGTGCCGTCAGCGGTCGCAGGTCGTACGACACACGGATTCACAGCACCCGGTCAGCGCCCGTACGTCGTACGGCACAGGTCCATGATGTCGGCCGACGCGACACCCCGGCCGGTCGCGCAGACGGTACGCATGTCGTACGTCTGCCGCGGCTGCGCCCTGCGGGGCGTGGCCGCACGGCGCGGAGGCTGCGGGCGGACCGGCACGGACACGCGCGGCGGCTGGTTCCGCGCCTCCTGGCGCGCCGGCGGCGCACCGGCGGCCGCACGGGACGGCGCACGCGCCCCCTTCTCCTTCTCGCGCTTCCCGTCCTTCGCACGATCGGTCCCCTCCTCGGCCTTCCCCAGGGCGTCGTGGACGGCCGGGGGTGCGGCGGGCGCCCTGGACGCCTGCGCGGCGGGGGCGTTCCCGGGACGTACGGAGGCGGAGGGCGCGGGCCTCTCCGCCTTCGCCGGGACGGAGACACAGCCGGCCGCGCCCAGCAGGGCGACGAGCACGAGGGACATGGGCCGCAGGTTCATGCCCTGGTCAACGACCGGCCGCGCGAGCGGACACGTCCCGGATCACCCGCCCGGGAACGGAACAGCCGGGACGACCCGGCCCCGAGGACCACCGGTCAACGGAACAGCCGGGACCACCGGGATCCGAGGGCCACCGGTCAGTCGGAGAGGCCCGACCGCGCGATGGCCAGCGCACGGTGGATGGTGCGGGACAGCGGAAGCGGCTGGGGGTCCTCGCCCCACGCCCATTGCTCGACCGCGACGCGGAGCGCGCCGTTGAGCAGGGTCGCCTGCACCCGCGGCTCAAGGTCGTCCGGCCCGTGGCCGGCGCGCTCGGCGAGCACCTCGGCGAAGGCGGGCTCCGCGTCGTGGTGGACCTGGAGCCATACCGCGCGCAGCCCCGGTTCGGTCCGGGTGAGCCGGACCAGGTCCCGCAGCGCCTCCGCGTCGGAGTCCCGCGCCCCGTCCGCCTCCGGGGTGGAGGTCCCCACGACGGCCTCCGCCAGTGGCCGGTCGCGTGGCCACGACCGCATGAGCGCGATGACGAAGTCGAGCGCGTACGTCAGCAGGGGGCGGACGCACAGTTCCTTGGAGGAGGTGTAGCGCCACAGGGTCCGCTGCGAGATCCCGGCGGCGGCCGCGATCTCCTCGGCGGTGGTCGCCGCCACCCCCCGGTCGGCGAAGAGACGTACGGCCTCGCGGGCGATCTCCAGCCGTGTCGCCGCTTTGCGGCGCTCGGTCAGCGGCGGGCGCCCGAGACGGGCTCCGCCGTCTGCGGCACCTGCTCCGGCCCCGGATCCTGCGGCGGTCGGAGCGATGTCGTGCACCCCGTCGACGTGCGCGGTCTCCACGGTTTCGGCCACCTTCCCTCCGGCTGCGCCCATCGTAGCGATATCTTTTCTGGCACACCTCGCCATTTTGGCACTGCACGCCATTAAAGGTAGCGTGCCTCTCCCGTCACCGGACACCAGGAGCATCACGTGAGCGTCACCGCGAGCAGCCAGGGCCGCAGCGTCATCGTCACCGGCGCCGGATCGGGCATCGGCAGGGCCACCGCCCTGCTGTTCGCGGAGGAAGGCGCGCGCATCGTGGTCGCCGATGTCGACAACGCGGCCGCCCGCGCCGTCGCCGAGGAGGTGGAGCGGGCCGGCGGGACCGCGGTGACCGTGATCGGCGACCTGCGCGAGCAGACGGTCGTGGACCGGGTCGCGGCGACGGCGGTGGAGGAGTTCGGCGGCATAGACGTCCTGGTCAACAACGCCGGGGTCATGGACAGCATGTCGGCGGCGGCGGACACCGGCGACGACGAGTGGGACCGCGTCATCGGCATCAACCTCACAGCCCCGTTCCGCCTCACGCGGGCCGCGCTGCCGCACATGCTCGCCGCCGGGAAGGGCGCCGTCGTCTTCACCGCCTCCGAGGCCTCCCTGCGGGGCAGCGCGGCGGGCGCCGCCTACACGGCGTCCAAGCACGGCATCGCCGGCCTGACCAAGTCCTTGGCGGTCATGTACCGCGACAAGGGCATCCGCTCCAACGCCATCGCCCCCGGCGGCACCCTCACCAACATCCGGGTCGACGCGGACCGCGGCGCCCACGGACCGGCCGCCCTCGCCCCCTACATGGGCAACGTCGGATCGCCCGCGCGGGCGGAGGAGCAGGCGGCGGCGATCGCCTTCCTCGCGTCCGACGCGGCGAGCAACATCAACGGGGCGGTCCTTCCCGTCGACAACGGCTGGTCCGCGGTCTGAGCACCCCTCACCCCACACACGGGCAGACCACAATATGTATCTGCCACATGATGTGTACTATGCACTTCGTAAGAGCGCACACCGCAAGTCCCCTGCGGAACGGGGGCAGTTACGCGCGGGCGCCCACCGGACGCGGACGACCGCGTCCGCCTACGGCCGCCACCCGGACACCCGGCACACCGGCAGCCGCACGACGACACCAGCCATGACCCGCCCCCTGATCCGCCCAGAGGAACGAGGCCCTGCATGCCCTCCCCCCACACCTCACCCGCCGGCCCCGACACGCAGCCGGACTTCGACCCGGAGGAGCTGCGCCTGAAGTACCGCGCGGAGCGCGACCGCCGCATCCGCCCCGACGGCAGCGCCCAGTACCGCAGCGCCGCCGGTGAGTTCGGCTACTACGACGCCGACCCGCACGCCGACCCCGACCTCAGCCGGGAGCCCCTGCTGGACCGGGTCGACGCGGTGATCGTCGGCGGCGGGTTCGGCGGCCTGCTCGCCGCCGCACGGCTCCGGCAGGCGGGCGTACGGTCGATCCGGGTGATCGAGAAGGGCGGGGACTTCGGCGGCACCTGGTACTGGAACCGGTACCCGGGCATCCACTGCGACATCGACGCCTACACCTACATGCCCCTGCTGGAGGAGGTCGGCTACGTCCCGAAGTGGAAGTACGCGCCGGGCGAGGAGATCCGCGAGCACGCGCAGGCCGTCGCACGGCACTTCGGCCTCTACGACGACGCCTGCTTCCAGACCGAGGCCACCGAGCTGCGCTGGGACGACGCCGCGTCGGAGTGGACGGTGAGCACCGACCGCGGGGACCGCGTCAGGGCGCGTTACGTCGTGGTGTCCAGCGGCACGCTCAGCCGGGCGAAGCTGCCCGGCATACCGGGCATCGAGACCTTCGCGGGCCACACCTTCCACACCAGCCGCTGGGACTACGCGTACACCGGAGGCGACCAGGACGGCGGCCTGACGGGCCTCGCCGACAAGCGGGTGGCCCTCATCGGTACGGGAGCCACGGCCATCCAGGTCGTCCCGCACCTCGGAGCCGACGCGCGGCAGGTGTACGTCTTCCAGCGCACGCCCTCCTCGGTCGACGTCCGGGACAACCGGCCCACCGACCCGGAGTGGGCCGAGTCGCTCCGGCCGGGCTGGCAGCGGCGCCGGATGGAGAACTTCCTCCAGGTCGTCACCGGCAGGAAGGTCGCCGAGGACCTGGTGGACGACGCCTGGACCAGCACGGCCCGCCTGCAGGAGAAGCTCATCCCGACCGACACGTACGCGGACGTGCCCGCCGAGGAGCGTGAACGGGCGTACGAGCTCGCCGACTTCCAGAAGATGAACGAGATCCGCGCCCGCGTGGACGCCCTGGTGGAGGACGAGGAGACCGCGGAGAAGCTCAAGCCCTGGTACCGCTACATGTGCAAGCGGCCCACGTTCAGCGACCACTACCTGCAGACCTTCAACCGCCCCAACGTCACGCTCGTGGACACCGCGGACACCCACGGTGTCGAGCGGATCACCAAGGACGCGGTGGTGGTCGGCGGTGTCGAGTACGAGGTCGACTGCATCATCTTCGCGACCGGGTTCGAGGTGGGTGTCTCCGGTGTGATGTCGGGGAGGCTCCCCGTGTACGGGCGGGACGGCGTGAGCCTGCTGGAGTCCTGGGCGGCCGAGGGCCCGAAGACGCTCCACGGGTTCTACAGCCACGGCTTCCCGAACTTCTTCCAGCTCGGCCCCCTGCAGAACGCCAGCTCCGTCAACTACGTCCACATCCTCGACGAGCAGGCCACGCATGTCGCCGAGGTCGTCGCCGAGTCGGAGAGGCGCAGGGCGCGGCGCGTCGAGCCGACCGTCGAGGCGCAGGAGGAGTGGGTCGCCACGATCCGCCGGAAGGCGCCGAGTCTGCACGCCTTCCAGGCGGAGTGCACCCCCGGGTACTACAACAACGAGGGCAGGCCACGGGCGCGCAGCGAGTCCTTCGGTGACGGGCCGGTCGCCTTCCACGAGTTGCTCAGGGAGTGGCGCGAGAGCGACGGCATGGACGACGTCCTGGTCGAGGCGGAGTGACGGGCGTGCGCGGGACGGAGAAGCGGGCGGCCGGATACCCCAGCAGGTTCGACGGAACAGGGCCGCCGAACCCCCACCCGACCGCGGCGAGGCTCAATCCCGCGAACCCGCTGTGGGGGTCGAACGGCATCGCGTTCGGCCCGGACGGACGGCTGTACGTCGCCGAGTTCCTGGGCGGCCGGATCAGCGCGGTCGACCTGGCAAGGGGTGAACTCGACGTCGTCGTACCGGCGGGCGGTCCGGTCCGGTCGCCGGACGACCTCGCGTTCGGTGCGGACGGCTCGATGTACATCGCGGACCTGGTCCCGGGGCGCGTCTGGCGGCGTACTCCCGGGGGCGAGTACTCCCTGGTCTGCGACGAGGTGAAGAACCCCAACGGCATCACGTGCGTCGGGGACCGGCTGTTCGTCAACGAGATGAAGCCGGACGGCCGTCTGCTGGAGCTCTTCCCCGACGGGGGCGAGCCGGCCGTGCTCACCGAGGGGCTCGCCATGGGCAACGCGATGCAGCGCGGGCCCGACGGGTACCTCTACTACCCGCACATGATCAGCGGTCAGGTCTGGCGCATCCCGCCGGACGGAGGCGAACCGGAGATGGTCGCGGACGAGGTGGACCGCCCGGTCGCGGTGCGGTTCGACCAGGGCGGCGTCCTGCACGTCCTGTCGCTCGGACCGGAGGGCAGGGTGACGCGCATCGATCTGCACGGCACCGGGTCGAGGACCCTGATCACCAGCGGCGTGGCGGGGCTGGACAACGCGGCGTTCGACGCCGAGAACCGGATGTTCGTCTCCAGCTACGCCAGTGGCGGCATCACCGAGATGCGCCCCGACGGGCGGACCCGGGTGATCGTGCCCCGCGGCTTCGACGGCCCCTACGGCGTCACCGTCGGCCGGGGCGGCACGGTGTACGCGGCCGACCACTACGGGGTGGCGAGCCCGCCGGCCACCACGGCGGGCAGCCGGGCCGACGACGCCCCCGAACCGGCGGTCCAGGTCCTGGCGCCGTTCGTCCACGGCATCGTGGCGGACGGCGATCTCCTGCACCTCACCTCGCAGTTCGGGGACGTACGGACCTATGACCCCGGGCAGGGGTCGATGCGGGCCCGGGCGGGCGGGCTGGACCGGCCCATGGGCATCGCGGTGGGCCCGTCCGGCTCGCTGGTGGTCGCCGAGTCGGGCGGCGGCAGGGTGCTGGCCGTCGACGGCGACGACCAGGTCACCGTGCTCGCGGAGGGGCTCGGCCGCCCCGTCGACGTGGCCTTCGACGCGGCGGGCCGGTGCTACGTCAGCGACGAGCGGGCGGGCGCCGTGCTCAGGCTGGAGGAGGACGGTGCGGCGGCCGTCGTCGCCGACGGGCTCGGCGCGCCCCAGGGGCTGACGGTCCTGGGCGACACGCTGTACACGGTGGAGACCGGGTACCGCAGGGTGCGCGCGGTGTCGCTCGCCACGTCGGCGAGCTGGACCGAGGCCGAGGACCTGCCGGTCGGCCCGGCACCGGACGCGGTCCCCCTGCCTCCGGAGGCCGAACCCGCGCTGTTCGCCCACGGACTGCCGGGCCTCGCCCGCCGCTTCGCCGGGATCGCCGCCGCACCGGACGGCTCGCTCGTCCTGTCCGCCGACGGCGAGGGCACCCTGCTGCGGCTGACCCCGTCCGGACCCCGGTAACGGCACCAGGCGCCGGCCGCCGCTCCGTCCCGGCTCACACGCCGGGGCGGGGCGGCGGCCTGTCAGTCGACGTACGACTCGAGCGTTCCGCGCCGCCGGACGTCGAGCGTCGCGCAGTGGAACGAGCCGCCGAACGGCGCGTAGTGCAGCAGATCGCAGGGGATCGGCTCGAAGCCCCACTTCTCCAGCGCGCGCAGCATGCCGGTGTGACGCCGCTCCGCGATCACCCGCTTCTCGTCGACCATGAGGATGTTCATGCTGAGCCACTTGCCGCAGAGCGAGGTGACCTTGAGCAGCCGGTCGTCGATGCGGTCGGGCTCCGGGGCGACCAGGATGTCCCACGAGCTCAGCACGTCGGGCAGCCGGTCGACGTCGATGTACTCGGGGTTCACCAGCGCCTTGCCGGGAGCGAGCACGAGGAACGTCGTGTCGATGTGCATGGGCGTCCGGCAGCGGCTCTCGATCTCGTGGACGCGGTAGCCGGGCCCGAGATGGCGGCGTACCCACTCGATGCCCATCCGGTTGGTCACGTTGCTCCGCGTGACGAACAGGTCGCGTCCGGCCCGTACGAAGTCCGCCGCGTCGAACACCGGCTCGAACTCGGTGAGGATGTAGCGCATCGGGTCCCCGTCCCCGGGCGTACGGAATTCCGGGTCGAACAGCTCGTCGGTGAGCTGGGGTTTCGGTGCCGCCGTCCAGCGCGCGCCGCGCCGGAAGTAGTCCTTGAGGAGCGTGCGGTAGGAGTGGGTCTCGAAGTACCGGCACGGCCAGGCCATCGGGGTCTCGATGATCTCGTCGCCGATCACGAGCATGCTGTCGCGCGGGCAGGTGTTGCAGAATCCGCGGGACGACCAGCCTGGGGTGGCGAAGCGCTGTCTGTGGTCGACCGGGTCCGGGCGGGTGACCGTGATCCCGAGGGACCGCAGCAGCTCGACGAACTGGTCGAGCTCGTGCTGGGCCGACTCGACCAGCCGGCGGGGATAGCGGAAGCCCGCGGCGAGGCCCTGCAGCCGGGCCGCCCAGGGCGGGATGTTGCACGCCACGACCGGGTGACCGGAGGGGATCGTCGCGCCGTCGAGGCGCCCGACGATGATCTCCTCCAGCGGATCCCACTCGTTGTGCGAGTTGACCGGCGATGTGAGAGCCATGGTGAACCGCTTTCGGTCACAGACCGGTATAACCCTTTACTTCCTGTTTGCCATTCCACGCAATCACGCCCGTACGGTCCCGTCAAACGATCCGCCGGGTCACCGGTGCCGTCCGCCGCCGTCGGCCGTGGGTACAGTCGGGCGACCGGTCACCGAGCCAGGAGGAGTACAGCCCGACATGGCGGTGGACGCCCTCGACACCCGCATCCTCCGGCTGCTCATCGAGCAGCCGCGCACCAGCGTGCGTGAGTACGCGCGCATCCTCGGCGTGGCCCGCGGCACCCTCCAGGCCAGGATGGACCGCCTGGAGCGGGACGGAGTGATCACGGGCACCGGCCCCGCCCTCTCCCCCGCGGCCCTCGGCCACCCGGTGCTCGCCTTCGTCCACCTGGAGGTCACCCAGGGTCATCTGGACGAGGTGGGTGACGCGCTCGCCGCCGTCCCGGAGATCATCGAGGCGTTCTCGACGACCGGGGGCGGCGACCTCCTGACCCGCGTCGTGGCCCGTGACAACGGGCACCTGGAGGACGTGATCCAGCAGCTGATCCAGCTCCCCGGAGTGGTCAGGACCCGGACCGACGTCGCACTGCGCGAGCGGGTGGCGCACCGCGTCCTGCCGCTGGTCGAGGCGGTGGGGCGGGCAGCGGGCCCCGGCTGACCGGCGTCGGGCATGCTGGAGGCCATGAACACCCCGCGCCGCCCCGTACCGCCCGTCCTCTTCGATCTCGACGGCACCCTCGTCGACAGCGAGCCGAACTACTACGAGGCGGGGCGCCGGCTCCTCGCCCGGTACGGCGTGCGGGACTTCGGCTGGGAGCAGCACGCGCGCTTCATCGGGATCGGCACCCGTGAGACCCTCACCGCCCTGCGGGAGGAGTACGGGATCGAGGCACCGGTCGACGAGCTGCTGGCCGGCAAGAACGCCCTGTATCTGGAGCTGGCCGGGGCGTCCACGACCGCCTTCCCCGAGATGCGGGCGCTCGTCGTACGGCTGCACGGGGACGGGGTGCCGATGGCCGTGGCGTCGGGGTCGTCCAGGGCCGCGATCGCGGCGACGCTCGCGGTCACGGGCCTGGACGCGTACCTCCCCCTGTACGTGTCCGCCGAGGAGGTCGCGCACGGCAAGCCGGAGCCCGACGTCTTCCTGGAGGCGGCCCGGCGGCTGGGGGTCGCGCCGGACTCGTGCGTGGTCCTGGAGGACGCGGTCCCGGGGGTCCGGGCCGCTCACGCGGCGGGGATGCGCTGTGTCGCGGTCCCCGAGACCCGGGCGCCGGTGGACGCCGCGGAGTTCGGGAAGGCGGAACTCCTGTTCCCGGGCGGGCAGGCGGAGTTCACGGCGGCCGCGGTGCTCGACTGGCTCGGCACGGGGTGAGAACAGGCCGGTCGGGCCTGCCGATTGGCCGGATCCGGCGTCCCGGGCTCCGGCCGGGCGAAGGGAGGTCCGGGGGACGGATATCCTGATCAGGCCGCGCATCCCGACGCACCGTACCGAGGCGATGAGCCCGAAAAGGTCGCCGCCGCGGCAGTCGGAGCGGGCCATAATTCGAGATTGGTGTGCACAGGTGCTGGTTGCTGGACGGTACCGGCTGATATCCCCCATCGGCCGTGGCGGTATGGGCGAGGTGTGGCGCGCCGAGGACGAGGTCCTGGGGCGGGCCGTGGCGGTGAAGCTGCTGCTGGGCGACCAGGCCGACGCCTCGTCGACCGCGCGTTTCCGCCTGGAGGCGCAGACGGCCGCGCGTCTGAGCCACCCTCACCTGGTGGCGGTGTTCGACTTCGGTTCCTGGGAGGACCGCTTCTATCTGGTGATGGAGCTGGTCGAGGGCCGGAGCCTCGGGGACCTGCTGGAGGCTCAGGAGACGGTCCATCCCGAGCAGGTGGCCCGTATCGCCGGTCAGGCCGCCGCCGGTCTGGCCGCGGCGCACCGGCAGGGCATCGTTCACCGGGACATCAAGCCGGGCAACCTGATGCTGGACGCCGACGGGTCCGTGAAGATCGGGGACTTCGGCATCGCCCAGTTCGTCGACGACCCCTCGACGGCACTGACCACGGCCGGCCACATCGTCGGTACGAGCCTGTATCTGGCGCCCGAGCGGGCCCTGGGCCGTACGGCGGACTCCGCGTCGGACATGTACTCCCTGGGCTGTGTCATCTACCAACTGCTGGTCGGGCAGCCCCCGTTCCGCTCGGACACGGCGACCGCGACGCTCTATCAGCACGTGGACACGCCGCCGGTGCCGGTCAGGCAGCGGGGGGTGGACGTCTCCCCCGCCTTCGACTCGTTTCTGCTGGGCCTGCTGGCGAAGAAGCCGGAGGACCGGCCGAGCGCACAGCAGGTCTCCGACTGGTTCCGTACGGACGCCTGGCGCGGGCGGCCCGAGCCGCTGCCGCATCACTCGGCCGCCGCTCCGCGGGCCGCCGCCCCGGCCGCTCCCGCACCGGCGCAGACTCCCGGGGCCCCGGCGGGCGGGGGCCCGTCGACGTACCGGCTGCCGCAGGCCACCGGTCGCAGACGGGCGGCTCCCGCGCCCCGGGCCTCCAGATCGGCGGCCAGGTCGGCGACGACCCGCCGGATCAGCACGAGTGAGGCCATCCGCCGGCGTCCACGCGTGGCGAGCGCCGTGGCGGGGACGGTCGCGTTCCTGGCGGCGGTGTATCTGGGAACGATCCTCTTCGCGCCGGACACCGGGGCGGCGGACACCCCGGATCCCGGTTCCACGCCGACGGCCGGGATCGAGTCGCCGGCGCCGGCCGGGGCGGCGGTGGACCCGGCCGGTGACGGTGACGGTGACGACTGAGCGGGTGGCTCACCAGCGCCCGTGGACCTCCGCGCGGATCCGCCGGTCGTACAGGTCGCGCACCGCGTCGAGGGTGCTCTGCGGCAGGGGCGGGAGGGCGGCGGCCGACGCGTTGGCGCGGGCCTGGTCCACCGACCGTGCGCCGGGGATGACGCTGGTGACACCGGGCTGCTGGATGATCCAGCGCAGCGCGGTCTGTGCCGCGGTGGCGCCCTCGGGGGCGAGCGCGGCGAACTCGGCCGCGGCGGCCACCCCGGTCGCGTAGTCGATGCCGGAGAACGTCTCGCCCTGGTCGAACGCCTCGCCGTGGCGGTTGTAGGTGCGGTGGTCCTCGGGCGCGAACACGGTGTCGGCGGTGTACTTGCCGGACAGCAGTCCGGAGGCGAGCGGCACCCGCGCGACGATGCCGACCCCGGCCTCCACGGCGGCCGGGAGGACCTCGTCGAGGGGCTTCAGGCGGAACGGGTTGAGGATGATCTGGACGCTCGCGACTCCGGGCCTGGCGATGGCCGTGAGCGCCTCGGCGCAGGTTTCGACGCTCACCGCGTACGCGGCGATCCGCTGCTCGGCGACGAGCGTGTCCAGGGCGTCGTACACGGCGTCCGAGGAGTAGACGGCCGTCGGCGGGCAGTGCAGCTGTACGAGGTCGAGGGTGTCGACGCCGAGGTTGGTACGCGAACGGTCGTTCCAGGTGCGGAAGTTGTCCAGGACGTAGTTCTCCGGAAGCTGTTCCGCGCGCCTGCCCATCTTGGTGGCGACGAAGACGTCCGCGTCCGGGCGGTCCTTCAGATAGCGGCCGATGAGCTGTTCGCTGCGGCCGTCGCCGTAGACGTCGGCGGTGTCGAAGAAGGTGACACCGGACTCGACGGCGGCGTCCAGGACGCCGAAGGCATCGGCCTCCCGCACCTCGCCCCAGTCCCCGCCCAGCTGCCAGGTGCCCTGTCCTACGACCGATACGTCACGGCCGGTCCTGCCGAGTGTGCGCTGCTCCATACGGATCATGCTACGTCGGTGCGCGGACCGGCGGGGGTCTCCGCCGCCGGTCCGCGTCCGCGCTCAGTCGCCCGTGGTCACACGGACGTAGTCGACGACGAGCTCCTGCGGGAAGCTGGTGCTGCCGTCCGGGTCGCCCGGCCAGTAGCCGCCGACGGCGAGGTTGAGGATGAGGAAGAACGGCTTGTCGAACACCCAGTCGTTGCCGTTGAGGTCGGCGGGGGTCCTCTGCTGGTAGACGGTGCCGTCGACGGACCAGGTGATGGAGTCGGGGGCCCAGTCCACGGCGAAGGTGTGGAAGTCGTCGGCGAACGCGGCCCCGCCCGGGAGGGTGTAGCCGGCTCCGATACCGCCGCTGCCGGAGTAGCCGGGGCCGTGCAGCGTGCCGTGGACGGTGCCGGGTTCGAAGCCGACGTTCTCCA